>JASHOD010000145.1 GCA_030041295.1 Nitrososphaerales archaeon
GTGGGCTCGGAGGGACTTGAACCCACGACCCCCGCCGTTTTCTTGCGTTATGTGCAGTCAGAGCGGTGTCCTAACCAAGCTAGACGACGAGCCCAGAAGTAAGGGAAGTAATATTCTTCTTTGAAGCATTTTTCACTTTCTCTGCCGTTCGTTTAAATGCTTTCGGGAAGGAAGACAGACATCGTGCAAGAACTTGAAATTAATCTCAATAACGAATTTCCTATAAAGCAAACAACAGCGTATTTCAACAATGCATCTTACACTCCAATGAGCAAGCGTGCAACCCTCGCAATAACTTGCGCGTTGGAAAATTATGCTAGCTCCGGTCCAAGCGATGTGTATTATCTCAAGCTGAAAGAGGCAGGATTAGAATCAAAGCGAAAACTGGGAAAAGTATTGAATGTCGAGGCAGAAGACCTAGTTCTGACAGAAAGTGCTACGCAAAGTATCAATCTGATCGCAAACGGGTTCAAGCTCCACAAGGGTGACATTGTGGTAACACGAGGAAGCACAAACGAACATCCCTCAAATTTTCTCCCGTGGAAGTATTACATTAACGCCAAAGGGGGAAGCATAGTTGATCTAAAGGTTGATGCTTACGGCTTTCCAGATCTTTCAGAGCTTGATTCCACCCTAAAGACCACCAAAGCGAAACTCGTTGTAATGAGCCACGTTTTATACAACTATGGTTCGATAATGCCCGCCGCCGAAGTATCTAAAATGGCTCATGAGCGAGGAGCACTATTTTTCTTGGATGCGTCGCAGTCGGTTGGAAGTATTGCAGTTGATTTGAAAACAATCGATCCTGACTTTGCTGCGGGTACTGCAGCGAAGTGGCTCTGCGGACCTCTTGGTCTTGCATTTCTTTATTGTAATAAGGAATCTGTAGAATATATTGAACCTCTGAATTTTGGTCCAAACTCGTCCACTTACACTCCATTTGGCGAGTACTATATTTTGGAAACAGCACAAAAGATGCAAGAAGGATTTAGAAACTGGAATTATTCCTATGGTCTTTCTGCCGCGATAGATCTCGTTTCAGATTTTGGGCAAGACAAGATGCGAAAGAAAAATCTCTATCTGGCAGACATGCTCATTGAATTCTTGTCGCATTCGAAATCCTACAAGGCACTTGGAACAACAGATCAAGCATCACGTACAAGCATAATCCCTGTAGAGACAATCGGGATTAAACCGATAGAGATTGTCCAAAAGCTCGCTAAATCCGACATTGTGATTGCCGAAAGAGAAATCTTGGACAAGAAGATTCTCAGAATTTCGCCTCACTTTTACAACGACGAAGAAGAAACAGAGAGAGTCATTGAAGCTCTGAAAGCTGCATGCGCCTAAGCTTCATCATCATCGATAGAAATGAAATGTCGTGCCTTTGATACAATGCGTTCAGGAAGGTATTCTTCATTCTGTCTCAAAAATCTGTAAAAGTAAAGCTCTCCTCCAAGCAAGAATCTCTCGGAACTTAAAGAATTTCCGAGATCAAGAAGGATTATCGCCGCTAGTGAATGCCCCAACTTGGCGAGATAATCCTTCGCATAGAATTCAACAACTTGTCTGGGCGATCGAGTCATCAGTCCTAGAGTTTCTTCAATTATCCTTCTGCACTTTTCGAAGATTTCCTTTCCGTCTTTGATTCTTGTTTCGTACAACTTGAGATCACTAAGAAGTATCTGAGATGCTCCCTTAGAGAGTAGTGCCTCAAGCATGTCAAGAGCCTGAATATTACTGCCTCCCTCCCAAATTGGCGTAACGAGTGATTCTCTATGCAGTCTTTCAATTGGAAACTCTGAAAGAAAACCGATGCCGCCGTGAAGCTCCATCGCTTTCTTTGTGACTTCGGCGCTCATGTCGCCAGTGAGGGTCTTTGCGATATGTGTCAGAACCCGGGCATAGTCGTAATTTTGGGAGTAGGGTGGCACTAGATGCCAATTTTGCTGGAATGCGTTTATCGCCTTGAAGGAAAGAGCCATGCTGCCTTCGATCCATATTTCCATTTCGAGAAGGTCTTTCTGTATCAGAGGGTGTTCGCTCAGCTTCTTTCCAAAGGATGATCTCTTTTGACAGTAGTAGTAAGATTCAAGATACGATTTCCTCGCAAGGCCCAACGCACCCATCGAGTTTGCAAGTCGAGAGACAGTGAGATTTTCCATGGTGTAGTAGATTCCCTTGCTCGCCTCCCCAATGATTGAGGCCTCGCTGTCTCTAAATTCGACTTCGCCAGTGGGAACATTTCGCGTGGCACTTTTGTCCTTTAACCGCCTGACAAGAAAGTTTCTCTTTCCTGAAGAATCTAGTTTTGAGAGAAGAAATAACGACAAGCCCTTAGCTCCACTAGGGGAATCTTTGTCGCGAGCTGTAACTAGCGCATAATCAGCAAGACCAGCATCGCTCGCAAAGTATTTTGTGTCTCCATTTATTGTCCAGTCATCTCCTTTCTTTGTTGCCTCTACCTTGTTTGCTCCGAGATCGCTTCCTCCCTGAATTTCGGTAAACCAGGTTGCGCCAAACTTTTGCGGGGGAGCTTCTCCTATCAAATATGGAATGGCTTTCTTTTGTTCTTCATTTCCGTACTTAAAAAGTGCGTAAGCAGTTTGATTTGTGAGAGTGATGACGCAGGCTATTCCGGGATCTGCGATCAGATAAATTGAAGCATAATGCTCAAACCAGTTTCCGCCTTGTTTGTAGGGCGATCTGTTTACTCCAAACTCATGTAGTAATTTCTCTAATGCTGTTCTTTCAGAAGGTGCAAGCCACGCTTCGTCAACTCTTTCTCCGTTTATGCCCCAAGTGACAAGCTTTGGCTCTGCAAACTGGTCTACATATTGCGCAGTTTCATAGAGTTCGTTCCCAACATACTCGCCAAGTGATTTCAAATTGAGTGTCTCATTGGCAAAATATTTCAGCATCAACTGAAGCGGCTTGTCAAGGGAAAAATGATTTTTCCCAAAGGCGTTCGAAAGATGTGTAAAAATTGAATCCTCGGCCAAACCTCTCTCACATAATCTGTAGCTGTTTCAGGAGATTTCTAAAATGTTAGTTCCTCTGATTTAAGATGGACTGGAGGGGATTTGAACCCCTGACCTCTCGCGTGCGAGGCGAGCGTTACTACCACTGAACTACCAGCCCGGAAGAGTGTAGTTTCCAACTTTCTCCTAGCTTCTTTTTGTCTAAAGAAGATTTGTTCCATGTTCGGTATGAATAAAAATTCATCAAATATTTGAAAAAATAAACTATCACCATTCATATAAGACAATACTTCCACCTAAGATTACTTTCAAGTGTTAGCTAGAAAATCAATCAAACAGACATTCAATCCATCAGAAAAAGTACTCGCCTTAATGCAAGATTACAGACATATGACGAACGAGGCAATAAGAGTAGGACTATCTAACAATGCATCCTCGCTCAAGAAACTCTCATTACTCACCTACAAACAACTCAAGAAATACAGCATACCCTCTGTCTATAAATTATGCGCAATCTCAAAAGCCGTCGGAATCCTAGCATCGAGAAGGAAGTCGATCAGAAGGGGGCATCTTACGAAAGACCCTTACATGAAAAAGCCAATCTTGGTTTCGTGCTACAGCTTTAAAATTGTCAATGGCAGGCTCTGTTTTCCTCTTGGCGAGAAGCAGTTTGAGTTCATTCCTTTGAACAAACATACACTGCGCATGCTCGAAGATCAGAGCCTCAAAGTAAGATCATTCCTCCTGACTGAAACATCGCTATCCCTATGCATTGCAAAAGAAGTTTCAGAACTTAATGATCTCACTGGCGCTATTGGAATAGATCGAAACTTGAGGAATCTTTGCGTGGGCAATCAGGAGAGTGTCACATTTTACGACATGAGCAAGGTTGTAGGGATTGGCGAGACAACAAAGGAGGTCATTAAATCATTCAAGCGCAACGATGTTAGGATCAGAAAGCGGATCTTTTCGAAATACGGCGAACGAAAATCAGAAAGAGTGAAACGAATCCATCATATTATCTCAAAGAATGTCGTTGAGAACGCCTTGGAAAAGAAGAAAGCAATTGTATTTGCGGACATCAAGAATATCGGATCGATGTACAGAAAAGGAAATGGTAAGGGAAAAGACTATCGCAGGCAGATGAACAACCACTGGCATTATGGAGAGATCAAGAGGCAGATTGAGTATAAAGCTCAATGGAGTGGAGTCCCGATAATCCACTTGACTAAATCTGAAACCAGAGGCACAAGTTCGAACTGCTACATATGCGGGGAGAGACTCCTAAGTAGCACGGAAGAGACAAAGAAAAGACAGCTCTGGTGTAAGAAGTGTGAGAAATGGTTTGATCGAGATCTAGTCGCGGTCATGAATATTTCTCGCAGGGGTTGGCTGAGGTTCAGCCAATCAAAAGGCATCGGACGTGAAGCGATGGTGTCGGAACACGAACGAAGGGATGAACCGCTAATCCGAATAGTCGATCCGATGAAGTTATCATCTGAGTCAAAAAAGGGCGGATAATAGTTTATGAAATTCTTATCCACAGCTCGAAGATGGGGCAGAACCTCTAAAGAAGATATTGCCAGTTGCTAACATCTATCATAAAGAGAAAGAAAGGCGATTCACAGTAGAACATTGTTTGCTTGCTAACAAATAGGAAAGCAAAGGGGAAAGCATCCTGAAGCACAAGGTTAAAAAAAGGACTTGCGCGTTTTGCTTTTTGTACGGGATCAAACAATTACGCCTCGGGCCGGTAGC
The DNA here is from genome assembly GCA_030041295.1 of Nitrososphaerales archaeon. GTDB lineage: Archaea > Thermoproteota > Nitrososphaeria > Nitrososphaerales > CADDZS01 > JASHOD01. The sequence goes on from JASHOD010000145.1 coordinate 4,740, forward strand.
TCAGCATGGACCTCTTGTGCCAATCAGAATTGATTTAATTCTTGTATGGCTCGGGGGTGTACTTAGAGCGCGTGACTGATATTTGCAAAAGGAGGATTGCAGAGATCACGAGGTCGCCGGTTCAAATCCGGTCCGGCCCATCCCGATTATCAGTTCAAATCAGTCCTATTAGGCGCTCCAGAGCCATGTGGATCGAATTTTCCAACCAATATGGGATTCAAGCGTGCAGAAAGTGAACCCATGGACACCATAAAAACAGGCAGATGGACCAGCCTATTTTTGTGCAAATTACATTCTCAACTCATTCTACTAAACAAATATGTATTTCACTTCCACGCGTAATTCAAAGCTAAATTTGGATCATTATCGCAGTGCTCCGCAACCTCTGGCGCAGTAGCGAACCACACGCCGCGCTTTGATTTCATGTATTCGATTGTTCTCTCGAGCATGCAGGCCTAGAAGCTCGTCCTATGATCTGGGGGATGGAGCATGAACTCAGTCCACAAAGGCTATGAATTCGTCTTCGGAAGACATGACCTTATCCAAGTTCTCTCTCGTACAGAGTTCACGAGGATGACGATCCTCTCACAGGTATAAGTAAAATCAGATATGATCCGAACAAATTGACAGAAATCTATTCTGGTATAATTGTCTGCCACAGTAATTGATTTGCCCTAGCCATCGCAGACAGCATTTGATCAGATGTTGATTTTCGAAGCATATATTTTGCAAAATCTGTCACCGTAAGGATTCCGACGAGCTCGGTGCCCTCAATCACGGGAAGTCGTCTTATCCTGTTTTTGGACATGATTAACGCAGCATCCGAAAGTAGGGCTTCGGGTCCTATCGTCACAATCGGTGATGACATTATCTTTGACACGGTTGCTTTTCCCGGTTCTATTTTTTCCGCGATTACCTTTTGAACGAGGTCTCGTTCTGTTATGATTCCTATGGGTGTGCCGTTGTCCACCACAATCAAACATCCTCGTTGTACCTTTTTCATCCTCTCTGCAGCCTTTTCAATGGTTTCGTTTGGACCAATCGAGTGAATTACATCTTTTGTCATTATCTGAGAAACTCGTTCCTCTCCAGATTGTACCAATTCAATAAATCACCTCTCGTCTTGGTTGCGGAATCTCCTCCCTCTTAAATGGGCTAGACACTTATCAAATCTGAGAATTAGTGTCGCAAGAGTGCTCTTTCCTATAGTCCCTTTATATTCGGGATTGCTTCGGTTCTGTATCGTCATCGTGTGAAAAAAAGAGAGAGCGTTTCATTTCGGGTGAAATCAGTTTCTCCTCGATTTCCTGAAGCTCGCATAGTCGCAAAGGATAGCTTACCTTCGATAGTTAGAAGTGATAGTTGGGGAGCTTACAATCATATCAAATATTCTACTTCAAAAGGATGGAATATTCAGCATATCAAGAATGTCGGAATAAATAGAGTGAAATTACCACATCCTAACAATAACCGAATTGAAAGATTGAACGGTACTCTTAGAGAACGAGTGAAGGTTCAAAGAGGATGGAAGTCAATGGAGACCGCAATAGCCGAAGGGCCAAGGATTCATTACAATTTCGTAAAGCCACACATGGCACTTGAAGGAATGACACCCGCACAAAGAGCGGGAATCGGGATTAACGAAAAGAACAAATTGCTCACCTTGCTAGAGCAAGCTATCGGCAAAGGACAAGCTTGAACGGTTATTATTACTGCAGAGACTGTAACTTCATTTCTGAATCCAAGTTCAGAGCAAAATGGCAACGGACTTGGACTCGTTTTTTCTATCATGTACGACGCAATTTAGGGGCTAGATTTGTTAGTTATCCTCACAGAGTCGAATGGACAGATCGCCAAGCCAATCATGAGACACTTCTGTGAGATTCATTACCCGAAGTGAAACGCTCAACTGAGGTCTTCCACAAACACACTCTGATTTTTGGACATTTCATTTTAATCAAGATATCCTAGCCAGAATTTCAACCAAGATTGCTGTGTTTATGTTACAATTACAATTCTTAATTTTGAGAAGTTTGGTAGATTTTTAGCGTTCAATCTCCAATCGCTTGCCTTTTCTCAGGAAATCCTTCGCAAGTCTTAGAAGTGCTGTTTCTAACCTTATGATATCAAGTCGATTTTCCTTCGCGAATTTTTTTAAATCCTTGATGCGCATATGCTTCATTCCTGCTCTAACCAAAGGCGATGGAACTGGATCTGCTTTAGACCATGTGTTTCTCATATCCCTCAAGAAGACACTGACAGTGATATCTCCAATTCCTTTTCCAAGATCACGCAGTTTGTTTTCCAAATCACGCGAATCTATTGCGGAGGCATGAAGTCGATTTAGGTCATCATTATAATACTTATGAAGATTCCCAAAGATTTCTAATAGCCTTTCTGCCGTGCTGAAATCGTATCTTGTGTAACCACCTTCATCAAGAAGCGAGACCAGCCCGTTCCAGCCTGATTCTACAATCTTCGAGGCCGTTAGAATTTTATGTTCCTCGAACACCTTGTAGGTTTCAGTAGCAGAAGATTCCCTTATGGGTTTGCTGTAGAGAATCGATGCGAGAAACCATTTTGCAATTTCTTTACTTTTTGAGAAATTGAGATCTATCCCAAGCATTTCAGAGTAAGGTTGACCAAACTTTTCAACAAATTCCTTTACTTTCAAACCTACCCAGATGGTCCTATGATAATCGCTTTTGCAAGTCGTAATATCGTGCTAAGGACATACAAGAATGTTAACGTTGTTCTAGACCTATTAAAGCTCGCATTGCTGCTAAAGAGTACGGCAGAGTCTTATTTGACACGAGCATACGATCTTCAAAGTTGGTGATAATATTCAGCCTGAACCATAGTGCTACAAGACGAGACCCTTTATTTGCTCTGGTGCAAGACGATACAACTGAGAAACCATTTGCTGGACAAAATCGAAAGGAAAACGGGAATCTCACTTTTAGACCCTAAGCTTAGACCGGTAAAACTAAGCGTTGTTTATCGGCTATTCAATCCGCATGTGCCCGTAATAATTTGTTCAATGTATAGAAATAATGTTGGGGCAATGCCGGCTAATAGTTGTTCTTCAGTCTCAGATTCTCCACCATTGGTTTCACTCGCGCTAAGGAAGGGTATCAGGACAAATCGCATACTTCGTTCCAGTTCACGTTTTTCAATTAATTGGATGAATTTTGAGCCTGAAAGCTCTCGAAGAGCCATCTTGGATTTAGCCAAACCGTCGGACTCGACGAATCGTGAGAAAGATAAGCTCAGCGAACATAATATCCCATACAAAATTGTTCGAGGCGTTCCTGTTCTCGAGCAAGTTTGCGCTTTTGCTATTTGTAACGTACAAAAGAACTTTGCAACTGGGGACCATGATCTTTTCATCGCAAGGGTAAATTATGTCAGGGCAATAAGTGACTTCACTCTCGATGAGTACTGGCGATTCGAGGATTACAAACCAATCCTGTATGTTGGAAGCATACGCCCCAATTCGCTTATCACTTTAAGCAGTTGACAGTGGTTAGAAGATTCTCAACGATGAGAATTGCGACTATGCTTCATTGTATACTTTTTAACACCGATGGTGATGTACAAGCGATGGCCCCCTTGTGGACGGTCCATTCAGATTTGAACCGAGATCAGCCGCAATCCGCAGGAATTTATGAAGAACTACGAAATAAAGGCAAACAGCAAGGATTTCGAAAACATCCTGCCCTTGATAGATAAGAAAGAAGCGATTTTTTGGTTCAGCGATTCCGTGCCCACAGCAAGCGAGACTACTTCATTGTCAAGCCCAAGCCAGGCTGTCTGGGAAGAACGAGCTTGCCTCGCTCAACTTGCACCCCTTTGAAAGGATCATTAGCGATCAAGAGATTACCATCAAGATCAGCATAGTCAACAAGCGGAGAGAGATGGGCTGCGGCAGTGACGGATACAGAGCTTGAGACCATGCATCCGAGCATGGTTTTCATGCCCAGCGACTTTGCAATCAAAATCATCCTGTATGCTTCAAGAATCCCTCCGCTCTTATCCAGTTTAATGTTCACTCCATCGAAGATACCCTTGAGCTTTGATATATTACTGGCACGCTGGCATGATTCATCCGCAATGATCGGCATACGCACTCGCTCGCGAACCCAGCGCATTTCATCCAACATATCAGAAGGCATCGGTTGTTCCACAAACTCGACGCCTTGTGTTTCGAGCCACTTGATTTTTCTTACAGCCTCTTCTTTGTCCTCCCATCCCTCGTTTGCGTCCACTCTCAGTGGCTTGGGTGTTACGCTGCGGACGGCAGAGATCGTTTCTTCATCTTTATCCAATCCCACCTTAACTTTCAAGACTGGATAGTCCTTTGCCTCTCTCACTTTCACTCTTGTAATCTCCGGTGTGTCTATACCGATGGAAAACGTCGTTACTGGAGCGTCTTGCGGATCCAACCCAAAGTATGCGTAGAGAGGTATCTGCAACCTCTTGCCAACCCAGTCCATAAGCGAAATGTCTACGGCGGCTTTTGCTGCCCATTCATCATGAAATTGATGGAATATTTTTTCCATAATTTTAGAGAAGTGCATAGGGTCACCTGCAAGCAAAATTTCACCCATCGACTCTGCTGCGACTCTTGCGCTCTCGGCGTCTTCATGATAACGAACTATTGGCGCTCCCTCTCCGTAACCCGTGATGTTATCTTTGGAGTAAGCCACGTGAAGAGTCTCGCGGTACGCGCTGGATGACATCGTGGTCGTCCACGTATGTAGAAGATCTAGTCTGACTATCTTGGATGTAAACGAGGAAGGTGATCCATCGTCAACTTGAGTATCGCTTCCACTAGAATTCAAATAGCCTTAGAACCGAAAATAGGTCAAGGCCGCCCGACATATATTCGTACATTTGAGTTGTCAGTGAACCAATAGAAGTTTAGCATGCTGTGGAATTGTCCTGCCAATTAAAAAACTGCGAAGAGAATGTAACCTCTCTTTAGTAAATTGGATTATCCGTATTTGGAACAGTATTTGTTGAACCGGATTCTGTTTGGTCTCTCGCTCGATTTCTGCGCCATCCTTCATGCACCACGTCAAACATAATGACTTTGGAGGGAAAGCTTATGGGTAGATTAATAGCATATATTGTAGCGGCAAGGGTTAGCGGTATAATCAATGGAGCGGGCTTGAGGAATTGGTCGACGAAATTACAATAGTGATTGGAACCGTTTTCGGCGGACTTGTATTGATGGTTGTGGCCGCGTTTTACTTGGTTACTCACAGGAACAAAAGCATTCCAGGTTCTTCGTCATCGTATGAGACTAAGGATTACTATACCCAGTACGGCCCTCGGAGGTCTCAAGAACCAAGATACTCGTCTTCTTACGACAATTCTAACCGAAGACCGTTCCGTACGGACGCTGAAATTGAGGCAAACGCCCGCAGAGTTAGATCTAATGCGAGAGCTATAATGATAGTAATTATGGTCGTAGCGCTCGCGGCCGTGATAATCGCCGGAATCTTCGAACCCGCCGATCTCATTTTGCTCGTATTTCTTATACCAATCGCAATTTCTTTCCTCTGGTCTAGGAGGAATAGGAACAAGTTTGATGACCAAGACAACAACGACAGAAGATAGTTCTTGCGCGTTATTTTCAGAGCAACAAAAATCTGTGCTGCCTAGAGGGTTTTTGCTAAAAGTAATATCATCCCTGCCATGCCCCGTGATACCACTAAAAGAGGAACTACAACATCGTTTGTCCTAGTTTGCGAAACTGAATCGGGCATTGAACTTTCTAGCGAATTAGAACAAGAAGCTTGGGATGCTAACGAAACTCTTGTGAAGCTTTTATTGAAGCAAAGCGGCAGGTTAGAAGATCTTCTCTTCTCTTGGAAGAAACTCGGGATGTCTCATTTGGCTGGTTCCAAGGAAACATACGCTTGGAGAGGGGTGATAGACTCGATAAAGTCTGCAAATTTGGAGGATCTAAGCGCTAACAAAATGGGGGGAGCAAAATGGTCTCCTTTGGTTAAAAGTAAACCGATCATGTTGCGGGTGGCCGGGGAGATTACTAATTCGTTACTCCATTCTTATAATAACAGGCATAGGATCGCATTCGTTCAGTGCGACTCGACGCGACCGTTCTCGGTTCCTACATAGAACTTGTCAACATGACAATTGAAGACGCCCATCTCCACCACCCCCGGGACAGATTTGATCGACCGTTCCAATTCGATTGGGTCGTCAATCGGTCTTTTGAATTGGCAATCTAAAATTAGATTTCCTGATTCTGTGTAGTAGGGATAACCCTTGTCGAGTTTTCTCAAAATGGTTTCCGCGTTGTGCTCCCTTCGAATGATTTCGTCGGCCGAATCTATCGCGAACTGAATTACTTCAACAGGGACTGATCTCGTCAGTTTTTGAACAATTTTTGAAGAGTCGATCAGTATGTAGGAATGTTTTGACGACGAAAGAATTACCTTTTCTTTCAGCAGAGCGCCGCCACCGCCTTTAATCATCGAGCGCGAAGCAATGGAAACCTGATCTGCCCCGTCCACTGTTGCATCTAAACTAGTTGGGCAATGAGCCGTGTCGGTTGTTAGAGGAAGGGCGTTTTCCCTAGCAAGGAGAAATGCTTGCAAGGATGATGGGACAATAGAGAGTTCTCTTACCTCGCCTGACCTAATCTCTTCTCCGAGAGCTCGAGCAAATTTTGCGACCGCAGAGCCGCTTCCTAGGCCGAGCACCATCCCGCTCTTGATATGTTTACGTGCCACCTCGCGTCCTACGAGTTCCATCGTTTCTTCTTTTTTTCCGCTCGCTAAGGTCGTCAAGCTTCTACATCTAACTTCTCCAATTTGTCCAGCGCCTCAAGCAATTCCTTTTGCAACTCTTCTACTTGTCTGTCAGACGAAGTAGGATTTCTCTTTCTCGTGCGTTCGGTAGTGGAAATATTACTATCAGTAGACACCGGTTCGGTAATCGTCATCTCCGCTTGAGGGCCAGGCGTCGTCGATAATTCTGCTGCAGGTGTGCTAATAACAACCGGAGTTTTTTCTTCAACGCCTCTAGATCCTGATGTTGACGATGGTACGAGCAGGTCGGAGATATCAGGAACTTGAGGCTTCTTCTCAATTTTTTCCGCGGCCTCGGAGGGTCTAGGGCTCTTTGGTCTTGTAGAATTCCGTTCTAGAATCTCTAGAATCAGGGGCTGCGCCTGAAGCTGGGTGCGTTCGATCCTTTTTTCGATAGCCTCTATTTTCTCTCCAATTAACCGCAACAACTGATCTCTCAGGGTCTCAAGATCACCCACTTCGACGAAAACATCTAATCCTCTGATCTTTTTGTCTAACCCCTTCAGTTCCTCCCGATATCTCGCACCCAAAGTTTCCCTTTCTTCCTTCGTAATCTCGCCCGAGGCTTCGGCCTGGTATAGGCGCGTCAGGGCGGCGGCGACTAGTTCTTTTTCAACGAGTAGAGTCCGGAGTTCCTTCTTTCCTTTCTCTAGCTGGTCCTTCGGAATCATCCTCTTTGGCGGACTGGCCTTTGCTCGTTCCTTGAGGGCAACTATCTTAGAGTCGTCGGCCTCTGAGGGCACCTGCACCTGTTCCTGTGGTGATTCGTTCGTGACGAATGATTTGGACGATGTAGAGTTGTTGTTCTTGTTGCCTCTTCCGAAAAAAAGAGTCGCTGATGAAAAGATAGTTATTAAGATGGCATATACGATGACGACTACGAAAATTTCGCTTACAACCAATCAACGATTCCCTCGGCTATTTCAGCCGCGGTAGTACGTCATCCAAGAGTATTTGCGTATTTTTGGCGTGGCTCCAAAGCCGCAACTGGAGCAAACTTTTCTTCTCACATGAAACGCATGATGCCCACATCTTCTACATCTTATATGGGTCCTTCTCCGACCCATCTTTCCCATCGACGAAGTTCCTCTGACCATGTCCTAATTTCAACTCTTACTTTCTTAGCCACTGTTCCTCGGGGGCGAGATGATGACTACATTATCCCCTCTTACCACAATAGTGCCCAATGGATTTGTCTTTCCTTCTTCCAAGATCTCTTCGGATTGCTCCACGAGCAGGTTCATATGTTGATCAAACCCCTGAAGGCTACCTCTGATCGTCTTGCCACCTTTCAACTTGATAAGAACGATCTTTCCAACACTCTCATCCAAAACCTTCACTGCCATATCTTGCGACAAGGGTAAGCAACAACTCTCTCTGTTTTTTTAAATTGATGAAAATCTGCAGCGTATTGGAAAAGTGTTCGCAAAATCACCTTATCGTGAACTCTTATAAGCATTCTCGGTTCCCTCAACCGATGTTCTTATCGTATCGTCTTATGCAGCAATTCACAAGGAAAGCCGGTGCTGAGATTACTTGCGGGTTTACAATCTTTCAAAGAAAGCAGCAGAGGACTTTCTCAAAATGGCTTGGTCGCTCAAGCCCGACGACACTGATGGTTCTCCTTCTCCACCTAAAGTAAAAGATCTAAAGATCGCAGAACTCGACGATCCTTCACTTGCAATAATCTTCGAAAAAAGTTTGAAACTGTACTTTGGAAGAAGAAATGAGACCATCCATTTTCCATTGATTCCAGACGAGCAAGTAACGCCCTATCTTCCTACTGCGACGGTCGATATAGGCGCCGTAAAATTCGTGGTCAATGGTGCAAATATCATGCGCCCTGGAATAGTATCTTTTTCAGGGCAGTTTAGGAAGGGGTCTCTCTTGGTCGTCAGAGAAGCTTCGCATTCGAAGACAATAGCTATTGGTCGGGCCAACGAGGATTTTGAAACGCTTAGCTCTATGCAAAAAGGACAAGCTCTCGAAAATCTACATTATGTGGGCGACAAGCTATGGGAAGCCCAAAAGGGTCTTCTTTGATCTCTCTCTTTTCTTAAGCTAATGCGATAAAAGTGTTTTAAGGATGAATAGGATATACTAGAGACAACGAGGAACCAGAAATTATATTGACAATTGGAGGGTCTTCTGGCGGCGGGGCCCAGAGCACCCAGACATTTTCCAGTCCGCCCAATTCCATCTTGCTTAAAGCTCTCCCGCTAAAGTCTTCCAGCGACTTAGAACGCATCAAAGCCGATGTGAAAGACAACACAATTGTAATACTGAAGATTACTCCCTTGGCGCAACGAAACCTCGAGGAACTAAAAACGACAATTGAGAAACTGACAGAGTTTAGCACATCGTTCGGCGGGGACATCGCTAGACTGGGCGAAGAAAGGATTGTGATCACTCCTCCTGGGGTGAGAATCTGGCGAGGTGAAAGTAGCACCAGTTCGGATTCGGACAGAATCAACAACAACAACGACAGATAGAAATTATAATTTCTCCTAGCCATCTAGGACATAATATCTATCTAATTCTGATAGCTTCCTCAACGCTAGGATGGGAAACGGGAAGTCTGAATCTTCTAGAAAGATCCTGTGAAAGGAGCTCAGTCTTTCTCTTTTCTCCATGATTCACAAAGATTTGTTGAAGTTTAGGTCTCAACTTCTGGATGTATCGTACTATTTGGTTGTAATCGCTGTGACCGGAAAAACCCTCGATCCTGGCGACCTGACATCGCACATCGACTATCTTGATTTTTCCGCCCTCGCCAAGTAAGCTCACTTGCTTGGAGCCATCTAATACTCGACGACCCATCGTCCCCTGCACTTGGTAAGAAACAAAGAGCAGTCTCGTACTTTCCAAGCTGGCAAGCGACGAGAAATACTCCAATACGGGCCCTCCCTCGAGCATGCCGGACGTTGCCATGATAATGCTCGGTCCTTCTCTTAACGCCTCTTCTCTGTTACTGGGATGATCGACGACTGTGAAATAGTCAGAGGAGAACGGATTTTGATCCTCCTCCAAAATCTTGTACTTTAGGTCGCGAGACAAATACTCGGGATACGCGATGTGGATCGCCGTCGCCTCTGAGATCATTCCCTCGATAAAGACCGGCGCTTCGACCAGTTTCTTTTGCTTCATGTTTTCGTTGATGACGAGGATTATTTCCTGGGCTCGTCCAACCGCGGGGATTGGGATCAGTACCTTTCCGCCCTGCCTCAGTGTTTCGTTTACCATGCCGACGAACCTGTTTTCGACGTCGTCTCTAGGAGGCGAAACGTCCTCGCGAGTCCCGTAGGTCGATTCCGTGATGAGCGTCTCCACCCTCGGATAGTTCCAGAATGCGGGCTCGAGCAACCTCGTTTTTCCATATTTGTAATCTCCCGTGTAGACAATGTTGTGTGCACCTTCGCCGATATGAAGATGAACGGTAGCTGAACCCAGAATATGACCTGCGTTGTTGAAAACGAGCTTGACGTCCGGAGCCACGTCCGTAACTAGCCCAAAGGGAACTAGTATCGCGTGCTTGATGACTTCCTTTATGTCGCGCTGGTCAAAAACAAGCCTTCCGCCCTCTGCCTGCCCTAGTTTTACCATATCCTGCTGAAGGAGCGTCATTAGAGGGAGTGTTGGTTCCGTGCAGTAAACCGGGCCATCATATCCGTACTTGTAAAGTGCGGGCAAGAAGCCCGTATGATCAAGATGCGCATGGCTAATTATTACGGCGTCGAGCTCGTCCAATTCTATATCCGCCCAGTCAAGGCGCGGATATGCGTCCCAGGTCGATCTTGCTCCGGGATGAATTCCGCAGTCGAGCAACAACTTGCTCTCTGAAGTCGAGACAATGATTGATGACCGCCCTACTTCCTCGAAGGCTCCGAGCGTCATCAAGCTCACCTCGGACTCCTCTGATAATCTTGGTCGAAAGATGTTCTCTCCGACTTCCTTTAGGAATCTGGATCTCTCCGCCGCGGATTGTGTAAGTGTCAGGTTGATGGTCTGAATCGTCGCACATGGAATGTGAGGGTGTTTTCTGATCCGAATCTTCCAACCTGTTTTATCCGTGAGTTCGATGGGGTTGAACCCCTTCTCGGGAGTAAGCTGAAGCGGCTTTATCGCCTCAAGTATCGCTTCTCCGAGTGCTGCGTCAAAGAATATGCTTTGCACTCCTGCGTCCGGAGGCACAGCGGCCATAATTAGGTCCTGAGCTTCTTGCTCTTCCTTTCGGATAGACTTGTCAGTACGAACTACCACACGGCGCTTGACCATGTTCACTAGGTCGGACACTATGTAGCTGTTCTGCTGGAGGAACTTTGGGTTCTTCGAGTATAGGGCGATGCGGGGCCCTTCATACTCTACCCTAGTTATCTCAGCTTCCGCTGGAATGTGGTTTAGAATTACAGCTGTTACTGTTTGTGCGCTCTGCCGTTCTGTCAAACTTAACTTCTACTGCTACTGGGAATCGTCACAAGATACTGATTCTTCTCTTCTCTGGTTAACTCCCGATAACCAGCGTCCGCCGTCACGACTGCGACATCGAAACCGTCTCCGGTGCCGGCGTTCCTCTTTATTGCCGCACTCACCGCCTTGATCGCTATCGGGACCACGTCCTTTACCGCCATGTCCTTCCGGTATTCATCTTCCAAGATTCCGTAAGCGACAGGTGAACCACTTCCCGTTGAAACAAAGGTCTCCTTCGTATTGGCGCCAAAAAAGTCCACGCTGTAAATAACTGGCCCTTCCTCCGGATCAACGCCGCCGATCAAAAAGTCTGCGATCATCGGATAAGCTCTGTTCGCGTAGAAAATATTCGCGGAGATTCTCGCGAGCGACTTGATCGGGATGGGCGCCTCATTTTCGAGGCGATAGAGGTTAGCGTAATACTTCAAAGTGTCAATGAGGTTCTGAGCGTCCGCAACAGTCCCGGCGATAGTAACACCGACATGCCTGTCGATAGGATACATCTTCTTGCCTCGACGATGTGCGATGAAGAGATATCCTGCAGTCACCCTCGTATCGGTACACAGGACGACACCGTCTTTGCAAATCATTGCGCAAGTTGTCGTACCATGATACTTCATCGCATCTACTTTCGCTCTAATTTCTTGGGCTCTTTCAGCAGGGCTGCTATTCGCTAAATCGTCTAGTCCCTTGTTCAGATGTGGCAAACAATTATCACTCTATGAATGACCGGAATCCTTGCCGAAGAAAGCCGTTTACGTCTTGTTTTGTTCCTGACTTCCCTGCTCTCCTTTTCCTAATACGTTAGACGTAGAAGAAGGAAAGCAGCAGATTGCAGTATTTCAGTCCGCGAGAATACCGGCTAAGCTTCTGTTTATGCAAAGTCCTTTAAATAACTTTCCGAATAATTGAGGTTCTAATGGTTCGGGAGAGCGTGATTCCTTAGAAGCTTGCCAATGCATGTGATGGAGCTCCCCAGAAAAGTCGTCGTCGGCGAAGATATCATCAATGATCTCGGGGCAATTCTCGAAGAATTGGAAATCGGCAACAGCGCTCTCATCGTCTGGGGTCCGAACGTAAAGAAAATCGTCGGAGACACTCTTCTACAATCTCTAGAAAAGAAAAAGTTCGCGATCAACTGGGAATTTTCGGGACCATCGACTTTTCACGAAGTCGAGCGGATCCAAAAACTCGCGAAAAAGACCGGCTCATCATTCATCATCGGAGTAGGCGGCGGAAGGTCAATCGATATCGCAAAGCTCGCTTCGTTCAAATCGAAGCTCCCCTTTGTGAGCGTACCAACGAGCGCCTCCCATGACGGTATCTCTAGCCCATTTGCCTCGGTAAAAGGACTGGATCGCCCTTATTCTGTCGTGGCTAAACCTCCAATCGCTATAGTTGCCGACATTGGGATAATTTCGAAGGCCCCATTTCCTCTTATGGTAAGCGGATGCGGAGACCTAATTTCCAAGCTTACTGCTGTAAGAGACTGGCAGCTTGCGCGTGACAAGACTGGCGAATACTACGGTGGCTATTCTGCAAGTCTTGCCCTTCTGTCCGCGGATCTAGTAATCGAGAACTCTTCGGAAATTGCAAGTAAATCCGGAGATAGCGTCAGAGTCGTTGTCGAAGCCCTAATCAGCGCTGGCGTGGCAGCAGGTATCGCCGGTAGCAGCCGGCCGTGCAGCGGATCCGAACATCTCTTTTCTCACGCGATGGATATCGTGGCGCCGGGGAAGGGAATGCACGGTGAGAAATGCGGTATGGGTACGGTAATGATGGCGAAGCTCCATGGGCTTGACTACAAACAAGTTCGAGATGCACTGGATCGAATCGGAGGCCCCACAAAAGCTTCGGAAATAGGAGCTAGCGAAGAAGAGATAATCCGTGCCCTAATACTGGCAAGAGAAATACGAAAGGAACGTTACACCATTTTGAATGAGGCTAATCTGACCGAACAAACTGCCGGGACGCTTGCACGAAACACCGGAGTTATTTGATTGACCCAGTCTTAGCAGCGTGATAGTTTCCAATTGTTGTGAGTTATTTCGAACGAGAGGACTTGCGTTTGCTAGTCGTTGCAGTAGGCGCAGCCGTTTCTTCCTCGTCCTCTTCTTCTGAGGTCGTTGTTGCTTTTTCTTGTTCTCCTGCTTTGGATTGTTGCCCAGATTGAGACGTTGATGATTGAGTTTCTTCCGATTTTGCCTCAGTAGGTGACGGCGCAGCTTCAGTAGCAGGTTTAGCTGCTTCTTTCTTTTCCGCGGGATTTTCGTATTCTTCGATAAAATCAACCTTGTCGAGCGGCTCTAGGAATTTGAAAAGATCTTGGCTGATGCCGCGTTTTATTATCTGTAGACCCTCGACCAGAAAGTAATCGCTGGGGATTGTAACTTGAACCACCTTGTCTCCTTCCCCGAACTGAAACTTGACTTTCTCCTTTTCGATGGGAAGTCGGCGCCTAATCAGGGCTTCAACTTTCGCATCTCTAGACTCTAACTTTTCCTTGATGTCTACGTTGTATTCGAGTGTCTTTCCCGCATATTTGTGATTGAAATCGACAAAGACCCGACCTGACTCGATAGCCCGCACAATGCCAACTCGATTGTCCACTTCGATTTCGGCACCGATAGAGAGTTCGTCTGCCTTGTCGCCAAACTTCCTAATCGGCATCCGTGAAACACGTTCCGGATCTCTCACCCCGAACGCCTTGTCGGGTGAAAGCTCAACGTCGAGGGTTTGGCCGGGATCGGATTTTGCCAAAGCCTCGTCAAGTCCCTTTAGGACCCATCCTTCGCCGACAGCGATTAGCCTCGGCTCATAAGTTCGTGTAGGATCTGCGTTGCCCGCTTTTTCGGCATCGCTCTTCCTAGTAGTATCAATAATCTGACCCGTGTCCTTGATTTTCGCGGTATAATCAGCAAGTATCAATGTTCCTTGTTCCAATGGCATTGCAAAAAATCATGTCGGCCGTTATTGTTAAAATCATTTCGCCAACAGAGCGGTAAGCTCCATTAGGGCTTAAATCAATGATTACGCTGGACAAGGACTGCGATATCTTAGATGACCGTAGTAGATTTTCATAACCACTTCTATCCTCCAGGCTATGTCCGCGAACTCAGAAATGGAAAGGGCTACGCATCAATGACGAAAGATGCGAGTGGGCAGCTCATAACCCAGTACGCGGGAGATTACAACATAGTAGTAGGTCCTCATATCGATTTAGAAGATCGCTTGCCTGACATGAAAAAATTTGGAATCGATCTCCAAGTCCTCACTCTCACAACGCCGGGTGTTGAGCGTGAGACAATCGAAAGAGGAGTGAGACTCGCAAGAATTACGAACGATCAATATGGTGACATTGTAGAGAAATATCGCGAGAACTTCACTGCCCTAGCAACTTTGCCGATGCAGGATCCTCAACTTTCTGTGGAAGAGCTTGAGCGTGCTGTGAAGGATCGAGGGCTGCGAGGAGCCATGATTTTCTCGAACGTGGATGGAAAACCGCTCGATTCGGAAGAGTTTGTTCCAATTTACGAGAAGGCTGCAAAATTGGACGTGCCTCTGTTCATTCATCCTACTTCGCCGGCCAATTCGAAATTCATGGACGAATACAGGCTGGTTCCGATTCTAGGATTCGGAGTGGACACGAGCCTGGCGATCTTGCGCCTCGTCTTTAGTGGGATACTAGAGAGAATCCCGAACTTGAAACTAGTGGCGACTCATACGGGCGGAGTGTTTCCATATCTCCGTGGCAGAATCGAAATTGGATACAAGGCTTACCCTGAGTGCAAGGTGAAGCTCAAAAATCCGCCTTCGACTTATCTCAAGAAGATTTGGCTCGACACCGTTTGCTACGACGAGGACGTTTTGATGTCTTCTTACGCCTACGTCGGAGAAGACAAGATGGTCTTGGGCACAGACTATCCCCACCAGATTACGGATATTGAGTACGCAGTCCAGAGAATACGCCGCTTGAAAATACAAGAATCTTCAAAGCAGAAGATCTTGGGGGACAACGCCCTAAAGCTGCTGAAGTTATAGACAGCGAGTTGAGTTGACTTTAAAGTTCCTTTAGCTCGTTCCAAGCTGATCCAAGCGCTTTGGATGCGTCGCAAGCATAGCCCGACACATTCAGAGCTTGTGCGCAAGCTCCGACAGTGGTCGACACGATTGCACTACCTACGTCCCCCATAGAGCCAATTCGAAACATACTTCCCTTCA
This sequence comes from Nitrososphaerales archaeon, assembly GCA_030041295.1. Taxonomy (GTDB): domain Archaea; phylum Thermoproteota; class Nitrososphaeria; order Nitrososphaerales; family CADDZS01; genus JASHOD01. The sequence continues at coordinate 20,270 of JASHOD010000145.1, forward strand.
ATTTTCCGAATCCACCGCCAACCATGACACTGAATTTGTTTGATAGCGTTGAACGAAACTTCGCATCGTCGACTCCTTTCGGATAGTTTATTCCGATCACGACGTTTGATCTAAATTTACCTTGGGCAAAGGCGGGCATCCCGATTGACTCGAACGCCGAGTAAAAAGCTCTAGCGCAGATAGAATGCCTCCTGATTCTCTTTTCCAGACCCTCCTCCTGGATTATCTTGAGGGCCTCGTCAAGGGCAAAGAAAAGCGGTAGCGACGGCGTTGAGGGCGTTTCATCGTGCTCGGCGAACTTGAAATATCTTGGAATGTCGAAATACTGATTTCTCGGCTTTACATCACGCATAGCTTTTTTGGCGTCGTCAGAAAACGAAAGAATTACTAATCCAGGGGGCGCGGCAAGACATTTTTGGCTCCCAGCTATGCAAATGTCCACGCCTAACTTGTCGACGGGAAGCTCGTCGCCACCTAGAACGCTAATTGCATCGACGATAAAAAGGGCACCGTATTTCGAAGCTATATCCTTTAGTTCCTTTAGCTGACGCCAAGTGACTCCGGTCGAAGTTTCGTTGTACACGACGCAAAGCGCTTTAGGTTTTTCTGATTTCCTCATCGCGTCGTCAATCTCATCAAGAGACGGAACTTGCCCCAATTCCGCGGTAGGATTCACGAGATTTGCGCCCGTAAAACTCGCGGATTCCCCGAGGCGCGATGAAAATTCTCCAAAAGAAGGCACGATGACGTAATCACCTGGATTCAGGATTGATCCAACTGCCGCATCTACTCCTCCAGTTCCAGACGCAGAAAGTACGACGATCTCGTTCCTGGTTTCAAAGACTTCTTGGCAACCTTCTCTGATTCTCTTGTACAAAGCATGGAATTCTTCACCTCGATGATTGATGATCGAGTTTAGCATTGCCTGCAAAACTCGGTCTGAGACATTGGTTGGACCAGGAAGCATAACGAGCTTTTTCATTCTTGCATCTACGCCCATCTTTTATTTCTCGGAGAAGTAAAAGAAATATTGTCTCCGAGTCAAGAAATGAGTTGGTGGGAATATCTTTCTAAAGTTTGCCGAACGCCGCGATCTCTTCCTTAACCTTCTCAGAGATGCTCTCTATACCTTGGATAGGGAAGCTCGCTTCGGTTGTGACTATTACTAGTCCCGAGTCAACGGGGATCATTACAATCTTGAAGGATTCGTGAACGACGACGGAATATTTGACGTGCCCGAAATATAATGCCCAGGAAGACATTGCCCCCTTGAAAAAAGTGAGATCGCGTACTAGTTGTTCCTCAGGATGATGAAGGCTAGAATCTTTGTGATGCAGCTCACTGATCATCATACCTCCGCGGTTATCGAGAAACCCGAAATACCTTATCCGATGGTCGAAACTAAAGACGACGTCCTTCATTAATTGGCATTCAGCGAGCTTCAATCAATATGATAGCACTAAATGCCCTGAGATAACCTTTCTCTTTTTCAATCCCGCTTACAGTCATTCGAGTGCCTTGAATCTGCCCTTCTTGATGATCGGGCCAACCACCTTGGCCACCGCTGGAGGAACTAGCGACTTCCAATCCTCGCCCTCGATAATCCTCCTACGGACTTCAGTCGCGGAATAAACCTTGCGTTCGTAGAGGTCTGGCTCAATGACTTGGACTCCTTTCTCCCTAAAGAGCTGAATCGTCAGTCGGTCATTCGAGAAAACCACATCGTATTTTGGAACTACCTGATCGATGAATGCAGTCCAGACGGCGTGCCCTATCGCATCCGGAATTGGGATTATTAAGTATCTTTTTGCATCCAATCTTTCGTCGATCAATGCGTTTCGAATCATGAGGATTCTCTCTCCGGCCGTGAACGGGTTCCTGAGCTCATGACTCTTTTGAGAGCTGCCGACCAGGATATACAGATGGTCTACTCCCTTGAGGGCGTAATTGATCGATTTTAGATGGCCTAAATGAAGCGGCTGAAAACGACCGATAAGTAATCCAACGGGCTTGTCCAATTTCCGAGACTCGTTCTCCAATAAGTACTTCCTTTCTTTTAGGCGGTGAAACGCCTTCTTCGTTAATTCTTCGGTAGAATAAAATAGGATTCCCTCGCATATATTAATGCGGCCCGCATCTATAGTTCGCAGTAACGCATGGACTTCATTAAGATTGACGGCTCTCAGGGGGAAGGCGGAGGACAGATTTTGAGAACTGCTGTCTCGTTATCCTGTATAACGAACAAACCGATAAGAATCCAGAACATTCGAGCTGGGAGAAAGGAGCCCGGCTTACGGCCACAGCATCTACAAGCTGTAATTTCCGCGGCCGAGATATCAAGATCCAAGCTCACAGGGGCGACAATAGGATCGACAACGATCGAGTTTATTCCAGGAGAACCTGAACGTTCGGTTTTCAAGAGAATTGAGACTGGAACCGCTGGTAGCGTAACGTTAATTGCGCAGGCTCTGATTCCGATCGCGATTTTTAGAGGACTCGATCTAGACTTGGAAATTGTCGGAGGCACCGAAGTTCCAGCTAGTCCCACAATTGACTATCTTCAAAAGCTAGTTTTACCGATTTACCGACGGATCGGCGGAGATGTAGAAATCGATCTAAGGCAGCGCGGATATTATCCGAAGGGCGGAGGTGTAATTCGTGTTCGAATAACAGGATCAAATTCGTCCTTAAAGCCACTTACATTGCACGAACCTTTAATGTCAGATCCTTTGGAAGCCACAATATTCGCTTGTTGTTCTTCCTCACTGCCCGAGCATATCGCGAGAAGAGAACTAGAATCTGCAAAGGATACTTTAGAGCAATCTAATATACGAGTTCAAGATGCAATTCAGAAATCGGGCGAACTATCCCTCTCTCCCGGGACTTCCATTCTTGTCCATACGCAAAAGGATCAAGAATATATTGGGTGTTCGGCAATTGGGGAAAGAGGAAAAAGAGCGGAAGAAGTTGGAAGCGAAGCTGCCAGAGCGTTCACCGAGGAAGTAGCTAATCGACCCAATGTGGACTCTCACCTTTCGGATATGATCGTGACACTCGCGTGCTGTACGGCTGGTTCCTCATTTTTTACGACCTCGAAGATTACAAGGCATCTTGAAACCAATCTCTGGATTTCAGAGAAGATGACCGGGATGAAATCTTCGATCACAGAAATACCGGAAAGGAAGATCTTCAAAATAGAGGTCGAAGGCATTGCCGAAAAGTCTATTTAACCTGTGGCTCAAAATTGAACTCAAATCAGTGATTTTAGCGATTGGCATTTCCTGAAGCATATATTCCTGGAGCTACCGTTGTGGGCATCGCGTACAAAGATGGTGTCCTTCTGGGGGCGGAGAGACGAGTTACATTAGGCGGATTTGTGGTCAGCAAGAGCGGTAAAAAGACCTTCAAGGTTACTGACAAAGTGGGTGCTGCTTGCGCAGGTATGATTGGCGATATGCAGATTCTTATCAAGGAATTGCAATCGTATGTGAAGATAAGAGAACTCGAAACGAGAAGAAAGATGCCAGCCAATTCCGTGGCGAAATTACTTTCAGTTATCATGTTTGAACGAAGGTACTTTCCATACATTACCCAAGTCATGGTGGGCGGAGTCGACAGCAAACCATCTATTTATGTCCTAGATCCTCTAGGCTCGGTTATTCCAGATGATTATGCAGCGGTAGGCTCTGGCGCTGAAATTGCGATCGGCGTAGTCGAAAATGGATATACCGACGGGATGAGCGAGGCACAGGCTAGAGAATTGGGATTGAAAGCGATTCGGGCGGCAATTAAGAGAGATGTTTCGAGCGGAGACGAAATCGATCTCGTTTATGTTACAAGTGACGAGCTTCGTGAAGAGTCCCTACCTCTCGTGGCACCCGCGAGCAAGACTGCCTCTGCATAAGAGAACCATGTTCATCTACGGTGGGCGTGGAGAAAATTCAATCAGAGATTTGAATGGAATAGACCATTACAAGTCAAATAGACCGCGTTAGTCTCGATACTAGAGACACCATTCCACATGCTAGCTAAGAAATCAATCAAACAGAGTTATTCTCCTTCAGAGATAGTACTTTCTCTGATGCGCGAATTTAAGCAGATGACAAATGAAACTATCCGAATAGGCCTAGCTTACAACAATGTCTCTACAATGAAAAGGCTCTCGAAACTATCTTACTCTCAGCTAAAAAGATACAATCATTTCCCATCGTATTACAAACTTGCGCGATTTCTAAAGCTACAGGAATTCTAGCTTCTAGAAAGAAATCCATCAGACGAGGCTATCCTAGCAAGGATCCACATCTCAGAAGACCTATCCTAGTTTCATGTTATGGTTTCAAAATAGAGAATGGAAAACTTCGGATACCACTGGGTGAAAAACAATACGAGTACATTCCTCTCACAAGTCATTCACAAAAAATATTGGAAGATGACAAGTCACTAAAGGTAAAATCTTTTGCTCTCACTCTTTCCACGCTTTCTCTTTGCGTAGTGAAGGAAGTCCCGGAGATTATAGATATCAAAGGTACAATGGGCATCGACAGAAACCTGCGAAATCTGACAGCTGGTAGCAAAGATCAGATAATTTACTACGATACTGAAGGAGTGATCAAAATTGGAGACACGACTAAGGAAAAAATTCAATCCTTCAAGCGAAATGATGTAGAAGTTAGAAGAAGGATATCTTCAAAATATGCAAGAAGACGCAAGAACTAACAGAGAACATACTCCACAAGATTTCGAACGATACAGTAGTCCATTGTAGCGTCAAGAATCTAGCTATTGTCTTTGAGGATATCAGATTCATCAGATCAATGTATCAAAGAGGTAACTATCAGGGCAGAAATTATCATAGACTAATGAATAATCACTGGCAGTATTCAAAGATAAAGACCATGATCGAGTATAAGGCTGCTTGGAAAGGAATTCCGGTTATCCACTTAACCAAATCTGAGACCAGAGGAACATCATCGATCTGCTACATATGCGGGCAGAGTCTCCAAGGTAGCAAAGACAAGACAAGACAGCTTTGGTGTAAGAAGTGTATGAAATGGTTTGATCGCGATCTTGTCGCGGTCATGAACATATCTCATCGCGGGTGGGTGAGGTTCGCCCATTCTAAAGGCATCGGAAGTGAATCGATGGTACAGGAAAGCGAACGAAGGGGAGGAGCCGCTAACCCTGAAAGCCGATCCGATGAAGTTATCATCTACACCGGTGGGAGAAACGTGCTTGGCATGATTCTCCCGCGCTAAAAGATGAAAACGGAACCCATAAGAGATATATTCGTAGTCAAACATATTGGATCGGATTAGGAAGGCGAGGCCATGTCATTAATTGTGGGAACGTCAGATCAGATCAAAATCACACCGAGGGCACTAGATCGAATAAAGCAGCTCTTGGAGAAAGAAGCAAATCCAAACGCTGGTTTGAGGCTCTACATTTCTGGCGGTGGGTGCGCTGGCATGTCCTATGGGATGTCTATTGACGATTCGGTATCAAGTGATGACGCGGTAGTAAAGTCAAGCGGAGTGAAGGTCATAGTTGACAAGCTAAGTTTGATCTACTTGCGCGGCTCCACGATAGATTACGAGGAAACTCTTCAGACATCCGGCTTCAAGGTCGACAACCCGAATGCTGCCGCCTCATGCGGTTGCGGCTTGTCTTTCAAGGCAAACAAGCAGACTGCCGAAGCTGCCGAGAAACAAGCTACGACATTGGCTTAGAAAAGCTCAAACTCGGAACTTCGAGCCCTGAGCCAAAGAGATGCAGTCGGCTTTTTAGTTTCTTTTTTTCCGTCTCTCGAAATCATATGAGCGACGACGGTTTTCAGAGCCTTCTGAAGCGGTTTGATCATGTAGGAATGGCTGTCAATGACGTAGACAGAGCTCTTGCTACTTATTGTGATATTCTGGGCGCAAGGAAACTGATCTATAAGCAAATTGGGACTACCGCTGATTACACCTTTACGCAGGTGAGATTAGGCGGTCAGACTATAGAAATGATAGAACCGGTCAAAGGAAAGGAAAGCTTTCTTACAAAATTCTTGAGGGAAAGAGGCGAGGGACTGCATCATCTGACTTTCCAAGTCTATGATATCAGGGAGACAATTCAATATCTAAAGTCAAAACGAGTTAGAATTGTTGATAAATTCCTAGAAAGCGACCCCTTGTGGCAGACCGCATTCATTTCTCCGAAAAGCTCAAACGGAGTTTTGATCCAACTTTACGAGACTGAGGCTGGCAGCCAGTACGACCACGGCTAGCTTATTTTTTCTCAAGCTAGTCTGGACGCAATGAGTGGGACGATCATTTCATTCGCCGAGAGGCCCCCATGTCGGCCCGGAACGTATTCTATTCGAGGCTGAACATTAGAATTATCGACGGCCACATTCCCCTTGGGTATGGCAATAAGGTCCCCTATTCGATCGCGCAGCTGCTCCTTTATCTCTCCGAATCCAAATAATCCTTCCTTTAGAGCGTTGGAAGATCTTATAACCCGAAATTGATCAGAAAAGCGCAGACGAAAATAATCTTCGATTTTCAGAATCTCTTCTTCTGATTTAGAATGAAGGATTAGACACCTAGAGTCTCCAGTGGGTGGCACCTTCAACATTCGAAGAAGATCTGGATGCAAAGCTATGTCGATGATATTTTCTTGCTTTATCTCTGCGAGTCCGTGATCAGCTGAAATCAAAAGTAATGTTCTCTTCGCGACATCTTTATTCAGCTTCTCAAAGAGCTCGCGTTGAATCGTATAGAAGATCGCTTCGACTTCTGATGCGTAAGTAGAAGTGAACGGTCCTCTTGCATGAGCAATAGTATCTGGAGTCGCGTAATAGGCAAAGTGAAATCTAGCACCACTCGACTTTTGAGTTTCAAGATTTTTTCTCAAACTGACAAATAGGTCTGGAGAAGTTAGAATAGGAACAGTATTTGCGCCTCTATTTGTAATCTGAGACAGCCCGCTACCTACAATGTACTTGTTAATGTAGAGATTGGAGGTAATGCCGCTAGCTGCTAATTTCTCATGCAACGTTATTTTTCCTATGAATTTTTGAGGGTCAAAGCCTATTTCGAATAGCGACCTTCTCCCGAAGAATGGGCCCATGTCGAGCATTTGAGCTATGGCTCCAATTTCGCTCATGTACATTGTGTATCCTATGATCCCGTGTTCCTGCGGGGTCAGACCAGTGTGCAAACTAGTTGTCGCAGTAGTTGTTGTGGATGGAAAAACTGACGTCAGAGGAAGGATGAGAGAATTTTTCTGAAACTTGTCGAAGGAGGGGAATCCGAATTTCTCTCGCGCGTACTGAATGGAGTTATATCCTAAACCATCCAAAAGAACGAAGACTATATTTTCAATATTTGATTGACCGGCATAATCATACAAACTCTGACTGGTTAGCACATGCTCGCTTTTAACTTGGAGTAGTTTACAAAACGTATCAGGTAAATTTGAAATGCACTGTCCTCCATATTTCGGAGTGACAAAATCAAGGTAATACTTTGAGTTTTCTGTAAGATCTCTTAAATTCTGATCCTCTGCAAGCAACTAAACCAAAACTAAATTGAGAAATTGTAAGAAACTCAACTTAACTCTTGGGGTCATATAACGTCTTGAGTTAGAGATCGAGTGGGCGTGGAGAGATTCGAACTCTCGATTCCCGCTGTTCATAGCCAGTACAGCAGTTCGCTAGCTTGTGTGAGAGCGGTGTCTTAGACCAGCTGGACCACACGCCCGGCAAAAATCGGTTATCCCGCAGTCTAATTATATTATTCTCTTTACTCGGCGGTCTAGTCTAGCAAAGCTCCCGACCGATGGGGCGCTGTTTTCACGTCTTCTACTTCTTGACACCGAGCGTTCTGTTCTTTAGCCTAAGAGCTTCAGATTTGCAGTGCCTGCACCTTGTCGCCATAATTGGGTTCTTTGACCCGCATCTCAGGCAAATCTTGAAAAATAATCTGCGCTTTTGCGCCATTTGTTTCTTCGTGGCATCCGTAATTGGCATTCTTTCACTAAATCACTACGTTGTACTTTCCAGTATTTCAGGAGAGCTTTCAGCTTTCATTGAACGACATTTAACCTTTTATTGCTCGCAAAAAATGGAATATCTCGTAATCTAGTCCTGGGTTTTTGGGAAAAGTGGATGCCTTCCTTCTTTTCCCCATTACTGAATTTGAAGAAGAAAAAATTGGAGTTGAATGTTTCTAAGAATTGAAAATTCACGAATATCAGGCACGAGAGCTCTTTGAGAAAGCAGGCATTTCTGTACCGAAAGGAACTCTTTGCAGAACTCCCGAAGAAGTCAAGAGAGCAGCTGAAGCAATAGGAAAGCCAGTCGTCGTAAAGTCCCAGATTCTGGTTGCGGGCAGAGGTAAAGCCGGAGGGATCAAGCTCGCCCAAAACGCAGACGAGGCATTTGCAATTGCGCAACAACTAATCGGGGCAGTCATCAAAGGTATCAAAGTCAATAGTGTTCTCGTCGTCGAGGCAGTGAAATCTGAAAAGGAACTATACCTCGGCTTCACCGTTGATCGTGCCCGCAGACGAATCGCTCTGATAACCAGCGCTGAAGGCGGGATAGACCTGGAAGAATTGGCACGATCCAAGCCAGACAAGATTTTTCGACGAGAGATAGATCCGCTGATTGGTTTGCATTCCTTTGAAGCAAGAGATGCCGGCCTCTCTATCGGTCTTTCGGGCAAAACAGCAAATGAATTCATTTCGATCTGTCAAAAGGTCTTTACCATATTTGAAAGTGTGGATGCGGATCTGTGCGAATCAAATCCGCTTGCAATAGATTCTTCAACTGGCTCACTGATCGCGTTGGATGCGAGAATCACTCTTGACGACAATGCGACTTTTCGCCACCCTGAATACAAACAAGTGGATGAAGAACTCTCTCCACTTGAAAGGGAAGCTCAAGCGGCCGGTCTCGCTTTTGTCCAGCTTGATGGCGACATTGGGATAATCGGAAACGGGGCCGGTCTTGTTATGGCCACTTTGGATGTCGTAGCTTATTTTGGGGGCAAGCCTGCTAACTTTCTAGATATGGGTGGTGGATCAAGAGCAGACGAAGTCTACAAGGCCGTGAAGATTTGTTTAGAGCAGACTGATCTCAAAGCGGTGTTTCTCAACGTACTCGGAGGCATAACAAAATGCGATGAGGTCGCGCTCGGGCTGGTCAAGACACTGAGCGAGTCAAACGTCAAGGTACCATTTGTCGTAAGGATGGTTGGAACTAATGAAGAGGAAGGAAGAAAGATTCTGGCAGAAAACAACATCTCATATTTGGATTCAATGGAATCGGCGGCGCAGGCCGTAGTGAAGATTGCAGGAGAAAGCCGGTGACACAAAATGACCATACTTGTGAATAAGAACACGAACGTTATCGTTCAGGGGGCTACTGGTCGCGAGGGTTCGACGCACACGATGTCGATGCTCAAGTACGGAACAAACATCGTCGCGGGAGTGACGCCGGGCAAGGGAGGCGAGAAAGTCGACCAAGTTCCGGTATATGAAACTGTAAAGCAAGCAAAAGACGCTCATCCAGAAATTAACACAAGCATCATATTCGTTCCTGCTCAATTTGCGGGCGATGCCGTTTACGAGGCAATCGATTCAGGAATTAATCTGATCGTAGATATCACCGAGCACGTTCCAGTGCACGATTCACTCAAATTCATCAACTACGCTCGTGATAGCAACGTAACGGTGATCGGACCCAATTGTCCGGGCCTAATTTCGCCGGGAGAGACCAAGGTCGGAATCATGCCGGGTCACATCTTTTCCAAGGGAAATATTGGTATGGTGTCTCGAAGTGGAACACTAACCTACGAAATCGCTTGGGTATTGACAAAGGCAGGATACGGACAATCGACAGCAGTTGGAATCGGAGGGGATCCAGTCATCGGGCGCGATGTGCTAGAAATCGTCGACCTCTTTGAAGCCGATCCTGGAACGCGAGCTATTGTTGCAATAGGGGAAATTGGCGGAGATGCCGAGGAGAGACTGGCTCAAAGAATCAAGCAAAAGGGGATGAAGAAACCCATAGTTTCGTTCATAGCTGGGCGCCAAGCTCCACCCGGAAAGAGAATGGGTCATGCGGGCGCGATAATCTCGATGGGTTCGGGAACAGCCGCTAGCAAGATAGAAGCTCTCGAATCTGCGGGAGTCAGAGTTGCCGAGCTTCCTTCACAGATTCCACAACTTGTCAAAGAGGCTCTCAAAGAGTAGTAGAGAAAAACCCGAAAATGGGATACATGGACGACTAAACTGCTGCGGGAAAAAGTGACTTCACGGCACAAAGGGGAGGAAAAAGATGCACGGGGCGTGGATCCGTGAGCTCAGGGCTCCATTTCTATTGCTTTCCCTGATTATCGTTTCAGTTGGAATCGCGATCGCTTGGGTCCATGGGTCCTTCAGTCCAGTCTCAGCCCTTCTACTAATTACTGGGGCCTTGTGTCTGCACGCTGCAGTGAACATTCTAAATGATTACTTTGACTATAGGAGTGGAATAGACCTGATTACGACTCGCACGCCGTTCAACGGAGGCAGTGGAATATTGCCAGCCAGGCGAATGACACCAAACAAAGTACTGCTAGAAGGAGCGTTATTTCTCCTCGGAGGAGTCTCAATTGGTGCATATTTTGTCGTAACAATTGGTTTCAGTCCAATCTTGATAACGCTTCTAGCCATCGCTATAGTATCCGTTGTAGGATATTCTCCAATATTTGCAAGGTATGCCTTGGGAGAATTGCTTGCAGGTTTGAATTTGGGGCCTTTGCTTGTGCTTGGCACTTACTTCGTCATGACCAAGACGCTATCCGTGGAACCTATCTTTGTGGGGATTACTCTTGGAACACTCACGACTTGTGTTCTCTACATCAACGAATTTCCTGACACCTTGGCGGACTCACAAAAGGGAAGGATGCATCTTGTCGCGAGGTGGGGAAAAGAGCGAAGTGCTAGGATATTCAAACTTCTTATTGGCAGCGCTTACGCAGCTTTGATCTTAGGAGTGCTACTGAGAGTGGTTACTCCCTTTGCCCTAATTTCTCTATTCGCATTGCCAAAAGCGATAAGCGCAAGCAAGATACTTTCGAGGAACTATGACAAAACTATGGAACTAGTACCGGGAATGGCAAATACAGTTATGGCAGCACTCTGGACCGGTGGATTGATACTGGTCGGCTATGTCATTGAGGGGATCTTTCCTGTGCTTACTCGAATCTAACATATCTGTGAGCTAAATTTGTTCTTGATAGAATGAAAACCCATTTACCATTTTTCCTCTTTAGCAAAAATGGGTAGGAGTAAGCGCCTGTGTAGAGGAAATCATTGCTACTCTTTCTTTCCGAAAATGTTGCCTAAGTTGCAAAGGAGTTACGTTGTCCTGCTTTTCAGCTCCCTGAGTGAGTAAACTCTGATGTCGCCACTGGCAGATTCCTCCTTCAAATCAGGAAATGTGTGAACGTACGAAGCGATCTTTGGATTAATGTTGTCTAGTTTTTCAATTGACAGTTTCTCTTCGAGTTTTTTCATAATCTTGGTTCCTCCCGAGAGAAAGACATAGATTACTTCTGCTTTGGACAAGTCAGTTTCTAGGAAATTCGCTCGTTTAATTTCTATCGAATCTCTGAGCCCTTTTGATCTAGCTATCCGGAGACGGCTTATCCAAGCTTTTATGGGATCTACCTCAATTCCAATACATTTGACTTTGTATTTCTTCGCGAGATGAATCACAACGTCTCCTGTTCCGCTTCCGAGGTCGTAAACAAGCATTCCGTCCTTCAAGCCTAAGAGCTTCGCTGCAGTGTCAATGTCCTTTTTTGGCGTCGGCTCGAAACCTGCGCCCCAAATGAATCCGCTCAAGAAGAAGTAAGCCAGGAAGCCTGCGATTGCATAAAGCGAAATTCCAATTATGTCTGCTTCAATCTGAGTAGTCAGTGTCTCTTCTCATCTTCTTCGGCACCAAGAATTCATTTGCGGATAGTAAATCTTCGAAAACCCGATATCCTAATATCGAGAACAATCCATCAGTAAAAAGTTGCGATAGGTAGGATCGGGAGGATAGTCGTCTCCTCTTGTCCTGAAACCGACTATACGCAGGGGTCAGTAACCGTCGGGTCAAGTACGCTGTGTCCGGTACTTACTTGGCCCTCAGGTATGACTTCACGCCATGGTGGGCAGTCACAGGAGCGAACTTTCCGAAGGGAAAGCTTTGACTTTGAACTATCGAATCGGGCGAGATCCGGGAGGGGGCAACCCTAAGATGGAGTGGCTGAGTTGCCATGTCTACGTGGATGACCTGACAGGTCAGGATAAAGGCCAGGCATACGTGCGAATTCTGGCGGAGCTATCGCACTTTTTTCATTCTTCAGAACAGGAAGATTTTCTCGCTCAACTTTTTGATTGGAAGAGACCGTGTTGTAATTGATTGGATTTCGTACGATACTGCGACCGAAGGCGAGCCAAAAGGAAATTCGGGGCTACCGGTGTTCGGTTGTTCTGTGGCTTTTCGAAAGATGTGTGGGGAGGATATACACACGGCACCCGAGGCCCTCTCACGCCGGCGTGCTTATCCTTAATGAACTGCATTCGAACATAGCGCTAGGGCATGAAGCAGGGCCAATCAGTCTTTGATTTGTTAAGTGCTTTCAGCACAGCTCCGCGCAGGCGTGAAATACTTCACGGTTCAACGCAAAATGCGTTGTTCAGTACCCTATAACGAAATAAGACAAGGGGATAACTCTATTTTTGAATTCGTGATATCAGATTCTCGATGATTCGTAGCGTCATGCCCCAAACGACTTGCTTTCCTTCGAGCATATACGATGGCACTTGCACATGCTCTCCGAGCCCTGAAACCGAGTGCGGCTTTACATTATTCTTATCTTCGAAGAAAGACAACGGAACCCAAAAGTAACCATCAACCTCCTTTGAATCAATCGTTACAATCGGAGCGACCTTTTCTTTTGAGAGAGCCACGTAAGGGGTTACTCGGATGGCAAAACTTCCAGAGACTATCTCGTCCAACGCACCCAAAATAGAAAATTCTCTTAGATCCAGCCTAGTTTCCTCCATCACTTCTCGGATGACTGTCGTTAGCACGTTTTGATCTTCTTCGGCATACCTTCCTCCAGGAAGCGCCATCTGACCTGACCAAGGATCACCCGCGCGCGTTTTTCTTTGTATCAAAAGAATCTGAAGATCATTATCTTTTCTTTCAGGGAGTAAAATCAACGCGACAGACGCTTTCGGAAGTGTTGCCTCCTTCGAATCCAGAGAGAAAGTCCTTCCTGGCGCTTCGAGCAAACTAAATTTTATTCTTTCAACTAGCTCATCCAAGGAAAGGGATGAATGTGAACGAAATTTATCCAATCTGTTCCACTCAGATCTCATGAAAGAAAAAATTGTCCGGTCGGAGTCTTGATTGTGAAGATAATCCGAGCCCTTAAACAAGTTTGATTAGGATTGAAGAAAGATCCGATTCCGACACTTTTCTTGTTGAGTAAAGCTGATGCGGTCGCGACGACAGGTCAAGTTCGACGCAACGCTCGAAAATCACCTTCGTAATTTTTGCCCTGATTCGGATGGCTCTTACGTCAAACGAGTTCATTCTTATTACCTTCATCCCGTATTTTCTTCGAAGCAGTCGGTCTCTCTTTCGATCCCTTCTTGCAGTATCAAAGAAAGTGTGCCAAATTTCTCCGTCCGCCTCTATCGCCAGCTTTAGTGAAGGAATGTAAAAGTCTAGCCAAAAGTAAACGTTTTGCTTCCTTTCGCCCTTGTATCCTAGTACTCTGTATTCATGAATAAAATCAATCCCTTCTCTTAGTCCTAAATTCAATAATTCATTTCTTATCGGAAGCTCTGTCGTTGAGTAAGAGCTTGGGTCTCGATTTCTCATTGATGCCTTGGACGCGATTATCCTAAACCTCGTCTTCCAATCTAGAGACGGGGACGCTATCTGCTCATTCAGCGGAATTGCTATTTTTGGCACTTCGATCTGTAAGCTTCCTGTATCAGCTAACGATTCATCAACATTTCCAGTGCAGACCTAGATCCCTATTGCTCTTTGGGTTAGTGCGACGACCCTTAATAGAAACTCGAATTGCAAAAGAGGAGGCACGCATTTAATTTGACGCCTTTCTTGTTAAATACGAGCTAAATCCAGCCTAGTCTAACCTTATCTTTAGAGTGGCTTGATGATTTACCCGATGCCTTTGCTAGAATCTGGTTCATTTTCTTCCTTGAAGGCCGTGCTAGCGTTCGGAGCAAATTTTCTTCACATTACCCTGCCTAGTTTCTTTCAGGGTATTTTTGGGACAAGTTCTCTGCAGGTATGTAATGCGACGCCAACCTGCGAATCCCTCTTCAGCTACGCAACCGGGGCTGTAGCATTCCTCTTCGTAATTGCGTTGATTTTGATTTTTGTCTTCATCTATGACAATATGCGTCGCGGAAAACGTACCACCGTTACTACGTGAACGCTATACATCGTTCAGTCGCATTACTGACGCGCTAGCCTTTAAGAGCAAGCTCTTCCCAAGTACTGCCCTTCTGGCCCCAAAGCAATAGGGGAACATGAGATCGCTAGCGTCTCCGGAACTCTGGGTAGAATAAATTGCAAACCACGCTCGATTCTTACGAAGCAATTGACGCTCACGTAGAGCAAAGGTACAGGGAGTTAGGTCTTCCCGACTTAACCCCGATTCAGAGAAAGTCATACCGATTACTAGTTAGGGGCAAGAGCGCATTGCTAGTAGCTCCTACGGGTTCTGGAAAGACAGAAGCTGCTGTAATTCCTATTTTTTCTCGGCTGGCAAACAATGTTCTCGTTGGATCCGAACATCGTGAGCCGCCGCAGCAGAAAACGCTTGGAATCCGAATGCTCTACATTACGCCGATGAGAGCCCTAAACCGCGACATCTTCAGACGGATAATTTCCTACGCCGAAGCCGAGGGGCTGAAGGCTGATCTAAGGCATGGAGACACGTCAGCATCCGCACGATCTAAGATGCTTCTCGCCCCTCCTGATGTTCTAATCACAACACCTGAGACTCTCGGAATCATTCTTGCCAGCCGAAAGTTCGGGCGTTTCCTTTCTGAGCTTGAAGTTGTTATAATCGACGAGGTTCATGAAATTCTCGGGAGCGAGAGAGGAGCTCATCTCGCGATAAGTTTGGAAAGACTACAAAGAATCGCAAAAAACAAAGACATTATGCGCATTGGACTGTCCGCCACCGTCGGAGATCTGGAAGAAGCCGCTTCTTTCGTAGTCGGCGCAAACCGCAAGTGTGCGATAGTGACCGATAGCGCAGCGAGAGGGCATGACATTTCCCTCCAGTATATCAGCGGAAGTCTGACGAACCTCGCGCTTGGCATCCTAGATTACATTAAGGAACAGCGGGGCGAAGACAAGAGCACTCTCGTATTCACAAACACGCGCGACGAAGCGGAATTTCTCGGCGCTGTGCTGAAGGCAAAATCCCCAGAGATTCCGGTCGAAGTCCATCATGGATCGCTTTCAAAGGAGAGCAGAGAATCCACTGAATCAATCTTACGCAGCGGCGGTTCTGGAATCGTAGTCTGCACTTCATCGCTCGAGCTCGGACTCGACATCGGCGACGTAAATCTAGTAGTTCAGGTCGGTTCTCCGAGGCAGGCGGTGAAACTGATTCAGCGGGTGGGGAGAAGCAGGCACAGGATAAGGGAAAGGGCGCTTGGGAAGCTCTTCGCAAGCCGTCTCGACGACGAGCTAGAAGGCAAAGCTATCATCGAACGCGTCAATAGTTCTTCCCTCGAAGTTACCTCGGTTCAGCAAAAGCCTCTGGATGTGGTAGCCCACCACATCGCGGGTCTCGCCCTCGAAGAAAGCTCGTTCAGGGTCGAAGACATACTTTCTCTGATGAAGGAGGCATACCCGTTCAGAGAGATTTCGAGCGAGGACATTGATTCCGTTGCGTCGATTTTGGAGCGCCAGGGAATAATTCGCTACGACACCGAGGTGATCAAGCGAAGGGGGCCGAGAACCTACCAATACTACTTTTCGAATATCTCCATGATTCCCGACATCCAGCAGTTTGAAGTCATCGATGTATCAACGAAGAAGATAGTGGGTCGGCTCGACCAAGTATTCGTCGGGGAATACGGGGAGGCCGGAAAGCCATTTGTCCTCAAAGGAAATACATGGAGGATTGTCTCCATCGACGATGACAAGAAGATTCTCTATGCCGAACCGATGTCGAGGGATCTTACTACGATTCCATTTTGGGTCGGGGAGTTGATTCCTGTCGAGAAGGAAACCACTAGCTTGGTTGGAAAATTAAGGCGTGAGATAGCCAAATCCGAAGAAGGAGCAAGTATCGGCGTTTCAAAACAGCAGTTCGATCTCCTGAAGAGCTCCACTGCCTCACTCGGTGGAATTCCCGACGAAAAGACGATCGTAATTGAAAGAAAAAGAGCATCGACTACGATTGTCGTACACGCCTGTCTTGGCACGAAGATAAACCAGACACTCGCGACAATTCTCTCAACGCTGCTTTCGGCAAAGATTGGATACCTTGTAGAAACGAAATCGGATTCCTATCGGATAGTTCTTTCAACAAACGGGGCGCTCGAAGCAAAGCATGTCGCCGACGCGTTGAAGGAGGATATCGAAATTCCCAAGATTTTGAACGCTTCGATAATCGGGACTCATCCCTTGAATTGGAAGACTTGGTATGTCGCAAAGAAATTTGGAATAATCGACAAATCGGCAGAGTACGACCGCCGCGCGGCACGACTGATACAGGATCGCTTTAGGGAAACCGCACTCTATTCCGAAGTTCTGAGGGAGCTTTACCACGAAAAGTATGACATCAGCGGCACCGCGCAGATCATGAAAGAGCTGAGAGAAGGAACTCTGGGATTGAGAATAGCCGAAGTCGAGAATTTCTCCGAGATAGCGCAACCGATTTTGGAATTTGCTTCCAGTTTCGCCGCGTTACCTCTCACTATGGAAAAGACGATCCTGGATCTTGTAAAGACGCGCTTGGGAAACGTAAAGCACAAATTTCTTTGCCTCAGTTGTGCTCGTTACGAATCGGTCCAAAAGACAAACGACGTAAAAGAACCAATAATCTGTCCGCTATGTCATTCAAGGCTAGTCACGGAGACGTTTTCCTCCGACATCGAACTTCCCAAAATCATACAGAGGAAAAAGAGCGGAAAAACGCTTACGGAGGACGAGGAGAAGAAGTACCGCAGAGCGTGGAAGACCAGCAGTCTGATTCAGAATTTTGGGGTTCGAGCCGTAATAATTCTCTCCGGCTTTGGGGTGGGGGTCGATACTGCGGCGAGGATAATCAGGCGGACTGGTGACGAAGACCAATTCTACCGAAACATCTACCTCGCGGAAAAAAACTACGTTGCGACGAGGGGCTTCTGGCAGGACTAGGAAGACACAATTTCGATTCTCGTGTAGTTCTTGAACACCAAGAACTTTTTGCCTTCATGAGATTGGACTTCGACTCCGCGTAGCATTAACCTAGTGCCTGGTGTGAGCACTTCGAGCAGCCTTGCGAGGCTTCGCCACGCATACAGCTTGATTTCTCCGGTCGGGTCCGCAATTGTAGCTTCGCTTCTCTTAACGAACCCTTCCTTCGTCTGAATGTCTCTTGCAGGTGAGACTGAAAGAATCATGCAATCGACGCTTGATATCGAATCCGGCTCCAGACTGTCTATCGTGGAAACTAGGGTGCTCGATTTAGGTATGTCGTTCCTTTCTGGTTTTACTCTCGAAAGGGAACCCTTCTTAGAACACGTAGCCCTCAATCCCATTTGGTCGAAGGAGTCAGGCTTGCAAATTATCACGTCATCGATCTGCAATTCCATCGCTTCAGGACAGGACTCGCTTAGGGCGGTCACCGAAATTTTACGCTTCGATGAGTCAATCAAAAGTAAATGAAGGGCAGCACTTGCCGATTTGTCCGCGACAGTAGACTCCTTTCCCGCCGAGAGGACTCTTCCCACAAAGGGGACAATTTTCTGCCGCTGTTGCTGTTGCTGTGCTGATTTCGAACCAAGAGGGTCTGTCGCGCCTGACATTGCAAGCCTTTTCGATACGGCAGTGAATTGACCCTCCAGCCAAATTCTGGACTTTTCCCAATGTTCAAGGATGTGAGTTGAATCGTCACCGTGCAGTTCCAATACTCTGGTTCCGGAAAAGTCAGATTCTTTCGTCTTGACATTCAATAGGGTAACATTGTCCCCAACCTGAAGTTTATCGAAGATCGGATTCGAATTGTCCCATACGACAACGCGAATTTCGTTTTGAGCGCCGCCATCGCGATTCTCTACATTTGTCGAGTCGATAGAGAAAGAAACGTACCTGCTCCGAGTACCATCCTTTCTATTAAATTCCGAGCTTCGAACTGGGCTTGCAATCCTTCCCCTGACAATAGAGGCCAAACCAAGAGGCAGGGAGGCTATTCGGCTAGGGTCCAAACTCTTTTGCGAAATTGAGGGAACCGTTCTTTCGAAATTTTCGTCTCCAACCCTTCGCTCGATACCACCGTTGTCATTCAAAGAGAACCCAGAAGAATTCGCAGAATTCTCAGGGTTTCTTCTACTAAGACCGGTAACCTTGACAGAATCTCCTGGAGTGAAATTCGATTCAATGATACGAAAGAAAACATCTTTATCCCAAACGCTCACCGTATAGGAGGACGCTGCATCGTAGAGGACCACCTTTCCTAGGAATCCCTCCGTAGAGTCGCTCCTCCTCGTAAACGTCTTTGGTGATCCGATGGAGAGAATCCTTGCTGCGAGCGAGAGAGCATTCCCTGCATCCTCGTTCGTCGTCATCGCTTCAGCTTTAGGAGTGAATATTGGCTTTAGCGCGACACCTAAATCTGCGGCAACCAGAAACAAAGCGCCCTGGTCAGTCAGAAATCCTCCCCCAACTTTACTTTTCTTTTGTTTTACAAGTTCGAACAGGGAAGCACGATTCAAATCCGGACGTTTTTGAATTAGTTCCGAAACGAGCGCTTCAAATCTGGCGCTCGGATTTTTCTGCGCGCTATTCGAAGAAGACGAACGAACGTTGGCGTCTTGCTCTTGCTCCATTGTCAGTTATGCTCGACTCTTTCTTGAGGGTCCTTCAGCGTTTATCTATTTTCGCTCGTAGGAATTCAGTTGGAAATAAACTTGCGGATGTAATTGATGAAATTTGTGCAGATCTTTCAGCAATTAATCTCGAGATCCCTCTTGATAAAATTCCGAACTCTTTCCGTGCCGCTACCATGTCTAATAACGTACAATATTTGAACTCGTTATCAAACTTTTTTAACTAAAGCAAAGGAGGCTGTGTTACCCTTGAATCTAAAATTATTCACACGGGAACAACAACACTTGAGCGGTTTTGCAAAGTTTGTATATCCTCTCTCCTTCTTCATCCCTTCCTTCCTAACCGTATGGTGAAATCTTGAGCGCACCTCCTCGACGGGTCAGAACTATCTACTCGGTGATAGCTTCCCCCAATCGCCTCGACATTCTAAGGATTCTGAATACAAAGGGTCCCTTGAGTTATTCGGAGCTCAAGACCCTGGCGGGTTTTAAATCCAAGAAGGAATCAGGTAAATTTGCCTATCACCTTCGAAAGCTTGTGAAGCAGACCCTCATCTCGCTTAACAGAGCAGAGAGAAAATACGTCGTAACGAGCCTCGGGCGACTGGTCTTGAACCTAACCCGACAGATCGAAGAACAATCGATGCTTGAATCTGGGAAGCTCTACGTGCGTAGCTCAAGGCAGGCGATGGAGGAATTCAACGCCGATAAGATCCTGCAGTCACTCGTAAAAGAAGCGGGGATGCCAGTTGAAATCGCCCAAAAAATTGCGAGCGAGACGGAAGCCCGCGTCTACAAGTTTCAGACGGCCTACCTGACTGCCCCTCTGATCAGAGAAATCGTGAACGCGATACTTGTCGAACACGGCTACGAAGAGTATCGACACAAGTTGACGCGCTTGGGACTTCCCGTCCATGATGTGAGCGAATTGATGCTTAGGGCAGAGGGCAATTCAAGCTCCGTTGATTATCTGCTAACCAAGACGGCCGGAAAGGTTTTTTCCGAATATTCAATGCTCACAAATATCTCGAGAGACGTGGCGGATGCGCACTTGTCGGGCGATATTCACATCTCTAACCTTGCTTCGTGGAGTCTAATGCCTGACGTACTCTACTTCGATCTAAATTCCTTGTATACCAATACGATCAACCTTGGTAGCAAGGTAAGCAACCTTCCAAGACTCGCTCCCATCAAGACCTTTGATTCTGCCCTAGAATCCCTCGAGATCTTGGCTAGTGCTCTCTCGAGAGAAGTTTCAAACGAAGTCTGCTTTGATAACTTGATTTCGTACCTCTCTAAACTATATGCCCCGCGCACAAAAGAAGAACAGGTGAAAATGTTTGGAAGGCTTCTTACGAGCATCTCGACGACTATCAACGAGAGCAAGACAAAAAGCGTCACGTTCAGAATCGGCGAACCTTCAAAGGACGAAGATGTCTCATCGCAACTAGAACTACGCGATTCTTTGATCAGCGCTTTCGCAAAGTACTCTTCAGTTGTCCCTCTCCCACCCGTCAACTTGGTAGTGAATCTCGGCAAGTATCTCGATAGACATGTCATCGAAGGAGTTTCGAATATTGTCAACTCTGGAGGAGATATCGCACTAGAATCTGAAGGACGATATTCTTTCTCCGGATTTAGAATCGACACCATCGGGGCCGGGCCCAGTTCCAGCGTCGCAGACGGCGTTTCAATCCTGAATAATTTGACAGTCAATCTTCCAAGGCTAGCATACGAATCAAACAAGGACGAAACATATTTTCGGGCCAGGCTAGCAATAATCCTCCAAACTGCCATTACGGCACTTACTAGTCGAAAGGTGAACGTTAAAGAATCGATGAAGCGCGGCCTGCTTCCAGTGATGTCGCAGTTACCCGTGGTTAGCTCGATTGAAGAGATGCCGCTTGTCGTGAATCTGACAGGCCTGGCAGATGCTGTATCGAGTTTGATTTCCGACAAAGAACCTCTTTCGAGGCGAGATATCTCGCTAAAAATACTTGACACGGCTGCGAAGGTCGCTTCTGAGAAAGGATCGAAAGCTGGCGAGAAAGCATTCGTCTCTCTCATCCGTGGCGAAGGTTTCTCGAGACTTTCGGAGATAGATTCCGATCGCTATGGAAGGTCTCAAGAACTTAGATCGCACAGCTACGAAAGTGGAGTATCACTTCTGGCGGACCATTATGACAAGCAGGAGGTCATAAATCAGGCGACGGCGATTTGCAAGGCAGCGAACGGTGGTTGCGTTGTCAGGTTCACTTTCCCCTATTCTGGAGACGAACCCTCATTCAACGTTACAAATCTTGTCGCGGGTATTTCGGGTAAGATTCCTTTTGTAAGACTCTCGAGGAATCCAGATATTTGTCGTAAATGCGGATCCAAGGTATTCGGCGGCGGCAGATGCGCGAGCTGCAAATCTACGTCGCTCATAACCCAAAGTCAAATATTAGAAAATTGAAAGAATAGTTTTGCGACATCTGCACGAAATATGCGGACGCGCAAATTTTGATTTGGGAAATTTTTCCTGATTTATAGTTTGATGTTGTTACGCGGATCCGAAAAATTTTCTTCCCCAAATAGCCGTGTCAAAAGTAATTTACACAGAAATTGTTGTTAGGTACCTTGTTCCATCATCAACACCTAAAAGTTGCTTAATGTTAAATACGAAACAAGAGGCTATCGATCTATATCATGGACTCGGCCCTTCAAATGGAACATGAATCGGGAAATAAATTTCAGACAAAATGTAAGCTCTCAAGCAATTCTGATGGATTCCATTTGGGCTGGATTCATTTGATTATTTCCTGAAAAGAATGCATCGCAAGAGCGCGCGTCGAGCAGAAATAGCTTCGTTGCATCCTTTTGCGTTGCCGATGGCAAGAAAAAGAGATTTAAAATTAAGAGGAGTTTGACAAACAAAAAATGGAAACAAATTCAATTGACAGGGTAGCTGAAGAAGTCGAGGATGCTCGAGAAGTGGCTTCGGAGCTGGAACAGATTCCGACTCCGATTGAGCTTCCGAAAGATACTTTGGACTATTTCAACGGCGATGAGTTACGTGCGCGTGTTTTCTATGAGAAATATGCATTGAAAAATGAATCAGGCCTGGTGATCGAGAGAACACCCGTCGACATGTGGGGTAGAGTCGCACACGAGCTGGCTTCGGTTGAACTCACAGAAGAAAAGAGAAAGGAATGGGAGAAAAAATTCAACTGGCTGATGGAGAACTTTCGTTTCATCCCTGGCGGGCGAATAATGTTTGGCGCGGGTCAACCGAGGCGCGCGACGCTTTTGAACTGTTTGCGAGGAGATACGACCGTTCTTGTGCAGAAATCGGTCGAAGTCAATAATTCTGTTCTTGGTTACAATAATTCAGTCGTTAGCCAGATAACAACAGTTGTGAACTCTGTAGTAAGCGTCCCTATCAAGGAGATAGTGGGACATGAAGTGAGGGTATTAACTCCATCCGGGTGGTCCACAGTACGTTTCCAGAGTTATGGTCGCCAAAAATTGTACAAAATCGTTTTGAGAAATGGCGATACAATGTATGCTACCGGCAATCATGAATGGGTAATAAGATCCAACCAAAAACTGATCAAAAAGACTACAAAAGAGCTGATGACTTACCGCGGAGACAACGGACTGGTAGTCTACCTTCCTCCTCGACCTATCAAAGATGAAAAATATTACGAGGGGATAGTTCATGGCATTGTTTATGGGGACGGTTCAAAGGCAACCGCAAAATATTGCAAGACTTACTCGGTCTGGTTGTTCGGAGCGCAGCGTGAACTAGCGAAGTATCTGCCGCATGCGCACGAATACACCGGTGAACAAGCTGTATTCAAAAACGCGGTATCGGGTTCTGGAATTCGCTCTCCGTACGACCTAAAGAAACTACCTCCGATAACTGAAACCTCTTCGTACTGGTACGGTTTCATTTGTGGATACCTGGCGACCGACGGTTGGGCAAACCCCTTCGGAAACCAAGCAGGCATAGATTCGCAAAACAGAGAAAATTTAATGGTGATACGGTCCCAATTACCTAGAATTGGATTAATGGGTCATAAGATCGCGCTCATCAGAAAAGAAAACCCGTACAACGGCCTTTCTGCGCCACTTTACAGGCTGTGTTTCTGGAAGGCTTCTCTCTCGGAAGATCTTTTCTTGCGATCGGATCACCTTGCGAAATACCAAAAATCCTCTGTAATGAGTAAAAGATGGACCATCGGTATTGATACAATTGCAGAGACCGATTTAGAAGAGGAGGTATACTGTTGCGAAGAACCTCTTACCCACACCTTTACGCTTGGAAATGGAGTCCTAACGGGGAACTGCTACTACATCCCGATCAAGGGAGATTCGCTCGAGGACATTTTTGACTTTTGCAAGGAGGCGGGTCGAACCTATTCCTATGGCGGAGGAGTAGGTTGCATAGAAAAAGACGCGCTCGTCATCACACAAAAGGGTATAAAGAAGATCCAGGATGTGAAGGAAACTGAAAAAGTGCTGAGTTTTGATAATACGCTAGAGCAATTTGACTGGAAGCGTGTACTAAAGTCGCACAAATTTGAGGTCGCTAAGGACGATAGTTTCCTTCTCGGAATGGAGAACGGTTCGTACATGATCACATCTTATTGGCATCCAACTCTCGTGTACGATAATGGAGCTTTCCTGTACAAAAGGGCTGATGAAGTCCGAGAAGATGATTTGGTCCTGTCTCCAAACATGGAGAAAGATGCATGGTTTGAGTACGAATGCTCCGATCCTCAGCTAGGCTGGCTCCTCGGCGCTTACCTTGGAGATGGCAGTGCATATTCGTCAGGCAAGAAAACTTACTGCAAAGATTATGGCGGTCTTGGAAAAGAAAGAGAATCGTTCAGACTGAAATTTGCAAACGACGATCAAGACGTTTGCACCACTTTTGCGTCTAGTCTCAATGTGTTATACGGAGGAAGGACAAATGCTAGGCCGCTAGTCCGCCAAAACGTAATCGGGAAGAAAGAACTCTATCAAGTATCCACCAATGGTTATTACGTTCAGCAGCTATTGGCAAACTCGGATTGGCAGGTCGGAAGAAAGGCCCTTAATCTCCGGGTGCCGTCATTGATCTGGTCGTCTTCTCGTGAGACCGTCTTCGCCTTTCTAGCTGGATTGATAGATACAGATGGGCACGTCGTGACATCTAAGCAGCGAATCTCGTATTCGACAATCTCGAAGCAAATGATCGAAGATTTACAATCCTTGCTTTCGCTCTTCGGTGCAAGGAGCTATTACAGAATCCGCAAGCGTCGAATGAGCACAAGTGGAGTTCGAGGGCGCCATGACACGTACGAGCTCATCTTTTCCGACATTGATTTGGTCAAAGAAATATCCCGCTATGTAACGAGCGCGGATAAAAAGAGGAAAATGATGTCTTTCACAAAACAATACAACAAAAAGAAGCCGGCTTGGCTCACAACAGACTTTGTTGAGTACTTTTTAGGACTGGCTCAAAATAGGAAGATCTGGAGTCCAACCATTCGTTCCCAAATTAGGTCAGGAAAGAGGTCTCTGGAAAGGGATCTATTCATTGATGGAATGAAAAAGCTCGTGAGCCTAACACAAGGAAAAGACAAAGTTCTCGCTCAATATTATCTTCGATTGATACCAAAGCTGCACCGTGTCTCATTGGTTCAGAAAGGCGGTGGAAGGACGACCGAGTTCTACGATTTAACTGTGGAGGACAACAACAACTATGTTGCTGGATTTGGAGGATTTTACGTGGTGCATAACACTGACATATCGATTCTAAGACCAAAGGGGGCGCCCGTGAACAATTCTGCCGTCGTTTCGACAGGTTCCGTTTCGTTCATGGAATTATTCTCGGTGACTACGGGAACAATCGGGCAGGCGGGTCGGCGAGGTGCCCTGATGATTACGATTCACGTCGATCATCCTGACGTTGTAGATTTCATCGATGTAAAGAGAGACCTCTCGAAGGTCACGCACGCCAACATCAGCGTCTGTCTCACTGACAAATTTATGAAGGCCGTCGAGAACGACGAACCATTTGAGCTCGCTTTCAAGAATGAAAAGGCCGACTTTAGACGAGTAATTAGGGCACGGGACCTCTGGGACAAACTGGTCAGCTCGGCCCACGCTTCTGCCGAGCCGGGAATAATATTCTGGGACAACGTCAAGAACGAGTCTCCGACCGAGTACAACGGGATGGAAGTCCACGGATTCAATCCCTGCTCGGAGCAGTGTCTGGAAGACTTTGGCTGCTGTTGTCTAGGCAACATCAATCTTTCTGCTTTTGTAGTCGATGAGTTTTCCGACAAGGCCAGGATCGATTGGAGGAACTTGGAGAAGGCCGCCCGCTACGCGACGAGATTCTTGGACAACGTCTTGGACTACAACTCGGACAAGCATCCGCTTCCGGAGCAGACGAAGGCCTCGCTATGGTCTAGGAGAATCGGAGTCGGCTTTACAGGTCTTGCCGACATGTTGATCAAGATGAATCTGAAATACGACACACAGCAATCCGTCAGGTTCATCGACAAGACGCTTGAGAAGATAAAAAATATCGTTTACGACGAAAGTACAAACCTCGCGAAAGAAAAGGGAAAAGCCCCCGCCTTGATTCCCGAAAAGCATCTTGCAAGACCTTTTGTTTCTAGGTTAGACGCTTCGATCAAGGAGAAGATCAGGCAGAACGGGTTGCGCAATTCATGCTTACTTACAGTTCCGCCCGTGGGTTCCGGCGCGATACTCGCCGGTACTACCTCTGGAATCGAACCCATTTTCGCACTGAGCTACGTAAGAAAGAGCAAGTCGCTTTCCGGAGGCGAGTTCAAGGTGTATCACCCGCTTGTGCAAGAGTACTTGCACAAATTCCAGTTAAAGTCCGAGAAGGAACTACCGGATACCTTCGTCACTGCGCATAGCATAAAGGCGGATTTCCGCGTCCAGATGCAGGGCACAATCCAAAAGCACATCGACTCGAGCATTTCGAGCACGGTGAACATTCCGAGAGAGACAACGGTTGAGGAAGTCAAGAAGATCTACATCCAAGCTTGGAAGTCTGGCTGCAAGGGAATTACGGTTTACAGAGAGGGAGCTAGAGAGGGAATACTCCTAACTGAAGCAGAAGCCGCGAAGCAGAAAGGAATTGGAGCCGAAGAAAAGCCGGAAGTCTATGATAGACCCAAGACTCTCACTGGCACGACTGTGAAGATGAAACTCCCTCAAGGAAATCTCTACGTCACGGCGAATAGGAACGGAGACAATGTAATTCGCGAGACATTCGTAACACTCGGCAAGTCAGGGGGAGACGAGAAGGCCGACGCCGAAGCTTTAGGGCGTTTGATAAGTCTGTTCCTGCAACACGGCGGTAACATCCAGGATGTCATACACTCTCTCAAGGGTATCCAAGGTAGAGACGTATCGTGGGACAACGGTCAGCAGCTATTGTCAGTACCTGATGCGGTCGCAAAGGCCCTTGAGAACATCACTGGACAAACTGTGCAATTAGAGCCCGAGATGAAGCACTGCCCCGACTGCGGAGAGAGTTCAATCATTTTTGAAAATGGTTGCTATCGCTGTGTCCAGTGCGGGTATAGTAAGTGTAGTTAGAGGAAGCAAATTTGCGCTTCTGCGAAGGGGCTAAGGATTCAAAATCAGCGACAGCAGCGCGGCTCTCACTGTCCTGCCGTACTGCATCTGTTTGAAGTACCTAGCTTGTGGCATGTTATCAAAGGCCGGGCGTATCTCGTCCACCCTTGGCAATGGATGCATGACGATTGCGTCCCTCTTCATAATTTTCGAGTCCTCTGCGTCGATGTAATAGGACCCTCTCACCTTCTCAAATTCCTGCTCGTCGGGGAACCTCTCCTTTTGTATGCGAGTCATGTAAATAACGTCCAGTTCGGGCAAAAGCGGCTTCAGCTCCTCGTGCTCTTTTATCTCAATCGTGTTGTTTGATCCCCTGATCTTTTCTAGGCCTAACGTTGCTTCCTTTCTAACTTTGAGAGTTGGAGGAGAAACCAGATCCACATTGACGTCAAACTTTGAAAGGCCGTAAATTAGTGAGTAAACAGTCCTTCCGTACTTCAAATCCCCAACTATTCCGATCCGCAGCCCGTCGATTCTCCCCTTCTCCTTTTGAATCGTGTATAGATCGAGCATTCCCTGCGTCGGATGCTCCTCGGTCCCGGCGCCTCCGCTTATGACAGGCTTTGAAGAAACGTCAGACGCGAATCTCGCCGACCCCTCCATTGGGTGACGCATAGCTATGATGTCCGTGTTTGCTTCGACTACCCTGACCGTGTCGGCGAAGGACTCCCCCTTTTCTAGTGAAGTGGTCTTTGTTTCGCTAAACCCGATGGAAGTTCCTCCGATTGAGGCCATAGCAGATTCAAAACTGAGCCTAGTCCTCGTACTCGGTTCAAAGAACATAATCCCCTGGATCCTTCCCTCCCCAAGAGACACCCTGTCCTTGAATTTCATCTCTGAGATCTTGTCGGAAGTCAAAAACAAAAGCTCGAGTTCCTCGCGGGAAAAATCCTTCATCGACAAGACGTCGTGCTTGAAGAAGGGGTTTGGCAATTTTCTCTATTCTCAAAGAGAGTACTTTCAAGTTCGATATTAAAGGAAATTGAGAGACTCTTGGATGATATTTCGTGAGAGGCAACCTAAAATCATGTCAGCTAAGGGGGAAGGAAAGGTTGCAGTACAATGTCACTTCTCCTCCTTGAGGTGAACTATGGGGAACACTAGGTTAAAATTTAGGAATAGTATTATCGAGATTTCGAACGTCATTAAGGCAGTATTTCTGAAGTAAATGTTGGAAACCTGGATGATTTGACTCAGCAACCTGTTATTTCGCTATGAGAAAGTTAGAGCAGCGCGAATTGATCTTTCATGTAGGTAAACCTACGTTCAACCGATATTCTCAGTTTTGATAATCGTCTCTCCCTTTTTTAAAGGAGAACTTGTAATTCAGCTATTCAAAGGTGGAAAGTACTACTAGATGGCATACAGCATAATGGATTATGGCTTTTGTGAAAAATGCGGCGACGACAACAATGTTTACTATTGCAAGGTTCACAGAGTTTTTATCTGCTTCAAGTGCGATATGGAGCTGCATAAAGAAACATCGACAGAGCAGTAAGCAGACTACCTCCCGCCAATGTAATCCTTTTCCGATAAGATAATTTTAACAATTCGTAATGATAAAGTAAGAACGAAAGACTGTTATCCTAAATTCGTAAAACCTGCCCTAAGCATCTTGGACGATCTATGTGTAGTTTGTCAATTCGCGATGCCGTTGGTCTGAGTAAAATTTCTTTTAGGGCTTTGATCCGCTATCTGTAGAAACTGTCCGCTGCTAGACCAGCTCGACTAGCGCGCCAAATTAGAAGCAGCCGATTCTTCCTGCATCTGAGAGATCTTCCATTCGAGCGCATGCTTGAACTCCGTGTTGTCGATCAGAGTCAAGTTCTTGCCGCAGGTCGGGCACTTGAAAAAGACCTCCATTGCTTCTTCGAATGTTAGTTTCTTGCAAGTCGGAGTATCGCAATTGTAGAACTGGTGCTCTTCCTCGTAGATGAGACGCTGCCTTAACCTTTCGAGTGCTTTCTTTTTCTGGTTGTCTATGAAACCATCCACCTGATCCCTCTGCGCCTTCCACCTATAGACGAACCACCC
Source organism: Nitrososphaerales archaeon (assembly GCA_030041295.1). Classification (GTDB taxonomy): domain Archaea; phylum Thermoproteota; class Nitrososphaeria; order Nitrososphaerales; family CADDZS01; genus JASHOD01. The sequence continues at coordinate 49,070 of JASHOD010000145.1, forward strand.
GCGCTTTAGGTCCCTTACTCTGATCCCCGTAATCAAGGAACGACCGAAGAGATCGTAAAGGGCCTTCCTCACAGTGTTTATCTTTAGCCCGGTGGCGCTCGCTATTTCTTCGTCAGTCGCGTTCTCGTTGTTCAGCAATGCTCGCGCAACCTTGACATAGTCTTCTCCGCCGAGAAGGCTCGCAATCTTAACAAAAGAGTCTTCATATTCTATTCTCAAACTAAATTATCGACTTCCTTCTTTTTTCCAAACTGAAACTGTTAGAAATGCCACCGATAACACAAGAGAATATAGCTTTCGCAACTAATAAGCATCGCTCATCCGTAGCGCAAAAAAAGAATCTCGAGAGTAGCTATGACCAAAAAGCAGGTGCCTCAATTCAAGATCGAACGGCGAATGATTTTCGGCCATATTCTCGCTGACTATAATGAGCCTAGCGAACAGTCAGAAATTCTGGATCCAAATCCAATTCCGCATGTATACGCTGTTGCCGAACGGGTTAGGCAATATTAACCACCTACCGAACTCCAAAAATTCGCGAGGGAAAAAGCATCCTCGTTCTTCTTCGTTCTGGGTGTCTTTTCATTGATGTTGTTCAAGCGCTCGTACATGAGTTTCCTCCGTTCGTATACATTCAATGACTTCTTGGGCAACAAGTCGTGAGATTGAAGCTCTTTCCCCTCGTAAATCCTGTCGAGAAAGAGCGCAAGGGCCGCGACCTCGCTGTGTGGCTGGCTTCCGACAGCGACGTTGTAGTCCACCATGGAATAAACTTCCTTGGGCACCTTCTCTGCTCCAATGATCAGAAGGATTTCCTTTGCCTTCATTTTCTTCAGTCTTTGCTTGATCTTTGGTATAGCTCGATCGATCGGTTCGCCGTACATCGTGAGGTGAACCTTCAATCCTTTCCAGTCTCTTATTGCTTCGCGCCAGCTATTCGAATGACTGATCTGAAAGTCTCCGCCCCAACGCTCGTTGACCCGACGAACCGAGTCAATTGTATCGTCTTCCTCAGCACCGCACATGATTATAGCTCTAGCTCCCAAGGCCCTGGAGACAAGAGCTGCATGAGTGCTCATGCGAGTGTCCCTTACTAGACGATGACCGAGACGCAGAACTGTTACTTGGATGACTTCTCTTTTTTGGTTGTAATGACTGGTTTTGCTTCTAGCAGCCCTAGCGTTCGACATCTCAATAGTCTCTAGGTATTCGCTGTAAGTTTTGACGCGATGCATTACGGGGGTTTAGCTTTGACCCTCGATTTCCTCTGTTGGAACGAAGAGCTGAATCTTGAGAAAATGCTCTAATTTTCTTGCCAGTACGTCGCTGGGCTTCATGCTTCCATTTTCCAGATGATGGATCACTGAAGGCTTTTCGTTGATCTTCATACCGAGCTCTTCTTGCGAAAGGCCATGCATCTCTCTCGCTTCCTTAATTACCTTAGCATAGTCTGTAGTCAGTTCCACTTGCTGCTCCTCGAAAGTTGCGGAGGGAGGATTGCTGCCCGGCCTTGCAGACGGCCGTGATGTCCCCGTGGTTGTCGATGGTGCAGAGGGCGTCCGACCCGATGCCCCGACCCTTTGTTGGAAGCCACCAGACCTCGAGAACTGACTGCGATTAGGTCTTCCCGGAAGGCGCGCTGGAGTCCCCAAATGCGCGCAGCTATTGCATACCCTGAAAATTCCACCGTCGATGTTCACTGCCTGCGGCTCACCTCTTATGCCACTGCCGCATAATTCGCAATTCTGCATGATTTTTCCGCTCTAGTATAACATCTGGAAACCCATCCATTTATTTCCTTTGGCATTGCCTCAATGACACTAGTATTCGTGTTCATTTCGCAATGCGGAGGTTATTGCCAGAAAGCATGAGAGACCAACAAGGCGGCAATTCGACCGTGAGTCAAGGAAGAAGCAGCTACAACAAGAAGAAGGACGAGTTCTCAAAGCTAAAACTAGCATTGAGCTTGCAATACATATTCAGTCCAAGCGCTGGAAAGAAGATTGATTTTGAGAAATTAGAGTATCAATACTCCAAAAAGACTGGGCGTTTGAAGTACGTATTGGATCTAGATACTAAAGGTGTTCTTTTTTCCTTCCGGGCGAACGGGAGTATTGCGCCTACAGTCGCCGGGGCATTGTATCTCCTAGGAAGGAAGGAGTTGCCAAAAATAGGGGAGAAGAAGAGACCGCGATATGTGGTGACCGTTCTCGACGGTGTCAGCGACCTCATTGCTCAAGGTAAGACTGTCTTTTGCAAGCATGTTGTATCTGCCGACAAGAGCTTACGAGGTAACGAAGATGTTGTGATAATGAACGAAAGTGGGAAGCTTCTTGGCGTCGGAAGGTCGGTGCTTGCCGGTCCAATCATGAAACAATTTAAGAGAGGTGTGGCAGTCAAAGTAAGAGAGGGCGTCAACAGTCGCAATGGCACCATCGTTTGACAATAGGCAAGCAAGACGCATGATGGATCGCATGGGCATATCCATGGATCAGTTCGATAACGTGGAGGAGGTCATCATACGAATGCCCGATAAGGATGTCGTCATCAAGGGGGCGGAGGTTGCAGAGATTAGGACGAAGGCGACTTCTGGGACTAGGATGTTCCAGGTCACCGGCGATGATATAGAAGAGCGGATGCGCGAGAAACCCAAGTACACAAAGGAGGATATCCTTCTCGTAGCTCAGCAAGCAAATGTAAGCGAAGCAAAGGCCGAGCAGGCGTTGAAAGATACTAATGGAGATCTGGCTCAGGCGATTCTCCGGCTGAGTTCTTAGCTTTGCAATTGTGGCTCCTCTTCTAAAAATGTACATATATCGTGTCGGACAGCTCTGAAATCTACTTAAGAAAATGCGGTTGTCGTCCAGTCGTCTCTCCAATTCCTTTTACAAAGAAAGGAAGAAGGGATGGGATAGCCTGGTCTAGGACGTCAGCCCTCCAAGCTCTCGTCGACAAGAAAAGAAGATTGTCAAGGAAGCGAGTAGAGCTGAGAACCCGGGTTCAAATCCCGGCGACCGCATCCTTGTACGAGTCTGCAATTAGAACGTTTATAAAAGTTGGACGCGTATTTTCTCCGCCTTGAGATTAAAATTAGAGCATTCACCCTATAAGCATTTTTTGGATGAAGATGAGAACTTCACTGCTTGGCTAGAAAATGTCGAAAGAGGAGCAGTTACTACAGCATCTGAATATATTCGGCGAGTAGGGTTTGTCTGCAAGACTTTCCATCTATCCCCTGCTCAATTAGCTGAAATGGACGATAAGGCGGCTGGCTCATTTCTCTTAAAGGTAGTCTCTTACTTTGAAAGTGGAGGAAGCGTCGGGACAAACATCAAAGGCTATGTTCGAGGATTGAAGAGCTGGTGGGCTTTCAATGACATCTCTGTCAAGAAGAAAATCAACATTCGTGGGGGCAACGACAACACCAAATACGAAAA
>JASHOD010000146.1 GCA_030041295.1 Nitrososphaerales archaeon
GCATTCCTTTCCTGGTTGGAGGAGCCTCGTAAAATTCTCCGGACAGTATTTCCTCCATGGTCTGCTCCAGTTTCATTGCTACGGTGAGGCAATAACCTAGACTTTTATCCAGAAACTTCAGTTCTTCTAACTAGCTCTTACGCATTGTCCTGAGCGGAAGATAGGGAAGAATCCGTTTGCGTTGGTTTTACCGCTCATCCTTCTAATTCTCTCGAACTGGAAGAACAACGTATAGATGAATCTGAAGCATCGAATTATTGCTTCCTCTAATAGGACATAGAGTCAACCAAATCAAATCTGACTAATGCAAATGATGCAGAGGATTCTTGAATAGGCTCTATTAGAAATCTCAGAGCTCATTTCACTCGCGTAGACCCGTATGGTCTCAAAACGTGACCTAAAATGAATTTGATTTGCTTACCGGCTGTGCGATCTCATCTCAAAGTTCTTAGGAGGAAATCTCGCCAAATTCAGGCGATCGGGTTCACTCTCATATCAGGTTAAGAAAACGTCGCCACACTGGAGCGGAAGGAGTGACTTTTTCGAGAAGCATAAATGGTATGAACGAATAATACTTTCCTTGCCGCGACGAAATTCTGTGTGTTGAAACATGACAGTCAAAAGGCTGATCAAAGGGCAATTGGAATGGAAACGCCTTAGTACGTTTGTCGAAAAGATACTTATTTTCAAGCAGTTTCACAAAAGAGTTAGGAGGTTGAAGCCTTCGAAAGACTCCGAAGTCTATCTGCTTGTTGAACACTTGGATGATTGAAGATGCTATAGGAGCTTGACATTCTCAAGAAATTGATGTTGAAGTGAAAGATCGATATAATCTATGAGCTTGCAGTCCGACTCTATCCTTCAACTCTTGAATCCTTCCGAGAAGCGATTTCTAATGCGTTAGATGAGGGAAGTAAGAAAGTTGTTATCCAAGTATCCTTGGATGAAATAGTCGTTGAAGATTTCGGTGACGGAATCAAAGACCTAGAGAAATTCAGAGAGTTTGGTCAGTATTCAAAAGCCGACTTGGGCGGGGAGATCATCGGAATGAAAGGGCTAGGTAAGCTCTCTCTTTTGCGTTTAGGTCAAAATGTCAATTTCAGAACAAACAACGGTGAATATGGAATTGACATTGTGATGACTCCAAAGGATTTCGACGCAACAATGGGAGGCAAAGAGAAGTATCTATCTCATCAAGGAACTCAAATTATAATCCCGATACCAAAAGACCCACCTAGAATTGAAGAGCTTGCAAAATATTTGGAGAAAGTCTTTGGATTACGAATTGCAAGAGGTATAGAAATAATTCTGAATGGCAATCCTCTTCAATCCAAGTTAGACAAGATGGAAAAGTTTCTCTGTCGATTGAAAGGAGAAGTAGATGTGACAGGAAATCTCAAGCAAGATAAGAAAGGCCGTGGCTTGGTAGACTTGTACGTGAAGCATGTTTACGTTTCGTCTCTGCTAGTCGATCCTGAGAGAAATTTCACTGGTTGGGTAAACTGCAATAATCTGATTCCGACCACTAACAGGAATGAAGTTGTTATCGATGAGACTTACAACGATTTCCTTCTTCACCTGAGGCAATATGTAGCTGGACATTTTCCGAAGAGAGAAGAAGAAGTTAGTAAAGATGAAATCTTGATTGGAAATGAACTTTCAAAGCTTCTCAAAAACTACCTCAAAGACATGAAACTTGCACCTCAAGGAAGTTTGCTTCTCGGAAAAGGAAGCCAAGAAGCTGAAAATGCAAATCCTCCAAAGGAACGACGTAAGGAAAAGATAGATCATGAACCAAAGGAAGAGGACTATCCCGAGTATGTTAAACAACACACACAAGCAAAGACGAACAAGCCGATAAAGCGAACACAAAAAACCGATTACGGCGTTCTGTGGTTAGACCAAGATTATGGTAACGAGAAGGAACCATTGTTCTTTCTTGAACCCAATATGGTCGTAAAGAATCGTACCAATGACCTGTACAAATTTGCATTGAAGAATAAGACTTCTCTGGGGCCGAAGTGGTTAAGACTGCTTCCCTACTTGTCAAGAGTTGCCGTTAGCATAGACAAGAAATGCAAGGACATGCCTAGAGAACAATTCAATCTTGAGGTAGACAAAGCTTGCCGATATTTTCTGACTCGAAAAGCTGAATTATAATTCATGCCAGCGCGTAAGCAAAAGAAAAAACCAGCACGAGATCGGGCATTAGTTGATGTTCTTATTCGTGGAATTGGTGATTATGTAACTCTCTGCGAAGACTGCCTAGCCGAAGAGTTGTTTGAACTTGTTCCCCAAAAGTCTTCTTTAGTTCTTAAAATTCGCAGACTTTGGCAGGATAACATAGACGATGAGGATGAATGCGAGCGTTGCTTAGAAGCTCCAGTAGCTGGGAAATATTTCGCTGCTTGGTACGAGAAAATGCCAACTAAAGAAGAAGACGAGAGGAAAGAGGCAGAATGGCGGGAAGCAGTAAAAAAAGACCCTTCGATACTGACTAATGAAGAAAGTAGACTAGGATTTGATCCGAAAAACCTCTGGAAAGAAGACTAGCATTTCTATATCGTAACTATCTCAGATTTCTGATCTTTCCAGACTTCGAATTCTATTTTCACTCTTGCAAGTCGCTTGCTACCTCTGAGAGTATCGCAGGAAGTAATAACCATTCGGTTTGAGTTTAAGAATAAGAAACAGCACTGGATACCAAGGTGAAGCATATTGTGTTGATGTCACGGGAGCAGTTAATTCTTTTTGTCACTTCGTCCACCGTAAGCGACTCATAAAACGTAGGATCCGTTTCTGGATACTTGTAACTGGTGTAAGAGCCCGATGTCATTATTGTTATGGCACCAGCCTGAAGTTGCGAGATCTGTGATCCAGTAGCGAGTCCGTTGGAATCTATCAATCCTATCAGATATTGCAGGTCATGGGCTCGCCGGTTATCCCAATTTATGCTGTCTTTGACCAAAACTCCCTTCAAGGAATCTTCAGCTCCAATCCAAGCATTTTCTATAGCTACGAAAGGACTAGGGTCGGGTTGTGACACTTCACGAAATCCATTCTGAACATATTTGCCGCCCCACTTTACCCATTGTTCCGCTGACATAATCAATATTCGTTCTTATTGGAATCATAAAAATTCTTGCCCAAACCAACGGCACCAGAACCAAGTAGTGCTGCGCCATCAGGTCCATCGACAGCATGACGCGCATAACGAATTCTCATGCTCAGGTCAGGGTAAAGGCTAGATAGGGGTCCGCTATGGTTGCATAGCGATAATAGCGAACTCCTACTTTCGCTCACTATTCTATATAGAGAGAATTTATCCGAGACAAAACTCTATACAGGAAACGATGCAAATCAGTAGAGGTAATCTCTCAAAATGGTTACTCCTGGCCGCTGAAGCTACGATACCTGCCGCGAGCTTGGCATTAATTCTCCTGTTGTATTTTATCGGCGGAATGGTCGCAATAATAAAACAAAATACTTCGGTCTATGGCGTATTAGTTGCCGCAGGATTTACATTGGCTGGCTTTAGTTTAACGGCGGCCGCTCTACTTGCCCGCGATAATCGGGAATTCCGACTGCGCAAGA
>JASHOD010000147.1 GCA_030041295.1 Nitrososphaerales archaeon
CAGTTGGAAAACTAAGAGGTATGCGATTTGCAATGAAAGGAGGCGTCGGAAGCTCGGTGGCAAGTATTCCGTTCGGCGCAAAGGTCGGAGCTTTGGTAGTGACCAATGCGATCGGGAATATCTTCGAAAAAGATCGCACGATTGCAGGCACTAGAACGAATTCTTCGAATTCTGATCGTACATTTGTGGAACTAGAAGATATAATGCCAAGTTACGTTGGTCCCAAACCAAAATTGCGCAATAAAGCGACAACAATTGGAGTTGTAGTAACCGACCTAAAGCTTTCTCATGAAGAAACGCTCAAAGTTGCGGAAATGGCTCATGACGGATTGGCAAGGTGCATAAGACCGGCGCATGCTACAACAGATGGGGACACGCTGTTTTGTGCTTCGACAGAAGAGAAACAGGTCAAAATGTCACCGAAGATATTGGATCTTGTAGGACACATGGCTGCCTTACAAGTTCAAAGGTCGACAATCTCGGCCGTAAGACACGCGAAGTCGTTGGACGGAATCCCCCGGACTGAGGAATAATCAGACCACTTGAAAATAATCCAACCGAGAAGGAGCTTTGGTTAATCTTCCGAGAGATATGGTGAAATTAGATCATAAATTGCAAACGTGATTCGTCCGATGATTGACATCTGGTTCTTCTTCTTTCTCTCATCGAAGGGCTGAAACATTTCTGAAGCCTGAGTAAAATATTCGAGAGCAGTGACAAGCTTCTTGTCGTTCACAGGATATATTTCATACTGGTCTCTCTGCGAAGTCCTGAACCAATTCTTGCACTTAAAACAGTAAAAGAACTCCCAATTCGAAGTTGAAAGGAGATGCCTCGCGGTGAGTAGAGCGCCATCCGAAGAACGGGAAGAGCAAAATCGACATTCAATAGGTTTATTGAAGTCTATTTTACTACCACCCCAGTTTTCATCTCGACCTTCCAATTTGGTTCGACGCTCTTTCTAGACGCTGATACCTCTGTATTGATGCTTGCTTATTCCTAAAAGCTTTTCAAAAATTTGCCGTTCATTCTAAGGTTTAATAGCAAAAACTTCGCCGAGTCTAGCATAAGGCGAATTCTAAATCAATGAAAGAAGAGACTCGAGATTATCTAGTACAAGAGATGGGGAGAGTTCACGAAGTATTTCAAACGCTAGACAAGTATGATTCGAACCTTACAGACTCTCTAGCATCACTAAGAAGAGCTGCAATCCCAGGAAAGAACGACAAGGGATCTACGCTTGAGGCAAAATACAAGGAATTGATTATGGTCGCCGTCGAAGCCGCGACCGGGAGAGGAGAAAAAGGAAAAAGCCATGCGCGCAAAGCTATACGAGCCGGTGCCACTCCGAAACAAGTACAAGAAGCACTTGCGTTGTGCATCTATCTTGTTGGGATGAGTAGTTGGGTAGACGGTGGAATGGACTGTGTTCTTTCCGCAGAAGAAGAATATGAGAAGGTCAAGAAAGGAGAAAAGTTCACTTGGACCTCCGAAGTTTCCCCTTCTTCGTCGAAGAAGAATAAAGAGTAAGGACGGAACAAAGCAATAGTGATCTTGATTAGTTGCAGTTCGGTGTTAGGTTACCCAACTCGGGTCCTCTTGCTACTCGTGAAAACATAATCCAAGTCGCTGCAGAAGTGGAGAGATTAGGTTTTCACTCAATCTGGGTACATGACCATATTCTTTGGGGCAGTGAGCAGCACCGGACCCATCTTTCCGCCGGATCCGCAGAAGCATTAAGCGAGTCACAAAAGCCGAATTTCTACGAGTCGATAACTACCCTCTCGTACATAGCAGGTAGAACTAGCCGTGTCAAGCTCGGAATAGCAGTTCTTGTATTACCTCTCCGGAATCCAGTTGTTGTTGCAAAGCAGCTTGCAAATTTGGATGTGATGTCTCAGGGGAGATTGATCCTCGGCATAGCGCCTGGAGCTCCAAACATAACGAAACCAGAGTTCGAAGCTGTAGGCGCGCCATACGAAGAAAGAGGCAAAGTGACAGACGAATATATTCAAGCCGTTAGGAACATTTGGCAACAGAATTTAGCAACATTTTCTGGCAGATATGTGTCCTTCAAGGAAGCTCAGATGTTTCCCAAACCGTTACAGAGAATCCCCCCTATTCTAATTGGAGGAGGCGAACGAGGGATTAGTCCGCGAGCTCTTCGCAGAGTAGTTGAATTAGGTGACGGATGGATACCGGCTTATCTCACGCCTGACGAGGTTAGGGACGGCTTCACGAAGATAAAGCAATCATCAACATCCGCTTTGGAACAGCAGGGAAGTAATCGGAAAGAGTACCTTATTGTTCATGAAATGTTCACGTCTATTAGTGATAATCCAGAGAAAGCGACTAGTTCCGCAAGCAAAAGTTTGGGATCTAATTTCACTTCTGTAGAAGAGGGGTTGCGTCGAAGCCTTGTGGGGAACTCTAACGAGATTGTTCAGAAGCTCAAAAGTTATGAAGAGGCTGGCGTCGACATTACCGAATTGAAATTCATCTATACAGATATACCATCACTTTTGGAAATGATGGAATTATTCAGTAAAGAGGCCCTGCCAAGATTTGCTTGAGCGCGGATTCATCCTTCTCATTGAATCATGGAAATGCCGAAAAACCGAAAGGATGAACTAGCGGTGGCCTTGGCTTATCTAAGTGAATCTCGAAAGGGCACGAAGCGTCGTAAAAAGAGTCGAGTGCTTTTCCTGAGTGATTTCGGCCGCATGCCTGAACTTGACCGAGTCGACAATTGACCCTCTAACTTCGATGAGTCCATTGGCGAATGCCTCATCTTGGTCGCCTCGACCAGTGATTAGTTTGTAGAACGTTTCTGAGCTGCTATAGAAGATCACGTCAGGATTTCCAATTTTGCCGTTCTTGAAAGAGACATTTTCATCGCTGTTGAACACTAGTCCGAAAGGTTCCTCTCCGCTCAGTTCAAACCGTATTGTGCTACTCCAATCAGAAATGAATTCTCTCGTCTCGTCTGTTTTGTTCATATAATCGGCTAAAAGAGAAATCGCCCGAGCGCATTTGCCAACCAAGAGCTATCACTTGCTGGTGCTTTTATCTTGACTGTGGTTCTGTCTTCCGATTTGAAGAATTGATTCAATGATACGCCCATATCCTGTACACCTGCAAATATTTCCCGCGAGGGCTTCTTTGATTTCAATAAGGGAAGGTTCCGGATTTTTCTCCAACAGACACTTGGTTGACATCATAATTCCAGGAGTGCAATAGCCGCATTGCAGTCCTCCGTTGTTCAAGAAACTCTTCTGGATCTCAGACAATGATTCATAGGTAACTTGACCCTGCGAGGACGCCGCTACACCCTCAATCGTAAGAATTTCCTTGCCCGCGGCATGTTGAGCGGGATACATGCAGGAGTAGATTGCTTTCCCATCTAGCGAAATAGTGCATGCGCCGCATCCGCCGTAATCACACCCACGTTTTACGCCGGTTAATCCTATCTCTTCTCTCAAAACTCTGGATAAGGTATCGTACGGTTTGACGGATACCTCGAAATCCTTTCCGTTTACGTGTAGATTGACAGTATCTTCTTGTAAAACTCTGACCGACTTTGACAAGCCCTATTTCACAACCCTAATTATTCTGAAGAGAACGGTCGTAAGCCTTCATGACGCAATCTCGAACTATAATAGGAAGCAGCTCGTGTTTGTACTCATTTGACCCGTGAACCGAAGGAAGTAAATTCGTTTTGGAAAAAGATGCTTGAACCGATTCGAGAATTCGATTTTCCTCCGGACGACGATTCTCCAATTTTTCTTCAACCTCTGTAGCTCTCATGGGTGTGCGCTTTATTCCCCCCAGAGATATCTTGATCTTTTGAATCTTCTTCGTTGACAATTCGCACGATAACATAACTGCGCAATTTATCAAATTGAAATCGTATGCCGTTCGGCCGAACTTGAGAAACGCTGAAGCTCTTTTCGAGGATTTTCCTTCGATATTTTGTGGCTTTGGAAGAATGATCTCTTTGACAAACTCTCCATAGCGAAGCTTGGTGAGAAATGCGTCAATGTAAAATTCGTCCAGCCTGAGAGTTCGTTCGTCTTTTTCAGAAACGATGCGAAGAGAAGCGTCGCAGGCCAAAAGAGCCGTAGGTAGATCTACTATCGGAACAGATATGCAAATCTCTCCCCCGACGGTAGCGACGTTTCTCACTTGAACAGGCCTGATTTCTTTTAACGCATCATCGATTGCTTCGAGCCCAGGTTCCATTACAGCTTGTGATTCGAGAAGACTCTGAAGCGTCGTTGTAGCTCCAATAGCCACGTGTTCCCGGGTATTCCTAACATAAGACAAATTGAGTCCCATGATCGAAACTATAGTTTTTACTTCCGGGATGTAGCCGCGTCTTGCCAGCTCATAGAATCCCGTTCCTCCGGCTATGATTCGTCCTCTTTTACCTTCAGATTTCAGCTTGGCGAGGAGTTCCTTTTCGACTTCACTCGAGACGAATTCTTCTGGTCTGAATACTGGCAATTCGAGTAAGATAAAACCTGTGCGGTTTCTCTCTTAGAAAAGCGTTCAGTTCACGCATCGTAAGAAGCAGAGAGCTGTATTGGATAAATCCCGGTTTCGACTTTCGAAAAACTTCATTCAAGCTTCCATAAATAAGTGGGGCAAGAAATTCTTCCTTGCTGGCAGGTAATTTTGAACACAGACAGGGCCAAAGTTGCAGTCATAGGATCTGGTTTGATGGGGCGAGGCATAGGATTAGCTTTCGCGATTGGAGGTCACGATGTAATTTTAGTAGATCTCAATTTAGAAATACTGAACAAATCATTAGAGCAAGCCAAGTCGACACTTTCGATACTTGAACAGGAAGGTTTAACGAGTGAGCCGATCGACAAGATTTCATCCCGAATCTCACTCGAACCGAGCATAGAACAAGCCGCCGCCAAATCAAATTTCATCGTTGAAGCAGTGTTTGAAAATCTCGAAGTGAAAAAAGACACATTTCGTAAGCTCGACGGTGCTTCATCTGTTGAAACAATCCTAGCCAGCAACACATCCAGCCTACCTATAAGCTCAATTGCTTCTGCCACAAACCATCCGGAAAGAGTGGTTGGAGCTCATTTTTGGAACCCGCCCCACCTGATGCCGGCGGTCGAAGTAGTATACGGAGAAAAGACAAATGATTCCATAGTTTCCAAGACCGTTGAAATTTTGCGCGACATAGGGAAAAAACCAGCAATAGTTCGCAAAGACATTGCGGGCCAAATCGGAATCCGGATTCTTTATTCCATGATAAGGGAAGCGACATATCTAGTAGAGTCAGGTGTAGCTTCTGCCGAGGACGTCGACACTGTTGTCAGAGAAGCATTAGGAACAAGGCTTGAAGTCGTCGGACCTCTAGAGCTCGCAGATCTATCTGGCGTTGATCTTGTGAATAACGTAGCGAAAGGGCTATACAAAACTCTCGACGATTCGGTCGAACCTCAAAAGATAGTCAAAGACATGGTAGCGAGAGGCGAAACGGGAATAAAAAGCGGCAAGGGGTTTTACAATTGGAAGAGCGGTTCTCAAACTGTCGACGAAGTGTTGAGAAAAAGGGATTCCCATCTAATCAAAATACTAAGAGAAAGAAGGAACGAACAGACAAGGAATTGATAGTGATTGATTTTCAATAAATTCGGATAATAACGATCTTTGAGCTCAAATGTCCTACCAAGCTTGGCATTGGTGTTAGAGGTCTACCCGTGTATCAAAGCCGCTATCACCAAACCCGACTCTTATTTCATTAGTGATTTTACATTCTTTGAAATCAATGCAACATCCTCTTTGATTCTGCGGTCTCTCGTTTCATCTCTTTTCGCGCCAGTAATCCACATCCGATATTGTCTCTTGTAGCTGGACGAAAGAGCTTGAAAGTTCTGCCACGCCCGCTCGTTCATCTTGATGGCAGTCAAAAACTCATTTGGAAAATGGAGCTCATTTGCCTTGAATTTTTCTTCAAATGAAATCTCTGAAGTTCTTTCCCTAAAGAGCTTGGCGCCGCGGTTCGTCATTCTGGGATCTTTGATCAGCCTTTCCATCCGGAGTTTGTTAGGTTTCGACCAAATACTACCTGGCTTTCGAGGAGTGAATTTTCTAGCATATTTCCTTTCGTCGATCCTCTTTACAAGACTGTCTATCCAACCAAAGCATAAAGCTAGGTCTAACGGTTCGTCGTAGTTGATGGTTTCTATCTTGACCTCCTTCTTAAAGAAAAGGAGCCAGATTTCAGGTTCGGATAGATGGTTTCTTTGAAGCCAACGTTGCCATTCCTCACGCGTCTTTGCGTAGAGGGTCTTCACGATATTTAAAACCAGTCAGGGCATCTCATGGTTATCCGTTATCTTTCCTAAACACATTGAATATTGTTTCTGGCTTTAGCGGAATTTCCGTGATCTTCTTCTTCTTTCCAGCAAGAGCTAATAGTGCATCCTCGATTGCATTTGCCACCGCTGCTGGAGCAACTATGGTTCCACCTTCTCCGAGACCCTTCGTTTGAGATGGATTTTGTTCCGAATATGTTTCCAAGTGCGATACCTCAATATTCGGGACTTCCTTGGCTGAGGGAAGTAAATAGTCGAGGAAGTTTCCGCCCCTTATTTGCCCGTCTTCAGTATAGGAAATCTCTTCGAAAATAGCGCCGCCAAGCCCTTCTACAATTCCTCCTTGCACCTGGCCTTCGACAACCATTGGATTAATCATCTTTCCGCAATCTTCGACAACGAGGAATCGCAGAATCTTGAATTTTCCCGAATCTACGTCTAGCTCAACCTCGCAGAAGGTCATGGCATTGCTCCATGTTGCAGGTACTTCGGGCTCGAAGAAACTTGTCGCTTCTAAACCGGGCTCCATTCCCTTCGGAAGCTTGTCGGGCCGACGTAGGGCGATGGAAGCAACATCTGACCACGAAACCGACTTTAACGCCCTAACTGAAGTTGGCGTTCCCTTGACAGAAATCCTTCCGTCCGGAAAAACTTCCATGTCGTCAGCCCTCGCTTCTATGATTCCAGCGGCTATAGCCATCGCTTTCTGTTTGACTTTCTTCGATGCGAGGATCGCCGCGCTCGTACCGAGCGGGGCTCCGCGGCTACCCCAAGTTCCCATTCCATATGGAACCTGGTCCGTGTCTCCCCACACAACAGTTATCTTGTCAAGCGGGACTCCCAGTTCGTCTGCGACCGCCTGTGATAATGTAGTCTCAGAGCTTTGGCCGTGTGGCGCAAGGCCCGTATAGACCTTGATCGAGCCGTCCGGTTCAATCCGTACGGTTGCAACTTCATAGCCAAGTGTGACTGAGCCGGAAGGTCCCAGAATTGCCGAGCCTATTCCGCCTATTTCAATCAATGAAGCTATTCCAATCCCGCGAAAGATTCCCTTCTTTCGCAGCTCCTCGTGCTCCTTCCTTAGCTCCTTGTATTTTACGAGGTCGGAGCCGAGTTTCAGCGATTCAGAAAGGCTGCATTTGTCATATACGATTCCGCTTGCTGAAGTAAATGGAAATTCGTCCGGGCGTATCAAATTACGCATTCTGACATCATACGGGTCTAGATCCAATTTATGCGCAAGGATATCAATGGCTCGCTCCATTATGAAGTTGGCCGAAAACATACCAGGCCCGCGGACAGATCCCATCGGAGTCTTGTTTGTCAAGGCTGCCCAGTGTTCGAAAAAATAGCTCTTGAAGCGATATGGTCCAGGCAAAAATCCTCCTGTCAAAGTAGTCGTAAAGGTTAGTCCACCCCAAGGGGACGCTCCGTACGCACCCATATCCGCGACAAGCTTGTCTTTGACGCCCAAAATAGTACCATCCTTCTTCGCCGCGATTTCTATGTAGTGAATTTGCTCCCGCTCTTGTACCGAGTAGGAAATATCTTCGGTACGTTTCTCAATCCACTTGATTGGTGTGTCTGGAACTAGACGAGCCGCCGCGCAGACAGCGACATCTTCCGGAAAAACATGTCCTTTTAGTCCAAAGGAGCCGCCAACATCGGGCATTCGAAAATGAATTTTGCCTTCTTCCATTCCCAAGATCTTTGAAAACAAAGTTCTTCCCACATGAGGAAATTGAATTTGGCTGAGAACGTCAAGCTTGCCCGAAAGCGAATCAAATTTTGCTATCACCCCACGGTTTTCAATTGGGGCGGCGGTGTGGCGATGAGTCTTGATTTTTTCCTTTACAACCACCTCCGCTTCTGCAAACGCTTTCCCAACATCACCTCCTTTGATTTCCATGTACTTCAGCAGATTACCCTCCCAGTCCTCGTACAATTTTGGAGCGCTGGCATTCAGGGCCACTTCTGGATCAATGACGGCAGGTAGCGGCTCATAGTCTACTTCCACGAGCGAGACGAGGTCTTCCGCAACATACCTCTCCTTAGCGAGAACAAGGGCAATCGGTTCCCCAACCCATCTTACTTTGCCCTTTGAAAGCGGCCAGATAGGTGGGATCGGAGCCTGATGTTCCTGCGGGATCGGAAGAGGTTTAACTATGCCGTCGAAGTCCTTCGAAGTAAAACAAGCTACGAATCCCTTTTCATTGGCGAGGTTCGACGTGTCTATCCTCGTTATTCGAGCATGAGGATATGTGCTTCTCACAAACTCCGCATAGATGACATTAGGAGGGTTGATGTCGTCAATGAAGGATCCTTTGCCCGATAATAACCTAGGGTCTTCGACTCTCTTCATGGATTGGCCGACGAGTTTTACCGACAATTAGCTTTCAGATCCTTTATTTTTCGCTGAACAGTCATCAAAGTGATTTTCAAAAGCCATTAAATTTCGTTGCGGTCTAGAGCATATTTTCAAACCCTGACTTACTAACGCTTCAACCTCAATTCACAGGATCATTTTCGGAAGGATCTTTTAATCATTGAGCGTTCCGCTTGATATTTTTATACGAAGTCCTGCGAATAGGTCTCTGTCAGTCAGTATATGGCGCGCTATGACGTAATTGTTATTGGAGCTGGACACAATGGCCTCGTTTCCGCAGACCTACTAGCAAAAGAAGGACTCAAAGTCCTTGTGCTCGAGAAATCGAACATTGCAGGAGGATGCGTGAGGACTAGCGATCTAATCCCAGGTTTTAAGTTCAACGTTTACAGTTTGGAACAGTATCTGATACGAGCCACCCCGATAATCGAAGAGCTCGGTCTTGCAGCATACGGGCTGAGATATTACGAGATTGACCCCACGATTTTTGCCCCATTCAAAGACGGGAAGTACATGGTCTTTTACAAGAATGTCGAAAAGACCATTTCGCACATCCAGAATTTCTCAAAGCACGATGCAACAGCCTACAGAAAGTTTGTCGACGATTTTGAGCCGCTGAGTGAGCTCCTTGGCAGCATGGGTCTAGCAGCGCCTATGTCAATGTTCGATCTCGCGACGGAACTTAGAGGCACGGAATCTGACAAGCTCTTCCAGATACTTTTCACGAGCGCGAAAGAAATCCTCGACGAAACGTTCGAAACGGAGTACGTGAAAGTTCCAATTGCATTCCTAGGCCCGGCGGCAATCGGACTGCAACCGTCGCAAAAGGGGACCGGTTGGACGGTCGCTTGGCATCTGTCAGCGAGAAAACTTTCCCGTCCATACGGCGGATCCGGCGCACTTATCGATGCGCTTGTGCGGATGCTACAATCTCATGGCTGCGTGATCCAATTGAATTCAGAGGTCGAACAAATCCAGATCGCAAAGGGGAAAGTTGCTGGAGTCAAACTCAAAGACGGCAGGATCATCGAGTCAAAAATTGTACTCTCAGCGTGCGATCCAAAGCAAACGTTTCTTAAGCTAGTAGGAGAAGAACATTTGGATTCCTCATTTGTCGCGGACGTCCAAAAAATCAAGATTGCTAATGGGATCGCGATGAAAGCTGATTTTGCGCTGAACGGGCTGCCTAAATATTCTTGCAATCCGACGGATGAAGTCAATGAATGTCACTGCGCAGCCGGGTTCATTTCACCATCGCTAGAAAGTTTGGAAAGAGCTTATGACGAATACAAGTACGGAGTTAATCCAAAAGAGCCGGGATTGATGGTTGCGCTTCCGAGCTCCGTCGATCAAAGTCTTGCGCCGAATGGTAAGCACGTTCTTTCTCTTGAAACAAGGTATACTCCGTACAAGCTTGTAAACAATCAGAACTGGGATGAAATCAAAGGCGAAGTCGCAGATCAACTTCTTGACATTTATTCAGAGTACGCCCCAAATGTGAAGAAACTCGTTTTGAAGAAATATTCGGCCTCTCCGGTCGATTGGGAAAGGGAGCTCGCTCTTCCCTCCGGCAATTTCTTCCATGCCGACATGTCCTTAGATCAAATGTTCAACCTAAGACCCACTGCAGGCCTTTCGGGCTACAAAACTCCAATTATGAATCTGTACATTACAGGTGCAGGCACGCATCCAGGCGGGGGAGTAAGCGGCCTGCCCGGTTACAATGCTTCGCGTGCTGTACTTCATGATCTTGGGAAGCAAAAATTGCTCTAAATTGACTATCCCAAAGCGGGTCTACCGAGAATAATAATTCTGCCGAAAATATGCACGATCTTATCTTTTTTATCGTTTTAACGCCAAAATTCGCATTATAGGCCATTGCTAGGATGATTTGCAATTCTTAGCATGTTGAATTAATGTATAAATATGTCAGGGAGTGTTCGGCTTGTAATCTGAATATGAAACCCGAACCGAAACCAGCGATGTTTAGTAGAAACGCTACTGGATTAGTGCGAGAGATCTCCGCCGTTGCCGTCTTTGCTTGGTCTATAGTTTATTTCCCCTGGCTCAGCAGTTGGGCGGGCATTTTCTGGGTAACCCCAGATTGGTATCAAAATGTAAACTACTACGCTAGTCTTGGTGTCTGGGCGATCATAGCGGTTGTTATAGTTCTGCTTTATTGGCAAATGACCATTATTATGCCAAGGTCAGGCGGAGATTATGTCTTTGTTTCAAGGGCCCTAAATCCTTTGGTTGGATTTATTGCTGGTTTCTTCTTCTTTGCTGCAATTATTGTTTCAGCAGGTTCAGGACCTTTCTGGGCTTTCGAAGAAGCTGGTAGTCAAATAGCGTTTGCCGGAAACATACTTCACAATAGCTTCATGTCCACATTTGGAAATACGTACACTCCTTACGGAGCTACTCCCGATTTGAACACGCTTTTTATTTTAGGGCTGCTTTTGATCGCAATCGGCGGGGTCGTGACGATCATTGGAGGAAAGATTCTTCGCTACGTGATTTACGGCTTTTTTGGATATGCCTTCGTAACACTTCTTGTAGTTGCGGCCATATTTCTTTCGACCAGTCATGCGCAGTTTGTAACTGATTTCAATACTAATGCGGCACCTTTCATCAATAGCACTCAGAACATATTCATTAGTGCAGCCGCTAAAGGTTACACACCAGGAACAAGTCTTGGAAACCTATCTGTTGTTATTCCTGTATTGTTCGTCAGTATAGGTCCGTATCCTGTCATGCAGATGGTCGGAGGCGAGATAAGGAATCCAAGAAAGAGCCTTCTCTACGGTCTTGTAGGAGCTGAGCTAGTTTCGATCGCTGTCTGGTTTGGTCTCACGTACCTGCTTGATCACGTGGTAAATATCTCATTCGTGGAAGCTTATGCTGTGGCAAACGGGTATAATGCGCCAGTGCCAACAGTTTTCGCAAGCGCAATCAACCCGAATGCGGCTCTTGCCTGGTTCATCTTTGGGGGCCTCTTTGTTTCAAATATGGGGTGGAGCTGGCTCGGTTTCACTTTTCTGAGCCGTCTTGTCATGTCAATGTCCTTTGACGGCATGATTTCGACAAAGTTCGCGCACGTTAGTGAAAGATTCAGAACTCCCACTTACGCGGTAGTTCTAATCTGTTGCGCGGCTGTGATCCCGATGTATCTTGAGTTTTATACGAGCTTCATAACTACTCAGGTGAATTCAATCTTTCTACTAGCAATAGTATGGATACTTACGTCTCTATGCGCTATTGTTCTTCCCTACAGAAAGAAGGCACTATACCAGACGACCGCGGGACAGAAGAATCCACTGGGAATTCCGACCTTGTCGATCCTTGGTGTTATTGGAATAGCCGTATTCGGTTATATGGCCTATTATTCAATAATTAATCCGGCTGTTGGACCATTCCACTTGGGAGCTGAGCTTATTTTGGCCGGAGTACTCGGCGCGGCGATTGCTATCTATCTTGCCACTTACTTCTACAACAAGAGCAAGAATCTGAACATCAACGCAATATTCAACGAGCTCCCGCCCGAATAAGAGCCAAACGTGCTACATCACTTTAGAAATTCGGAATCAACGAAAAGACTGAAACGTGTGAGTTAGAGGAGATTCTAATCAGGGAATCTCCAATGAAAGTCTGGGTCCCAAAGCGATACGATGGCCCTATCATAGATGCGCACACTCACATAGGGAAATTCAGAAGCTGGGCAGGCATTGAATCAACCACTGATGAACTTGTCGAGCAGATGAATTTATACAATGTGAAGAAGTCAGCTTTATTTTACACCGACAATAGGCTAGTCCGAAAAGCTATTCAGAAATATCCTAAAGCTCTTGTAGGATATGTGTGGCCGAATCCGAACGAAAAAGAGAAAGCAGTGCGATTAGTAAGAACTGCCCTTCGCGAATGGAAGTTTAAGGGAATCAAGCTCCATCCGTTAATTCACTCCTTTCTTCCAAACGACGACATCGTGTATCCTATAATGGAGGAGGCGCGTAAGGCGAAAGTCCCGGTCGCGATCCACTCTGGACATCCGCCGTTTTCTCTTCCCTGGAGTATCGGAGAACTCGCGGAGAATTTCAAGGATATTAAGATCATAATGCTTCACATGGGCCACGGGCATGGCGTCTACATTCAAGCCGCGATCAACACAGCACTACGTAACGACAATATTTGGCTAGAGACGTCCGGGATGCCTATGCATTCGAAGATCAAAGAAGCGATGGTTCGAGTCGGCGAAGATCGTGTGATGTACGGCTCTGACAGTCCCTTCCACGAACCCGCGGTAGAGATAGACAGGATCTGTTCGGCCGACCTTACAAATAGACAGTTAGAATTGATTTTTTACGAAAACGCTCACAAGGCTTTGGGAATTTAGCCCTGTCGGATTTTCCTCGTTGCCGGGACGCCCTAAAGCAAAAGCTTTAGGCTTTTATAAAGGAATACACGCCGATGAAATCGGCGCTTCTATTCGGAATATAAAATGGAATGATGACAACTATCACTTCTGACACTCTTACTGAGGGATCGAACTATAGATAGATACTGAGCTCCCCGCCGGCGAGAAGGGAATGATGGGGCCCTCAAATACGATGGAAAAAGAGGTTTTCTTAAATCTTCGGGTAATTCTGTTCGGCTTTAACTAGGTGATCAATTTCGGGTGATGCTTTTGACAATTTTCCATAAATGGAAAGAAAAGTACGGCGAAACCCAGAGAAACTGATGGTAATCCAGCGTAGAAATAGTAAGGAAAGATTGAAAGAATAGAATCTCGGAGGCAACCGAACTCGGTCGGTTCTATCAGGTTGCAAGTTGGGAGCTCGTAGAGCGGAATAGCTACATAAGCAATTGAGGCCAAACCAGCTAGAACGAGAATACCTGAGACTAGCAACTCCAATTTTCTCAAATTGTGTCCCCATTGACCATAGGGAGCAATTATTGAAAGGCCTTTTGCTTTTGCTACTTAATTCCCTCCGAGAGTTTGTCAGAGCAAGTCTAACGAATTCCTACTTCGTAGATTCCAGCGCATTGAGCTGGCGTTGTTCCTTCTAGCGCTTGATGAGGCTTTAGAATTAACAAAACCGAAAATTTGCCATTGTTTCACTCTCACTGATTGATTCTCTGAGTAATTCCAGTCGGCATTTCTCCCGGTCAAAATTTCTTTCCAGGACTCATTATCCCCTTGGGGTCGAGCGTCTTCTTCAATTTCAAGGACAGCTCGTACCAGCTTTTCGACTCGGCGTTTTTCTTCGTCACGTCAACGAGAATTGTGCCCAGTCCAAAAGTTGAAGCAATGGTGCCACCCATCCTCACTACTTCTCTTGCAAGATCATTTACAAAATTCTCATACTCCCGAATAGACAGTGGATCTGTTTCATCTAACATTGTCCGGGCACTTGCGGTACATTCCTCATTTCGGAATATGAGAAAATAACCTATCCCCGCAGGAGTTATTCTCCGATATTTTCGTGCAATTTTGGCATAGCGCTTTTCGAATTCAGGCGCTTTGCATAGCGGAATTGCGGGAACGAAGGTGTGCACTTTGTTCTTGGGGGTCTTATCTGCGGCCCAAGATGAAATTTCAGTCTTCGATCTCCAGTAAAGATCAGTTATTTTCTCGTCAAGAATTTTCTTCCCATTATTCCTGTCCGAGATCCTTTCGATTTGGGCTGTTGCCGAGGATACTTGGTTCCTTGAACCAGCGTTATTAACAAAAAGAATTGCTTGATAACGGTCTAATTGTAATCTTTCAATTCTAGGGTCTTTTAGGGGCATGACCGGAGCCAGCCCCTCCGAAGTAAATCTCGAAAGATCTTCGATTTCCAGAGATTCCGGACAGATGCCCGAACGAAATATTTCGCTAGCGCATGCTGCTGCATCAGATATATGCTTAAAGTAAAAGATACTTGCCTTTCGAGCCTCAGGTATCGGAAATATCTTTAGCTTGGCCTCGACAATAATACCTAGTGTGCCTTCTGACGAGCAGATCAGCTGAATTAAATTCAGAGACGACATGTCATGTGGCATGTTAGATCCCGTCTCGAAAATGACGCCAGTTGGAGTAACGACTTTAAGCGATAGTACCGAGTCTGTCGCATATCCGTATCGTGTGCTGAAGGTTCCAACACCAAGGGATGCCAAGCTACCGCCAACGGTGGCCCACTTTCGACTGCCGGGATTGTGCGGCCAATAATAACCCCGCTTTCTCAAGTATTGATTTAGAGCATTTACAGCAATTCCCGCATCGCAAACCACGTAACCAATTTCCCGGCTGAACACCCTAATTTTGTCAAGAGCAGTCATTTCAATTGTGATCCCGAATCGGGTTGGAAGCTCTCCGCCGAAATACCCTGTTCCTGATCCTCGAACAAAAATGGGTATCGCGTTTCGGTTGGCGTATCTGACAATTTCTCGAACTTGACCGATGTTCGTTGGTCTTGCCATCAGATGCGAATGGGTTTCTCTCATTCCGAAGACTTTCTTCGTGACTTCGGCAAGGCAAGACTCCGAGACGACAAAAGGTCGTTCTGAAACGTTTGACTTGCCTATTTTTCTACGAAGAAATTTGGTTGCACTAATCGATTTTGTATTTTCTACCATGTTGCTATGTTCAAAATCTCATACCAAAGTATACGAATAATAAGGTTACATGGGCATAAAGCGAAATAAATCGAAATCATCGTCTTCTTCAAACTACTGCAGTTCCAAGGATCAAGGTAAACAAAATTGGCCTATCCCAAAATGAAGGGCAAACACACTTCCAAAGCTGTATTCAGTGTGAATGAATACATCGAATACAAAAAGAAGATCGGTTCAGTACCAAAATTGAAGATCCCAGAATCTGTCATCTTATGCTATTCAATGAGGCTGGCCGAAAGTATCGAAAATCTTCACAAGATTTCGGAGATTAGAGGAGTGCTTGGAAATATTCGCAAGCTGTATTCCATAGGATCTAGTAACAAAATCGGGATGCTTGCAAGTTTTGGAATAGGAGCCCCGGCAACAGTTTTGCACATGGAAGAGCTATTAGGTTGGGGCGCGAAGAGATTTGTCATAATTGGAACGGCAGGGGCAATTACGGACAAGCTTCGAATAGGCGATATAGTTGTTTGCACTAAAGGTGTCCGAGATGAAGGAACGTCTCATCATTACGTTAAGCATAGCAAGTACGCTTTCTCCTCGAAGAAACTGACTGACCTACTTTATCATTCACTAAATTCAAAACTCTTGAGAGTTCACAAGGGGCCAAGCCGGACTATCGACGCTCCTTACCGCGAAACAATCGATGAACTGAAACGATATAGATCTGAAGGGGTCCTGACTGTTGAAATGGAAGCCTCTGCCCTTTTCGCGGTAGGACAGCTCAGAGGAATTGATACTGCAGCCGTCTTTGTAATTAGTGACATACTTTCAGAAGAAAAATGGAGGCCGAAATTTCGCTCAAAGATAGTTCTTGAAAATCTCTTGAAAGCATTCGTTTCGGTCAAAGATGTGCTCCAGAGTCTTCCAGAAAATGAAGTGTCGAAAATGACTTAATAGCTTGAGACAATGATGGGAATCTCAGAGTATCAGGGAAAAAGAATGTGGAATAAAGCTCGAGGCGATATTAAACTCTTGATGACAGCGGGCCCGGTGGAGGTTTCTCCAAGGGTACTTTCTGCAATGGCACAGCCTGCGATCTATCACTATTACAAAGAATTCGTCGGCCTTTTTGACGAAACCACAAAGAAACTTGCACAGGTCTTTCGAGCTGGCGATCTTGATACTCTGATTCTACAAGGCGAAGGGGTACTCGGCTTAGAGGCTGCAGTAGTTTGCTCTGTCAATCCTGGAGAGAAGGTTCTCGTTTTCGAAAATGGGCCTTTCGGAAAGTGGTTTGGAGACTATGTAAAGAACGTCGGGGCAGAGCCGGTATATTTCCACGAAGATACAAAGAGGTGCTTTGATACTTCTAAAGCTCTAGAGTTTCTAGAAAAGAACAAAGATGCGGTTGCAATGACTCTTGTTCATTGCGAGACACCTGCTGGATTGCTTAATCCTCCCAAAGAGATATGCAAGAAAGCAAAGAGTCTTGGAATGCTAACGATAGTCGATTGCGTCGCTTCCCTGGGTGGGGTGGAATTTCTGCCAAATGAATGGGGAATTGATATCGCGGTCAGTGCGTCACAAAAGTGCCTATCGTCAACGGCAGGGCTCACTCCAATGATAGTTAGCACGTTTGCCTGGGAAAAGATTGAGAAAAAGAAGAATCCGATCAGAGTATCATACTTATCTTTGCTGGACTGGAAAGAATCATGGTTACAATCTAAAAAATTTCCCTTCACACCCTTCACGGGAGAGGTATACGGCCTCGCTGCTGCCTTAGATGAAATTTTGGAGGAAGGACTTGAAAACGTGCTAGAGCGGCACAAGGTAGTCTCTAGCTATGTGAGAAAAAGGACATTGGAATTGGGATTGAGACTATGGCCAGAAGAAGAAAGGTTCTGCTCGCCCACCGTAACTGCAATATCTTTGCCAGAGCATGTAGATGATGCAAAGATTATCTCGGATATCGCAAAGAATTATGGGATTTTGATCGGCGGGGGATACCGGGAATTAAAAGGGAAGGTTTTGCGAATTGGTCACATGGGATATTCAGCGCACATGCCATTCGTTTCAGCAACTATGGATGCACTCGAAAGTGTTCTAAAGAGCTATTCTTAGTTCACTACTCGTTAGGATAAGTACACTTCGAGCTGCAGTGTCAACAATAGACTATAGTGGTAATCGTTATCTTGTTCTCATAATTGTGAACTCATCGACGCAAATGAATTCCATGCACACCCACTTGGTGAGTAGAGCCACTGTTGTTATTTTGATATTGGTCATCTGGTTTATTTTAAGCGGCATAATCCTGGCATTTCCAGTTAGCGCGTATTCCGGGCCTGTCACTCCACCGTATTCTGCAGGCATATCAAAGCTCGCTCCCTCTTCCCCTGCTACCATTAAGGTTGATAAGAATCCACATTGGTCAGGGTATGCGGATCTTTCGACGAATGGTTCTGTAAGTTCGGTTGAGGCCTCATTTATGCTCCCAAGCGTAACCTGTAATTCTTCTTCACCGCATGAACAAGAGATGTACTTTTTCGCTGCCCTAGATGACTTAAACAAAAGCGACGATTTTGAGTATGCAGGGGCTCTGGCTTACTGCCCAGCAGGATACACAACACCATCATACTATGCTATCAATAATGTGAGCTTTATAATTTCAACAGTAACTCCTAATGCAGGCGATACCATCTTCGTCAGCATCAACGTGGTTCAAGGAAATTTTATCTATAATGTGACAGATGTCACAACTCGACAATCATCCGTCCAAAATGATTCTGTAGTTTCTGCATCTCTGAATTCAGCAGAAGTTCTCACTGATACTGGCAACTGTGGTAACGCAACAGTGCAAATTGATTGTCCTATCACGAACTTCAAAAGTGTCTCATTTGGAGGATCGAGCACTCACATCAAAGGGACTTGCTACGCGACTATCGGAGGAAAGATTGAACCCATTGGCGGATTCGGAACCGCGACAAAGCTGTTCAAAGGAGTTATCACAAATGAGGCAGGAAATATTACCGACCTTGCGACATCTGCTCTTAATACCAAAGAAACGAGTTTCAAAGTAATCTTCAAGCATCCAGGTCCGTAGTAGACTACGATTACTAGATACTTGAACTGCTAGGGTTAACCGTCGATAGTTTTTGGATAAGCTTTTGACGAAAAGAAGAAGACCATTACCACATTTTGTTTTCCATCATTTCTCACGCCGTGTGGAAGTCCAGAGGGAATGTGCAAGGAATCGCCTGCGCGAAAAGGAAATAATTTGTTACCGACCGTGATACTGCCTGAACCTGAAATAACATAAGCAAGTTCTTCTGCGTTCACGTGGATCTTCTGTTTTGTATCCATACCAGGTGTGAAAACGGAATAGCCCATCATGTTCTTGTTGCTGCCTTTTAGAGTTGCACTAGTGAGGATGAGGTTTGAGAAGCTACCTTTACCGAGATTAACCTTCTGGCCTCCTTCGAATGTGACGACTTTGATTGTACCTTTGCTTCTTGTACTTGATTTCTTCATTGGCATTTTTTCCGACTCTCACAATTCATTTCTTCTTTAGAGCAAGTAGCATTTTCTCGGGAGTTATTGGAAGAT
Organism: Nitrososphaerales archaeon; assembly: GCA_030041295.1. Classification (GTDB taxonomy): domain Archaea; phylum Thermoproteota; class Nitrososphaeria; order Nitrososphaerales; family CADDZS01; genus JASHOD01. The sequence continues at coordinate 18,928 of JASHOD010000147.1, forward strand.
CAAAAAATCGAATTCCAATCGCGTCGTAGACAGCGTTTGCAATTGCGGGACCTACAGGGCTGATAGGAGCTTCCCCGCATCCTCTTGCCCCAAAAGGACCATCAGGATTGTAGTTCTCCAAGATTATTGACTTTATCGGGAATTGTTCCATTATACTCTGTAGCTTGTAATCTTTCAGGTCGGGGTTCAACACCTTCCCGTTTACTAGGACCATTTCCTCGTTGATTATGCCATTTACTCCCATCGCTATTGCCCCTTCGTTTTGTCCGATCACGTTAAGCGGGTTAATCGCTTTACCAACATCGATTGCACCGATATATTCGACAATCTTTATTGCGCCTGTTTCAGTATTGATTGCAACTCTGGCGGCTTGAGCGACAGGAGTGTAATATGCAACAGCTCTGTCTGTAGAACACTGACCCGTTTCAGAATCTATTTCCCCGGTCTTTGGCATCCAAATTGCCTTTCCCATCATAGTTCCTTCTTCCGGAACATACGACCCGCCCATTGGCCCCGGATTGAAAAGATCCGGATAACTAAGCGAAGATGATTGGACCGTCTGACCGGCAACACCGAATCCGCTCTGGACGACCTCAATCTTTCCAGCAGTAATTTGAAGTGCGTCCTCTTTAATTCCAATCTTTCTGGAGGCTACTGCAAGTATTTTCTTTTTCAGATCCTGACAAGCCAGTTTTACAGCCATGCCCATCTGCGAAGTCTGTCTGCTACCTGATGCTCCCGTTCCTACTGGCGTGAGTCCCGTATCTGAAGTTATAAGTCTGACACTCTCAATGGGGATCTGCATTTCTTCCGCTGCGATTTGCGATAGGACAGTGTGAATCCCCTCTCCTGGATCGGTCGCGGCTGTCCATATTTCCACAGTGGCGTCTTCGAGGAGTCTCGCATATGCCATGCTCGGAAAAGAGACATCGCATTGTTCTTTTGAAATCGCGAATCCCGTGCCGTAGACCCACTTGCCCTCCTTTCTTGGAAGCGGATTCAACTTAACGGCCTCGACCGTCTTGCTGATACACTCTTCGATTGTATCAAATAATAGACGATGTCCTATCGCAGTTTTTTCTCCTTCCCTTAGTAAATTCTTCCTTCTAAACTCGATAGGATCCATATCGAGCTTTTCCGCGATTATGTCCATCTGGGATTCTATGGCAAAATAAATCTGGGGAGCTCCAAAACCCCGAAAAGCTCCTCCTTGTACTTCATTTGTGTATACTCTGTAAATGTCAGCCTTCAAATTAGGTAGGCGATATACGCTTGTCATTGCATGGATCGAATTTCCAACGGCAACGTTGCCTGCAAGCGAGTAAGCTCCACCGTTGTAAATTAATCTGATCTCCCGAGCAGTAATTGTGCCATCCTTTTTCACTCCGTCTTTGATGTAAGTGACTGAAGGGTGACGCACGCTCGTGGCAGTAAAGACCTCGTCTCGGGTGAGCGAAATTTTTACAGGTCTTCTTGTCTTTTGCGCAAGCGAAGCAACTATCGGCTCGATATGTCCAGCTCCCTTGTTCCCAAAGCCTCCACCAACATGCCTTAGGGCAATAACGCGAATCTTTGTCTCTTGGACTTTCAGCGCATCACTTAATTCCCTTCGTGTTCTGAAAGTGTTCTGTCCAGAAGTCCAGATTGTGAAAGAACCGTCGTTTTCGTATTTAGCTAGCACCGCTATTGGCTCGATGTGAGCATGCTGAACCATGTGGGTTGAAAAGCGGTTTTCGATGATCAGATCCGCTTCTTTGGAACCTTGATCTACGTTTCCTTTTCGAACTTTGAAGTAATTTGTGATGTTTGGTCGCGAGGGGTCAGAGACAGCTTTGTAGATCTGAGCTTTCAATCTCTTGTAGCTCCCAATATTCGGATGAATGACAACTTCTGGATCCTTTTCCATTGCCTTCTCAGGATCAAAGACTGGAGGCAATTCTCTGTATTCGACCTCGATAAGCTCGGAAGCCTCCTCTGCGGCTTCGAGAGTCTCTGCTGCAACTGCAGATATGGGTTCTCCTACGTACCGTACCTTATCGTGTGCGAGAATTGGCGTGTCGAGAAGTCCTCTCCCACGCAGACCGTCCGAAACATCCTTTCCGGTTACAACAGCTCTGACTCCAGGAACCTTGAGAGCTTTTTCAATGTCAATTCTGATAATCTCAGCGTGAGGAAAACGGGAGCGATGGATCTTGCCATAAAGCATCCTAGGGAGTTCCATGTCGTACGCAAAAACCGCAGTACCCGTAATCTTCTCGAGTCCGTCGACTCTTATGACCGGCTTTCCAACTACTTTCAGCCTAGTCTCTTGGACAGACACGCTTTCTTCTTCGCTTTCGACTACGCTGGCTTGAGTAGTCACGTCAAACATGCAAATTCCTATTTCTGAGTCTTCTCGGGCTCGTCGATAGAGTTTGCTGCCCGAATTACTTTAATTCTGGGCCTTACTCTGGCGGAACTTCACTAAATGAGAGTTTGAGGTCTATGCCTTGGCTTCTCCTCACTCCCCAAGCGATCAAATAGACTACGAGGCAGGCGGCGAATATGCCAATCACGAATTCGATCGAAGTCACAGTTGGAGAAGTTACTCCCGTAAACGATGGCCCTGCGACGAAGATATATGCGATATAGACATTCACGATCAATGCAAGAAATCCTAAGACCGATACCCACGGAACTCCGCCTAACTTGTACCTTCCAATTGGGGAAGACTCAAAGATGTCTTTCTTCATGTATGGAAAAATGATAGCTGTGATGCTTATGAGAATGTAGGCAATTTGTGTACCCAGGCCTGCAGTCGTGAAATAGCTTGTGATCTTATCATCGTAAATTATGAGATACAAGAAAGCTTCACAGCCTATAGCCGAAATGATCAAAGCAATCAAAGGTGAATGGGTTCTGTTATTCACGTAGGAGACCTTCTCAGGAAGAACTCTATCAATAGACGAAGCGAGCATAATTCTCGTAGATGCGAAGTATACTATGAGAATTACTTGGAAGATTCCGAAGGTCAGCCCTAGAAGTATCAAACCCCAGACCCAGACGTTGCTGCTTATTGATGCGACGAGTGCCGGATAATATGGTGTGTAAAAGAAGGCCAGTGGATTAGTAGGGTTGGATCCCGCGCTCCCGCCATAGTTGTAGAATAAGGAGTAGAAGGAATCTAAGAATTTCACACTTACCACGCCTTCAAGGAGATACCACAGAGCAAGCAAGAAGACCGCGAACAGAAGACTGGAGCCAACTTGCATCCAGACTTGATTTTTCAAGTTGCCCGCTTTCTTTATCTCGGCGAGGTTGTAGATGCTCCAGAAAGCGTATCCAAACGAAACCCAGATTATAGCCATCAATGCAAGCGTATTTCCCCACTTGAAAGCTGGAACAGATACGTTCGCGGTGTTCAATATGTATTGGTAGTAGCCGCCTGCTGCTTGAACTTGACTAGTCAAAGTGGCGTTTCCGTAGCTGCTAACCAAAGGTGCAGTCAAATGGTTAAAGGATGTGATAAACGTTGCGTGGGAGGTTGTTGCAAGGAGATACAAAATCGTTAGGGCAGAGATAGCAGAGCCAGCGAAAAGAATGTATTGAAGCCTGACGTAGAACTTCATTCCCGCTGCAGCTATAAGAAGACCAAGTACTATAATTAGACTGGTTATCCAAAATACGGTTGTGTTGATACCAAAATTCGCAGCGAGTGTGCCTGCCAATCCTGCGTAGTAGCTGCTGGTTTGTCCAAGTAGTGCAAAAAATGGTTGAAAGCCAATCGTAGTGATAACTACGCCCAAGAAACTTGCAAAATACCATTGCCAGACAGTCCACGCTGAGAATGTTGAGGCAAACCCAAGTATCGGGTGTATGACACGACTTTGCCACACATAATCTCCTCCGGATCTCGGCATTGCGGTTGATAACATAGATGTGACCAAGTAGAATGGAATCGCGGCAATAGCCATTATCAGAATGGCTACACCTACGTCAGATCCGAATAATGGAACAGAGTAAGCAATAGAATATAGTGTGACCCAGGTGAAAGTGCAAAGGCCAATCGCCATAAAGTTGTAAATAAACGCCTGATGAGGCGCAATGTCTCGCACGAGTCCAGACGAACTACGTGAGAATATCTTCTGTTGCGAACTACCCATAATCGGTCTCTTTCCTTTCCCAACTTGTTTGCAGATATAAGAACAGATCTCTAGTCTATACGAAATTATAATGAGAACATTTTGACTTGCGAAGGATCAAGGTAAGAAAAAGGCAGGAGCTTTCGGCCTGTCCTCTAGCCCGAGACGAATTGGTAAGACTTGTATCCTTTTTCCTCGTCGATATTAACCAGGACTCCCCGCATTATTCCTTCGCCGTACTCGCTTCCGGGATTGATGCATACGGTCTTTCCTATTCTATTCACGTTCTTTGATTCGTGAATATGTCCGTGGAGCCCCAGCATCGGTTGATATTTTTCAATAGCGGCCCGAACTGACGTAGAACCTGCTCCAAAGAAGACCAGTCCGCCTCCATCCATCATAGGTTTTGGAGGATCAAACGAAGCGTCCAATTTCACGCAGGTATCAAGACCAGAGTCGACAGGAGGGCAATGGAAATTGAAAACCGCTGAATGAGGATCGCGGAGTCTAGATATCTTTGACTCGAGCCTCTTTTCTATCTCTTCTTCACTCAGATCTCTAGGGCAGTGCCAAGGAGTAAGATTTGCAAATCCTGCAGATATCATTTCATGCTTTGAATCTATATCGATGACTTTGTCCTCTGGCTGGATGACTTTCTTGCTCCGAGACAAGACGCCATCTATGCTCGGCTCGTCGTCATTTCCAGCATTGACATAAACAGGAGTCGTTGCATGAGAATCGGCGTACTCCATCCACTCTTTCAATCTTTGAAGTATGAGGTCGGAAAAGATTCTGTCAGCCCTTGATTTGTCCGCAGCGAGCTCGGACAATTCTTTTGAACTTGTTGAATACATGTAAGCGCCGTTTCGCCTAACGATTTCATCGAATTGATCTAGCTCATCTTTGTTTTTCATCACGCGCTTCTGACCTTGGAACTCACAGGAATACGTGCCATCAGGATTCTCAGTCACGTCGATTACATTCTTGCCAGTAATATCACCGCCAAGAATCAGGACATTCGCTTTGTAGTGTTGTGCTCCGCGGATGAATTTCTTCCAGACAGGATCGCTTCCATGAACATCCGTGACAAACAGAATTCTTGTGAAACCCATTTGGAAGATTTCATTAAAACGAGACCTAGAATTTGAATAAAACAATTTACTGCAGATTTTGTCAGCAAAAAACTGCTTCTGACCACTATTTTTTCATAGATGAATAAGAGAAATTGGGAATTCAGAGAGACATTTTTCGTCTTGACGTACAAGTTGTTCTTGAACGGTGAGTTTGTAGATTCTTCGACAAAAGAGACCTATGAAATACGCAATCCAGCGAACGGGTCGCTTGTAGACACCGTTGCGAGGGGGACTCCAGAGGATGCAAGAGCCGCAGTCGATTTTGCTTATGATGCTTTCAAAAGAGAACGGCAAGGGAGTAGTGCTCCACCCATCAATATTTCCAGAATTCTCCAAGTCGCATCTGATCTAGTAAGGCAAAACGAGACAGAGCTTGCAACTACAATGACTTTGGAGCAGGGCAAGACCATCGCAGAATCAAAAGGAGAAATCAGGTTCTTCGCCCATACTCTAGAATATTACGCTGGGCTTAAAGCAAGAGGTTCACAAGTCAACATATCGGATCCGTCTAAATTGGCTGTCGTCGAAAAGGAACCAGTTGGAGTGGTGGCCGGCATCGTCCCTTGGAACAATCCAATTTTGCTAATGGGTGCTAAGCTCGCTTCAGCCCTCGCCGCGGGAAATTCAATTGTAATCAAACCTGCAAGTACTACACCACTTTCAACCTTGAAAGTAGGGGAACTTTTCGTGAAAGCTGGATTGCCAAAAGGGTTGCTCAACTTTGTGACGGGGTCAGGCGAAACTGTTGGTGAGGAACTGGTCACAAATCCAAAGACCCGCAAAGTGTCATTCACGGGCGACACAGCAACGGGCAAAAGAATCATGCAACTTGCCTCTTCAAACTTGAAGCGAGTGACTCTCGAATTAGGCGGTAGCAACCCGATAATCGTGGCTGACGACGCGGATATTGATGCCGCTGTGAATGCTACCCTTAACGGAAGATTCCGAAACTGTGGGCAGGGCTGTATGTGTGTGAAAAGAACATATGTTTTTGAAAAAATAGCGCCGATCTTTGTCGAGAAGCTAAAGTCGAAGGCCTCCGCTATAGTTCTGGGTGATGGAATGAAACCCGAAACGACTATGGGCCCTGTTCATAGTAAGCCGCAGTTAGAGAAAGTCTCGCGCCAAGTTTCCGATACGATAGAAAAAGGAGCGAATCTCGTTTTGGGTGGAGGTGCCCCAAGCTCGCCTGAACTTTCAAAGGGCTTTTTCTATCTCCCGACTTTGGTTACCGATGTTGACCAAACCAGTAAGTTGGTTTCTGAGGAGTGCTTTGGCCCAGCCCTTCCGATTATCACGGTAGACTCGATGGATGATGCGATCGAACAAGCGAACAGCTCTATCTACGGACTAGGCGCATCAGTCTGGACGAAAGACCTTGCAAGGGCAAAGAAGGCCGCAAGAGAACTCGAAGCTGGGACTGTTCTCGTAAACTCGCTCTATGGAGCGGGAGGCTGGGAAATCGAGGTTCCCATGGGTGGTTTCAAGCAAAGCGGTGTTGGTCGCGAGTATGGTATCGAGGGCCTTGAATCGTATACCGAAACAAAGACAACAATCTACGGCTCTTAGCGGAATTTCCGAGCCAATATCTCTAGGTAGGTATTCCCACTTTCTTGCAGAATTCAGAGAAACGAGAATCGTTTCGCAACCTCTCAAGAAGTGGATCGAATTTTTTGAGGCCCCACCAAGCATGTGTTTCTGCCTGCCTCATGAGTGCCTTAAAAGCTTCGTCCAAGTCACCCAGCGCTGTGTTTATCCAAAGCTGTGCATTTAGGCGATTAGATTCAAATTTATCTTTCTTGAGTTCTTGCAATTCGTCTGTCGCTTCTTGTCTTCTTCCTGACATTGCATAAGCTATGCCCTGGTACATCCTAAGCAGATGATCACTGGGATCGAGTTCTAGGCCAAGTTCAATTGCGCCAAGGCCTTTAGCATAGTCCTTCTTTTGTAGATAATATGCAGCGATAGTGGTGTAGATAGCAGGATCCTTGGGATGGAACTTTTCTGTCTCTTCCACAAATTCTAGCACCTCTTCCATCCTACCTGCCGCTCTAAGAACTGCAATCAAAATAAGCACAGGTTGTGTGCCAAGAGGGTCAAGCGAGCAAGACTTTCGGAGGTAACCTATGGCTTCGTCGAATTTGCCGAAAATAGCTAGATTCCATCCAAGGAGCTGGTTTACGCCTGCTAAATTTGGGTTTATTCTAATCGCCCTCTTCAGCTCCAAGCGTGCTTCATCAAATCTGTCCCTGGCCTGGTGGACAATTGCCATGGCCGAGTGAACTTCGGCGAATTCTGGTCCCAGCTTAAGGGCTTTTAGGGCAGCAGCTTCCGCACTATTCACTGATACATTGAAGTCCGACCAGTTCCACGTCCACATCATATACCACGCCCTCGCTAGTCCAGCGTATGCCCGGCAGAAGGTGGGATCTCTAGCTATTGCCCCTTCCAAAAGGGCAATAGCTTGTTGGCAGCTAGTTTGAGTACCCTCTCGTACAAGTTGAGTCGCTCTGAGATACAGGGTGTAGGACTCGATGTTTTCAATCGTCTCGACACGTTCTTTATCTTCGTCCAGAAGCTTCAGCTGAAGAGCGCCGGCGACTTTGTGAGCAACGGAGCTTTGAACTTCGAATATGTCCTGCAGGTCCTTGTCATAGTTTTCCGCCCACATATGATCCTCGGTGTTGGCATTGATCAGTTGGGCACTCACTCGAATCTTATTCCCTGCCTTTCTCACACTTCCTTCTAAAACAGTTCCAACATTGAGCTCTTTTCCAATTAGAGAGACATTCATTTCTCTCTTCTTGTAGCTCATCACAGATGTACGGGCTATGACTTTCAATCCTCTAACCAGGGAAATTCTTGAGATAAGTTCCTCAGTTAATCCGTCGACGAAATACTCGTCATTAGGATCGGGACTCATGCTCACAAAAGGGAGGACAGCGACTCTGAGCGTGTCTAGCTCTACAGCTTTGCTAGAAACTATCTTCCTAGCAGGAAAACATTTCTTGTCTACGAGCTCTTTGATGGAAACATTGCCGTAAGCGATGCGAAGACGAGTTACTTCACCGCCTCGTCCTTTCTCGCCCGCAAAAAGCCTTGTTTCGATCAATCCCTCGCGAATCGGCTCGTCTAGGCAGGACCAACAGTAGTGTGCTTTTCGTATAATACAGATGGAGAGATACGAGTCTTCGAAGCTATTTCGGTTAGGGTTCTCCACCCCGACTTTTCGGGTGGATACTTCTTTGACACGTAATCCTCAATGAAGAAGTCGACGAGCGATTCGAATACTTTGGACGCGATGTCTGACTTGAATCGAGGCAGCTCATAGTCTTCGGATGTAGAAGGTTTGCTACTAGTTGGTTGCACGCCTGAGGGAGCTCCTTGCGGCCTTTCTGCGCAACTGAGCTAAACTTTTGCGCTTTATGAAAGCTAGAATCTAGAATAAGAAGTACTTTTTTTGGAAAAAAAGATAAGATCACTCATAAGGCTAATCTTATAGCTGTATATCTTATCTCATTGTGGCCCATAAACTATAACGCGGAGAGATAACTTGACAAGCTTTCGCGAAGGAGAATTTGTAAATGGTATCATTTGAAGCTGCAATAAGAGAAGCTAAACTTGCAATAGATCATTGCTACTCTGTCAAGGAAGGTGAGAACGTCGCGATCCTAACAGATCAGGATCATCTCGCGGAATCAAAGGCTCTTGCCGCAATAGCAGGGCAAGTAGGCGCCAATGTTGTGATGCTCGACGCTTCTGCTTACGTCCAATCCGGAATGTTAATGGCGGGTATACCAGAACCGCCGTCCCACATTTCTTCTTTAATGGAGAAAACTCAAGTGTTCATCATAAAGACCGAGATGGATTTTGCCCACAGGTTTGCGCATACTGAAGCTGCTCGTATCGTGGAAAGAAACAAAGGGAGGATAGCTTCGGTCGAGGAAGAGATGGGAACATGGGGAATAAATTATGATTATCTCGTTGAAACAAAGGAGCGTACCGCGGAACTAGGTGCCTTAACCAGAAAGGCTGACAAGGTTCGAGTCACTTCGTCGAAGGGTACTGATGTTACCTTTTCAATAAAAAACAGACCAGCGCTTGTTATTGTTCCACAGCGCTCTCCGGGAGATGTAATGTCTCCTTTACCTCTTTGGGGCGAGGTCGCTCACTCTATAATCGAAGATACAGGTAACGGGACCGTCGTGGCAGATGGAATAGCTAATGCTGTTGCAAATAACGGACTCAAAGAGCCGATTACATACAGCGTGAAGGACGGACGGGCGTACGATATTCGAGGAGGAGATGAAGCAAAACGCTGGAAGGCGGTCGTAGATTCTGCTGACGAAAACGCGAATGTACTCTGCGAATTCGCCGTAGGTACGGGTAGTAGAGAGAGGTGGAGCACGGTCTCCGAAAAGGGAGCGCTGGGGACAATGCATCTTGCTCTAGGCGAAAATGCCGGGCCCTATCCCGGAGGCAAGAACCACAGCAAGATTCACTTGGACGTAACAGTTCGATTCCCTACCATAGAATTAGATGGGAAAGTAGTAATCGAGAAAGGAACCTTCAAATTATAAAGTAAAGAGAAGGGAGTATATCCCTTCCTTTGAAAGTCGACTATTTCTCAATCGGGCTACGAACGAGGTTTCCCCATTCGGTCCAAGAGCCGTCGTAATTCTTTACGTTGGGATAGCCAAGAAGGTACTTTAACACGAACCATGTATGTGATGACCTTTCTCCAATCCTGCAATAAGCGATAACATCTTTGTCTTTAGTCACACCTTTTGATTCGTAGAGAGCCACTAGCTCTTCAGGAGATTTGAAAGTACCATCCTCCTTGACCGCCTGAGCCCAAGGGACGTTAACCGCTCCCGGAATATGTCCTCCACGTTGGGCATGTTCCGTCGGATATTCTGGAGGAGCTAAAATCTCTCCACTAAATTCCTTTGGACTGCGAACGTCAACCAAACTAACCCGTTTATTTCCAAGAACTTGCCGCACATCCTCCAGATATGTTCTTACTGATTCGTTAGGTCCTAACGCCTTGAAACTATATCTTTCGTAACTAGGGACATCCTTAGAGAACGGCTTGTCTTCCTCGATCCATTTCTTGCGTCCGCCATTGATGATCTTTACATCCTTCACGTCATAATACTTCAAGACCCAGAATGCGAATGCCGCAAACCAGTTGTTATAATCCCCGTAAAGCAGTATTGTTGTGTCATTTGTAATACCATTTCGGCTGAACAATTCTTCCAATTGCTCTTTGCTTAAAATGTCTCTTCGAATTGGATCGTTGATGTCCTTTCGCCAATCGAACAAAACTGCGCCTGAAATGTGTCCCTGATTGTAGTTTGGCGTCGGGTCATAATCAACTTCAACGATCCGGATTCCAGAATCTCCCGCGTGCGCAAGGACCCAGTTTGTGTCCACCAAAACCTCGGGATGTGCGTAGCTTTTGCTTATGCTGCCTTCCCTTGTTACAGTTTGAGTACTCATTGTTGTTAAGCCTATGAAAAAGCGATTAGCTAGTTCTTGCTATTTGAGACTTGATTTGCACGCAGATTTTGCGGCCCAGGTGACGATTCTGCCAATCCGCGCGCAAACCACAGGAGAATTTGAGGGCAAGAGGCGATGGTTTTGGTATTGAGGATATTTTTTCTTCAATAATTTTAGCGCGACGAGCCGCTCGTTTTCTTCGAACCCTGAAAGTAATTTGGCATATGCGTAAATTAGAACATAAGATAGCTTCTGCCAATCCTCGGAATAATTATCTATCAATAGTGTGACTAGTGGTTCCTTTTTGATGTTCTCCAGACGTCTCAGTTTAGTGATTGTTGTTTTCGGTTTCTGGTCGATTGGAAAGTAGATTCGATCAGAGGCATATGCAAATACTATTGGAACAATGTGAATTGTACCATCAACATTCATCGTTCCTAAGCGTGCGACTCTTGAAGCCTCGATAAGTTTAGTTGTGTTTCGATCCAAACGAGTTTTTTCTTGCAATCGAGTTCAACCAAGCAAACCAAAGCTTCCTCTCACTTGTCGCATAAGTATCTCAATTCATAGGGAAGGTATTATCTCTTCGGCAAATTTCTTTGAAGATTCCAAAATTTTGTCGGCCGAGACATCCCCGAAATAGCATGCGATGTCAGTCACTCCATCTCTTCCGTATTCCTTTATCTGAGAAATAATCTCCGAAGTATCACCATCTAATCCATGACGATCTTTATTTTCCCTTTGCTTGACCGCCTTTTCCTTGAAATTTACGGCGAGCCTTGCTATGATTCGCAATTTTTTGTCTGTGAGTTTCTGTAGTCTCTCTGACCCCTTTCTGATCTCTTCAGGAGACGCGCCTACTGGATGCCACCCCTCTCCGAATTTGGCGGCTCTCCTCAGGCTAGGTCCTCCATTGCCACCAAAGAAGAGCGGAATCTCCTTTCTAGGAAGGGGGCCGAAAACTCCATCTGTAATAGAATAGAAATCCCCCTTGAATTCGGAGTTTCCCTTCAAGAGCCAACGAAACAATTGAACGCCTTCGTCATAGTACTGTCCCCGCCCATCAAAATCTGCTCTCAGGTTATGAAACTCCATTTCGTTCCACCCAGCTCCTAGACCTAGCATCAATCTGTTATCTGAAAAAATCTGAATAGTTGCTGCTTGTTTTGCAAACAAAACAATCTCCCGAAGAGGTAGAATTATGATGGATGTTCCGAGACTGACATTCTCCGTCTTTCCAGACAAATAGGCAAGTGTGGAGAGGCTCTCAAGACACTTGCCGTACGGCGAGGCAAACTCTTCAGGAATTAGAAGATGGTCTGTAGTCCAGAGATGTTCGTAGTTCATTTTCTCCGCTAATTCAGCGCATTCATCAAGAGCTTTTTTTGATGTTGCCTTGCCATAGTTTGGAAGGCAGAAACCGATCTTCAATTTGTTCGAGAATAAAATCCCCTTAATGCTTGAAGGCTCTTGTATGGGTAAAAAGCATCGGGATTCCATATCTGTCTGACATTTCTACGACTTTCTTGTCGTTCTGCGAACCCCCTGGCTGAATGATTCCTCTTACTGCGGCTCGTCCAAGCAAGTCGACGCTGTCTGGAAACGGAAAGAACCCATCTGACGCGCAGTACGCTCCCTTAGCTCTTTCGCCGGCATTATCAAGAGCTATCTTCGTTGCTCCATTTCGCTTCCGAAAAGTTCCGACTCCGTAGGTCCAGAGCTTTTCGAGAGAACCATTTGAAACCTCGCCGTAGCCAATTACGACGCCATTTGATACCACTTTCCGTACGACTTCCCACAGGCCAAGCAAGATTGCGACATCCCTCTCACTTGGCCGCGTCTTGGTCTCAATAGTTAGCTTTGAGCTTTCGAGTTTTTTTGTATAGTCTGGAGCCTTTTGAACCAAAGCGAGGCCCTGCATGATCTTCACATCATAGGGATAAGACGAACGCCTTGTCGTTTCTATAATGCGTATTTTTTTCCTTTGCTTCTCCTTCAAGATCTCAAGCGCTTCTCTTTCGTAACCCGGTGCCAGCAAAATCTCCGTGTAGACAGAGCCATCGTCGTCGGAATCATTCTTTCCAATCAATCTCGCCGTTTCCTTGTCCACTGTTCGGTTCAAGACCGTAGTGTTTCCGAAATCGGCTTCTGGATCGCAAGAATGCGCCAATCTGTAAGCATCAGAAAGTGATGTTGAGGAAAAGGCGAACCCAGAAATCTGCCCGTGCTTCACGGTAGCGGCTGCGGGGTACTGTTCAAATCCTTCGAGGATTTCGTATGAGCTTGCAATATCCAGATAGTTGTTGTACGATCTTGTGTCGCCGAACAATTGCTTCCACTCAGGGACTCCGCCTGTTGAACTATTGATAGAGTAGACTCTTGCGCTTTGGTCGGGGTTTTCTCCGTATTTTGGCATCTCGTATGTCTTCGCTGATAGATAGAAGGAATTTGGAAATTCATTACTTGGAGATTCCAGGCGAGAAGCCAATGTGTTGTAAATAGCAATATCGTAATTTGCCACCAGCTCAAATGCTGCCAATGCCATTTTCTTCCTAGTTCGCAGCGAAATCATTCCTCTCCTGTCGTCAAGCTCCTTGCCAATCTCTCCATAGAAATTTGAACCTGGGACAGCGCAGACAGATTCGAAGTTCTTCGCCGAGGCCCTAACTATCGATGGACCCCCGATGTCGATCATTTCTATGAGTTCCTCTTCCTTTGCATTGCTCTTTGACGCGATCTCCTCAAAGGCATAGAAATTGCACACGACCATGTCAATTGTCGATATCCCTTTTTCCCTGATTTGCGCCAAATGCTCTTGGCTAGTTTTCTTCGCCAAGATTCCCGCGAATATTTCCGGTTGCAGAGTCTTAACTCTGCCCTCCAGCATCTCGGGGAAGTGTCCCATTTTTTCAACGGGGGTGACATTCAACCCCGCCCGTTCGAGTGAGGATAATGTTCCCCCCGTCGCAATGAGAGAAACCTTGTGCTCAGCGAGTTTTAATGCAAACTCGACAATGCCGCGTTTATCAAAAGTGGAGACGAGCGCAGTCCTGATTTTCAGATCGTTTTTGTCGTAGTCGCTACTGCTATTTTCTAAAACGGCTTGCGAATCTGGCAAGAATTTTTCCTAACCATTCTGTGAGAGTTTTCTTCGGTTATTTTAGTTCCACTGTTTTTCCCAAAAAATTCCGAAAGAAAAAAATTTAGATAGCTCATTGACAGAAGCTTTTGCTGGACACACTACGAAAAGGAGTATCTCGGCCCATTTCCTTTGCAAGCAAGAATTCCGGTTACTGATCTCTAAGCATTCGATGAGCAGAGATATATTGTAATGATCCTAGAATCGAATACGAATTAAAAAGACAAAGAGACGCATTGAAAATCAATTGAAGATTTATACAAAAACCGGGGACAAAGGAGAAACTAGCCTCTATGGAGGCAAAAGAGTAAGGAAGGACAATCTGCGCGTTGAGGCATACGGCGCCGTCGACGAAACTAACGCCTACATCGGATTCGCAAGGGCTGCGATTCACGAGGGTTCATCCGGCTCTCGTGAAGTGTTGAATTTTATCGATTCCGTTTTAGAGCCGGTGCAGCATAAGCTCTTTGCGATCGGAGCAAACCTAGCCGGATCAGACGATCCAAAATATTCTGTCGAAGATTCTGATCTCGAATTCCTAGAAAAATCAATAGACAAAATGGATGAGCAAGTGCAGCCGATCAAGGCCTTCATTTTGCCCTTCGGTACTGATCTCTCTTCGAGACTGCATTTGGCTCGCGTCGTATCGAGAAACGCCGAACGGCGCATTGTTGCCTTGTCCCAAGCAGAGCCCGTGAGTCCCAATCTGCTCGCTTACGCTAACCGCCTCTCCGACTTTCTGTTTACGCTCGCAAGATTTGCAAACAAGGCAGAAGGCACCGCTGACGTCGTTTGGAGGAAGGAAACAAAGGAGTCGGTATTGCCTACCGAAAAACAGGAGAAGCTCCCCGTGAAACCTGCTGAGTCAGCTCTAGTTCAACAGGCGGCCGCTACTTCCAAGAACGGTAACGGAAACGGACAGAGTCTGAAAGCGACATCATAATCCTCTCTCTCTTATTCGACCTTGTCGCCTTCAAACTAGCATCACTAGTCCTAGCTATTGACATTGTTGGCCCTGATATTCTCTCCTGTAGAAAAAATGAGCACAAGTTTAAGAGAAACGAGATGCTGAAATAATTGCATCCCTCCTATATCGGAATACTGCTTTTTTCGTAAGATTGCAAATTCTAAGGAGATAGGCTGTTTTTTGGTAGGAACCCAGAGAAGTGATAACAGAAGCAGCAGAAAGGAATTTTTAATCCCGGACGGAATTTCGATCTACGAATTTCTGAGCAAGGGACTTCTTGGCAGCACTCTTTCAGTCACGTCTCCATCTAGGGATGAAATCCTGATCGAATCTGAACCAATAGTAAGGATTCACGTCACGACGGACGAGAATTCAAAGAAAGTAAAGTTTGACATCTATTCCCCGAGGTGGTCGCGTCAAATAACCGTTCAGCAACTAGACGGTTTCGACTTTATGGAGTCGCAAGCCGAAGAGCTTCTAGAGAAAGAGAATGCAGATGCGGTTGCGGAGGACTCTCTCTTGGCCTTGGACATGATTCGTCTCTGGACTGCGAAGAACAAGTATGAGTGCGCCGAAGTCGAACCCAACGAGGGTTCTGGCGAAGAGGCTAGTTCAAAAATATCCCCGAAACCGGCGAAACGGGTTCCTGGCGGCAGCAAATAACAAGAACCTACAGCTCTAGGCGTTTGGTTGATATTGGCTCCTGAGTATAGACCGTTAATGTTCAATGTCTAATCTAATCAGATTCTTTGGAACCTCCGCGGCTGCTCCAAGCTTGAAACGCGGATTTGCTTGCATAGGTTTGGTCGAAGAAGAAAAGCATCGAAGCTCGAGAGAAGAGAATATTGTCCTGCTCGATTGCGGCGACGGATCAATCCGAAAGATAATGGAAACTAAAACGAGCTGCCTTTCTATCTCTGACATACTCATCACTCATTTCCACTCCGACCATTTGAGCGGGCTCGCCCAGGTGATCGAGAGCATGGATATCCAAAAAAGGACACGGGAGCTTAATGTCTTCGGACCAAAGGGACTGGAGGAATATTTCGCACAAATTCAGAGGACGACGTGCATCGCGTCCAAGAGGAAATTCATAATCAACGTCAGTGAGCTCGACACTGGAACGAAGGGTGTAAAGGTATCAGATCACAAAGTAAGTACTTTTGAAATGCAGCATACCATTTCCTGTCTAGGATATCGCATTGAAAACTCTGATTTCGTCCTCGCCTACACCGGAGACACCGAACCCTGTGTAGAAGTATTGAATCTTTCAGAAGGTGCCGATTTATTGATACACGAAGCCACTTTTCTTCAAAAGGACATCGATAAAGCAAGGTCCTCGAAACATTCCACGCCCCTAGAAGCTGCGGGAGACGCCGAAAAATCTGGAACGAGAAACTTGGTTCTCACACATATCAATGACAACTATGAAACCGAAGAAGGGATTGTGTCCGAGTGCAAGACAATCTATCCTATGGTTAGAGTTGCTCGAGATGGTCTAGAGATTCCTCTTTAGATAATTAACAAGGACATACTGTAGTACCTCTCGGTGAAGAAAGGAAACTCTAAAACACGCAGAGCGCACTAGAAGATTCGCAGTTCCGGGGTCGTGGTGTAGCTTGGTCAACATACTTGCCTTGGGCGCAAGTGATCGTCGGTCCGAATCCGACCGACCCCATCTGGAATTAGTACGGCTCGATATCTACGCACAGATTTACGAGGCTGAATGGCTGAGTTCTGCTCGTTAAACCTAATACTGCGGATTCTTCCTTCAATAATGGCTCGATCGTGCACGTCGAGACCTGCCGACGAAATAGCCGGACGCTAGTCCCACCAATACGCCGCCAAGATGTGCAAAGATATCGACACTTATTCCAGAGAGGAACGTGCTGAAAAAGAAGATAAACAAAAACCAAGCCACAAGCGAGACGTTCCACCTTCGGTTAATTGCATAGTCGGCAGTTACAGCACCCGCTATCAACCCAAAAATTCCGCCCGAAGCTCCCATGCTCAATACGTTGCTCGGCTCTGCAACTAGGCTGAGAAGATTGCCGGCTAACCCCGTTATGAAAAAGACGAGGTAATATTGCCTAGAGGTATAGACGTTTCTCAAAAGACCGTCGATGACCCATACGGCAAAAGCGTTGAAGGCAACGTCGACCACTCCATCCCAAGTTCCAGCAGTCACACTGGTGGATATCGGGGTAAGTACGACTATCATCGACGTAGCAAGGGAAGGAATCCCATAACCCGTGAAAACGAAAGCATTCAACTGGACGAGAAATATTACTAGAGGCAGCCCGTCTATGTAGATGAGAGATGTTATTGCTCCTATTACCAGACCTGCAAGAATTGCAAAGACCAAGTTTCTTCCAGGCTTTGAGATATTCAATCCAAAGCTAGAACGTCGTCTATTACTGTATGTCGGGTAAGAATATCCGCTGCCGGTCGAGTAGTACGGGTTTGAAGTGTTAGGTAGTGTTCTACGAAGTGGGTTGCTAGTGCAAAGATGATTCTCCGGAAGCCTGTGTTCGGAACAGAAGATCTTTGCGCAATAACGGCACGTAAAGTAATACGAATCCTCACGGACGAGAGGCTTGTTACAATAAGAGCAACGTTTAACGTTGGGATCCTGAGTGTACGAATCCAGTCTAGTGCCGCAGTTGCTACAAAATACGAGACCCTCTCGGTTGTCCTGGCCGCAGTTCGGGCAAATAGTCAAGTGAGCGTCGTTAAACCTCCAAGGTAATCGGTTAGGACACTAGAAAAAGGGTTCGCTGACAAATTCGACATTCTGCTACAAATATCTATTTTCTTATGCTGTAACCTGTACCGAAAATTCAGATGTTAAAACCCTTCACAGCATAGTTCATTTTGTTAAAGCTGACAGAAACAGTGCTGACGGAATCGTTTTTGTCTGGTTCGGTCGTGCCAAACAGAAATTTGTGAAAATGTTTCGAAACCCCAGGGCATCAACAGGGTTACGTCAAAATTTTGAAAATTAAGAACGAACAAGTATTTAATTATCGCAATTACACAATTCATTTTTCGTAAAATCAAGTGTCATATTCAGCTCTCTTCCCGATCGAAATTCGTACAACTCCCTAACAGGTTTTAAGTTGGTTGGCCAATCCATATGAAGAATCCGTGAAAGAGCGATCAATTGTATCTTTTTGACAAGGGCGTCGTAAATTCGCAGTAATTGGATGCCATTTTCTTCTATGAAAAGGGCCCCTTTTGTATTATAAGGCAAGTGCGCAGTCTGGGAGTTTTTTTCTGTACCCGCACAGCTTTTGCGTTTAATTATTTCGTTGCAGAAATTATCGATGAGAACGGAATGCAGTTTGTAGTATCCAGCATAATTGTGCTAATGTTGCTTTGTGGACGGGATAATCTTCGGAGTTGAAGCGGCGAAGGGAATTCTGTCAATAGTGATGGTTATTTTGGGGCTTATCTTTGCAGGTTTCATAGGGGTCGCGATCCCCTTTCTCAGCTCTACCATCGTGTTAAACCACTTGTCAGATATTGTGACAACGCAGGCGAAATATTTCTCCTACTACATCTACGGTTTTCCGCTGGCTTGGATCGTAGGATTTGTCGCAGGCCTGCTCCTGGTTTGAGAACCGCCATTTAGGCGCCCCGAATAGTAGCAATCACAAATCAAGATTCCGCGAGCAGTTTAAGTCTCTGCTCGATCTCGTCTCTGATCTTTCTCACTTCATTGATCGATCTTCCCTTCGTTTCCTTGAGGTCCCACGATACTAGTTTCTTCTGCAGTTCGGGAAGCAAAGGCCGCGGAACGAGTTGTTCTATAGCCGCGCCCATTGTGACGATGAGTTCCGCTCGGTCAATCATCTCTGGAGTCAGTAGTCTCGGCATGTTTCGTGAAACGTCAATTCCCTTCTCTTTCATCGCACCTATGACAGTGGGGTAGATTGCTTGCGCAGGAGTGGTCCCAGCGCTTTCGACGTAACTGAAACCGAGATTGATCGCGATGGCTGCGGCCATTTGGCTGCGGCCCGCGTTGCTGGGACTGATGAAAAGCGTGCGCTTCTCTTTGTTGGGTTTCTTTCCTGAACTCATCTTGTTTCGTCTAAAGCCTTCTTCTATTTTTTCTCTTTCCTTCTCTATGACGTTACGACAAAGACCGCGAAAACATGGCTATTTCTGCCTAGAGCCTACATCCTGACCGGCTCTCTTCTCCACGATCAGGTGATGGAGGTTACCCTCATCTCTTGTTTCAACAAGTTCATTCTTGGTAAGTTCAGCCCACTTGGCCATCTCAACGTCCGCGAACGGATCGTCCGAGAGGATATGCACGACAGTTCCTACTGACTTGCTTTTTAGAAGGTCTCCTAGGTTAACAAGGGTCGCTGCACATTCAGATCCGACCGCTATCAACTCCTCATCGGGGAGTTTCTTGAAGCATCGTATTTTCAATTCGGAAATCCTTTGTTTGAGCCTTTCCTCTGCCTCATTTCCCCTCGGAAAATTGGAATCGAGCTGGTCAATATCGAGTTTGACTTTGGCTATCCATCCCTTAGAATATAGTGAGTCGTTTGCGAGCCTAGGATTTTGCTCTACCTCGAAATTTAGATCGAGAATCTTGCATGCTAGAGGACTACGAATTGCTCCGAAGTACTTTGAAGATTCGGCTGTTGCAAGCAACTGTCCTGACTTGACGTCCGAAAAGAGACCTTGTTTGAAGTGAATTTCCTTGAACCTTCCCGCGAGATTTGATAACAAGGCAGTAATCCCAATTACCACGACATTATCTGATAAGGGTCTCAGCCAGACATCGTTTTGCATGTCATAGTAGACGTCGTCGGGGAATTCACAAAACTGAATCTGCATTTCCAAAAACACGAAGGATTGTCGGACTTCGTAACGCAACCTAAAAAACAGATATTCGAGAAAGAGATATTCTATCTCTATCACATGAAATTCATAACGAAATTAAGGAATCGCTACGGCCAGAATAAGAAAGACAAAGCCGACTATGGCGACCGCAGCTTCAGTATTGACCGTCATAGCGGACGGGAGATTCGCCTTGATTACTCCTACCCCACCACCGATCAAGACTAGAAGACCGATCAAAAAGAACGGGTACCGTAGTACCTGCGGGATACGACTCTTGTGTTTTTCCAATTTCAATATCAGATTCCGCTATATGTGAAGCAAGACCGGGTCGATTGGGATTCCGGCGGCTACTGCTCGGATGTAAAGGTCTGCAAAAATTATCGTGAGTAGGCTAATCCACGCTAGAGCTTCGTGGTGCGAATTCCACCATGTTTGGACGTCATATATTTTCTTCCGACCCTTTCCGCCCGGCACGCAGGAATAACAGTCGATATTGCCTCCGATCAGATGACGGAAGGCGTGGCAGGAAAGCGTCCATCCCGTCAGCGCAAGTGCATTTGATAGGATCACGATACTTCCGAGTGTCAACGTTACGCCGGTACTGTAATGAATCAACGAATAATAGAAATCATAATAAAAGAACGGTAGAAGAGAAATCCCCGCGTACAGAAAATATCTGTGCAAGTTTTCGAACTGAAAGATCGCGTTCCGCTCGCCCGTGTACCGCTGACTGTGATGCTCATCACGTTCTGGGTTGTCGCAGCCCAGAGGGTGGTGAAATAGGTGTCTATGGTAATCTTTCCTATACGCGTAACAGGTTAAGCGAAATAATCCGGGGATTGGCACGATTAGTACGGTCGGGCTGTAGAAGGGGTCGATTAAAGCCTTAGTGGTTCCCACTGGGTAGAGAACTAGCGCAACTGAACCTGCGGCTATCAAAATTATGAAAGTCCACAGTCTCCAATTTGCCTCTATGAATTCGTAGGGAAAGAAGTACTTTTGAGTAGTTTTCTGCAAGTGAGTACTTACTATTGGTCCTCGCGGCGACATCGTATTAATGGATTTTTGGATCTGATAGTTCAAGACATTCCAAGAACTCGAATGAATGCATCAGCAATTCAATATGTGCTAGACAAATGAGTGCTAAACAACGTTTCAGTCTAGCCCATTTCTTGTACAAAGGACGCTTCTTGATCGGTTTCAAAATTGATTTCTCAGCCCCAGTACTCTAAACCTATCGAGTGACAATGCCTTCGAATAAGCAAACAGTTAGTTGCCTATGAAGCGCGATCAAGAAAGGTGATCAGTAAGAAATTATTTGGACTGAGACCCTTTTCGTGCTTGTTTTTCATATATCAAGATTCGCTATAGCATGCCATTTACGATATACTAAGTCCATTCTGCTCACAGGAAATTCAGATCGAATCTCAGATTATTTGCAGAATCTCGTCGGTAGAAAAATAGTACAGGTACGGAATTCAAAATCATAGGTCTCTTATAGAGCGTTCGCTCAAATTAAATGAATCAGCCAGAGAGACCAGTCAAAATCATGACGAATGTCGGTGTTACAAGTTTTGAAGATAATCAGGATGATGAAGTAGATCGCCCTATTAAAAACACTGCTTCTTCACCAGCACCACCGAATGAGAAACCCCAACCTTCCAAGGGTGTATCTTCCCAGAAGAAGTTAACTGAATCAGCTCTGACGAAAGACCAAATGAACGCTTTCGTCTCGGCTGCCGCCGAGAAGGGGTTTACCCCCTCTAAACTTGCAAAGCTGTGCTTCAGAATTGACATGCTCGAAAAGAAGTATGGGTACGCGTATGAGGACCTAGCTGAAAAGTTTCAGATGCTTCAAAAGTCAGCTGCCGCTAAGGATAAGGAACTCAAGAGTCTTGAGAAAGATATTGTCCTAACCACGAAGAAGAAAGATAGTTTGCTCGAGCAGTATTATGTGGACGAAAAGCAGGTGCAGGATTATGCTGATGCAAAGGAAGGTCTTGTCAATATCGGATTTGACATAGACAAGCTCCAGAGCGTGAAGAATAGTCTCCTCGCGATAAAGAAGGAGGGTTTTGATTCCGCGAGTATAATCGAGAAATTAAACGCAATTGGAGATCTTGAATCAAGAAAGAACGCCCTGCAGGCAGACCTCAATAATCTGAGCGGCGAGCTTCGAGCGAAAAAGAACCTGCTTATTCAAACGAGGAAGCTGCAGGATACCGGTCTTGGTATAGAACAAATCGAGCGAATACGCGATCTTGTTGCTAGGATAGCTTCCTCACACGGAATTAATACCGATCAATCATTCGAGCGCTTTGAACGCGATGTGATGAAACACTACAACTTGGCGCTGGGACTCGAAAGCGAAGTCGAGATGCTTCAACAAAACAAAGAGGCGCTCTCGTCGGAATTCAATGAACGAAGGAAAATGTTCGAAGAAGAAGAAAAAACCCATGCCGAGAAGATGAAGAAATTTGAGGAGGGTTTCGAGGCGCAAAAGCAAGAGTTTGAAGCATTTCAAGAATTGTATGCTTATGGAATCGATGCCACGAAAATAATTGCGTGGCGCGATCTAATCAAAGAGTCGAAGATAAATCCCGAAGTGCTTGATTCCGAAATTAGAAAGATCGGCAACCTCTCGAAATTGGAAGAAGAGGCCAAATCGGAGATTGCGCAGCTTGAAACTCAACAAAAGGCCCTCGAAGAAACTCTGAAGGACTTGGGCGAGAAAAAGACACAGATTGAACTCACGATATTATCGCTTAAGGACAGTTCACTAGGACAGATGGAAGAAACACGCGCCAAAGTTCTATCGTCAATTTCTGAAATAGGGAAGCAGGCCACTCTCTCGACCGAGAATGCGAAGGAGAGCCTAGAAGCATCATTGATGCAATTGAAATCCTCGGCCTCGCTTTTTTCAAATGAGCTCAAGGATTCGCTGAAGGATGTAGAACCCCAGCTCCGAAATATTTCTCAGGCAATTGAAGCTGCTAGACAGATCGGAAGATACGAGGCAATGCTCCCTCTGCTCAAATTGACAGACTCGGCTTTGGCGGACAAGGTGACGGAGACTGAAGCCTTGGTCTCGACATGGAACGTTCTAAACTCGTTCAGCTCATGGCTCAAGAAAAAGTACCCTGGTGAGGAAGTTGAGATTGAGGATCCGCTCAAGGTTTTGATTGACGCGCTCGACGGAGAGATCCAGAGTATTGGAAAGAAATCCGAATGACGAACTTGACGATAGCGCTTCGCTGAAACTAATCGCCATCTCGAAAGACATTCAACGCGTGCTCGGAAGAGCAGACCAAGAATTGCTAGAAAACCTTCACCTTTACGTGGAGAGAATGATGCTTTATCGGATCACACGAGTCAAAGACAAGACAGCCGAGCTAAGAGCCTTTAGAACCGCTCTGCTCGAGGCCGGAAGCTTGAATGAGAATCCGGAAGCCGCTTTAGGGCAAGCGTCCGAAGTAGAGTCTGTTGTAATCGATGGGCTGACGATGTCCCCGAGCAAGGTCTTTTCAACAATGGTCGAGGCTACGGAAAGCCTCAGCGGGAAACAGCTTTTTTACATATTGCAAAAATTGCGACACGCCCCTCTTACACAACCAATATACTAATCGAGGACTAACCTTTACTCAAAATCAGTAGACAATTAAAGGGCTCTGAGAGCCTCCAAATCCCTCAAGATCCTTTCGAGATCCTTGCTACTAAATGGATCATTCAGGTTCAGCTCTTCATGCATTATCACAATTTCTCTAAGGATGAATGCAACGTAGTCCGATACAGATTTGAAGACAGCCTTCTTGTCAACCACTTTACTGATTCTGATCCAGAGATCGATCGGAATGGTCACTGTGGTATACTTCTTCGGTTCAAGTAGCTCGGTCTCGATCAACTCGGTCTTATCCAAAACTAAATCTCATTATATATAATTAACACATTTCATCATCCTAATTATATGTAATTAAGTGTAATTACTAATAATTAGCATCTTTTATGCATGTAGTATTCCTTAATTACGGGTAATTAATAACAGAGTGCGATTTTAATATGAATAGAAGCGTCACAATAGCTATAGTCATCGTTGTAGTCGCCATTATTGCGGGCGGTGCCTACGCAGCAATCGTAACGACTGCCCCGAAAACAACAAGCACGACAACGACAACGCAAAGTAGTACCAGCTCGAGCTCCACGACGAGTTCCACGACGAGCTCATCGGCGAGCTCATCGTCATCAAGTAGTAGTTCATCTGTGGTCTCCACAACAAGCACTACTACTTCAACTACCTCTAGTTCTTCTTCAAGCACGACAGCTCCTTTGAGCTGCGCTAATGGTACAGTAACCATAGGATATTTTGCAAATGTCAATCATGGTCCAGCTTTGATTGGCTTGGGTAACAGTTCCAGTGGAATTTCATTCCAAAGCGTTCTGGGTCCTTCGTGCACAATAAAAACGCTGTTGTTCTCTTCAGGGCCTCCGGAAATGCTAGCTCTGCTTGCGAACGAAATTCAGATCGCGTACGTCGGTCCGGATCCAGCAGTTAGTGCATATATCAACGATAATCAAGCGCTCCAAATCGTTTCGGGAGCAGCGAGTGGTGGAGCTTTATTCGTTGTAACAAATCAATCTGGTATCACAAATATCAACGCGACCGGAGGCATCGCAACTCTGAACGGAGGAACCTTTGCAGCTCCTTCGCTTGGAAACACTCAGGATGTGGCACTAGAAACTTATCTTAACATACACCACGTCAATGGAACAACAATCAAATTTGCTTCTGATTCAAGCCTCGTTACTGAGATAACGGATAATGGAATAGATGGTGCATGGTTACCACAACCATATGCATCTCTTGCCTTGGCTGACGCTAACGCCAACGGTGAAAAGGGCGCACACATATTCCTCAACGAGCAGCAATTGTGGCCTGGAGGCAATTTCTCGACAGCAGAAATGGTTGTCTCAACATCTTACCTGAGCGCTCATGCTGATGTTGTTCAGAAATTGGTGCTAGCCAATGTTGAAGAAATTCAGTGGATGAATCAGAACCCTGTTCAAGCAGCTCTTGCCATCAACGCAAGCATCTTTCAGTTGAGCGGAACATACCTAAGCTCTGCTGTTCTGAATCAGTCAATATCCACACTTTCATTCACATACAATCCTCTGATAACATCTGTCCAACAACAGGCTCAGAACGCATATGCTCTCGGCTTCCTTGGTAGTACAGAGCCTGATCTGACCGGGTTGTTCAATCTCACGTATCTCAACAACGCATTAACTCAGCTCGGGCTTCCAACAGTAAGCAGTTGAGGTCGAAAAAGAGAATGGGAGAAGTAATCACAGAGGAAAGACCAGTCAGTAATACAATTCCAAACTATCGAAGAACGAAACTGGTGACTAATCGAATACTCGAGCTGCGAGATATTCGAAAGTCCCATTTTCGGCACAACGGCAAACAAAAAGAAGATCTTCTCGTACTAGACGACATTAAATTTGAGGTTGAGGAGGGCGAGTTTGTAACTATCATT
Organism: Nitrososphaerales archaeon; assembly: GCA_030041295.1. Taxonomy (GTDB): domain Archaea; phylum Thermoproteota; class Nitrososphaeria; order Nitrososphaerales; family CADDZS01; genus JASHOD01. Next base: position 44,181 of record JASHOD010000147.1, read on the forward strand.
GGACCTTCCGGTTGCGGCAAAAGCACCCTCCTCAACATCATTGCGGGGATCGAGCCTTACGAGGGCGGAGATGTCGTGGTTAGCGGCCACCGTGTCTCAACGCTCGGGCCGGACATCGTAATGATCTTCCAAGAAGATTCACTATTCCCCTGGCTCAATGTACTGGACAATGTGTCATTTGGGCTAAGAAACATGGGAATCTCAAAAGAGGAGCGTCGGAAGATTGCAATGAATTACATAGAGCTTGTCCAATTAGAGCAATTCGCTCATTCGTACATGTATCAACTGTCGGGCGGAATGAAGCAACGGGTCGCGATAGCTCGTGGCCTTGCGATGAACCCAAGGATTCTCTTGATGGATGAACCCTTCGGTGCACTCGATTATAGGACAAGAGAAATTCTGCAAGCCCAGATTCAGGAAATACACGAAAAAACAAAGAAAACCATTCTTTTCGTAACTCACGACGTAAGAGAAGCAGTTAGTCTTGGAGATCGTGTTATTTTGCTATCGCACAGACCCACGAAGATAAAACAAGAGTACGTAGTAGACCTTCCTAGACCCCGTTCAGCTGAAGACCCCCAGCTTCACGGACTGATTAACGAAATCCAAAGGGAGCTCAAGGAGGAAGTAAAATTTGGAAACCCAAATGGAGCAGGAATCAACTCCGAGATCATCATCTAGACCGCGAAGGATCGACTACACGAGTCTTCTGGACATAGCAATAGGAATTGTTGTGTTTCTTGTTGCCTGGCAAGTAGTTTTCTGGCTACGCCTCTATCCATCTTTCCTTCTGCCTTCTCCTTCCATGGTACTCGACAGGCTGCTCTTTCTCGCTGAAACTGCAAATCCAAGGTTCAACCTTGAGCAATCAACTCTGGTCACGATGGAGCGTCTTGTAGCAGGATTTGGGATTTCGATTGTCCTAGGAACCGCAATAGGGATGCTGATGGTGCGTTTCAATCGTTTTGGACGAACGATGAGCTCGTTCAGCGTTGGGCTCCAGTCTTATCCAAGCATTGCATGGGTTCCATTTGCGATACTGATCGTCGGACTGAACAACTATGGGATAATCTTCGTTGTGGTGATAAGCTCTGTCTTTTCGATGATGGTCTCGACCTATAGCAGCATTCGAAACATTCCTCCAATTTACGTGAAAGCCGCGAGAAATATGGGCGAGGGCGGTCTTTCGCTTTTCAAGAATGTAATGCTCCCCGCATCGTTCCCCTCTCTCATAACTGGCGTTAGGCAGACCTGGTCATTCGCGTGGCACGCGTTAATCGGGGCTGAGATACTAATGGCCACTATTGGGCTGGGAGCATTGCTCGAAATCGGCGCGAACTTCGCAAGAATGGATCAAATCATAGCCGCAATGGTAATCATCTTTGCCATTGGCTTCGTCGTGGATCGAGTATTGTTCACGACACTCGAGAATAGAGTAAGAGACAAGCGAGGGTTAAACCAGCTTCCAAAGTAAAGCTACACTTATTGATGAGTAGAAAGTTCCTCTCCGTAGAATGCCGTACATAAAGCAGTCCCACGACGAAAGAGGAAGCTGCCTTTCTTACTATCTTTGCTGTCCAGAAAATCGAAATGTGCGGTCATAGATCCATCTGATGATGTAGAAAGGTACTTAGCTCAAGCGGAGAATGATTTCTCTGATATTTCCGCTATTATAGACACGCACATTCATGGAGATCACATTTCTGGTGCAAGAAGACTAGTTCAAAAAAAACTGGGCGCTCCGATCTGCATGAACGAATCGTCAGATGTAAAATTCGATTTCGAAGCAGTCTCTGATGGTGACAAAATCTCCGTCGGCACAATAATTTTGAAAGCAATTTTCACCCCCGGGCATACGCGCGAGAGCATGTCATTACTTTATATTGATCGCAAGAGAGTCGATTCGCCTTGGGGCGTTTTCAGCGGAGATACGTTGTTCGTAGGCGACATCGGCAGGCTAGATTTTTCAGGAGCCCGGGACCACTATGCAAATGTACAATTCTCTCTTCGATAAGCTGCTGGGCTTGCCTGATTATGTCGAGCTTTGCCTGCTCACTATGTCGGTTCGGCATGCGGCAAGAATATGAGCCTAAAGGTCACATTTACGGTTGGCTTCGAGCGTAAGTTCAATCCTACTCTGGACGCCAGAACGTTCAAAGAATTTGAAGAGCACCTTTTGAATAATCAACTAAAACCCTTCCCTCGTCATATTCAGATCAAAGAAACAAATTCTAGTCCACAAATAGCGGAAAAGTTGATCTCCCCCAGTCGCTAAATTCTATGCTTCACTCTACCAGAATCGTTCGGATTTTTTCGGTCACGATCAATGTAGAGACTGGCAATCCCTAACAGATAAGGGATTGAAGTAAAGTACCGCTGCTTCGCACATGAGTCACAAGTGAGAAAATGACTTCACTTGAAGAAGTTCAACAACAACGAAGTAGTTTGCTTTCAGGCGTTGGAAGCAGCAGCAAGTGGGCGAAAAGATTCATCTGGGCAGCCGTGGCTCAGGGGCTGATCGCGACTATAGTCACGATCTTAATCCTTGATCCACTATCTTACTTCAACATCAACTTGTACTTCTCTCCCGCGAGGGTAATTGCAGGAGGAGGCGGTGGAACGTGGATGTTCACCGGCTATGTTCTGTATCTTGTAGTCGGAGTTGTCGCCGTGGCGGTCACAGCGCTGTTTTACTACTACTTTGAAGGAATTCAAGGCAAAGTATACCACGGACTATCAAACATCTTTGCCTGGGGACACTTCCTCTTGATGAACGTTGGCGTCGCCGGTTCGATGCTCATCATGATGTACGGCGGATACATCGCCGGGTACGAAGCAGGAGGTCTTGGATACACCGATATGCAGATCCACGTAGCAGACTTGAGCAAGGTGGAGGAGCCCATCGGCGCACTGGTCCTCATAGCGTGTGTCGGAGCACTGCTCGGCGGTCTCGGATTCCTATCCAACCACTACTTCACCAAAAGGTA
>JASHOD010000148.1 GCA_030041295.1 Nitrososphaerales archaeon
TCCTAGAAACGTATTTTGTAGGGTCTCTCACGGGCATTCTCAAATCCATTTCACGAAGCAAAAGTCTGTAAGACTGCGCAAGCTTCCCCTTCTTGATATTGCTAGCCTCCGATAGATCCTTTAGGTTTCTTGGAGTCTCTGCGTCACGTAGCGCCGCGTACAACGAAGCGGCGATCATCTCGGAAATTGATCTTCCCCGAACCAGCCTCCTCTCAACAGCTTTTCTATAGATATAAGCCGCCTTTTCCACGACGGCATTGGTCGCATTGATCTTCTGCGCCAACCTCTCGAGTTCGCTGAAGGCTTGCCTCAAATTTCGGTCGAGCGAAGGATGGACGCGACTCCTTTTGTCCCAAGTTCGAAGTCTCTCGACGGTAGACCTCATTGACGCTTCGAGAGCTTTCCCCGACACATCTCTGTTCTCAAGGCCTATTACAGTAGATAGACCCATGTCATCCCTTGCAAGAGTGCTCGGGGTTCCGACACGGCTTCTATCATCGTCTCCCTGCTCGCGAGTAAAGTTCCTCCACTCCGGTCCCTCCGAGACGATCATGTCGTTTACGACATAGCCACAATTAGTGCAAACCTGTTCTCCACTAGTACTATCCAAAACCATAGACGCTTTTCCACATCTGGGGCATTTGTACAAAGAACTTGTTCGGCCCCGAGTCATAAGTCTGCTATTACTTTCGATACTCATTTCTAACTCACCACAAATCCTCTAGGAAACATTATATATTGAGCTTCCATATATATAAATCTTTATCAATATGGGTTGCCTTATTGCAATTGTTCGTCGCTCGTTTAAATAGAAACGCCGGTTAAGAGCTAATTATCGCCGCGTGATACGCCCTTAATGGAAGCCCAAGATCAGCGCTGAGTCTGCAATAAAGTGGCACGGAACAGCTGTTCCCGCGAATGAGCCCTTTGTCCTCCAAACTACCCAAAGACCTATAGCTAGTGCGGACTCGAAGCCCTTTTGGTGTTCAGCCCCGGGCTGAGATCTCAAGACTCCAGTAGTTTACTAGAGTGAGGGAGTAGTTAGTGCACAAATTAGGGCATTCTTAGAAATAACGTTCTTGTGCCGCACTGGCTTAGGTTCGCAGATGTCAATACTGCCGAGTAAGGATATTGTTACGAGAATTTCATGAGTTGAAGATACAATTGGCATTAGAGCTTGGGATCTACTGCAATAAAGCAATTCTTTACGATGACTCTAAAGTAGCCACTCGTCGATTCCTATTCGCAGTCCACTTGCGCTCGATTCAATGAAGGACGCCACAATCAGGCGCCCTTTCAAGGACATTTGGATCATGAAACTTCTCCTCTGTTCCTAACAACTCAATCTAGTGAAGCTCGAGTCTTTCTGAATCGATCCGCGCTAACAATGATGGGCACTAGCCTAGGAAACGCAAGTACAATTATTTCATTAATTAGAAAAACCACTATGGAATCCTAAGTTAGGACTCTAGCTTACTCTTAACGCAGGTGGCAAACTCGCTTGCTTGTCTTTTTACAAGGTCCTTGCCTATCATGGAAATCGCTGTTTTGCCTGTCACAGAAATTGGCTTTATCTCAAGATTATACTTCACTATCGTACTTTCGTTATCTTTTCTTCCTGCTCCTTCGGAAATTAGATCTACAATTCCTTTGATTTCGGCGTCGGAGCCTTCCGCGGCAAATGATAAGTGTTCACCGACTCTTTGATCCAACAATCTCGCTTTCAATTCAAAGGTTCTTGAAATATAACCCAGTTTCACCTTGACTTTGAAAATAGCACTCGTGGAGTCGATAGGAGTAACCTGCTCACAGCCAGGAATACACGACCCAATATTTGAGAGGTCTGTGAAGAATTCGTAACATTTACTCGGTTGGGAACGAACAGATATTACTTCGCTTGCCTGGACACTCGAGGGCAAATTTGTAATGAAGGACTTGAAACTTAGTAAATAACGATTCTATCTCGTCGTGGAGAAAAAAAGGAGGCAATTATGCCGTGGCGAGCGGTGCCGCAACTAGATTAAGTTGAGTTCTCACAGATTCATATGTCTTTAAAACGCGTTCGCCTTTTTCGGTCAGCACGTACCTTTTCTTTCTTTCCTGCTCTTCAATCCTTACCAAACCCTGCCCCTCAAGAGATCTAATGAATCCCTGCATCACGCTCCATGATAAATTGGAGCGGTACATTATGTGCGTTGGTCGACCAGCTCCTTCTTTTATGGCAAAAAGTATATCCAATTTGACCTCCATTCGAGATCGTCTCACGCCTGCAAGGAAAGCGGATTCGTCCGTGCTCAAAACACCTTTGTACCAATTCATGAAGAAAGTATTTTCCTAAATCAATTGTTTAACCGTTCTTCAAACGAAGCGGAGACAGGGGCCCTAAAAAGTCTCAAACAGAATAGATTCGGATTTTCTAGTTTCTTTCGAATAGATAGTAGATCAGCTTAGTGGCATCCAAGAGAGAGTCACCGGTTCGATGTCTCAATCTGACACTCTCTTTTATTTCAAATGTATAATTAGCGCAGAATTCGTTGTTGTGAAAATGAAAGAATCCCAAATCGGGCTCGGCTTGTTGCAAATAGAATCAGAGCGACTGGCCCAATAAAACTGGAAGATATTCCGCCTCGCTCTCAGGATTAGGCATGCTTATCTATCTGTTTATTCCTCATTGAAGGCCCCAAAAAGAAGACGGCGGCTCTTTCCAAAATCGCGCAGATCTGAATTTCCCATATGGTATCTAGATCAGATACATTTCTTACGAGCTCTGGACCAATCGTAACCAATCGGCAGATCCGCCCGACTAGAGTTGCAATTTTACATGGTTCGAAAATTCCCGACTGTAATATGTCTCAAGATCAGATTCACAACACCCTCGCACAAATTTTTCTTCCGCTCAACGCTCGAATTTTTTCAGTATTAGAAATGACGCAGGCAGGTATGAGTGATCTCGTATCCTCGCAGGCCTACGATGTTGTATGCCTTATAGGTGAAGCACAAGAATTTGATTTTAGCAGGAGAAAGAGCAATCCGACTTCATCACGATTGAGGTTAGGGAGCATTGGTGGAGGAGGAACCGAGAGCGAGATTCAGCGAATTGACGCGAACTCTTTGATTCTGGCTTTCGCACCTAACGCCTACTTCCGTGATGTCAAGAGCTACTTGAGAATTGCAGATGCCGTAGTACTCTGCGACATGGTCGCTAAGAATTGGCTTCTTCAAGTCGCCGAGGTAGTATATCGCTTCCTCGAAAGTTTGGTTGTGCCAAGCATGCTAAACATAGATCTTGCGGATGTGAAGCACATAGCAAAAGGCATAGGACTAGCTTTCAATATATCTGAAGATAATAGCAAAAAGTTGATCAACCTCCTTCCGAAATCCTGCCTAGTTGCAAGGTCCGCACTTCTCCATTTCTCATGCGACCCCGATGTTCGATTGAAAGAAGTCTATTCAATTTCAAAGGCGATTGCCCTAAAGAAAGGAATTACCGACGTTGACACGCAGATCAACACTCATTCTGACGCAAAGAAAGTCATTAGGAAAGTTAACGTGAAAATGGGAATCAGAATAAATGAGGCAATAAGGAAGGATACTATTGCGCCTTCTTCGCCTTCCTCCGGGCAGGGCCAAAATGAAATGGGAACGGAGGGGGAAGAAGATGATGATGCCGCCAGAAAGAGAATAAGCCTGACGGCTATTCTCTTCGGACTCTAAACTAGACAGCGCTTCTTTAGAGCAGATATGCGATAAGTGCCAATCAGTACATCCAGCTTGGGTGTTCCTCTCTTCCCTGCGACTGGGCAATTGGCAAGAAACGCGCAATCGAGACAGCTAGATCTTAAATTAATGTCAAAATTTACTTCCTCTCCAACTTCAAGAGGAATCCGGGAGGAAGACGATGATCGTACTCTTGTCTGAGAGGATTCTGACGACGAATTTGATGGTTTTTTCAGACTCATATTAGGACTCTGCAAATCTGGCATTGTTTCCCTAGTAGAAAAACGTAGCTGAGATCTGTATCCAGAATTCATAAAGCGAAATTTAGGCGTTCCAACTCCGATACTAGCGGAAACCGATAGCTGTTCTTCTTGCTTTCAAATCGATCGTGGAACGATGAAGCAGGAGAATTCATCATACGTCAAATAGGATCACGAATTACCTTGGTTTCATAACGGCAGTTGTTCAGATTTGCTGGGATATGGCTATGCGAAAATTCAATCTATTCTTTGCAAAGGGAAAATTTGCTTACGTTATCAAAAAAGCGATAAACGACTTTTAAAAGCCACTCGACGGATTTTCAACTATGTTTCACCATTCCAGCTAATTTCAAGCTGAGGATGAAGAAAACCGCCCCGATGTTACATTCTTCTAGTAGAATGGACTTGGCACGAATTTGCTTATCATGATACCCGAAGGGAAAAATTATTATTCTGTAATGCGTAATTATCAGAGATATTCTCGTTTCAGTGAAGAAGGAAACAGATGTGTCATTATGATCCAAGTGAGTGCGATTTATTATTAATTGCCTACGTAGAGGACAGCAAAGCCTTATCTGTTTCTACTTCAAAGACTAATAAAATACAATAAATCGTAAAGATGGAGAGAGGAGTTAGCTGATCAGTTGGCCAAGTATGTTCTAGTCTCGGACACGACACTTTCTCACGATTATCGTAATTTCCCCTTACTTGATTTCCTTCCGAGCGCCCCGACGGACTATCTTCCCGGACCTGTTTATTCATATCTCAAAGGACGACCTCCAAAAGGTGAGAAAGGAAGAGCGGCTTTCGCAACGTACCCGCTGCGGAAACTAGAGGCGGCTCTCCTCAAAGATTATACTTCTGATGAAATAGTCGTAGCACACGAGGATCATGTAGAGGATTTCATCGATTCGGATACGGAACTCATAGGAGTTACCACCATGGACCCCCTCGGGATAGCGCCTCTCACGATGTCCTACCAGATCTTCTTTGGGACTACGGGACCGGCATGGGTCGCGAGAGAATTTGAGCGATTAATGACGCGCGTCAACCGGGCTCGTAAAGGCAAGAAGGCGAAACTTGTGGTTGGAGGGCCGGGAGTATGGGAACTGACTGTTAGACCGGAAATGCTCGATGAGTACAACATTGATTATGCTTTCCAAGGAGAGGCGGATGACATCATCTGCGATCTCTTTCGCTACATTGTTGATGGTACTGAACCTGTTCATGATTTTTACAGAGGGTTCCAAACCTTTGACAGCCATTTCCACAAGCAGTGGCATGGACATGACAAGTTCATTACGCGTTACCAATTCGCGAAACAATTCCCGAAACTGGATGAGATACCTCCAATTGTGAGTCCCACGATCAAAGGAATGGTCGAGGTGATGCGAGGATGTGGCATCGGATGCGATTTCTGCGAGGTCACCTTACGCCCGTTGCGTTACTATACGCCGATGCAAGTGCGAAAAGAGCTTGAGGTCAATGTGAAGGCAGGAATAAACCATGCGTGGCTACACAGCGACGAGATATTTGCGTATAATCACGGGCGAAACTTTGTGCCTAATGCTGACGCTATCTTGGAATTGTTCCAAGTCGTAATGACGACGAAAGGAGTTGAGCACACAAATCCAACGCACGGACGAATTTCAATCCCAGCGGCCTATCCTGAATTGCTGAAGAAAATGACCGAAGTGATGAAAGCAGGTCCGGATAATTGGATCGGGCTGCAGGTAGGAGTGGAAACGGGCAGCGATAGACTCGCAAAGATGCATATGCCAAACAAGACCTTGCCCCTCAAGATCGGCCCTGACGGCTCTTGGCATGATATCGTGTGGCAGGGAACATACGTGATGAACAAGTATTACTGGAGGCCCGCTTTCACGTGTCAGGTTGGTCAAGCAGGCGAAACCCCCGAGGACAACTGGGAGACAGTCGCTCTGATTAACAAGATGAGCGATTCATTCCTCGATGACGGAAGACCCTTCGAGTTTACAATCACGCCGATGCAAAACGTTCCTCTGGGCCTAATGAAGAACAGGGAATTCTCCTCGATTACGCTCGATGAATCTCAGCTCGCCGTGTACTACGCCTCTTACAGGCATCTCGCAAAAGTAGCTACTAGGGACGCTTTTGCTAGAGGACGTAGCGGTCGAGATCCAAATCCCCTCTCGAGGCTCGGGACAGGAACTTTGATCAGTCTTGGAGGGCGCATGATGCTTCGAGTCGTAGCCTCGATGTGCAAAAGGAAGGGGCTGGACCTTGACAAGGCAGCTCACTACGGGCTCGAAAGGAAGGCGCCACAGGCTCCTTCGATTCCTGCTGTTTAGGGCGTAAGCAATTTTTTCCTGTTAGCTTTAAAAGGAAAACGGATCCACTCTCCTCTTCTTAGCCGTCAGGATGAGTAACAGACGACAGTCAAGTTGCAAAAGACAAAAGGCGCTTACGTTCAAGGCTTCCGAGTTAGATACTGAGAGCTTAAGCTAGCGAAGCAAGCAATTCCTTGTCGAACTCCATACTTGATGTGACTAAGCACTTGTGGCCTATTGTATGATACACGCACAGAAAAGAACCGCAGGGGCAGTAGAAGCTTGCAGTTTCCTTTGTGAACTGATCTTGCGAAAGACACTTTGTGCAGTAGATGGTCCGTGCGAGCACCTTCACACTTTGCCGGACCCTTTGGAGCGGTTCTAGGTCTTCGTCCATATACGCTTCGTCTGAAGTGTTTTTTGGTTCTTCGTTTCCTTCTTCTGCCAAGGTTTTTGTTTTCGCTGATTTTGAGCTTTCATGAGAGTTTCAATATAAGCACGCTGAGTTTCAGCATAGTACGCCGATTTGGTATTCGTGATTCGTTACAATGGTACTTGGTCTAGAATTTGATTTCTCTTGCGAGAACGTTATTCGTATTCGAGGAGTGAACGGCGACTATCTTCGAACTACAAGCTCGTCGGTTACAAATCAATCGTTAGCCAGTCCTTGGCCACGATGACTTCACCGTCGAAAGTTCTGCGCGCCTCGGAGATGTATCGATCCTCCAGCGCTTGATTAGAGGGTGCGATGTGCGTCAAGACAAGCTTCTTGACTTCGGCTTTTGATGCAATCTCGCCAGCCTGACTTGCCGTTGAGTGGTTCGTTAATTTTGCGAGTGATTCTTGTCCAGAAAGGAACGTCGCATCATGAATCAACATGTCGCTACCGCGTGCAAATTTGGCAATCCTGAGATCTTTTGCCGTATCACCGGTGTATACAAAATCGGTTTTGTTAACCTTCAATCTGAAAGCAATGTTTTCAGGATCATGAGTTGACGCGTGGTACAACACGTCTTTCTTCTTATCCGGAGTTTCGAATTTTATTTCGAAATTCACAAATCCAGATTCAGGCGTGCTTTGAAGTTTCAGAATTTTCTTGAGTGACGAGTTTGTTGTTGGAGAGGAAATTACTTGAAGAGTTTCTTTTCGACCCGCCATCGCCATCGCCCAGACAAGTCCCGTGAAATCCCCGATGTGATCGGAGTGGGTGTGGGAGATGTATAACTCTTTGATAGTAGTCAACGGAGTCTCCGTCTTTAGGAGATTGGAAAGAACTCCGAAGCCAATATCCACAAGTTTATCCTCGAACATGAAACCAGCGCATGCTCTGGTCTTTGTTACAACGGAACCGCTAGTTCCTAGGAAGGTAAGTTTTGCCAATCTAACTTGTATTTGCTTTCTCGCTTGGTGTATTGAACTTATTGAGAAGAGGAGGAGGACGTTCCTAACCTAAGAAGGGCCAGTCGGGTGAAATTTAAGTAGCTGATAACATCCCTTCGAACAAGTCAAGCTATGCTGTCCGATTCAGACAAGAAACTAGTAGTATCTATGCTCCCACAAGTGCCGCTCTTTGCCTCGATGGACAAGAAGGCTCTAAACACCGTAGCAAACTCCGCGGGGAAGAAGACCTACAAGAGTGGCGAGGCGATTGCAAAGGAAGGAGACAAAGCACTTTCATTCTTTTTGATCATGGAAGGAAACGTGGAGGTTCGCCGAGGCAAGAGGGTCCTTGCGACGTTGGGCAAAGGTCAATTCTTTGGAGAAATGGCATTGCTTGATGAGCAGCCAAGATCCGCGGATGTCATAGCGACTTCTGACACAACTTGCGTACTTCTCACGAGCTGGGCGTTCGCGGGAGTTATGGCAGGAAATCCCGACATCTCTAAAGTCATTATCAAAGAGCTTGTTAGGCGTCTGCGCGAAACCGACAAGACCCTCGCAGAGTGACTCTCTCTCTCAAAAGCAGAAAACATCTTACAAGTTAGCTTATTCGATGGGACTTATCTCCGAGAAGTTCGGCCTATAAGAAATATCAAAGGCGCATTCTTAGAATTAGGTTCGGACCCGCCATTGTTGGGGATAATGGTGTAAATAGACGAATGCATTATTTCTCACCCTATGCCCGAAAAACGAACCTCGAGCAAGAAGGCATTTGATTTTGTAAAAATAGACATGCCACCGAAGAAACCGAGAAAGACGGGTATCATCGAATTTCGCGGCCCGTATTATACCTCCGTAAGTTATGGATACTTGAAGGACCTCTTGGAGGACTGGGATGAGTACGTCGATGGATACAAATTCGCAGGAGGGTCGATGCGACTTCTTACAAGAGAGCGAGTGAAACAGATTACGAAGTTGTGCCATCAACACCAAGTCTACGTCTCGACCGGGGGATTCGTAGAACGGGTAATCGTGGAGGGGAGCGAAGAAGTAGACGAATACCTCACGGAATGCAAGGCGCTTGGATTCGACGTTGTCGAAGTTTCTAGTGGACTAGCTCCAATTCCGCTCGAGGACAAGGTCGCAATCGTAAGGCAAGTGCAGAAAATCGGGCTAAAGCCGAAACCAGAGATTTCAATGATGATCGGCGCAGGGGCCGGGACTCACATTACCGGATACGAAGAGAGCATGAAGATGAGGAGTTTTGATGATTTTGCTTCCGAAGTGAGTGAGCATCAGAAAGCGGGGGCGGACGTTATCATGGTTGAATCGGAAGGATTGACCGAAGATTTGCCACCAGAGAAGTGGAGGAAGGACGTGATCGAGAAGCTTGTGGATATGTTTGGATTTGAGACATTCATGTTTGAAGCATCAGATCCGCCGGTATTCAAATGGTACCTGACAAAGTTTGGACGCGCTGTCAATTTGTTTATAGATCACTCGCAGATTGTGGAATTTACTGCTTGGCGAACGAAACTTTGGGGCGATAGCTCAATCTGGGAAGGAAAGGATCTTCACTACAAGCCTCATTGATTACTGACACAGAAGTTGTTATTATTTCCTCGAGAGGTCGCCTTATTCCAATGACCTATGTAGAAGAGCTTGCAGAATTTGTAGCCTCGAGAACTTTCAACGATCTTGCTCAATCGACAGTAAAGGCTCTGAAGATAAGAATACTCGATTCGCTTGCCTGCGCGATAGGCGCGCTCGATGCACCGACCGCCCTGTCTTTGAAGAAAGTTCAAAGTGATTTCGGCGGAGCGCCCCGGTGCACCATGATAAGTGGGGGAAAAACCGAACCTGAGGGGGCTACCCTTTACAACGGCGCCTTGGTCCGCTATTTGGATTTCAACGATTCTTTCTTGGCTAAGAATGAGACGTGCCATCCAAGCGACAATTTTGCCCCCATACTTGCTTCGTCGGAATATGTGGATGGGACAGGAAGGGACCTCCTAGTTTCGCTTGCCATCGCTTATCAAGTGCAGTGTCGCTTGAGTGAAGTTGCACCTGTTAGGGCGAAGGGTTTCGACCACACTGTTCAAGGTGAGTACGGTGTTTCCGCCGGCGCATCAAGAGCGCTCGGACTAGATTCTGAAAAAACGGCAAACGCGATTTCTATCAGTGGCACTGCACTCAACGCACTCAGAGTAACGAGGACGGGTAAACTATCGAATTGGAAGGGGCTCGCTTTTCCATTCATGGCGTCAGGAGCCGTGAAAGCGACATTCCTCGCTAAGGAAGGGATTACGGGCCCGCTCGAAGTTTTTGAGGGGAACAAGGGATTCATGGATTCCATTGCGGGGCAATTCAAGATTGATTGGAGTAAGGAGGGACTGGATCTGGTCGAAAAGACGATTATCAAGAGCTATAACGCCGAAGTACATTCTCAATCCTCAATTGCTTGCATGATGAAATTAAGAAATCGCCAAGGATTAACTTCCGATGACGTAGACAATATCGAAGTCAGAATCTTCGACGTAGCTTACCACATAATTGGAGGAGGAGAGGAGGGAGAGAAGAAAGAGTCGATTGAAACAAAGGAACAGGCAGACCACAGCCTGCCCTACATATTAGCCGTAGCTTTACTAGATGGGAAGGTCATGCCCGAAGAATATGAGAGCGAGCGAATAAATTCCAAAGATGTTCAAGAATTGCTCAAGAAAATTCACGTGATTCCAGACAAGGAATTCAGCTCGAAATTCCCGGCTCAGATGCCAGTCGAGATAACTGCTCACACAAAGAGCGGGAAAACCTTGGTCGAAAGTTCTTTCGATTACGACGGCTTTACGAGCCACCCATTCACTTGGAATGAAGCCGTAAACAAGTTCAATGCGCTGACTTTGGGATACGTGGAGGAAGACGTTCGTGCTGAGATTCAAAAAGTGGTCGCTTCATTCGACGAGAGACCCGTAGGAGAACTGACTATGTTGCTTGAAAAAACTCATCCGAGGAAAAATTGATTTAGAAGATTTGAGGTATTTCGACGGCGACTGAGATAGGGCCACGGTCTGAGAACATTCATGAATTACAAGCAGCTCGGAGATACAAAGGTCAAGATAGCAGAAATTGGCCAGGGCACATGGCAGTATCGGGGCGGAGTCGGTCCGTTGAAGGTCGGGATATCACTCGGGGCAACACACATCGATACTGCTGAAATGTATGGAACGGAGGAAACGGTCGGTGAGGCGATCGCGGACGAACGAGATAAAGTCTTTCTCTCGACTAAAGTGTCTCCGAGCCACATTCACCACGATGATCTAATCAAAGCAGCTGAAGCTAGCTTACGAAGACTGGGCATAAAAACAATTGATCTTTATATGATCCACTGGCCGAATCCAAGCATTCCCATTAAGGAATCCATGAGCGCGATGGAAGAGCTGTTAAGGCAAGGAAAGATCAAGCACATTGGAGTAAGCAATTTCTCGGTTGAGGAACTTAAAGCTGCGCAGAAAGCTCTATCCTTTTCTTCAAACAAGATTGTCTCAAATCAAGTTGAATACAATCTAAACAATCGAGAAATTGAAGAAGATCTTGTTCCATACTGCAAGAAGGAAAAGATCACCATTATAGCATACTCACCGCTCGCTCGGGGACAAATTTCAACAAACAGCAAGAAAAATGACGAGTTGCTCGAAGGAATTGCAAAAAAGAATAACAAAACGAAGGCTCAAGTGATCTTGAATTTTGTTACGAGAGAGGAAAACGTCATCGCCATTCCGAAGGCGAATAACGAGGATCACGTGAGGGAAAACTGTGCAGCTTCGGGTTGGCGACTCTCTGAAGAAGACATACGAAAGATAGACGAAGCCTTCTAGGATCCCTTTACATACTATTACATAGCTTCAATCAGTTGCATTTAGTTGTTGATGCTGGTTAAGTAGCATTTTTTCTTGCACGATTGAGTAGAATGGGTCTTTCTGAAGTACTTGTTGCTGTGCGCGTTCGCGGATCAACTTGCGTACGCTCAGTTCGTGCCTTCGCTTGTCCGACATTGGATAGTAGTTGAGTTGACCGAGCTGACTCGCGAGTATGTCGCGCAGAACCTTGCTTATGCTCAGGCGACTCAAGTCCTGTTTGCACGTGTCCGCCGCGTAATCGATTAGGGAGGTATAGATTTCGTCGTCGAGAGAAATTGTGATTCTTTTCATCAAAATCTACGAGTTGTAAAAAGCTGTTTTCGGATAATAATTGGATTCTTGGCTTTTTCGAATGGGTTACAAGGAACCGATATACGGAAACGGTAAGCGGGTATTTATTATGCCGGAGATGATTTGTCACTACTCTTAAAGAATGCATCCCATTCTTCACGCATTACTTTTGTGAATATGTAAAGTAATAATTACAGTGGCAAGATTTCAAAAGCAATGATATTCAGTAGAAGTGAAGATATGCCCTAAGAGAGAGCTTCAAAGAAAAGAGAGGACGTCGCTTCCCTCATAGGAGGAGGAAAGTAACATTTTAACCGAATATTTCTTGACGGAAACAACTTTGGACAGATTTTCTATTGGAGAAGATGAAAAAAAAGAAAGGAGTGACACGCGGTTTTCTTTTGCGCGCGTCAGATTTGTGAAGTGACTATCTCTATCATAGAATGATTACAGGGAAAGTGCCCGCGTTAGCCCATTGCATGTTGAAGCGAGAGCCGTCTGAGTACAGAAAGCCTGGTTCATCCATGATGTAATGAGCAGAGGGATAAGTGACACAAGTTAGAGACCATACTTCTGCTCCGTTTACGTTACCCAAATTGTTGATTACTCCAGTCAATCCGTCTATTTTGGCAGTATTCTTCGTGCCCCAACCGAAAGTGCCGTAATTTGCGAGGTACGTGAAATGGCATACTGTTCCAGCACTGTTGCATACCGCTGGTTCTTCTGTAATCCATTCTGCAGAGCTAAGTTGTGCGGCGGGCTCAGCTTGAGAGATTTGGAAGGTTTTTCCGGTTGTCGCGTCTTTGATCCACATGGTGAAATTCTGGGTCGATGAAGAGTATGAGACACCTGCGTCAATAACGTCGCCTGGAGAGACTGTGAAGTGTTTGATGTTGATCTCTGGTTCCAGTGGGTAGATCTCGTACCAAGCCACGTACTGTGGAGTACTGCTGCCTTTGGCACAGAATGCCGTTGTTCCGTCCTGTTCCACAGTCGAGTCTGTCAAGCCGTCGATTCCGACCCAGATGGATGCGTACTGGCCTGATTTGAGCGATGTATTGCAAGTCGCCGCCGGCTGAGTCCAAGAACCGTTCACGTTGGTCACGCTGCCTGGTGTCGAGCTGATGGCGTAACCTGCCCAGTTGTAGCTGTAGAATGGAGTAAAGCCTTGAACATTTGGAGTAGATACGATAGATCTGTTGCTTGTGTTGCTTGTTGCAAAGGATGATCCTAGAAATGGAGATGCGAATAGGAATAGAGTTAGTCCTACGATTAGAGTTGATCTTAGTTGATTCATATGAGGAAGTTGCCTCAATTCGAAGCAGAAAATAATACCAATACAAAATTGTTTCTGCCGTATGAATCAATCTGGAAGGGCAAACAATAAGATGTCCCCTAACACTTGCTCCGAGTTTAAATACGGAAAATCAAGTAGCTTTGAAATCGTAAGGGGAAGGTCTAGTATGGTACCTAGGAAGAGCCTAGGACATGCTAAAAGGACCCGTATTCGTCATACAATTAATATTAGAACATGTTAGAGCGCTAAATACTGCTTGTCTGGTCAGCGAGCAACAGAAATTTACTGCTGCATAGTTTTGTTCTTGCGAACGAAGACGAACAGCGTCATCGCAGCAGCGAAAGCAATGAGAACCGTTAAAGTTCCGAATGGAAATTCTGGAGTAACTATCCCAGGAGAACCGGAGCTAGGTGATGAAGAGGTTGTTATTGCTGTGTTTATGGAACTCATCGATCTGCTTGATGGAGATGAACTTGTCGAAGTGGAAGAAGAAGATGATGAAGAGACTGCTGAATTACTGGTTGTTGCTACATGGGAATCGACGCTATCAACGCTTGAACTTGCCGTGGTAGTACTTGTTATGATTGTTGTGGTAGTAGTGCTCGAGCTAGGCGGAGCCTCAAAGTGGGGCGCACTTGTTATGCTCGAAGTGCTTACAGAACTCGAGGTATTGTTTACTGTCCCTGCACGACTGAACAACACGGCCCCGACAGCGATAATTATTACAATGCCGACAATGGTGCATCCGAAAAGGAAAGACTTTGAATTTTTCAACTTGCCGAGTTTCAAATCTTTGATGAAAAACCTCTTCCTACCTAGTAGCGTGCAGCTAATGTAAGGATCCGAAATACATAAGCGTAGTTCAGGTATGAACTTCATAAGTCTAGTTCTATTATGAAGTTCATCGTTGAATTTTTCTAAAGTTCTTTAAAGAAAAATAATCCAAGAACAAATCAACCTTGAGTTTTCTGCTAGAATTGACAACACTCGATACTTGAATTCCTTCGTATCTCGAAGTCCGCTATATGCTCCGCTCGCCTGTAGTAAATCTAACGCTAGTAAAATACGTCGATGGGAATTTTCGAGGACTGATTGATTACAGCAAACCGACTACTGGCTTGTTGTAGTTACTCTCGCCAAGGAGACAGCCGTGAAAGTGAGTGCGGGGATGCCCCAATTTGTAGAGTAAGAGCCACTAATTGTGCTATTCTGCCCGTACATCTTGAAAGTTCCAGTCGAGAGGAAACCATATTCAGTACAAAGACCCGAACCGGCGGGGAAACCTATCGAGGCTGAGCAATCTATTCCGCCCTGCTTGGGTATAATGGAGGCTCCGTGGAATCTACCAGTTGCATCGAGAGCTTGCAAGGGGTGACCGTTGCTGCTTTCAACCATGTTCGAGACGGTTATGATCCCATGATCTAGGGCTGTTCCGCTGACTAGATTTTCTTGTTCTGACGTCACCTGGTTCAATACTCCAGAAACACTAGTAGTTGCCCCGTATGTTCCGTTAATTTGTCCCGCAGTTACCACGCTACTCCAAGATACTGTGCCGGTGTTGTATGGTGCAATAATAAGCAGAGTCGCAAAACCATCTGCTGAGCCGAGAACTAATGGCGCTCCGAATGGGTTCAGATATGCTGACTCGAAAGCCATAGGGATTGATATTATTTTTAGTTCTTCAACGTTAGATGATGACTGTTGATGTGGTCCGGAAATTGTGATGAATAGTTCGGAGTATTGGATACTGAGGAAGAATGCAGGTATTGCGCTTGTATCTCCCGGCTCACATACTCCTGAAGTGTTGTAGCTAGGAAAACATACTGCAGGCACTTCTCCGCTGAGTACAGCATAACCAACTATTGTTATATTTCTCCCGTCTTCAAGAGATGCGGTCAGAGCAAAGAAAGCACCCCCGCTGACTGATAGTCCTTCAACATCTGCGAAGAGATAGTAATTGAACTGCATAGGTTTGCTTTGGTTTATGTTGTAACCTGCCAAAGAGGCCGATATTGCTTGACCAGATTCTTCTATGGTGTAAACTTGATTTCCTGCACTAAGCACTCCGCCACTGACAGTCATTAGGAGGTTTTTTGATGATGATGCTCCATTGTACGCGTTGGCAGCGGGTAATCCCGATACAACTCCTGAAAGGATGAAGCACGTAATGACAATTAATGAGATAACGATCTTCGCTAAAATCTTCAACTCCGGCACGCCCGTCATGGACTAATATTCTAGCATTTTTAAGAAAACCGCGTGTCATACGGATTTGTTGAGCCAAAATCGGTTTTCGATGATGATGACTCGCGACTCCGTTTTGCCTTAAGCTTTACAAAAAGGCCAGATATAGTGGTCTCGCCGTTTTCGAGTGAGGGCAATTGATTTGGATCAACGTGATCTATGATATATTGGCCCCGATAGAGCGCCGTACCAGATAGACCATATTTTTCAGCTACCTTGTTTAGTGATTTTCCGACGCAATCTCGCACGATTAATAACAAACTCTTTCTCCTCCTTCTTACTTGAGAAATGGTGGGTTCTTGCCTGGACGAATTCTTTACCTAACTCCTAACTCCTTTAGAATGTCATGTAGTGTACAAGATTCTGGGGCACAGAGAACTAGTTAGCTAGTTTTTCACCCTTGAACTTGTTTGACATTCCTACTACCAATGGTTTGAATTAAATTAGTTGTAGGAACGGAGAGGTTACTACAAGTACCCTCTAGCTCTATCTCCCTCAATTTGGAATTGACTTGGATAGACGCTCCCTGCTCGCCATTGTTTGAACGGCTTAACTCTGTGACTGGATATTCGTGACTGTTTAGAGTTCCAGCAGGGCGTGGTGTGACCATCTTTGTTAAGATCCTTTGATTCTCGTCTAAAGTGACTGTGCCACTCTTCCGTTCCATCGGGTCGTGGTGCAGTATGTGAGATAAAGAATGATAACCAAAATCTACTGTGGAACTGCAATACTTCCACATAAATAGTAATTTCCTATCTTCCTTATTCTTCCTTTTCTTAGCGATAATTTGTTTCAGGTGATCTTCAAAATAATTCATGGTAGGTTCTTCTGAATAACCAAGAGCTCTCCTTGCGATGATAAATCCAGCTAGTCCGTGTCTTTGGAATCCTTGAAATTGTCTTGCATATTTTTCTAAAGCAATACTGCTGGAGTACCTTGGATCGACTTCTGCTACAATGATTTGTTGTTTTATAGCCCTTGATTTTATCGCTTGAATCATTTTACTCTTTGCGAAGTTAGATAGAGCTCTATTGTTATTTGAATTAGAGTCGTACGCCCCATCGAATTTGAGGTCTTCAAGTACGATTAGATTACATCCATTGGTTTTCTTGACCCAGTTTAGTATCTTATTTACCAGTTCTCCGAGGATATTCTTCCTCTTGTTTGTTGACGCTGTGATTAATCTTGGTTCTTTGAAAAATCTTGTCTTGATTAAATTACCATCTGGTGAGGCTACAGCGACTGCAATTCCGACGGGATTGAGGTCTATTCCAGCAATGTTCCCTTTATTCCATGATTCTAATGAAATTTCATTACTTTCAGCTGTGATATGGATCTGATAGCCATGTTCTTCAGCCTTAATTACTCTGACCGTATAGGGAATCTTGCATTCTTCTCCTTGCGAGATAACTTGATCAATTACCTTGCGGCAATATTCTGGTACTCGTAAGGGATATTGTAATCGTTCTGCTAAAGTTGGGCGAGGAACTAGGTTTTTGTACTGTGGATCGATTTTTAGTTCTTCAATTTTGAGCAATTTTATCTGAGAATTTGATCTATTTTCTTCTTTACTTACTTTCTTTTTTGTTTTCTTGGCATTGTTGTTGTTGTGATTGTGGTTCCACGATGGACGTTTATTCTCATTTTTGGCTTGAGATGATGAATTTGAAGGCCCAGAAGCCAAGGTCGCCCTGAGCCACCGTCCTGTTGTTTTTTCGAGATGCTACTCAAATCCACGGCTCTGCCGCTCAAGTTGTTGAATATAGTTCTCTTTCCAATTCCTCCCTTGACGCAAATAATTTCCGAATCGTAAGTTCTCCTGACAGGAGTTTCTTTCCTAACTTGATACTAGATTCCGATTCTTTTTTGCTGAGCTCTTCCCCAACTTCCTTTTCGTACATCAAACATACACTAACGATTCCAAGAATTGTGGCCCTATTTTCTTTACTAAGGTTCATGAATTCTGGTGGATCTACAAGACAAGAGCCGTATTCATTTCTAACTAGGAAAAAGTCGATAAAGTCTCTTAGATCTCGATAAGTTTGCTTCCAACCTTCTAAGCTAAAATGAGCTATGGATCCACAATAGAGATTGATGAAGGTGTATGTTTCATTAGTTAGAAAATCAATATTCCTCTTTCTCAGGATCTTCTCGACGTTTCGAACGATGCTATCTCTACTAAATGCCCTAACTTGCATTTTGAAAACTCTTACCTCCTCCTCCTCCTCCAATGTTTAGATTTTCAGACTCAGGAAAAAACCCGTCTAGATGGAATGTTCGTCCCTTCCTACTTTTCTCTCCTTTGCTATTTTCTTCCTTGCATCTGAGAACTTGCACGGTTTCCAGTCTGGATCCAAGGCAGCGCCGTTGACCAACAACTCTGCAATTGAAATGTATCCCCACTCGGCAAAAGAGTCATCGTCGAGATTTGCATATCCAAAAGCCAAATTCTCCTTTCGATCGAATTCGACAATTAGCCAGAAGAAACCTATTTCCTTGATTTCATAGCGACGGTGCACTACCTTGTCTTCGATAGGAATATTCTCGGTTTCGTACAGTCTAGGAATACTCTCACAATCAATACACTCTTCTTCTTCTTCTTCGAACAAAATTCTATAACAACCTCCTTAGGGTTCAACAAGTCCAACTCAGGTGCGTCTTGACTTTTGCGAAAATTAGAGCATTTCCTTTTTCATTCTCACTTCCTTTTCGTCATGCTTTAAACTAGTTAGAGCATAACTTCAATCCCACGTCCTACTCCTATTTTTTCCTCAGTTGCAAACAACTAGAGAGAGAGAAAAGTGGGATTCCGATCTGTTATTCATTTCTCCCATCATACTCCTCCAAAATTTTTGTTCATATCCTTCCTTTTGCCGACCTGTTGTGACAAATCAAAGTATTTCTCATCCTAGCAACCTCAAGAGAATCCCTGCTTCCCTCGACGGCCTTTGCGAACAGAAACCGAAGGTCGGCATCGTGTATCTCTTTGAACACATGTATCACAGATCCGAGTATCTCAGAGTCTCCTAGTTTTGGCCATGAGTAATCTCTTAGGAGGTTACGCCTTGAGATATCCTGAGATAGTGAATAACATTGATCTTTCGCGATCTCTGAATCGAAGAGTTCTCCTAGCTCGGTGTCTAGAGAGAAGTCTATTGAAAGGTACGTGAGAAATAGAGCAAGCTCGAATAACGTGTCTTCATTACCAAATATCTTTGTTTCGAAAGAATCAGCGAAGAATTCTCCGAGACTAGGATCCGAGTATAAGAATAGCTGTATTCCAAGAGCCTGTGTCTTTTGTCTGTTCACGTTGATAGAGAATCGGAACAGGTCTTCGAATTTCTTCTTCCCTTTGTTGGTCACTATCTCCTTCTTTTCAAGACTACTCACGAAATCTTCGAGCATTGTTCCTCCCTTGAGCTCGGGACGATCTCGCACGAGCTTGTATGTGGTTTTGATTAGAGAGAGGAAAGCCGAGTATTTTCTGAGAGATCCCTTTCCGACTCTGATTACATTCTTCGGCAGGGGATGATCTGCAACTTCTACGGTCTCGACATGACGTGTTGCTTTTGAAAACCTATGCCATGAGTAGTATCCTTCTATTGACTCAAAGACATTGACAGAATTTGGAATATCTCTGTGTCTTGGTTTGCTTGGCAGTTTCTCTTTGTTTTCTTCAACATATTCTGATATTGAGACAATTCCATGCTCTCGCAGTAGATCTTCGATAGTATCTGTGTTCAGTAGAGCTGTCTGTGATGATGATGATGATGGTACTAGCTGAACGATTGTGGCTGAGGGAATTTCTTGTAGGACTCTGTCTATTTGCCCGTAATTGAATTTGCTTCCGAAAGGAGCGAAGAAGATCTCTTTGGATTCTTTCTCCTTAACAACCGAGGCGAGGTTTGTTTGCTTGTATCTCCTAGATGTTTCCTTCTCTCTGTACAGCTTTACTTGTTGGAGAAGAAGAGTCCTTAGACTTCTCGCTTGTTCTGAAAGGTACTGAATGATAGAGCTAGGATCTTCTTGATCCCCCCTTCCTTCCTTTTCGGAAAGGTAAATTGCAGCTGAACCCTCGTCAAGCTCTCTGAATTGCTCGAGAGTGGATATGTTCAGGTACGAGGATATTGCTTCGGTGATCTTTGGCTTGAGCAGTGCTAAGAGAGACTCTGTGGATTCCTCGCGCAATCTTTCGCGATCGGTGGTCGGCTGATATCTGCGCTCGTCGAGGACATTCAAAATGAAGTAAGAGAAGGGAAGATCAATCTTTGCATCGATCGGAACTCCAATTAGTCTCGTGTCTTTTCCTACTCTAAGTACGCTTGGAAAGTTCTCGTAATGTTCTCTTACTCCTACTCGAAACTCTCCATAGAGTTCTGCGCCATCGACTTGTATGAGGAAATTCTTGACGGGTTTGCCTCCTCTTTCTCCGGAATAACACCAGCTCTTCTTTGCAGCCTCCTCAGCCCTTTGTTCATAAGACCTGTTAAGTTGTGTTGATCCTTTCCGATGTAGTACTTCTTTTCTCCATGTGACACCGGGATCTAGGAGATCCTCCGTCAGATTCAGATATGTCGGGATACTAGAAAACACACAAGCTTCTCTGATGTATTCGGTGAGACGTTGAAGATTGATCTCTGGTCTCAAGACAAGTTTCACCTTGGTTCCATATGAGTCAAGTGATGGCCTTGGAAGTATGTTGTATCCAATTCCGTTCTTTCCCATTATCGAGTACTCGCCAGTCTCGCCATCAGTGGTTCGGTATTTTGTTTCCAAGATCATAACGTCGGATAAGGTTGAGTAGCCGATTCTGCCAAAGCCAAACTGGCCCGTTACTTCGCCAGAGAAGTTGTCGCTGCGCCCGATTACAATATAGATGTTCTTGAATGTGTCAATTGACATTCCAGCGCTGTCGATGCCATGGATTTGTAGTTCTCGCAAATTTGGATCCAAAGAGATAACTATACTTGGATCTGCTCCAAATATCTTCTTAGCAGACATGCATGCCCTAACTTCATTGGTAAACAGCTCTCTGAAACCGGATTCTGGCTTTGCGTATAGATCATGCGAGATTCGCTGAACCACGACATCTTGTTCTAGTTTCACTGGAATGAACCCATTGTTGTTGTCTGATAATTCTAGAAGTTCCTTAGCGTACGAGATATCTTCCTCTTCGAGAGGTAAAGGTTCTTCATGAATCAGAGTTGGCTTGTAGTAGGAATATTGTTTTGACTCCATGATGGAATCATTCCTCCTGTGAGAAAAAATTGCAGGCCCTTCCTACCATTAAGAAAAGGTCGTCAAGCTATGAGTTCATTCCCTAATCGAGAAGCCTTCTTGCAGGTGCGTAGTCTCTGACCGTCGTGACGCGATACATTCCTCGAGAAAGTTGCAACGCGCCATGCTGCGGATGTGCCATTTGTGAAGGTCCTTCTAAGATAACATAGTGCTGTTGCTGCTGCCCTAGTAGTTGCGAATCTCTGAGATTTTTGCTGACAAACACTCTTCCACCTTTGAGTACATGGGCATGACCTGTCTCGCTTGAGATTCTGATTTCATCTGTTTCAGAGCGTACGGTATTACTTGGGATCTCTGATACCTCTCGGACAATCACATCACCCTGGCGCCATATCCTTACCATGTTCCTAGTTTCCTCCTGTCCTTCTTCAATTAATTTCTCTAACAGCCGTTCCAAAAGTGCACGATTACATTACGTTACGGTCTAAGAAAACCGTGTATCAATCAGTTCGTCTTTTCCGACCACACCACCTGCGAGCCACAACTCGCACGACCAAATTGGACTGTCTTTGTACTCTGGCGGAACCACGTGCATCCAGTACTGATTTGTTTCGTCTCTGCCTAACAGTGCAACAGCGATGTCGCTCACTATGATTGTTGTCGCTCTTCCTGTTTTCCCTATAACCTCATGGGTAAAGATTCTGTCAGTCCTCAAAGAAGAATTGCCTTTCCCCCTTCTGAAGAGCATCTTGGCTAATCTAGCTCCATCAGGTCGGTTTATCCATTCTAGGATCTCCGAGTGGACAGATTCCGGAATGTACAGATGACCTTGAGGAGTGAATTCCACAACCCTGCTTCCTCCTTTACTGATAGTGATGCCAAGAAATGCTTCGATATACCTGAACTTCCAGATATGATATATTGCATCTAGTTTTCCGCTCTCTTGGCATTCGAGTATTGCTTTCGCGACTTCGATTTTTGAATCTTGAACTGTCACTTTTGAACCGTTGAATGTACACTCGAAAACACCGTCTGTTTCGATGTTCTCTTGAATTGAAGCTGTAGTACCGATTCGATCAGTTGCGATAAAGCGAATCTTCTTGCCTTGGTAGTAGATGTATTTGAGAACTGAATATGGATTCTTCTCCACGACCTGGAGCTTCCTCTCGTCTGTGAGCAAGATTAATTCGTTTGGTCGTTCCTCGAGTAGCTGCATTTTCTTTCGTTCACACACTCCTTTTCTTCTCGTGGTAAGTTTTCAGCTAACGAGTTCAAATTCCCATTTCTTTCGTTGTTTCTTCTTCTTCATCTCCATCTTCTACTTGCATTCTTTGTAGTGCAAGAATTTTTTCTTCATCAGTCACGACGTGATCATCAACACTGATGTCTGCTAGATAGAGTAGTATATTCTTAGGTAAGCTCCTTTGTTTTGCTGGAACCATAGTTCCTAATTTTGGAATGAGAGGCAGCAGCGGTAGTTGTAGTTCCTTCTTCTTAGAGATTTTACTTGTTCTTCTTTCTGCATCCTTGCCATCCTCGATTCCCCAGAATCTGTAAAGAGTCTCAGGGAAGTCTTTTTTCTTCTTCTTGCTCCTAGAAGCATCCCCCTTTGGTATGGGTAGTACGATCACATCAGAGCTCAAGTGGAGAATTGGGTGTCTCTCCGACTGTCTTTCGTGAGCGTTAGTTCTATGAGTAGTACGAATGAAGCTTTGGCATGAGCTGCACAAGTAAAGGTAGGTTCTACACACTCTTTTGGTTAGGACAAGGTCTGAGATTCTCTTGACAGTGCCATCACTTAATCTGACAGTGCTTTGTGAAACGAGATCAGCCAGAAACTTTGTTCTCATGAGCTGAGCGCTTTCTGGTTCTGCAGTTTGTGGAGACTGTAGTGCAGTTCGTATAGTCTCGCTTTCTCTCTTGCGATAGAATGCGTTACCTACTCGAACTACTTCTTCTGCTGCTTCCTGCTCCAAGAAATTGAGAAGGCGAACGTATTGGTCTCTTTGTACTTCAATTGAAGCATATTCGCTTAGCTCGACCTCTTTGGATACGCCGAATAGACCCTGGAATTCGAAGAGTTTGATCTTCTGTGGTGATATGATCTCGGCAAGAACTGCTCCTGTTCGGGCAGAATATATCTTGTTAAACCATCTGACAACTCCTCCATTAGAACTCTTGATGAGATGAAAGAAAAGATTTTGGTAAGTGCTATACTCGAGTCTTATTGTTGTGGGAAGCTGTATGTCTTCTATTCTGACCTGGATTGGATTTCGTCTTCGACTGAAATAATCTGTTGGAATGATTGTGACTGTGCTTTGGGAGTTGAGCCATGCAATGGGTTCCTCTGGATGAGATTCGCTATAGAAGGCGTTCTTCACTCTCAAGACTTTGCTCTCCCATTTGTATTCAAGGAAATCTAGCAGCCTTCGATAGAGGTCAGATTGAACGTTGTAGTTGTAGATTGGTGGTTTCGTCGTCGAGTAGTTTAGGTGAAAAGATTCGGTTGAAGAATTTCGATTGGATAACGTGACTGCTGCTTGCATTTTATTTCGCACCCCCAACCCCTGCCTTCCCAAGTAACGTATCCACAATTTGATCTTTCTGCGAAGATTCTTTGGTTGCTCTTGGATTGGATATTAGAGTCGCACTTGGGTCAATAGGATGGTCATGATTTCCCTCGAGCTCGTTGACCAGCTGTAGTTTCAGTTCACGAATCATTCTTTCTTGAGATGCATCAAAGTCTTTGAATCTTGAATCAATATGCGATAGGATGTAGTCGATAGTAACTGATTGCTTTGGAGATAAGGTAGAGGTACTTGCCCATAGGTTTGCTTTGTCAGAAGTTTGTCTATTGGTTATTGTTATTGGCTGAATTTTTGCAAAAGATAGAATTCCTTCAGAAACTAGCCCTGCGATAGCTATTGAGAGGACTAGAAGTACGATTACTGTTGCAATCCCTGCTATTCCCCATTTCTCTACGTACAATTGCATTGAAGGGGCTACGACGGCTAGGAACAGAATTGAGCTTACTAGAGCCAGTAAATACTTCTTTGGACAACTTCTACAGGATTCTATTACTGAGTTTTTCTTCCTTGCAATGTCGTATGCTTCAGATGCCAGTCCACCTGCAGATATCGAAAGTAAAGATAACGCACCAATTACAGCAATTTGTGTTGGAAGCCACGAAGGAGAAGAAGGATCAGTCACAGCTGGAAGTGCAAGGAAAAGAAAGAATGCCGACGATACTGCAGCGAAGAGATAGCTCTTTGTGTGGTTAGTCATTTTTATGACATCAACTCCTTCCTTCCTGCCTGGTCGGCAGGTGAGTAGGATCTCCATACGGAAAGAAGGTACGTTATCTCCTCGTTCGAGAGATCGATTAGGGTAGAAAGTACGTCTAGTTCGTTTTGCTCTTCGATAGAAAGGTAGAGAGATGCGTCGTCATAATGATAGTAGTTGTTGTTTGCCAAAATAGATGCTCACCTTTTGGCCGCACCCTTCGCCTGCGAGTTTTGGCAGATCGATCATCCAAGCAGGCTACCTTTCCAGTTTCCAAACAAAGAGAGGCAAATCTTCGACAAAGGTACTCATGTTCACTTGCTTGTCTATAGAGTCTCCACTAGCCATTATCTCGCTCATCGTGCAAGAGAAAATGAACTGTAAAGGAAAAAACTCTAGCGGAACATGTGACACTTTGGGGGAGAACGACGAGTACTCGAAAGAGAATTGACTTTTTTTCCCCTTTCTCGCTACAATGTGGCAGAGGTAGCTACTTACTCGAAAAAATTGAATAGCTAACCAATGAATTTGCCCATTCACTCACTCTGCACATGTGCATCCTGTGTTTCTGACTAGACATGTAATTCGCAGGACGTGTAGGAGAGCCTAAATTCTCTTGTCTTTCCATCGTCTCCATTCTCTTTAGAAAAGAGGAAAGTTGTTTTACATCGTGTAGGGTGGATAACGGTCTACGTGCCCTGCGCGATGGCTGTTAATGCTGAGTGTTGTCGCTCGAGCTAGCACAGCTGCTACCAGCAGAGGGATCTTTTTGCTTCACTGAATTTCTTAATTCTTATTTCTCGATTGCTTGCTTGCTTGCTTGCTAGAAAAGATCCATGCTGACGGTTCGATATGATCGCTGGCCACTTAGCCTTCCTGATCTTCACTACCTTTCGTCTCTTTCGTTTCGTTACGCATTTCTTTTTTCATCTTCATGCATATAGCCAGACCTATCTTTCTGCTGCTGATGGAGTAGGAGCGCCTTGCGAGCGGCAACGCCATCCCAGACCAAAAAGAAAAAGCCGAGCCAATTGGACTGGCCATGAAGATTGTTGTAGAAGCCAGCCTCCGAGGAAATGGAAAGAGCCGTAGCATACGCGGGTAGGAGCTCCCTTGCGAGGAGGCAACCTTTTGTCCAGATACTTCAATCCGATTCCGGAAAGGTTCGTAAATTTTTTTGTTGTTTGGTTTTTTTGTGTAGCAAGGATACTAGATCTATTTCCTATTTAACGCGCAAAGTTTCGAACTTTGGGCTATGCCTACTCTACTAACAATTGTGGCTATGCCTACGCGAGTTCTCGCATTGGCCCGGGCGCCTGTTAGGTTCAAGTGGTGTTCCAGAAAGGCGAAATCTGTTTAAATTCGGACCTTTCTGAAACTGAATCTTCCCGAGGCCCATATCGTCGTTCTCCAGGGGCATGCCTTTCATTGAGATCCCAATGCGATTAACTTAACGTCATGGTCTTCAAGAAGCTTTTCAGCTTTTGAAAAGTCGGAGTCCGCCGTGAGAAGTGATTCAATGTTGAAACCTCCGATTTTTCAAAGAGATCAAATGATAAAAATATGCGGGGGTGGGATTTGAACACGAGTTTACTAGTAAATTCAAACCCAAAAGGCTACTGGACGTACCAATGGTGAAATATTGGGATAGACCAGATGAACACGAAGGTCAGAAAAACACGGGAAGGGTTGAGAAGAAAGGCAGGCTCTCAAATCTTGTCCTCAATTTTGGTGGGGGAGCTGTCTATTTCTGCGGCTCGCTCGTGTCTGTCTTAGATTTTCTTATCCTACAGCGAGCAGGCTATCGCCTCGACTTGGTCGGTGTCTTTGGCTTCTTCATTCTTGTGGCGGGGCTGGGATTGCGACTAAAGGCTACAAGGACTCTTGGCAAGTATTTTTCTCCAACCACAAGGGTCCTTGCTGAGCATAAGCTGATCACGCACGGTGTCTACAAACACATCAGACATCCCATCTACTTGGGTTCGATGCTGGCCTTCTTTTCCGTTCCATTGATCTTCCACAGCTCGTATGGCTTGATTGTTACGGCTCTTGCGATTCCCTTTATTCTTCACAGGATACAAATCGAAGAACAAATGTTCGTAGAGAAATTTGGAGATGAATACAGCGAGTACATCAAGAACACCAAGAAACTGATTCCGTATCTTTACTGAAGTCAGTTGGTTTTGCCGACCATTCCGATGTGACGGCTGTCGGATTTGAACCCAAATTTACATTATTTGGAGTCAGACCTAGAAGTTTGCTTCGTCTGTCTCAGCCATTGATTATTTGCGCAAGAGCCCGTTGCTCAGCCTTCCTTCTATGAACGATTAGCGTGGAGCTGTCTATATTCAGCTTCGCTGCGAGACCTTCTGAACTTATCCTTCGTGGTGTCTCGTAATATCCGAGGTTGAACGCGGTGAGGAGGACTCTACGCTGCTTTTCGGTAAGATGGCTCAAAGGCGAGCTCTCCGAAAACTTTGCGTCTGAAAGGGATACTAGCTTGTATGCAGGCCACGAATCTTGCAGTCGTTTTAGAAAAACCTTAGTCTCTCTAACGCTCCCTAGAAAGCTCATCTTGACCTTTTGATCCTTTATCTCGAAGGGGAGAGAAACGTATCCAAGGGATACTCCGAGAGTGAACACGTAGCGGTTGGAATTCCGAGCGCGCCGCTTCGACCTGATGAAATAAACACGACTACCAGATTTCTTGTCCTCACTCAAAAGTTGCGTCTCGAATCCTTGCGTGGGAAAAATCTCTTCGATTTTTGAGTTGCGGTCTTTGAAGACGACTTTGATTATGCCTTCAAAGTTTGCCTTCCGGTCCATGTCTTGTTTTAGAAAGTGAACTACTTCCAAGGATTCTATTTTCCGAAATTTAGAAGCAGGATCACGCCCAACCAAATCATCCAAAGAAATTTCGACTATGAGTCTTCGCATTTTAGACTTTGAACAGATGTGCTTGTGGATATTCTGTATTTGTGTATTATGAAATAAGAAGCATACCAGCTAAATGGCTACTGTCTTAATCCGTGGGATGCGAGGGGAATGTGATTGTGCGACGCAGCGGGAAGATGGAGAGGAATTGCTACAAATTAAAAATACAACGCTGATGCTCCTAATTCTGACGCTTAGTGTAACGATAGCCGATTACGTTGAAGCCATGATTTTACCAGCAATTCCACTGATTCAAAAGCAATTCAACACGACAGCGACTCTGACATCTTGGACTACAACAATCTTGCTCCTAGTCGGAACGGCGTCCGTGCCGTTATTCGGAAGACTTGGAGATGTTCATGGAAAGAGAAAGATGTTTCTCGCGGCACTCGGAATATACACCGCGGGTGTTGGCATCGCAGTCATCGCACCATCGATCTATGTTCTCTTGTTCGCACGTGGGATGCAGGCAATAGGTCTATCCTTAGCTCCTCTTGCACTCGCTGTGATCAGTGACGTCTTTCCGAAGGAACGTCAAGCTCATGCTCAAGGTCTCATCGGCGGTTCAGTGGCAATCAGCACTTCCGCAGGATATGTTCTCGGTTCGATTGTAATTCAGGAATTGGGTTGGAGATATGGTTTCTTCACCGTTCTTATCCCGAGTTTGGCAATGTTGATTCTGTCTGCAAAGTTTCTCACTGATCTTATAGTTCCAAAACGCGACGAACACGTCGACTATTCAGGAGGGGCCACACTGGGAATTGGTACCATGCTTGTGCTCGTCTATCTAACAGAAGGATCGACAACTGGATGGTTTTCGATAGAGAATTTGTTGCTATTGTTATTGGGGCTGTCTCTCCTAGTCGCATTTTTCAAGATCGAGAAAAGAACGCTTAGCCCACTCATCAGATTTAGTCTCCTAAAGATTCGGAATGTTCTGGTCGCAAATTCGATCCGAATCTTTGCTGGAATCTTTGCTTTCCTCTTTTACTACGGCTTCGTGTACTTCGCAGAATCCCCCAAGCCTTTTGGACTGGGACTAGATGTATTGTACACTGGACTTATTCTCGCTCCCGCCACGATCTCGGTATTCTTGTGGGCAGTGATAGCTGGCAGGGTCTTGCCGAAGATAGGGCCGAGACCTATGATCTTTCTAGGATCTCTTCTTTTGATAGCTGGTTTTGCGCTTTGTATTTTTAGTCGTAGCTCTATGTTCAGCCTCGTCATAGACGGAGTAGTCTATTTCGCGGGGTTGGTTACAGTACTTCTGCCCTCGATCAACATGATATCGGTTTCTGTGCCAAACGAAGAAAGTGGGATTGCGATGAGTGTGAACACGATGCTGTCAAATCTCGGCCAATCCTTCGGCCCTGTCATTGCAACAACAATAATGGTATCTTATTCTGAGCCTTTAACGCGACTGGTGAACGGGAAGCTAGCTGTAATAGGAAGCGTGCCTTCGCCACTAGCCTTCAACCTAATTTTCGCCGCAGGAATTGTCATTACGTGTGTAATCATGCTGACTAACTTATTCACACAGAATTACAAATTTCCAGCTGGAGCAGCAAAGAAGACCTAAACATATGCAGGTCTTTATCCAGTTGGCCGATACCAAAGATTTTATTCGGCGCTCGCTTGTTCTTCTTCTTCTTCTTCTTCGATCGTTAGCTCTTTCTGGAGGTCTTCCTCGTTCATGCCGAGAGCATTTGCGTGCAGTAGTCTTACTTCGTAGGTGGTCGGAGGCTTTGTCTTCAATAGGTCAAGAATATCTTTCTTGTGCTTTTGGCTCGCCACGTAGAATACCACTTGAGCATACTGCCCAGGAGGGTAGACTGACTTGTAATAGTTTTTCAGGAGCTGTCTTTGGTTTTTTCTTGGCGTCGTCTCGACTTCCACCGCGAAGCGATTTTTGATATCCCAGTGGTTGGGGTCATGAACCTCTTTGACTCCGCCCTCCCTGTCTTTGATGAAAGTGGTTTTCAGGGGGTAGACTATGATATCGGGCCAGCGCTTGTTAGATTCTCCATAATCTACCGTGCAGGAAAAGCCTTTCCACTCTCTGTAATAGTGGATTAGATGCCTCAGCATGTTCCAGTGAATATTCTTGCCCGACCTGGGCCCCCTGATGTCTTTGTTAAGAAAACTGTTCTTTGCAAAATCAGTTAGGGCGAAGGAGGTCTCTCGAGATCTATCCTTTTCATCTTCGTTGAGAGAAGCGTCGTCGGATTTGCCGACAAGAGACGGATCGTAAAATATCCCGAGGTCGTGCAGATAACCCTTGTCAACTAGAGAGTTAACAGCACCCAGCGTGACTGAGAGGTTCCAGCCAAATTGCTCTTGCATTATCTTTGCTAGGCTGCGAAACTTGATCTCTTTACTGTCTAATCTCCTCGAATCGATTACGTAGAGAATATTCTCTTCGACGGGCCGAAGTTGCGGGAGGCCCTTCGCGCTAGTCGCTTCCTCCATGGTCGCTTTGTAAATTGGCTCCCTGTCCTTTGTCGAGAGTTCATACCCATTTCCATATCTGTCCTCCATTTCTAGCCTCATGTAGTCTATGACTTCTTGCTGGGAGTGAATCGGATCTGCCACCTTTGGAACCTCAAAAGTGAGCGTCTTGGCCAACGCAGAGTCTCCCCTGGGATTCATCCTAACGACCGAAAGCCAGTTGGGGAGACGCACTATTGATTTGGCCCACTTCTCTTCGTCTGGGGCCATTACCTTCGAAATCGTTCTGGCGTCATCGGGTCCTAGCCTGAAGGCAAAAATCATTCCGGCGTTACCGATAATCGCGTCGAATAGATCGTCAGGTATCTGCGATATGTTCTGATGAGCCACGTTGAGGTACAACCCAAACTTTGCAGATTCACTCAAAATAGTGGAGAGGATCCCCAGTTTTGCGATGCTCTGAAACTCGTCTATGAAAACGTAAATGGCGGTTCTACTACTACTACTAGCATCGCCAGCTGAAGAGTTTACTGTGCCTCCGGCTCTTTCGAGCTCCCTAGCTCTCGCTTGAACCATGAAGTATATTCTAAGGACGATTGCACTTGTGAGCATGGCAGAGAAATCTTCGGGTAGATTTGATTTTGGAATTCTGAAAATCGTGAGCCTGCCAGGTTTTAGCATCTCGGAGAAATCGAGTTTGGATTCTCTCCTGCAGAACGTCCTAGCAGTTATCGAGGCTAGGGGAAGGACAAAATTGGAAATCCTGTTCATGGCAGCCGCGAAGGCGCTGTCTTCGAGTTTGGATATAGCTTCCATTGTTCTAGTCACCACTTCGTCGGGAATGAGTTGGCTCTTGAGAAGAACTTCAAGCTCTTCCTTGTCAATCCTGATCATCTCATTTAGGAGATAGTATAGATCTAAGAATGTTATCGGGGCCCCAGGAGTGATATGGAATTTTTTCGCTTGCTGGTCACTTGCAACAACTTTAACCGCTGGGCCCAGTTCTCTTGAGATCAATTCATCCTCTATAATTTCTTCTTGTGAGCGCAACGCGGTGGTGTTTCCGGGGTCAGTTCCTGCGTAAAGATAGTACAAAGCGCCCTTTAGCATCCACATCAACCTGGGGGCTTGATCTGAGCTTGTGGAAAACATCTCCCTCATAACGACCGACATCTGCTCGACTTGGTTTTGAACTGCCATTGTCCTCTCTCGGGTATATGACGATGATAGAGGATCGGGAAGGGGCGGAAGCTCTAAAGGATTTAGGGCGTACGTAGTGTATAGAGGATCCAGGATCACGAGATCTCTCCAATTCTGTTGCATCCTCGCTAATTGGAGGGAAGCGTCCCCGTGAGGGTCAATGTAAATCGTCGAACAGGGATACTTCTCTTGATTTTGTTTCCTAGACAGGCAGTTCAACAGGAAGAGTTGGAGGTTAGTTTTGCCAGTTCGAGTTCCCCCAATGACGTAGGCATGACTCTTGAGGTCTTCGAGGGTTAGCTCATTGGAGGACATATACCCCACGTATCAATCAGCTTTCTTCCTCTTAAGATAGCAAGAACCAATAAAGTAAATAGAACTAAAGTACGCTGTTATGATCAAAATTGCTTACTGTGATGAAGATTTGCTGAGATTTTCTTGATATCTTACTAGCGATCCCAGTCTTCTTTTTCTGAGATGATACTTGTTCGGAGTTGAAGGAAAGGGACCAAAATATTGTTGCATTGCAATTGTAGTTGGAAGTGCCGAGACAATCTGAAATCCAACTAAAACTATTCCATCAAATCTTGAATTAAGGAAAAAGGACGCTGTTCTTCCGAACAACACTGGCTCGACAATGAAAGTAGAAAGTAGACTTGAGCTAGCGACAATGACAAGCACAACAGCGTACAATCCTGTGCTTGGAAACCTTTCCGAAATATTTGTTCGAAGTCGCCCAACGCAAAAGACAGCTCGGCGTTTCACGACGAGACTCCCAAAATTAGATGAATTCATAAGCGGTATCTCAAGATTCTGAAGCACTGATTTGATATCCTTAATTGAGCATCTTTCCTTGAATGGATGGAACACCTGCGACAGATCATGTCTATACAAAATTATGCAAAGAATTGCGACCCAAGGAAATGGAGTGTAGACGAAGAAGAATGAGAATAGTTCCGTAACGGACATTTTCTACGAACGCTTGAGACTACGTAACGTTCTCTTCTTATTAACGGAAAGTAGAGCGTTTGGACTGAGCTTCTTCTCTCCTTAAGTGAGATTCTCCACTTCTGTTTACGATGAACAACAGTGTTTTCTTCTTCAATTTCGCCCTGAAAGATGGGCACTTTATGTCAAGGCCTATCTTCAATCCGCAACAATCTCTTGTGGGAGAAATCATTCAATCGCTTGAAAGATTCAATCCAAGATTTGCTTGGATCCAGTTTCTGTTTTCTCAAAGAGACTACAACCGTCTCCTAATGTACACGAAAAGCGAATTAGAAAATTATGTCCAGCACGCAAACACCGCTCAGTACGATGAGCGATCAAGGCAGAAGATACCGAGGAAGGAAATCAACAGCCAGTGGTACAAGCTCGCGCCGCCCAGGATAAAGAAAATTGAGCAAATCCTCCCAAAGCCTACAGTGATCTTCGCGATTAACGGAATGTGGGTAGGGAATTCAAATAATGCCACGAGTAGCCTGCACCAGCTTCAAGAACTACCCCTTTCATTATGCTCAGACGAAATCGATCGATTGCGTCCTTTCCTGTATAGAGATCCTAGGATATTGAGGATGCTCGTAGAGAGACGAATGGTAACTGACATCTCGCCATCAATTTACAGATACAGTCACTCGAGGGAGGAGCCACCATCCCTTATTCTCAGTCCTGACGAGATCCCTTACTACGTTCACATGCCTACAGGGGCGAGCGCTAAGGGATTATCAACGATAAGAGCTGCAGCCCACTTTCCAGTTGGCGGGACGCTGGAGACTAGAGAACTAATGCCAGTAGAGAGCAGTGACAACTACATTTCATCTAATACCGGAGATAGTCCACGATCGCGAGAGCCGGGACCACAACAGCAGATTCAAGGAGGCGCGAAAGTGCAACAATTAGAGCAACTGACACGGACAAAGGACGATCAAAATTTCAGCAATCAAATGAATAGCTGGAGTAGAGGGACTTTGGTCGCAACTCTAAAGAAGATACCTACATTAGAACAACCACTCGAGGAAGACTCGGAGGCACAAAGGATAAGTCAGATAGTCTCTCGTAACATCAGAACTTTTGAAATACTTTATGACTCTCAGGGGGATGAAAATTCCAACGCAAGTCTAGCCACCACGAGGGTGTTACTGTCCTCATCCTGTGAAACTGCTTCAGATGACTTAGAGAGTATCTACATTCCCCAACTTGAATCTGTTTATGGAAAGCTTGACTACGAGATTCTTTCAGACAAGAGACCAGATTTTTTAATCAGGAAATTTCAACGGTTTGTTTTCGCTTAACTTATGTCGCGATTCTCTCATCTTCTCAAGAGCAGATGCCTCATCATAGGATCTCCTATCGAATAGGTACCCTCTTCAAGATTCGCAAGCATGCCGTCCTTCAAGTTGTCTAAGATGTTGTGGATGGTCCCGTCATTTACAGTCGTTCCCTCATTCTTTGCATTTCTAACTGCATCTTTGATCTCACTCCATCTCGCAGTCTTCGCGATTACCTTCATCGCGGCAATGTAGGCCTTCTTATCCTTCCTGTCTAAGAAATGCTCTAGTTCTATCCTTGTTATCTTCAATCCTTCAGAAACAGTTTCCTCAATTGCACGCTTTTGACTCATTTTCCTCAAAGCCACATTACTTCCATACAGAGTCAGCCATCCAGGGATTCCTCCAAGGTGATTATCCACCGCTTCGGTAATTTGATCACCCGAAACAGGTGTTTTGTATTGGGCAAAGCCTTTCTTCAGGAATCCAATGGAGATTTCTCTGGGAAACGAACGGATTGGGATCTTTGCTGGAGCTCTTCCATACAAAGGGGATGACGGGGCCGGCTCAGTTATGGTCTTCATCAATCCAAACATCGAGCCGGTAAACACGAACACAAGATTTGGATATGTGTTGAATATGTTGCCCAGTATTCTATGAAACTGACCAGCTACGGAAGAGAGTTCCTGCACTTCATCCAGTTCTATCACACACTTCTCGGTCTGATTCCCAATCGCGTTCAGAAGTTCCCATGTGGTCTTGAGCGGCTGAATGGTCGATGACTTTGTGATGGATATCCCATTGCTTGAGATTGAAATTCCACTGATACTCCTTATGCTATCGTAGAGCTTCTCCCGGAGAGATTTCTGAGTGTTGATGGTACTTATGAGGGATGTTAGGACGCCATAAGTAGTCTTTATTCCCCAAAGATTCATGTAGATACCAGTACTACCAAGCTTATTGTTTGCAACTTTGATCAAACTCGTTTTGCCAACCATTCTGGGCCCGAGCAAGGCTATCCAGCGTTTGGCTTTGATGAGACGCACGACTTCGTCAAGCTCTTTGTCTCTTCCGAAGAGAGCATCTACGGAATCTTTTGGTGTAAGATCAAATAGGTTTTCAGTCATTTCTAACTTAAGCACCTTAAGTGCTTAAGCACCTTAAGTGCACAGAAATAAAAATTTTGCGTCGAAATGAGCCTTTTTCCTTCATCTTCTATTTACAAAAGGGGTTTGAGTAAAGAGGGAAGAAGATAGATGGAAACCCATTGCCTTTCTTGGTGTAAGGATTTTAGAACGTCACGGATCTTTTCTGAAATCTTCTTTCTTTATTCCTCTTCCCAATTTCTTACTAGTAACAAGATGATTACGGAAATTTGCTAATTGCTGTCTATGCTCTTCATTATTCTTTAGGTCCAAGCTCTGAATCTTGGAATGGATCTCTCTGATCAGGGATTGTACCTTTGGATTTTTTGCCGCCTCTGGTGTGATCACCTTGTGATCAATCAAAGAATCAGAAAGACTCTGTGAAGTTGGGAGGTAGTTTGCAAAACTATTCAGTCGCTCTTCATCATTTGGACCAATTAGATCATTGTGTTGCTGTCCTTCTGGCAGTTTTATCGATGTCCAATTAGGTGTAGGCAACGGCGTTCCAACTGTAGCAAATGAAGAGGGGGATTCGACTGAATGAATACCAGAAACAGGAGTAGCCGCAAGGCTAATTGAATTGATACTTTGTATTGAACCTGTAGCAGCATCAACATGCGCTTGTCCGACTAGAGCAGCTTGATTTGCTTGAGCTCTTGAAGCTATCAACTGAGGCGTTTGCATAGGTAGCGCTCTTCTGATCGTAACTCCAGCTCCTTCAGCTCCGATGGCGCTCACAAATCCGGCTGTCCCTAATGAGGCAACATTGTATCCAATTGCCGGAAGACCTGTAGTGCCAAATGCCTTCATCCCAGCAACTAGTTTCTGCGCGACAGTTGGAGGCGGTTGACCTGCAATTTGCGCTGTCTTTCCAAGAGTCCCAATTGCTGATCCAGCCGAGCTCAATCCACCTGTTCCTCCAGTTGCAACTCCGGATGCAATCATTGTCGCAACTCCCACACCAGTCATAGCAACCTGAGAGGCTGTTTGAAATATTGTGGCTGTAAGTGGAGCGAGGACAGTCGGCATCAGAATAGCCGTAAGAAGACAAGCAGCTGCAACCCAGTTTTGTCCGTTCTGACCAACTGCCTGAAAGAAAATATTCCCTGAGGAGGAATTCCAAACGTTGGGGGAGAGGATGTATGAACCCACCCCAAGGACGACAGAGCTCATTATGGAAGCAAGCATGAGTCCAAACAAAGTATCCTCAATCATCGAGCTGAGCTTTCTGGTAAAAGGAATCAAGCGGAGGCCCATTGAGAGGGGAAAAGCGACAATCATAGCTCCGATCAAGAATATTCTTGCGACCCCTAGGAAGAAGAGCATGATGTAGATAATACCTGATACAATAAAGAACACGATTTGTAGGAAGCTGTTCGTGAGCAGTGTCCAGAGACTCCAGCCGTGAGCAAACTCCATATTGTTCCAAAGAACCTGCAAGGTTGATCCGTAATCGTAGTAAGGATTGGGATAGGCAATCAAAGCCTGAGTCAGGTAGTTTATCATTCTAGCCACTCCGTCATAAATTGAAGGAAATGCAATCACAACAACTAGACCAATGATTATGTCCATTATCATGGAATCAGTACCGTGCTTGCCCATTCGCCTCAGAATTAGGGCAAGTGCCCCGCCGATCATTATGATGATTATTGCAATTATGAGGACATAGTTGTACACGTTGCCGAGACCTGGGATGACGGGGTCGTACGAGGTAATGTTCGAAGCACCAAGCATTGAGTCGTTGAAGAGAGGAAGAGCGACGACCTTGTACCATATATCGCTAGTCGTCGTTGTTGAGTTCAATGTTTGGGTTGCAGCACTTGTGTCCACTGCTGAGCTATTCACGGTACCTGCGGTGCTGACTTGGCTTGAAGATAATGGAGTTATTTGATTGTGATTCTGTTCGTGTTTGAAAGAGGAGGTATTTGGTAGAAGAGGAGAAACAAAGATACTAAGAATCACTAGAGAAATTACGAAAGCATACGAACTCTTCCTGTAATAATAATCGCACTTGCATTTGAAATTCCTGACTCGCCTGAACATGAGACTTACCATACCTCCTGATACTGTGTTCTCCTTGAGAAAGTCAACCCCTCGAGATAGAACACGATTTCAAACAATCTGGAGGGGAGAGAAAAGAGAACACCGGATGAAAGAAACTGACGCTCTGTCACTCGGATTCTAGTTCTTTGCGTCTAGCTAGAATTGCTCTCCGCCACGCCTTGCTCCTTGTTGCTCGATGATTGCCTGCCCGAGTCTGAATCCAATGAACAGAGTTCCGAGTATCGCTGTGAGGATTAGTATAGCATTTATTGCGTTCAGAAGTATGGTTGGGAGCGCTGGATCTCTCGAGCCGCAAGTAGCAGTAGCGCACC
>JASHOD010000149.1 GCA_030041295.1 Nitrososphaerales archaeon
ATGCTGCAGCAGCCCCCCGAGAGTCGACCACCGCAACTTGAGCTGTCTTTTTTTTCTTGCTAACGGCCATAAGTGAATCTAGGGCGTCTCTTGCACCTCTTCCACAAGAAAGCATCTCCATTGCTAGGAACCCAAAGTCGTGGTCGCTAAATGACTGAACCGCTGCAGCCCCAATTCCGGGCCTAGCAATAGGAACAGCGGATCCCGCCGAGAACCAGTGAGTTTGCACGGCAACGCCTAGCTGCTTTGACTTCTTGTCTCTGGCGACGATTGAAAAAGTCAATTCCTTGCTGCGCTCGTACTAGTAAAGCAATTTTCCCTTTTCTACCACGGTCTTTCCATCGAGCTCGAGAGTTGGCTCGAGAATGACAGCGTCCCAATGAAGTTTTGAAACAATGGTTCCTGCCATGTCAGGATGTCCACCAGCAAAGTTGTGACTATCTCCAAATCCAACGTGGACCCTCCCGATCCCCTCCTTGATTTCGTGGATACCCATGGCCTTGTGGAGTCTAGCTGCGGGATTAGTTCCGACGGCCAGCTCGCAGAACTGCTTTGAGTTCTTGTCCCCTTGATCTTTCAAGAACTGCTCGACCTTTTCGGAAGCCTCTCCATCCTCCACCAGGACAAGCTGTCCCTTTTGTACGACAAACTTTATCGGATTCTTGAAAATTCCCAGGCCAGACATCGCATCAATTCCAATTGATCCCTCCTCGGATCCTTCTAAGGGGGCGCACATGGCCTCTCCGCCTGTGCCCCAATAACCATTGTAATTAGGCGGCTCTGCAACATAAGAAAGAGGATAAGATACCCTCCCCAGTTTTCCTGTCAACTGTTCTCCGTGCGAAATCAATTTGAAGGATTTTGCCTTTGTAAGAAGGTTTGCATAGATCTTCGCCTCGGTCCTCGCTTTTTCCTCGTCCTCGATTGTATTGTACGTAATCATACTCAAGCCCGGATAGTAAGTGGCAAACCCGAACCACCTCACCCCCGCCTTTCTCGCCTCCACAAACGGAGCTGCGAATCCCAACCCGAAAGTTGTCAATTGACACACCGCGTCAGCAGATTTGCACACCCCAATGACTGATTTGGGAAACTTGACCTCTTCGGTCGCAGATAGCTCACCAGTTCCCCTTGGTGGTTTAATGATGACGACTACCGGATCAGCACCTTTCGCCTCAACTGCGGCGGCGACTGTACTGTAAATATCGGGATCTAAATCCGATGATGTAAGGATGACTATGCTTTCACCAGGATTTACGTTCGCGTTGACGCAAGCCCAGATATTTCGGACTGCCTGCAATTCTTTCATTTTTGTCCATTACTCCGCCTATTGATCGTGAGAAATCTCTGAAGGTAGTTAAGCTTATTCGGAATGAAGCGAATAATGAGAGAAACCGACAAAGAATCGAAACCAAATCGAACATTTTTAAAATTCAGTCGTAGCAAACGGGGAAACGAAGAATAACCGTGTCAACTTTCGAAGTCGGCGGGGTCTCAGCAAGACCTGGTGAAAAAAAGACAGGCAGATTCAAAATTTCCGAAAGACCTGATGGTTCCGATATTTCATTTTCCTTCACGATTGTACATGGCTCGAAGCCAGGTCCAACTTTGCTCCTAACCGGTGGGACGCATGGCGACGAGGTAGAAAGCATTCTTGGCGTCGTAAGGTTCACAAAACAACTGGACCCCAATAACATGAGTGGAACAATCATTTCAGTTCCGGTTCTGAATTCCTATGCGTTCGAAGCTTGGAGCCGAGGAAACCCTCTCGAGCGTTACCACTTCGACCTGAACAGGTGTTATCCTGGAAGGCCGAACGGATCTCTCACTGAAATGATAGCGCACAACTACTTGACAGAGTTTGTCCCCAGAGCAAGCTTTCTAATTGATGCGCACGGCGGGGGAAACACGACTTACATCGGAATTCCCTATGCAATTTACCAAGGAAACTCAGAAGCTGACATTGACTTTGCCAAGGGAATGGGACCTGAGTGGAGTTTTATCGGCCCGGCTTCACCATCAAAGGGGACGCTCGCTGGAGCCGCTCTTGAGAAGGGTATCACTTCGATGACACTCGAGCTTGGAGGTTCTACGAATAGAATGCCTCAACCATATGATGAGAATGTCGGACGGTTCGTAAGAGGTCTTGAAAATCTCGCCAAGCACCTGAACATGATTGAAGGTAGGGCCGAATATCCAAAATCATGGACCGTTATTGAGAGAAATGAGCCTCGCATCAAAAATGGCGGTCTGATTGAACTTGAACCACAGTGCAAGCTGGGCGAGAGGGTGAAAATGGGAACACCCCTCCTCAGAATTCTAAATCTCTACGGAGAGATTACTGAAGTAGTTACAGCTCCAATCGATGGAGTCGTTCTAGCAATACCGGGCCAGCCCGTCGCATATCCGGGAGAACCGATGGGGATGCTGTACAGAATCATCGGGACTATTTCCTAGGAAAATTACATTACTTCGCCACCGTTAACGTTGATTGTCTGCCCCGTTATCCAATCGGCAGAATTGGAACAAAGAAACGTAAC
This sequence comes from Nitrososphaerales archaeon, assembly GCA_030041295.1. Classification (GTDB taxonomy): domain Archaea; phylum Thermoproteota; class Nitrososphaeria; order Nitrososphaerales; family CADDZS01; genus JASHOD01. The sequence goes on from JASHOD010000149.1 coordinate 2,541, forward strand.
CGCGTCAGCGATGTTTGTTGCCTTGCCCAACCTCCGAAGAGGGAGGGTTGACGATTCCTGCTGGATCTCCTGTTGCGTCATGTAAAAAGCTGTTTCGGGTACAGAGCCAGGTGCAACGCAATTGACGTTGACATTGAATGGACCCAATTGCCTAGCTAGAGTCTTTGTCAAATTAACAATCCCTGCCTTGGATACACCATATGCAGGGCCGGATCCTCCAGATTCTCCATGCCCGGTAAAGGCTGCCACCGAGGATATATTGACAATCTTTCCAGATCTTTGATGCTTCATTATTGGTGCGACTTCGTGGCAGAAAAGGAAAACACTTTTCAAATTCACATTGAGTACTCTGTCCCATTCCTCCTCTGTTAGATTTTCGATTAGGACATGGGAAGGATCGTCTAGCGATCCTGTCGCATAACCAATGCCCGCGTTGTTTACAAGAAAGTCCACTCTCTTGAAAGTCGCCAAAGCCTGCTCGAGAACCTTCTTCACGTCCGAGCTTTTCGAGACATCCGATTTTACTGCCAAGCAGTCTTGTCCGAAATTTCTAGTCTCCGAGGCAGTCTTTTGCGCTGCCAATTTGTCATTGTCCGCGATGATTATGGATGCCCCATAGCTCGCTAGCTGTAGCGATATTGCCCGGCCTATTCCTCTTGCGCCGCCAGTAACAATCGCGACTTTCCCCTTAAACTCGAAGCCAGTCAAAGTCATTCACTGTCGGAAGAATATACTAGCATATGGATCCTGAGCGTAGAGCTGGACAGTAACCCTACGCTAAATCCATGAAGAAGAATCAATAGAGCGTCGCGAAATAGAAACCTATGGGCACGTCGTAGATCGAAGGATTGAAGTATAGTCCTTGCACGTTCGACGTCGTAACATCGAATAACAGTGGATTAAACGTCCACAAATAAATCACTCCCTGATTTCCAAGTTCGTTCATGACCTGTGTCTCGCGAACTATGGTTGCGAGATCTCCGTGAGCGCTCGCGTTGAGAGTTGCTGCCCAAGGCCCCGCCATCGAAGTTAGGTTCCAGCCCTCCGGAACGGTGCCCGGACTGTTTGGAGCAAAGAAACTGATCGTAAAGTCAGTCACCCATGGATAGTCGTCCGTAAACGTGAAAGATCCGAAGTAGATATATGTCGAACCGAAATCAGTAAACAACACGCCCGACGGGACTGGAACAACCGTGACTGTCAATCCCAAGTTGTAGGTGCTACTGATGTTGTTTATCGTACTGGCGATGTCGGTCATTATTGTCTGTCCCACTGTGTCACCAATGTCGTAGTCTAAGGGAATGGTCTGGGCAACGGGTGACTGGCACTGGCCATTCGTACCTAGCGCGGAACATCCGAACGTGTTGTTGAACAGGCCGGGCGGTGCCACCGTTCCGTTTTCAAAAGTAAAGTGAGTTAGGGGAGTCTCCATCGCTTGTAGAAGCAATTGGGCGGATTTGTCAGGGTTGTAGCTGTAGATGGGGGTGTCAGAGGCGTTGTATGCTCCGACCGGAGGCAAATCCGGAGGAACGCCGTTTGGCGCCACTATGCCGAGTTTGTCATTCTCGTTGACGTTCACATCGGTCAGGTTGACGGCGTCCGCGAATGCGAGCCTAAATCTAAGATCAGCAAAGGGCTGGAACGTGTAATATTCACCGGTCATCTGATTTGTGACATTCGTAAAGAACGGGTAAAAGCCCACGGCATAGCCAGAATAAGGTCCATCTATAGTAACGTCGGGGATGATCGAAACGAGAGTATTATTTCCAAGCCAGTCCGCTCGACTTGCGACATCATAGAGATTACTCGAGTCTACGTCGGCAATCATCGCCTGCCCCGATCTGGCGGCTGATTCCAAATCAAGCTCTCGCGTCGTTTGCTCCGGTGTATAATCAATGTCTATCGTCTTGATTTGAGGGGTGACTTTGCTTCCTCCCATGTACTGGTAAGGACCGCCCCAGTAGTTCGGGTTTGCCTGAAGGACAATGTCGTTCGAACTCGCAGAGTAGCTCGTCAGCATATATGGACCTGTCCCCGCCTCTGAACCCTGATACGATCCATCAAGATAAGTTGTCCCGCAACCACTCGGCGTGATTCCGGCGTTACAAGTTGCAACTTCATCGTCAAAGTATTGAGTAATCTGGTTCGTCAGGTTTCCGCTGAGAGTCGGGTACGGAAGAGTGTAACCGTTGCTCGACTGACTCCAAAGCGCAAGATCATGCTGCATTGTATACTCTGGGGCGACGATGTCAGACCAGCTCCCAGTAAACACGTACTGGAAAGCGCTGTTTGGATTCTGCACGTGCACGGTGAAAGTCAACGGTCCGGTTACTTGAATGAAATTTTCTCCGAGGACCTGATTGACCCAAGTAGAAGAGTAGTTTTGGCTGCAACATAGTGTAGTACTCAAACTCTGGTTCGCGACCTGTTGGATGATCCACCCCGCCTGTACTCCGTGCCCAAAGGGCGCGCTTCCATCCTCAATCAAAAGCCGATCAATGGAGAAATATACTGCTGTAG
>JASHOD010000150.1 GCA_030041295.1 Nitrososphaerales archaeon
TCGTCTAAATTAAGAAATCTACTTCGAACTCCCGAACGATTTATAGTCGCTGTTATTCTTGATTTCGTGATCTTCTTCGACTTTTTTTCATAATGATAATGGCACTGATTGGGCTATTTATTATCCATGCGCCAAAGGATTTGGAAATGCTAGGTTAGCCAATTATCACGCGAAAATGATCAATTAAACCGAACAGAACCTGTACACTATAGCTATTTCAACCCCCTCTAGATAGATTGCGCACAGGCATGTGTAAGGAAAAAGGATTCTTGGCATTGGTTCATGCAACACAGTGATTACTGAGCAAAGACTCGATTTTCCATAGATACGCGGAAAGCTTCTATGCTCACTAAGCTATGCGAATGCTATCTCTACGTTGAATTTTCAAAATGCAATACTGGAACTAGGCTCTTTTGTCGATGCTTTCTTTATCCTGTTCATAATCGCGAGACCTATCCCTTTTTCTTCAAAAGTCTGAATCAATCCGAACTTGACATGAAGCGAGTCTAGTTTTCTGAAAGAGCCGAACAGATTCCTTGCGATCTCATAGAGGTCCTTTTCACTTCCGAGAACGATGATGCGCTGGTTCGATGAGCCAAGTGTTTTGGACAGTTCTTGACTGCAAATTATCTCTATCCGAGGATCTAGGCACAAATCGGGACTATTCTCTAAGAAACTACGACTCACCATGTAGAGAGGTTTGCGCGGAGCGTAGTGCCTATATTTCATCCCTGGAACGATTGCAACTTTTGATTCTCTCGCGTCTCTAACTGCTCTAGGGACTCTGATCTTTCCAAAGTATTTCTTCAGCTCTTCGAGACTGTACGCGCCAGGACGAAGCAAGGTGTAGGGGTTTGACGTCGAATCAATTATTGTTGATTCCACCCCGAAGAAAGTATCTCCGCCGTCCAGCACCAAATCTATCTTTCCGCCAAGGTCGCTCATTACGTGCCTAGAGTTTGTGGGGCTGGGCTTCGTAGACGTGTTTGCACTGGGTGCGGCAATAGGCACTCCAGAGCTTTCTATCAATGCAAGCGCGATTGGATGAGCGGGCATTCTTACCGCTATCTTGCCTGTGTTTCCGCAGACAAGATCAGGAACCGTGTCCGATTTGTAAAGTAGGAACGTGACCGGCCCCGGCCACACTTTCTCTGCGATGGTTTGGATTCTATGAGGGACATTGACTGCAATCTGTTCAAGCTGTTGAATCTTGTTGATGTGAACTATGAGCGGATTATCGGCGGGACGGTTTTTCGCTCTGAAAATTTTCCTAGCGGCATTTGTGTCAAGAGCATTTGCACCTAGTCCATAAACTGTCTCGGTTGGGAATGCAACGAGCCCGCCTTTTCGTATTATTCGCGCGGCTATCCCGATCTTCGATCTCTCGGGATGAAGCGGATCGACCTGTAATATTCTAGTCACTAAATTCAACTGACGACTATAGTGTACCTTGAGCCTCTCTTGTCTCCTGGCTGAAGGAGAGTAATGAAGTATGTCCCCTTGGTTAGGGCTTGGAATGTGAACTGTTTCGATGTCGTCGCCTGATCGGGCGCTAGCTGGATCGTTTGTTCAGAGATGAGAGACAATTCACTCGGATTGAATGAAGCATACCAGCTACTGCCGCCTCCGGATGGACCGATGATTTGAAAGAGCATGCCGGTTTGTACGGAAATCGTGCGCTCGCTCCCCGGAGGGGGTTGGGGTCCTGCGTTTTTCTGGAAACTCTCTTGCATTTGTATTGTTCTCATCACATCGGTTCTCGTAATTATTCCCACTAGCTTTCCGCTCATGTCATCGGAGAGGACAAAGACTCTGCCAATCTGGTTACCACCCATTAGAGACAGTATTTGTTTTGCGGGTTCGCTTGCCCTTACAGTAACAAGCTTCTCCTTTGGGGTCATGATATCAGACACTCTCGTCATGTCCCATAGTTCCTTCTTGACTTTGCGAAGATCGTGCATAGTGACGCACCCTAGAATTTCTTCTCCGATCATGACAGGGAAACCATTGTGCTTCTGCTGCATGAATCGATACGAAAGTTCTGTCAGGGTTATGTCCGAAGGAACGCTGTCGATCGTCCGCGTCATCATGTCCCGAGCTTTGAGGTTTTCAATGTCCCGTTGAATCAAGACCTGTCTATACTCGTTTTGGGCTCCGCTTGATATGAACCAGCCAATTAGAACAAGCCATAATCCGTCGAACAAGAGATCTGGAATGATGAATGCAAGAATCACTCCGCCAAACATCATTACGTAGGCGAATATTCTCCCCACGTTTGCGGCAATCTTTGTTGATCTTATGATATCTCCATTGAAACCCCAGATGATAGAGCGGAGGACCCTGCCGCCATCCATTGGGAAGGCTGGAATAAGGTTGAACGCGGCGACGATTAAATTGAAGAGCCAAGAGTATTGAAGCGACCCCGCTATAATAGCGGACGATCTAAGTGTCAAGGAAGCTTCCCAGCCAAAAAACGATGCCCCCGCGATGGCAAGAGACGTTAGCGGTCCTGCGGCCGACATCCTAAGTTCAAGTGAGGAATTGGGTGGCTCCTCCAGCATCTCCGACACGCCGCCGAGCAGGTATAGTGTTATTCTTCTTATTTTGAGACCATTTCTCTTTGCGATTATAGAGTGGGCGAGCTCGTGTACTACAATCGAAACAAGAAGCAAGAGCGACGATAAAACTCCGAGTATGAGGTAATTCCAGAAACCCAAACTTGGGTACTCTACTGGCATAATCAGAAAGCCCACCTCGTAGATTATCAGGGCCATTATGATGAACCATGAATAATCGAGATAGAGCGGGATGCCGTAAATGGAACCTAACTTGATTGCCATAACTCTTCCTTCTAGTTCTCGCCCTTAATCTCGGTCTGCTCGGCGTTATCCGTACAGCACGACAAGTGTATTATGATTTCTGCCCTGCACTAAGGAACTTTATGCGGTTTTAGTAATTCTGAAGTGAGAAACCGCTTTAGTTAGTGAAGAATGGCATGTTTGAGTTCAGTCTTCTGGATTACATAGTCGAGAATGCTACCGCTTAGGTAATACTCAACCTCAATGGCCGAGTCGAGCCTAACCGTCAGCGAAGTTTCGGCCTTTTCTCCATTTGCTCTAGTTATTACTAGCTTTACATGGCCGTTAGGTTTCAACCCGTCGTTTAATCCGAGAATGTCGAAAGATTCCGAACCATCGAGGTTGAGAGTTTTCGTGTCTACCCCCTCGGGGAATTGTAAGGGCAAAACTCCCATCTCCACTAGATTCGATCTATGAATCCGCTCGAAGCTCTTGGTAATCACTGCCTTAATTCCGAGCAACTTTTGTCCCTTCGCTGCCCAATCTCTCGAACTCCCCGTCCCGAACCCCTTGCCCGCCATGACGACTAGTGGAACTTTCTCCTGAATGTACTTTTGTGAAGATTCGAAAATCGAAAGGACCTCGCCGTCGGGATAGTGCTTCGTGAAGGAGCCTTCCACGCCCGGGACCATTTCGTTCTTGATTCTCGGGTTTGCAAAGGTACCGCGTATCATTACATGGTGATTCCCTCTTCTAGAACCATACGTGTTGAAATTATCAACGCTCACTCCTTTCGAAATGAGGTATTTTGCGGCAGCCGACTTTGGACTGATTGCACCGGCCGGGGAAATGTGATCGGTCGTAACGTAATCCCCCAAGATTAGAAGAGGTCTTGCTCCCGTAATGTCGCTCACAGTCTTCGAGGCTGTAGGCGAATGTCGCGTAGTATAATCGTCAAAATATGGCGGTCTTTGAATATACGTGCTGTTCTGATCCCACTCGTACGAAATTCCAGTCGGAGCATTAAGTTTGTTCCACTCCGAATTTTGGGTATAAACCTGCGCGTATCTGCTTCGAAACATCTGAGTACTGATCTGTGTTGCGTAGTCATGAACTTCGCGGTTTGACGGCCAGATGTCCTTGAGGTAGACCGGGTTACCGTCTTTGTCATTTCCAAGAGGATCCCTAGTCAGATCGGTCAACACCGTTCCAGCGAGTGCATAAGCCACAACGAGCGGAGGAGACATCAGAAAGTTTGCTCGCACATCTTGATGAATTCTCGCTTCGAAATTCCTGTTTCCAGATAACACCGCCGCAACCGTCAGGTTCTTTTCTTTTATGGCGTTTCCGACCGCGTCTGGAAGTGGTCCTGAATTTCCGATGCAATTATGAACACCAACTGTTCCTGCAACAAAGGAATGCAAATTCTCTACGGACAGATCATAGACAAGTCTCTGACCAGCTGGTTTTCGATCAACAATTTGGAGCGAGAAAGTAGGTAATGATGTTACTTCCTTTTCTACACAGTAGTGTCTGACATGATCTCTTTCTGCGTGCTTTCGAAGTGGAGGGAAATAGTCACGCACTCCGAGCTGCTTGAAAAACTGAATCGGTGAAGGAAAATCGCAACTCTTTCGGTGTAGTGGCTGGAACTTTCGAGCTACGTTTTTAGGAAGACGCGAGAAGCGATCATACCCTTCGAGGAGGGCGTAGTGTGGGAAAACTATTGATGGCAAGTCCGTATCGGTCAGGTTAAGCATTTCTGTAGCAACGATCTGTCGAGCTTTCGAAAACAACAAATTTGGCTGATCGTAATGCAACTTCGCCAATCTGTCTGCCATCCATAATCTTTGCAAATGTATGTTCCTTACAATTCTCCAATACACTGCCGCGGCAGTAGCCCTCATTTGCTTGTCCACACAATATCGATAACCTACATTTTCGATGAATGAAAGCCCGTCTGGAAGTGCTAGACGTACTTCAATGCGATCGATGCCATCACGCGCGGCCGCATATGTCGACTTGCCTCTACGAGTGGGATAATGATAGATTTGCGCTCCTCCTGTAACGACGCCGCATTTTGCAAGTAAACTAACCAGACTACTCATATTCTGCTTGGTCAGATTCAAGAATTCAGGAATGGTGCTTTGAGAGTATGCAGGTGATTTTAAAGTGGAATAATTCTCGTCCTTCCCGTACAGATGCAAAATAGGCGAATGTCCATCTGCGCCGAACAGACCGCCAAGAAATTCTCTCACAATAGAAACTGGACAAGTCTTTTCCAACACAAAAGTAGGCAAAGTTAGTGTTTGTCCAATGCATCTACCCACCTGCACTCCAGACATAGATGCAATTGACTTTGTAAGCGACTTCGGGAGAACGACTGACCACCTTCGTACGTCGTATCTACTCGCCTTCGGTCGAAGACCCGTAAGCAGCTCTATATCGTCGAGCATCACTTCTCGATCAATCGCTTCACTTACAATGATCCGTCCCTGCCCGTAAACGCTAATCGAACTATCCCCTAATAGATAGCCTAGCAAACGAGCGAACGCAAGCAGGCGATCTCGGTTTGCCTCCGTATCCATGCTGAGCTTCATTTCACCAGCAGTCAGAACGTAACCCTTCTCGTCGTCGCTTGGTTGGTCATTGGGACTCTCAAGACCGACAATTACACGATCCTTTCCTATAGCAAGTTCGTCTGCTCTTACCCAGCGGCCATCTGAGCAGAGTATCTTGTGATCTGGCGTACAAACAAGAGTCCTACCATCTTGTAAAATGAGCTTTACACAGTCACGCAAGCCCTGTTTCATTAGCTCGGTCTGACGTGTTGATTGTAATTTCCCATTTGAATCAGGCCCGAATAGTTTTAGTCCGCCAGTTTCGGGCAAAAGCTCAATAGATCTGGTTGTTCCATTAGAAAGTAGTACCGGGGTTCCCTGAGCAATGCAGGTTGTGCAGCCGTATCCGACGACGCTGAATCCAAGAGCTTCTAAATAGGGCAGTAGACCCGTTGCGCGAAGATATTCTGTGACCACCGTTGATCCCGGCGCGAGGCTCGTCTTTACCGTCGGTCTTACCTGTAACCCCCTCTCAACAGCTCTTTTGGCAAGAAGACCAGCTGCAATCATAACCTGAGGATTGCTCGTGTTTGTACAGCTTGTAATTGCTGCAATTACAACGTCGCCATCCGTCAAAGTCTGCTCCTTTTCATCCAAGCTGAGATAGGCAACCGAGCGCCCACTCTTCGTTTTCATGTCGGGAGAGGTGGCAAGGAAGTGACTTGCAACGTCGCCTAGTCCAACTCTGTCGTGCGGTAAGTCGGGTCCCGCAACGCTGGCTTCTATCTTTGAGAGATCGATCTCGATTACAAGTGAGTAATCAATGTCCCCAGGCTTCGAAATCCCAAACATTCCCTGAGCTTCCAAGTACTTTTTTACGAGTTCAACATGCTGATCCGACCTGCCGGTAATCTTGAGGTAGCGTAGCGTCTCTTCGTCCACGGGAAACAGAGAAGCCGTTGCCCCAAATTCGGGTGTCATGTTCGAAATCGTTGCGCGTTCAGAAACCCCCAAGTTACGAACTCCTTCTCCGAAGAACTCCACGAATTTGTCTACGACACCAACTTCTCTTAGCTTCTGTGCAACGGTAAGTACTGCGTCCGTAGCCGTAATTCCTTCGGATAGCGCTCCTTTCAGGTGAATGCCAATCACTTCTGGCGTGAGGAAGGTAACGGGCTGACCAAGCAGGGCTGCCTCGGCTTCGATTCCTCCGACACCCCAGCCTAGAACTCCCAATCCATTTACCATCGGTGTGTGGGAATCCGTCCCGACTAGGCTATCTGGATACGCGAGAAGAGCTCCGTCGTCGTTGTTCGATTTCTCCATGACAACGGAGGCAAGGAATTCCAAATTGACCTGGTGAACGATTCCAGTGTCGGGGGGCACAAGCTTTAGCTTGTTAAATGCCTGCTGCGCCCATTTCAAGAAGATATACCGCTCCTTGTTTCTGTCTATTTCCATCTTTTCATTAATCGCGAACGCGTCCGCAGTTCGGAAAGCATCGACTTGCACTGAATGATCTATCACTAGATCGACGGGCACTTCTGGCTCGATTAACTTTGGATCGAGTTTGAGACTGGAAATCGCATCTCGCATCGCAGCTAGGTCAACAAGTGCGGGGACACCAGTGAGGTCCTGCATCAGGACGCGGCTGACCTTGAAAGGTATCTCCCTGTCGGTGGGATTCTTCGAATTCCACTCTGCGAGTGCTCTAATATCCTCGTCGTCAATTGTGACTCCGTCCTTGTTTCGGAGTAGGGATTCGAGCAAGATTCGAATCGAAAGAGGAAGGCGCGATACCTTTACGCCAGATCCGAGTTTCTTTTCAAGTGCCAATATCGAATAATATTGCACTCTCTTACCAGAAGTTAGTTCGAATTCATCAACAAGATCTTCACCTAGAAGTACACTGGTCATACAAGGGTTTCCTCTTTTCTAATGCTCGACGAAATGCGAAGTTGAAATTTGCGAAATCCAATTTTGGGACTTTCTCTATTTCAACGTACCCAACACAAGCTGCGGAATGCTCCAAAGGACAAGGCAACTAGCCGACCGTTCATTCGAGGCACTCAGTTTTGAGGTTGCCTGCTGTCGCTCTTTCAATTTTCTTTGAAAAGGATGAGCAATGGGACCACCGGGACAAAGCTTGCAACCCCGATCGTAATCCACCCTGTGAAATAACCGAAATCCAACACTAGAAAAGAAAACACAATCGGCGAGATGATTGTTCCCATGAGAGAAAAGGTGTCTACCCACGCCACGCTTAAGCTCTCGTATCCGATCTGGGACGCGCCTTTTGCAAGCGCAAAGCCGAGAGTGAAAAATACGCCGGTTCCAAATCCGATAGCAAGACTTGCAAGTATCACGACATTAAAATTGTGAATTGCGACTATTCCCACTCCCGCGCACATTCCAATGGCGCCAAAGAAGAAGTACAACCTGCTCCTCCGGATTTTATCGTGGCTCCTTCCGATTAGAGGACTGACAATGATGGGAACGACCGAACTAAGCGCAGCTACAAACCCAGCAATTGCCGGCGCCGTCCCGAAATGGCCCTCGAGAAAATAAACGATGAAATTTGAAAACACGCCGTAGGCCTCTCCTGCACCGAAGAGTACGAGACCTATCAGAAATAGCCTCCTGCTCGTTAGGATCTTCTTGATTTCGGCTAAGCTATTTTGAAACGACGGCGACGACTTCTTGCTTTTGATTTTATCTCCCCCAATCAAAACGATTATCCCCATGAGGGGTATGATTTCGATTGCGCCCGCAACGAGGACGCTCGGTCTCCACCCCTCCACCTGCGCTAGCACCGGCCACACTAGAAGGCCAACCGCGGCTCCGAGAGAAGTCCAACCGACCGTCCAGCCTGAGCCCAGTCCTTCCGAACCCTCTTTGAGCTGTCTAACTATGAGGACGAGAAGCGTTGGAAAGGCGAATGCCGCTCCTATTCCAGCCACGAATCTGAACAAAATCAGAATTGAGAAGCAAGGAGAAAAAGAGCTCGCGATTACTCCGAACATATTTAGAGCAAAACCGAGCGCTGCTAGTCTCTTCGGGCCGGACTTGATCGCTAGTATACCGCCCGGAATTTCAAACAAACCATAGGAGAAGAAGAAGGTGGCCGTGAGTATGCCCAGCCCGTAGACACCTTGATTGAAAGTTTTTGAGATCGGGAGGTAAATCGACGAGACGTTAGTCTGGTTGACTGCGATCATTGCCTCGGCGAAAACCAGCAAGGCGAGCGGGAAAACTCGCGCAAGGTTTGCTTTCGTTGCAGTCCCTTCTGTGTCCTCCATGCGTCTAAAACTCTCTTGTTTTGGAATTGATATACTAATTGAGAGGGTTTGGCTTGAAGACGCTCGAAGGTCTCTTCCGGTCATCCTAATCAAAATTCAATCTGAGATTATGTTAGCACATGACGACGAAACCCCTTTTATGCAGAACTCAGATCATTTAGGAATGTAAGAAGCTACTCCGCTCCTTTTTGCATGTAACAGGAAGATGAAATAAGTTCTTGACAGACACGCTTTCAATCAAAGATAACCGCACGGGAAAAACTTACGAGATCCCCATACAGGACGACTCGATCCGTGCTATGGATCTGAGGCAGATCAAGGTTTCCGATTCTGATTTTGGTATGATGTCATACGACCCCGCCTACCTCAACACGGCGTCGTGCAGAAGTAGCATCACGTTCATCGACGGAGAAAAGGGAATCCTGCGGTATAGAGGGTATCCGATCGAGGAACTCGCGGAGAAATGTGAGTACTTGGAAGTAGCCTATCTACTGATCCACGGGGAACTTCCAAACAAGAACCAGTACGAGGAATGGAAGCACAATATCACCTACCATACGATGGTACACGAAAACGTGAAAAAATTACTCGAAGAGTTCAGGTACGACGCGCATCCGATGGGGATGCTCATCAGCGCGATTGCCGCGCTTTCGACCTTCTACCCGGACGTGAAGAACATCTTCGATGAAAATTCGCGGCGCTTGCAAATTTATAGACTGATTGGAAAAATGCCCACGCTCGCAGCCTACGCGTACAGACATTCTCAAGGAATGGCCTACGTTTACCCCAACAACGACCTCGAATACGCGGAGAATTTTCTCACTATGATGTACAAGCCTCCCGCGTCCTCAAACTATAAGGCAAATCCTGTCTTGTCGAAGGCGCTGGATGTCCTCTTCGTCCTGCACGCTGATCACGAGCAAAATGCGAGCACGAGCGCCATGCGAGGAGTTGGAAGTACACACGCGGACCCGTTTAGTTCAGCGGCTGCGGCTACGGCTGCCCTGTATGGGCCGCTACACGGCGGGGCTAATGAGGAAGTGGTGCGGATGCTCGAGGAAATCGGATCGAAGGACAAAGTGCCGGAGATAATCAGGCAGGTCAAGGAAAAGAAGAGACTGCTCATGGGATTCGGGCACCGCGTTTATCGGAATTACGATCCGCGGGCAAGAATCGTAAAGAAGATCGCTGATGAAGTCTTCGCGGTAACCGGGCGAAACAAACTTTTGGACATCGCCCTTGAACTCGAAAAGGTTGCGCTCTCCGATGAATACTTCATTTCGAAGCACCTTTACCCCAACGTAGACTTTTACTCCGGGCTAATCTACCAGGCCATGGGGTTCCCGATGGACATCTTCCCCGTGTTATTCGCAATTCCGAGGATGTCCGGCTGGCTTGCGCAGTGGCAGGAGATGTTGGCCGATTCTGAACAGAAAATCTCCAGACCGAGGCAAATTTACACAGGCTACCCCGAGCGGCACCTTGATTCTACACCGCGGCAATAGATCTTTTTCTCGAATTTTAATTGTCGTATCCACTGGATGACTCGGTAATAATCATCATGAAGTTCAAAATTCGTAAAGCCGCTTCAAGGGACTCGAAAGTATTTCTTGATCTAGTAAGGGCTCTCGCGGATTTTGAGAAACTTGAGCCTCCCTCGAAAGAGGCGCAAAGGAGACTAATCAGCGATACTTTCGGCAAGAAGAAAAGGTTGAATCTCCTGCTTGCGTTTTCCGATGGAAAAGCCGTAGCTTATGCATTGTACTTCTTCACCTATTCCTCCTTCCTCGCTAAACCGACACTGTACTTGGAGGATATTTTCGTTCTTGAAGAATTCCGCGGCATGGGGGTGGGAAAGAGTCTCTTTCTAAAACTAGTAAATGAAGCAAAGACGTTAGGTTGCGGAAGGATGGAGTGGGCCGTGCTGACTTGGAACAAAAACGCGATAAGGTTCTACGAGGAATTGGGGGCGCGTAGAATGAGCGATTGGTACTATTATCGTTTGGATCAAAAAAGGATTGAAAGGTTAGCGCAGAAATAAACTCATTACGATTTCGTCTGCGTATTTCCCTTTCAATATGAACTGTTTCTTCAAGACTCCCTCTATTCTAAATCCAAATTTCTTGTACAATTTTATTGCCCGCTTGTTCGTCGAAGATATGCTGAGCGAGATCTTCGCAATTTCCTTTCGAGCCTTCGCCCACCCCAAGGCGTAGTCCATCAGAGCGTTTCCCAGACCGTCTTCTCTTAACTCCTCGATCACACTCATTCCCAAGTAAAGGACGTGTCTCATCTTCTTCACTTCGCGCTGCGGCACAAGGGTCAAACTCCCGACAATCCCTACACCTTTTTCGAAATCAGCCACAATCGACAAATTCCTTGGATTTTTCATAGTGGCCAAGATTCGATTCTTCTGTGCTTTGGACACTTTTTTCGTCGCAACATAAATTTCTTCGTCTGCCACTCTTTGGAAGTTCCTGAGCAAAACTTCAAGATCTCCCGGGAGCGCCCGCCTTACGACAAACTCTCGCCCGTCCTTTGTCGTGTATTTTCTCTGGGACTTGCCTTTCAACAATTGCACGCCGCGTTGTCCGAGTGTAACTTTTACACATAAGTAGTTCTGGTTGCCTAGTGGAGGAAAGGAAGAATTGGATCCGCGGCGCGAACGTATTTGCAGGAAAAGTCAACAAGCGATCAAAGCAGTCGAGGAATTTTTCGAAACCGAAACTTTCTAGACTATCTCGCTGTGTATCTCACGTCGAGTTCTGCGTTTCAGGTCGCAAGCGTCGGCTTGATCTGGATAGTCTATGCGATTACTAAGTCCGCCTTAGATGTCGCGATTGTGGGAATAGCTAATACTGTTTCGACAATAATAGTTACACTTCCGGCAGGGGTTTGGATCGACAGAATTGAACGTCGGTTCCTGTTATTAGTTTCGAATGTGATCAGCGTCGCATGCTTGCTGCTTCTGACGTTGCTAGATGGAATTAATCGTTTCGAAATAACCCTAGTCGTTGCAATAGTGGTGGTATGGGCTGGAGCTGGGGAACTGCAACGCTCGACGAGATATGCAGTACTACCTGATCTGGTGAGCACAAACGAGCTTTTGAATGCAAATGGAGTTACGCAATCAAGTTTTCAAATCGTAAATTCGATTTCAACAGTGTTAGGCGGTGGCCTTATAGTGATCGCCGGGGTTATAGTTACATTTGTGTTCGGCGTACTGGGATACGGTGCTGCTGCAATATTTTCAGGATTTCTATTTTACAGATTTCGGAGCGGCCAGAAGTTTCGAGGCGCCACCAGCACACAGACACCGCCAAATCATAATATGAGAAGAGAAATCGTTGAAGGATTTCGCTGGCTGATTACTCAGCGAGGACTATTCAGTATCTCGATACTCGCTTTGATCTCTAACTTTCTCTTTGGCATACCCATTTATTTTCTTGTTATCTACGTAACAAGTTCGTTAAAGGCGGGGGCGTTCATCTATGGCGCGATCCTCGCGCTGTTTGCAGCTGGAACGGGAGCTGGATCGCTACTCGCGTCGCGTACACCAAAGGCACTTCAGTATGCAGGCAAGGTAAACATCCTGTGCTGGGTCACACTCGGAGGCGCTATGCTCCTTGTTCTTGCATTATTTCGATCTACACCGATTGCGTTGATTGCTTCATTGAGCATAGGGATAGGACTGGGATTTGGAAATAACATCTGGCTCACTGCGGCGCAGAACTTAGTACCGCCCGAGATGAGAGGTCGATACTTTGCGATAGACGGACTCCTCAGTTTCGTAGGCGGGCCTCCATCAATTGCGGTTGGAGGGATTCTAATCACTTTAATTGGAATAAATAGCGTCTTTGAGCTAAGTGGCATACTACTCCTGTTGTCGGCCCTTGGGCTCAGTTTCATCAGAAGCCTGTGGCGTTTGGATGGCCGCTCTAAAGAGCCTACGACGACAATGTAGTAGGCTATCTATTGAAAAAATCTACAAGTATCAAAACGGGCTGAAAAAGAATCGTCTGATCCTTCACTTTTCTTGTTAGGCTTTATCTTTCAAAGGAAAAGTGTTGTTGACTGTATAAGTATAAAGGCAGGAGCATTTCTGAACGCGTGCAATTTATGATCGAGGAGAATCCGGTTCTCGCTAAAAGACTAGAGAAAACTTTGGCGAAGAATAACATTATCACGGAGATAATGAAGCGAGCTCCTGATCTTGGGATTCCTAATTGGTATCTGGTCGCTGGCTGCGTCGCTCAAACAGTTTGGAACGAGCTACACGATTTCCCTCTGGCTTCAAACATCAGAGACTACGATCTAGTTTACTACGACGACTAGGATTTATCCTACGACGCGGAAGACCAAATTATCAAGAGGTCTTCGAAAGTCTTCTCTGGCATCCTTGCTATGATCGAAATCAGGAACGAGGCTCGGGTTCATCTTTGGTACGAGAAACGGTTCGGGCACCCTATTGTTCCATACAAATCGGTTGAAGATGCGATCTCTTCGTTTCACTGTACTGCGACAGTTATTGGAATAAGGAATGATGAAAACGGGAATTTTACCTACTATGCGCCTTTCGGTCTCGAAGATCTTTTCTCATTAGTAATAAGGCCGAACAAGCGTCCGGCGAGGAAGGAAGTCTACATGGAAAAGGCAGAGCGCTGGGTCAAGATCTGGCCGAATTTGAAAGTAATTCCTTGGTAGGAAAAAATTGTGGAAAGGAGGTTCTCGGAGAACCCCAATCCATGAATTTCTGCTTTCTGAATCGTGCTCTCCTTTAGCTGCCCTGGCCGCCGCCGATCTCGTCGAGGAAAGGTGGCTTCACGGAAATATGACCGGTGTGTGCTGCGACGACGACTGTCGCTACTGCCGAAAGAGCTAGGATTCCTAGTCGGATTTTTTCATCGATAGTCATGAACATGGAGCCAAGATACAGAGTACAAATACATTATGCTTTTCCCTGAAATACTGTACTATATAGGATAGAATTTAACTAAATGAATATCCAGATCACG
Source organism: Nitrososphaerales archaeon (assembly GCA_030041295.1). GTDB lineage: Archaea > Thermoproteota > Nitrososphaeria > Nitrososphaerales > CADDZS01 > JASHOD01. The sequence goes on from JASHOD010000150.1 coordinate 13,674, forward strand.
GTTTATAGTCACCAAATGTCTAGCGGAGGGACCAAGGTCGTCATCACACCTAAACAGAGAAGAAAGCTCGAGGAAGTCTTTGGCGAGAAAGGGACAGCAATCGTGATTGCTCATATTGACGAACTAGAGGAGACTTTTGGATCCGCAGCCGTCGTTATTCGTGGTTTAATTGACAAAGAAGAAGAAGATTGAAGAAATTGCTGATTTCGATGTAGGTTTCAATTTGTGTATGAGGGGGCCAGCGCACGAATAATCTTTTAGGTTTTGAAAAACAGAACAAGTGGTGAATTCTTACTTTGCGAACGCCTAACAAGGATGCCGCCGATTTTCTGACGAAGATTACCCCATACGTGGGGCAGGACGGCGCGAGGAATTTGAACCTGATTTCAAGAGAGCTCGCAATCCCCTACCAGACACTTTGGACACGCATGATGAATTTGAAGAACGACGGCATCAGTGTTTCCCCTACTCCAGACTATGACAAGATCGGACTCGAGCGGGCGAGGGTCTTCTTCAGATTGGACCCATCAGTTAAGGAGATCAAACCCTTCTTCGGCGGTTTGCATCAAAGCGCCGGTTTGAAACTGTACGCAAGATCTTTGGACAACCATATCTTTGACTGCGAGTTCACGATACCTCGAGGGACTCTTGGAGAGTTGAGCAAGTTGCTTGACAAGTTCGTGGATCTCGATCTAACACGGGACGTCGAGGTGAAAAAAATTCTTTGGAAGGATGTCCTGATGCTAAAGACTGAGTTCTACGATTATTCAAAGCACGAATGGGACGTCGATTTTTCAAAGTTAATTGGGGATCCCTCGAAGGTCTCGATACCGGAGAGGAGCGAGCCAGAACGATTCGATTACAATGATTTGATTTTCATAAAAGAGATGGAGATGGATGCTTGGATCAAGCTCGTGGATCTTGCGAAGAAGGCAAATCTCCAGGTAGGCGACGCGGCTTATCACTTCAATAAACACGTGATGGGAAAGGGTCTCATCAAGTATTTCCGCCTAAAGTGGAGCGGGACTAGGAAAGCCTGGCTCAAGCACTCGGTCGTTTTCAACACATACATATTCAGGGATATTTCAGACGAGGATGTGCGCCACGCAATGTCGGTGTTGACTTCGTCACCTTTTGTATGGACGCACACGAGGATGGAAGACGGGACATACATGGCTGAAGTGGTTCTTCCTCTCTCTCAATATTGGGAAGGGAGGCAGTATGTTTCTTCACATCTGCGGGCTCTCGACCTAGCTCCTCAGCTCTTGGAGAAAGATTGGTCCTGCGTCTCGACTTACACGATTCCGTATTTGCTCTACAATAGGGAGAAATCGAGATGGGAATTCACCGCGGAAAATGCCCTGAATTATACGCTCCAGATGATCAAGACGTATTCGCAGTAGCCCGTAAATCAACGAGATCAAGGCCGATGAATCAGACAGCCGAATTTTGGCGCAATGTCAAATCACAAAGAGCCGTATTATTTTGCTTTCCTCGATCTCCTTCAAATTTCTCTTCAAGCTTTCTATGCTGATTTCGTAGTACGATTTGTCATCCCAACCATCGAGCTTCGAAAGCGCCCTCGGAATCATGCCGAGACAAACCTCATTTTCATTCCTTTGGTAGTGAACGAGAGCTGATGCGGCGAGGATAATTCCCTGTTGTACGTCCTTCTCCTTTCCTTTAGGTTCCCCGCGCCAGATTTGTTCGAGTGTCTCGTGGCACTCCCAAAACCTTTGCTCGTTGAAAAGCTCTGCCGACGCTCTCACAACTTTCGCTTTTTCCTGTGCTGTCGGAGCTTGATCCGATTGTACCTCGCCTGGCCGGAGGTCGCGCTCGCCTAGTTTCTTTCCAAATTTCGATTCTAGTTTTGTGATGGTTTCATCTTTCATATTTGGATCTCTTGCGTAAAGATCAAACTCTAGTGCTTTCTCCGATACCCGCAGATTCTTTATGACGGAACCAAACTCGTCAGAGCTCTTTCTAAGATCGACTAGAACTCGGACAGTGTCTCTTGGGGCATTTCCGCGCGAATTTTCTAATCGTACAAGATACCGGTGCAAGAAAGTATATTCGGGCCTAACTACTAAAAATCAGACGCGCCCCTAATTTTAACATTGTACTGTCGTGCAGGGTGCGTACCCAACTTGGTGGTCCATCCCTTGTTGTATGAGTTTTTGGTTCTACTGCTTCCCATCGTGATTCTGATCACTTGCTCAACCCGGTTAGAAATCAGGATCTCAGATCGTCACAGAGCGAACGCAATTTCTCCGATAATTGAGAATACTCTAATTGTCCCAAATACAAGCGTCCAAGACTCTCCAAACGCCAGCAGCATCGGTCGATAAATAATCGAGTCTGAGATTGTTTTCAATCATCGTATTCGCCTAACAGGAACTACGCCAAGATCTGGAAGGGTTTTAATAGCATAAGCCGGACTTTTGAAACTTCAGAGCTCTTCCTTTTGAGCGCCGTAACAACAACAACCGTGCTTTACTATCTCGCCGTATTTCTTTGGCTTGCATACCTGCCGGTTGCAGTTATTTTCCTTAAAGGTTGGTTCAAGAACAGAAAGCGTTACGTAAACACTAACCTGACGCGCATACACAACGACCCCTTCATTATTTTTCAAATTATGACACGTTCTGCTAGAGCGTCAGACGTTGTGCGACGAGGAATAGAGTCGATTCATTCCTCGTGCAAGGGAATCTCTTATTCCGACTATTCAATTTGCGTCGTGACGGAAGATCCCCAAGACATGGATTATATCGGCGGGACAGCACGAGTCCTCGTCGTCCCCGTGGGCTACAAGACAAAGAGCGGAGCGATTAGAAAAGCCAGAGCACTGCAATACGCTGTCGAACTGAGGCGTTCCCAAGGTGACGATATCGGAAAGCGCAAGTGGATATTTCATATGGATGAAGAGAGTGTGGTGACAGAGCAGACAGTGCTCTCGCTTTTGGCATTTATCAGGGAGGGCAAGGGATTACTCTCAGAGGGTCCAATAGCATACCCGCTCAAGATGAACCAGTCAAATCGCTTGGCGTTCCTCACCGATTCGATCAGGCCCTTCCAGTGTTACGATTGTGTGTCTTACATGAATAATCCTCCTCCGATGTACATGCATGGCAGTAATTTGCTTGTCCGAAGCGACGTCGAAGATCGCGTCGGTTGGGACCACGGCAAGTCCCTAGCCGAAGATCAGCTCTTCGGGGTCAAGGCGCATGAAATGTTCGGAAATATATTCGGATGGCACGGAGGAATCTTACTCGAACAGCCGCCGCTTACTCTGCGTGATCATTTTAAACAAAGGAGGAGATGGATCTTCGGCACGTTGCAGAACCTAAAGTATCTCCCCACGAAAATGAAACTCAGGATATATCTACGGTCAGCGACGACTTGGCTGGGCTTCCTCTCCGCGATGGCTTCGATCGGATTGAGTGTCTATTACTTCTACCTTTATGCCCTACCTTATTTCTTTGAACTGCTAAGGCTGAACTATCGCGTCAACAACCAGAACGCGATCTCGCTAGTTGCGTCGCCGCAGGAGGTAGCGCTCTTCCTCCAAAGCTTCGTTAGTGGTCGTTACGTATTCTCCTGGGATTCGATGGTTTCTGGACTCGCAACTCTGTTCTTTGGGGCGAGTTTGATACTTGCCTCTGTTATCTGGGCGATATCTTACCAAGTCGGGCTAAAGCAGAACTTGAAATTTGGCAATTATAGTATAAGAGAAAGGCTCGGCCTGCATGCAGAGCAACTGGTACTGGGCCCGCTAATAGGTTTCATCGAGACTTTCCCTTCTCTATACGCAATCGTTGAATTCCATGTCCTTCGCAAGAAATTTGCAGATTTCGAGCTCATTGCAAAGTAAACTCCAAGAAAAGGGCAGCGGCGAGACGCTTAGATTACTACATTCACGACGAAAGTAACGACGTAAAACCCGATGATGGTATACACCCATTCATGGTGCAAGATTACGTTCTGCCCGATTCTCGGCCACATCTTATCTCCAAGGAAATCAATTACCATGCATATACCTGCGACAATGGAGACAGACACCACACGAAAATACATGTCGTTCCATATCATCTGAACGTAGCCGAGTAAGATCAGAGAAGCGAAAAACAGGTAAAATCCTGGTATGAATAGATAGATCCAAACATGATGAATTCTATGCCCCCTGATGTAGAAGGGTTTCGCGTATCCTCTATGGAACAAATACGTTCCTAGCTTGTCTGTGAGGATGGTCGCGGCAAGTACTACGATGAATCCGACCATCATTCCGAGGTGAAAGGCAAGAGGGTCATGAAAATCCGGCGGGGATGGATTGCCGAAAGATATGCCCAATTAACCTTTAACCGTCGTTGTCGTTCTATGCACGGGCTGCTTCTGCTATTTTAGCCATATGGTAATAGTTTTTCAGATTCTCTTGAACTCTCGAATCTGTCCAGACGTTCCAAAGTTATGATGAAATCGAACCCAGAGTGCTTTGATGCAGCTAATAAAACTATAATCCAGAACGATTTGTCGTCTTTGGGCTTACAACATGTTCACTTGTAGCCAGCTTATTCTTGGCCGTCGACGATGCTCCTTGGCGGCTAGCGGATTCGACCTTTCTTCTGATGTCAATTATCTCCGCTAGAACGCTGACCGCGATTTCCTCAAGCAGAATCGACTTTATGTCGAGACCGGCAGGCGCATGGACGCGATCGATGAATTGTCTATTGACCCCCAATGCTTCGAGCTCTTTTCGGGTCGCGGTCCACCTGTTTGCACTTGCCACCATCCCTATGTAGTTCAAGTTGAACTTTGATAGATACTTCAAGAGCGGCGAGTCATTTACGCCGCGGGTGACTAGCACGATGTAAGCTCCATCAGGAATCTTGATCGACTCGATATCCAAATTAGTGTTTACGAGATCAGGCTGCCCGCAGGCTCCGAGAGGGTTGTGTTCAATCGTTTTGAATCCGACATCTCTTCCGACGTTGACCAAAGTCCTCTCGAGCGGGCTGTTGAATGTATCTCCAAACACCATGAGCGTGGGCCTCGGCGAGTAAGGCTCGATCAAAATCTCCATGTTGCCTCCGCAGTTTGTTTCGACATGAACGTCGTCCCCACTATCAGTAATCGTAATCTTTCCCAGCGCAGTCTTTGCGTCTTCTAGGAACACCCTTACGACTCGAGGCCTTTGGGTCTCAATTACGTCCAATCCTACTCGAACTATGGGTCCCTCAGGGCATCCGCCGCCGAGGGTTCCGTAAACAATGTCCCCGTTTGAGGTGATGACCATCTTGAATCCGGGCTTGCCCAAAGTGGAACCGATGGTTTTTGTAATCGTCGCAATTGCAAGTTTTTGATCTTTCAATTCTTCTAGTTTCAAAAGGAAAAGGTCATCCAAACTTACTCGCTCTCTCTCGAAAGGTAAGAATAGATTGTACAAGGATATAACGCTTGCATGGTAAGATTCCTATTCTGCTTCGTGCTTTGTCTGTCTTGAAACGGTTGCTCCAAGAGTAGAGCAAAATCTGGTCTCGTAAGAACGCATTTTGTGTTGAAAGGGAATTTCGCTCACGTCGACGGGGAATCATCAGCAAGTTGCCTAAAAAATCAATTAGGATGCTCCCTCTTCGTACCATGAGACCTTGACGACATCCGGTAATGGAAAGCCGAGTTTTTATTGCAATTACAATGTGTGGGTATTTTCCTTCGCCGCTCTAAATACAAAATCCCTCTGCAATTCCCGGTAGTGAGAGAGTCGGCCTAATGAAGGATAGCAGAAAGAATTGTTTCAGGGAATGCGGGTGCGATGTTAAGAAGGTCGGTCTCTTCTTTTCCTGTTGTTCTTCCTTTGTTGAATTGTGAGACTGCGTCGTTTAGCGCATTGATTACTGCGGCGTATGAAGCGATTGTACCGCTCTCGCCTACCCCTTTCGTGTGATTTAGGCAATCGGACGGAGTAACCTTGTGGAAAATGTCGATGCTTATGCTGTCGCTCGAGTTTGGAATACTATAGTCTAGGAAACTCGTTGTCAGAAGGTTACCATTATCATCATAGACTAACTTCTCGAGTAATGCCCCGCCGACACCGCAAAGGACTCCGCCGTGGATCTGTCCTTCGACTATTGCTTTGTTTATGATCCTTCCGCAGTCTTCCGCCACCGCGTACTTTTCAATCCGCACCCGCCCGGTTTCGGTGTCCAAAAGTACTGCGCAGAGGTGCGCGGCGCTCGAATATGTCTCTGAACCTTTGACTGCGAATTTGGATTCGGAAGCAAGTTCTGAGAGTTGCAATCTATCCAAGACCTCTTCCACTTTGATCAAAACATTTTGCGGTTCCTTTGCCTCGATAATGATGTTCCCATTTTGTATGCGTAACTGATCTCGGGGAATCCGCAGCATCCTCGATGCTTTCTTGATCAGATCTTTTTTCAATTTGCGCGAAGCGTCTACCACGGCGCTTCCTCCCGCGGAAGCAGACCTGCTACCGAAGGTCCCTACCCCCTCTGGAATTAGATCGGTGTTGCCCCAGACGACTTTGACCTTCTCGAAAGGGATCCCCAGTTCTTCGGAAGCTAGCTGGGCGAATGCGGTTTCGTGACCCTGGCCGTGCGGCGAGGATCCTGTGTAGACCGTTACTTGCCCGTTTTTGGTCAACGAGACCTTCGCGGTCTCGCCGGTAAAAGTCCGAAGCCTCGGGAGGAATTTTATGATTGCAATTATCCCCCGAAGCGAAATCCCACCAAGGATTGCTCGTATCGAAAATTGAGTCAATCCGCTACTCAGGGAGAATCCGACACCCGCGATTTTAGCTGGTCGATCGTTTTCATTTTCTTCGCGAAGAGCTCTTGAATTGAATTCGTCTCTCCACCGCAATATCCCAGCATAATCTGTTGATTTGGTAAGAAAATCGAGGAGGGCCGGATAATCCTCTGGTGGAGACTTTACTTTTGGACTTGCGACGTTACGGCGCCTAAATTCGATGGGATCTATACCAATCTTTTTTGCCATTATTTCCATTGCGCGTTCGGTGAAGTAACACCCTTCGGGTCTGCCGGCACCCCTGACAGGCCCTACTGGCATTTTATTGGTCGCATACGAGAGGGCAACGAGGTCGAGATTTGGTATCTCGTAGGGGCCTACAATTGTTCCGACAGTTGCGGCAGCCATGAATGCGGAGCTGCCCGGCACTCCAATGTCGCATTCTATTCTTCCTTTGAGAGCAAGGATTTTTCCGTCCTTGTCGCAGGCAAGGGTAATATCGCAGTATTCATCACGACTGGGCGCGGATTCGAGGAATTCTTCTGTTCTGTTCGCTTCCCATTTTACGGTCAGCCCGGTCTTCCTTGCGAATAGACAGGCAAGCAGGGGCCACGGATATACCGGTCCTCCCTTTGTACCAAATCCCCCGCCCATATCCATTACTTTGATGTGAAATTTGCTCTTTGGGATTTTGAGCTCCTGAGATAGAACGTCGAGGAGGCTGTGTACTGATTGAACGGTTGCAAGTACTTGGAAGTCCCCTCTCTCCCTGTCGTAACTTGCTACGACCGCGTGAGGTTCTATGGGAGCAGCGTCCTGCCTTCGTATTCCCTCTCTGGCGTTGATTACATACACCGCTTCGGAGATGGCTTTATTCACATCCCCTTTCCTCCGCTCGACTTTACCATAGAGATTATCCTTCCATCCGTCGTAGACCAAGACCTTCCCCCGTTTTGCATCCTCCAAGGTTGTGACTGGAGGGAGCTCTTCGTATTCGACGACCACTTGCTCTGTGAGATCCTCTGCGGAATCTCTATCCTTGGCAAGAATGGCGACCACTGGTTCGCCTACGAATCTCACTTCACCCAAAGAGAGATGATAGCGTGTCCATGATTTGCTATTCGGAATGAAACCATGACCTACCGGTGAAACTCCCTCCTTGATTAGATCGTCTCCAGTTAGAGCGGCAATGAAATCCGGCGAGGAGCGGAGCTGCGAAAGATCTACTCTTTTGATTTTAGCGCGGGCGTGCGGACTGTGAATGAGGCTCATGTAGGCAATGTTTTCCGTATTATAATCCTCGACATAACGACCTCTTCCAGTCAAGAGTCTAAAATCTTCGGTTCTAAGCGGTTCTTCGGCACACTTTGCATCGCCACGAACCAAACTGACTAGTTCTTTTCCTTCCAGCATCTCTAGATACACTGACTCTCTAAGAACAGAAGAGCTCCTTGTGATTTATTTGGATTTCCTTTAGGGAGATTACGTCGGATTATGCGAGCCCCTTTAGCTCTAGTTATTTGCCCGCGCCATAGTGTGCCGATGTTTTGTTAACAGTTATGGCAGTTGGCCAAGCAAGATTTCCCACGAATAGATCTCAACAGTGGAAAGTATTCCCATCCGCATCCAGGGATCCCCCGATAGTCTCGTGCACATTACTTGTTCGTCTGGCGCACTAACTACGAGAAGAGCCTTGTGTTTCTTCGAAGAGTGATGATATCCGAGCGGACCACCGAGAATGACAAAACGCTCCGCCTCTAAAGCATCCATAAACGCCGCATGTTCGTTCCATCCTTTCTGTCTCGCATCGCTCTACCGCTTTCCCAGTTTGGTCCCTGTTCATTGAGTACGATGAAATAAGGCATAGTCAAGTCTACTATTGATACCGATCGTTATCACTTAATAATCAAGCATAGATTTTAGTCATTGTCAACAGGATTGGAGAATTGCAAACAATGAAGAATCTAGGCGAGATAGTCTATAACCAAGAAAGAATGAGCTGGGAGAAGGGAGTAGAAGCAAATGGTTTTGTCTTCCTGTCAGGCGTACTCGAACCATGCTTTCTTCGGCTGACGGTAGAAAGTGCTAAATGAAAGCGTCTATTGCTTAACAACGCAAGAGCAGAACGAAAACTCTTGGCTAATCTGGAATCTACGGAAGCGTTCAGGTTACTCCACAATGTTCCGATTTTCCAGAGGCTAGATAATGATAAGCTTATGGGAATTTTGGAAATCGGAAAGGAGACCAGCTTTGAAACTAATGCCTTTATCGCCAAGGAGTACGACAGGGACCGCACGCTCTACATAATCCTCAAAGGAGCAGTTGAAGTGCGTAAGGAGAATAAGCTGCTCGCGAAGCTAGGGGCTGGACAATTCTTCGGAGAGATGGCGTTTCTCGATTATCTTCCAACTGAAAGATCGGCTGATGTTGTTGCAACCGAACCTACAAAATGTCTGGCAATTCCGGGATGGAGCTGGTACAACTTCCTCAGGGCGAACGGTGACGTAGCAGTGGAAGTTATGCGAAGCATGGCAGCTCGCTTGAGAGAAGCTAACCAATCGTTTGTATGACACAATTCGGGATTTATTAGGTCATAACGGGAGTTTCAGAAGGGTTTGAAGCCAAGAACCAAAGTTAGGCAGTTTGGAAAACTTCTTCATGGATTCAGATTCTCGCCTTGATCTGATCCACGTACTCAAACCATGCTTTCTTTGGATCGCGTTCCTTCGTCAATAGTCCGAAATGGTTCTCCTGCATGGGGAAGGATCTCCAGTAAGAATCGGAATAACGCCAGACGGCTAGCCCGTCAAGAATATCCGAGGAAAACGATTCCTCGCAGGCTGATTTTACATATTCAGCTTGGTCACCTTCAGAGTATCCCAAGAGTTGCGGCCCGGACGGTTGGCCCGTCTCGGTAACTATCAGTTGCTTCCCGGTTTGCTTCTTTACATCCGATGCGATCGCTCTGATCTCGGCCGCAGATGACTCGCGCGGGTGGACGTAGCCTGGATAGAAGTCCAGCCCTAAAACGTCGGCATACTTCGTATACAGTTCCCAGTTGATGGAGCGCCGGTCGGCCTCAACGTTAATCACTATTTTTCCATTCGGGCATTCCTGCCTCACCACGTTGTGCAGCGCTTCTAGTATCATCTCCTCGCTCTTATGCTCTAGCCAGATCAAGCCGCTTCGCCAGTCCACGGCGACGTGCCCCTTCCACCAGTTCGGCTCGTTCTCAATCTGCCAGATGTCGATTGTCCCCTTGTAGTGGCGGACTATTTCTTCACACGAAGGGATGAGTTGGAGCAGGTATTTGCGTAGGTTTTCGACGTCTGCACCGTTGGGGAGGAACCTTGAGTATCCGTTTGCGAGTACGCCTAAGACACCTAGCCCGTTCGTGGTCAACGTTTCGACGAATGTATCCATGATAAATTCAAAGGTAGGAGGGGTTTGCCTTTCGTTATCTTGATCTGGAGATTGCAGATCTTTTGTGAAATAATTCCACGGGAACCAGGCCCGGACGAAACTGATCTTCGCTTCCTTTAATCTCGCGACAAGATCCTGGCAGACCTGTTCGACTGACTCAGGTTCGGGTTCATCAGGGAGTTGTAGATTGTTATTATGTTCGTCCAAAGCCTGACTTAAATTCGGATGCTCAAAAGTGTCCGTGGGCCCCCTTGATAGTTTAAGCGAAATTAGAAACGGCATTATTTCAGATTTAGGCGGAGGAAGGCCTGCGTAGATCCATACATTGTCTATGTTGATCCCCCATTGGAACTTCCCGCTCTCAAACAAAGGCATTCGCTAGCGGATGACCTAAATCACTAGATATGGTTTTGTTGAACACTCAAAGTGTTTACATATGTCGCTGTTGATTTTCTGGTGACTTGCGTGTAGGCAGAACGCCGAATGCGATAAGAAAAACCCCAAGCGCCATCATACCGAAACCAGTTAGCAAGGTAGGCTGTAAGAAGGTATTGCACTGAGAACAATCTGGCATATTGCTTACATGGGTAAAGCAAAGAGGCTGGTAAAGAGACAGAGACAATCCAATAAGAAAAAGTATGATTCCAAACAAGAGAGAGCCTAATCGCATTTTTCAGTACCCTTGTTCGTGTTTTCAAGCGATTTAGGCATTCTTACCATTCAAGGCTTGATTTTCGGATGCTACTGTTGTCTTGGGATTCTGCTTTTTTGATAAGAAGCTAAAGGCAATGATGCAAACTGACCTAAAATTGAGGGAGTTTACATCTTACATAATCTCACGAATATTCGGGAATACTGATATTCTGCACCTGCGATGATTACAAAGAAGATATGCTATCAAAAGCACGACCCAAGAGTGTCGACGATTACATCGAGATGTATCCTAAGGATATCCAGGATCTTCTGCAAAAACTCAGAAGGGTAATCCGCGAATCCGCACCCCAGGCTGAGGAGACGATCAGCTACCAGATTCCAACGTTCAAACTCAATGGTAGAAATCTGGTTCATTTCAGCGCCTTCAAAGATCATATCGCTTTCTTTCCCACTTCGTCGGGAAGGGAGGCGTTCAAGAAGGAACTAGCTCACTACAAAGGCGGCAGAGGAACAATTCAGTTTCCGCTTGGCGAACCAATCCCTTATGATCTAGTACGGAAGATTGTAAAGTTCAGAGTGAAAGAAGAAAATCTTCTTTTTCGCAAGAAGAAAACGCAGAAGTAATTCTGTTATTTTTCGAGTTTAAGGACGAACTCTTCAACTTCCTTTCCTCTCGCATTAGCAAACCCCTTCCCCTCTCCGACCACTTTGAAATTACATTTTTGCAAAACACGAAATGACCCGAGATTGTCCTTCGCAACGCGTGCGAATATTGGACGAGTCTTTTGAAAGTTGTTTAGAAATTCCGCGAGCGCTCTAGTCGCAACGCCTCTTCCCCAGTAGTCTTTTCCTATCCAGTATGCGACCTCCAATTGCCCGAGATCTAGATCCTGATAACTCAGTACATACCCCGCAATGATACTTTCATCCAGTATGATTGTTTTCATCCCACTGGCATTGTCAGAGCGTATCTTTCGCCAGTGATTTAGGAAGGCATCTTTGTCATTAGGCTTCTCGGACGTGAATGCTGCCATGTGGTTCGCTTCGTTGTCGAGCTGCTGCTCATAGAAAATAAAAAGATCCGACTCGGTAAAGTCTCGAAGCGTTAATCAGCTTGACATCATCATTCCTACTTCATCCATGACGAAATCGGCTTCGCGATCCTTAAAGCTCTTGTCCCTTTTTTCCTCGCAACGATGCAGCTAGAAATGATTGAATCCAATACTTCCTTCCCGAGCGAACCTCCAAGGTGAGGGGCCCGCTCGGTCCAGTCGAGACATCCATACGCGAACTTGCGACTTGTCGACTTTGTGGCCCTATCAATATCTACGCCTCTTTCGCGAAACGAAGACGAGCCTCGTTCTGTCAATTTGTATAAAATTTTTGAATTTTCCTCTTCTCCACCTTCGTCTTCTTCTTCCAATAACCACCCGAGTTTGAGCATATCTTGGAGAAGTTTCACCCCGGCAACTCCCGCAAGGTGGTCGTAGCAGCTCCGGCACTGTCTTATTTCCGAATTCGCCCTAACCTCCTTCAGAGCTCCTCGCGAAGCCACTCTTTTTTTGATGGCTCGATCCGACGTTACGTCAGATAGGCCCCGTAGAAATGAGTAAGCTTTGGGGTTGACCGAGTAAATCCGCTGTCTACCGCGCTCGGAAACCGAGACAATTTTGTGCTTTAGGAGGATTGCAAGGTGAGAGGAGATTCGCGGCTGATATAATCCAAGACGGGTGCAAATATCCATCGTTGATGCCCCCCCACTCTCCCGCCCTAACAAGAAGACTATCTTGACCCTGGTAGGATCGGAGAAAACTCCCGCGAGCTCCGCTATCCTTTCAGTCGAATCAATTTCGTCAGAAATGCTGTTTCTTTCCAAACTGTTGTTCTACTCCCTCCTGATCCTACTTTTTAGGCGAAGAAGCTCGTGTAGCAAGCGCGATCGCCACGAGAAGTATTGCTCCGCCTGCCACGGTATACAAGCTGATTCCCTGTCCTAATAGTAACACCCCACCGACCACACTGATAATCGGAATAAGATACAGTTGTATCGATAATCTGGAGACGGTCCCCCTGTTTATGAGAGTGTAGAACATGGAGTAACCTAGCACGGTGCTCAAGATGCTAAGATACAGCACCGCGGCCCAGCCTATCAGAGGAAGTTTCGAAACCTGGGTTACGAAATTTGAAGTGGGCAGAAGAGGCAAGAGCATTATCGTCCCTAAAGCCCCGGCTCTTATCGCGATTGGAAGGGCCCCGTATTTTGTCACGAGCGGTTTTGACAAGACGGCGAAGATGGCGTATGCCACTGCCGTCAGAATCACCTCGAATACGCCAACCAGGGATCCTATCTTGCCAGTGAGATCCGGTATGGAGATTAATACAGTCCCAAACATCGCGATAATTAGGGCGACTGCCAGATTTGTCCCTATCTTTTCCTTCAGGGTCACCCGCGAGAGGAGCACGATGAAGATTGGTCCCAAAGCTACGAGTAGACCTGCTATGCCCGCAGAAACGCTCGTCTCGCCGTAGTTGAGTGAGAGGTGGTAGAGAGGGACATTGGCGAATGAAATGACTAGTAGCCTCGGGATATCCTTTGTTTCAAACTTTACCTTCGTCTTTCCTAGAAAAGGCAGGATGACAAGGTATCCCGCCGCGGCTATGAACCAGCGAAGCAGCGTAAGGTTGATCGGCGAAAGAAGTTTGTCCGCAACGCTGATTGCATCGAAAGCGAGGCCCCAAATCACGCTGAGGATGATTAAAAGTGCATAGGCTCTTGCCGAAGTAGCAATGTTAGAAAGCGCCTTTGTTCGCTCCGCAAGTGCTCGAAACGACATATACGCATAAGAAGATATATCATCATTTAAGAGTAGCGTCAGCTGCTAAATGAACATCATACGGGAACGAGGAACGTCGTACGTCACATTGTACCTTTTCAGGAAAGAGTCGCCAATCAAACCGTCGTAAATAATATCCTGGAAAACGACGTCGAGATCTCGTTGAAAGATATCTTCCGAAGCTTGAAGGCCAATCGGACCTTCCATGTGAGTGAAATATCTTGCATATTCATGCCCAGTCTCATCCCTTCCTATGACCTTTCTCATGTTCTTGGACTCTCTGTCGATCCCGAGCTCCGTCATGAATTTTGAATTTAGAATGAACGAATCGCTACCCGAGTCAACCTCTGCTCGTATCACCTTTCCGCTGGGTAACTTCAGATCCAAGAACGCGTCGATGCTCGGGCCATTCCTTTCCAATTCTATCGGAACCACCTTTTTCCCGTGTCTTTCCAATTCCTCGATTGATTTTTCTGTTTCAATAATTAACTCGCCTGTGTTGTAACTCATCGTAACTGGAGTTTTCTCGAAAAACTGCAGGGATAGAAACCCTCCGATTTCCGAAAAATCTGGAGGAAGGTTCATGTCCAAAATTCCGGCCGGGACATTGTTTTCTGATCTAACTGTTCCGATGGAAATCGAAGAAAGGCTGACCAGTTCGCATCTTACTTCCTGTCCGGACATTCGCTTTCCAGAAAAGACTTGATTGGTCGGTTTGCAGCCGCCGGCAGCAAGTTTGGAACACAAATCTTTGGAGATTAGGTTCAATCCTATGCCGCTGTCGAAGATGAAAGTTGAATCGACGGAATCGGACACCTTTACCGGTACGCAAATGAGATGATGGAGATACTTGAAAGGGGTTCTCGTTGGAAACATTTCGCTTGGATATGCCATAGATAATCTTGGTAATTCTTCTTCATTCGTAATGTGCGGCACCCTCTTCCTCCTCCTTGAGATTCCAAGGCACTTCCGCGTAGACATCCGTGATGAGACTATTCTCGGATGGAGGTGGGATGTCCTCTGTTGATTTAGCTGCCGAATTAACCTGTTCTTGGACTGAATCGAAAATTTCCTTTTCCGATTTCTCTGTCAAGATTTGCATTTCCAAGAGCTGATTTTTGAAACGAATGATCGGATCTTTCTTCTTCCACTCTTCCACTTCGTCGCTCGTCCTGTACTTCTTCCAATCGTCCGCAGAAGAGTGCGGACTGTAGCGATAGGTAATGCATTCGATCAAAGTCGCGCCGAGACCCTTCGAAGCTCTTTCTCTTGCTGAAGCGACGGCCGTCTGCACCGTGAAGAAATCATTACCATCGATGGTTTCGCCAGTAATTCCGTAGGCCCGCGCTTTTATCGAGATGGTTTTGGAAGCTGTCTGTCTCTTCACCGGCACAGAGATCGCGTACTGGTTATTCTCGCAAACAAATATGCAAGGAGCTTTGTAGACGCCTGCGAAATTCAGCGCAACGTGAAACTCTCCTGAGGATGTCGCGCCGTCGCCGAAATAGGCAATCGTGACAATGTCCTTCCTTTTCATTTTCGCCGCGATCGCAAACCCGACCGATACCTGGAGGTTGCTAGAAATTGGGGCGGCATTGCTGAAGAGCCGGCGTTCTTTAAATGAGTAAAGATTGGGTAGGTCCCTTCCCTTCATCTCATCTGAAGCGTTTCCGAAATATCGATTCAAAATCTGCTCCGGCTTGACTCCCCTAGCTAGCAATACCCCCTGGTCTCTGTAATACGGAAAAATGTAATCATTCGGCGAAAGGCCATAGACGCTCCCGACGTGGATTGCCTCGTGTCCCGCTGACGACGTGTATGAACCAATCTTGCCTTGGTTATGCAGGGCAATGGCTTTCTGGTCCAGTACCCTTGTAAGCAGCATCGTGCGGTAAGCGGCAACGAGCTCTTCCTTTGTCAGTCGCGGTTGTTGTTGCTTCTCCTTGGATTGCTTCGAGCCGATTACAAGATTGTCTTCAAGCATTTTCCAATAATCATCTTTCCGCTTGAATAATTACTTTTTTTCTCAAGACATCAGCTCAAAAATGAATAATGGGGCAAACCACTCGGCGAAATATGGAATCGTGAATAATAGATTCAATTTGTTGTTTGGGAAATTATGTCATTGACCAAACTCTCAGCTTCGGCGATGTTTGCGTCCTTCAAAAGGGCAAGTTTACTTGCTTCGATTGAACCTTCTGCATGGATCATGAGTGTGAGTAGATAACCAGTAAGACTGCTTGCGCCTAGTTCTTTCGCTAGTCTTAGCATTTTGATGCGTTCGTTACCAGATGTAGCTGCCCCAAGGTATTTCGTGATGTAACTTCGCTCAGATGCATCATTTTGGTCCTCGAGAGATGGAAGTGTGGAGATTATGCCACCGCTGAGATCTACCAGCGCATCAAGAATATGCGAAAAGCTCCTGTTTGAATAGAGCTTGCCAATATTCGTGTATACGGGATTTGGAACCGCTATTTCTTCTCTCATCAAAGGCGAATTAGCCGCAGCTACGGCGCTCATTCTCATGAGCTCTTTGTACATTATCAGATCTACCAGTTTGTCTTTAACATGCGCGCTCTCCAAAATTCCGTTTTGCTTTGCCATCGATACCGCAGTCCCGAGGAAGAGATTCGCCGTGGCAGATCTGTAACTAACAGCCGTGAACCTATGGAATGTTGCAAAATTAACGGCAAGCTCTCCGGCCATTTCATACTGCTTGAAAAGGAAAACACGCTCCCAGGGGACGAATACATCGTCAAAGATCGTCAAAGTTTCGAGCTCATAGTCCAACCTGCTCAAGACATTTGACGAATTGCCTTCGAGCTCGTCGATGGGACGCACTATCATTTTCAAGCCTTTCGTATTCGTTGGTACCGCGAAGGCAATCGAATAGTTCGCGTCCGACGGTGTCATCGCTCTGGTGGGAATGACGATTATTTCGTCTGAAACCGCAGCCTGAGTTGTATGGGCTTTGGCTCCCCTGACTAATATTCCGTCCTCTTGAGTTTCGCTCACATGCACATACATGTCAGGATCATTTTGCTCGTAGGGTCTCTTTCCCCTGTCTCCTTTGGCGTCCGTCTGAGCTACCGCGAGCGTGAGATCCTTTCGGGCAATAAATCTGTGATAGTCGTCTACCGCGACAGAATACTTGCTATTGTACTTCCGGTCAGTTTGCTTCGCCACTATGCTCAGCGCAAACAACGCGTCGCTTCCAATTGCTTGAGAAATATTGAACACGCCATTACAGAATTTCGTGGTAGAGTAAATCAATTCGTGGCGTCTCATGAGATCCGAGGGATTTCGCGGCGTGAGGAAATATGTGCTGATTTCTGGCTCTGCCATTTTCTCTTTTTTGTTGTTTGAATGGCCCCTATCAGCAACATCATAGAGCTTCGCCGCATGCAAGGCCGCAACTTTCAATACGGGATGATCGATTATTGAATCGACCTTTTTCCCGCGGTAATAGACTTCTCTTCCGTCGGAGAGTGAACGAAGGTAATTATCTTTGATACGCATACTTCTTCAATTCGATTTTAGTTAGAGCACACATCCGATAATTGAGCTAGCAGTCTATCCCAGCCTGCGTAAGAGGTCCAGCCTCCGTCCACTGTAATGTTTGCCCCGGTGATATAGGCAGAAGCAGATGAAGCTAGGAAGAGAGCGACTTCAGCAACCTCCTTCGATGTTCCGTACCGACCCATCGGCGTTCGCCCCTCGATATCTGATTCCGAGTAATCCCCAACAACGGAATCCTTCGTGTCCATTTCGGTCTTTATGTAACCCGGCGATATTGCGTTCACCCTTATTCCGGAGCGAGCCCATTCTGTTGCTAGTACCTTTGTGAGCCCTATCAACCCGTGTTTTGCAGCGCAATAGGCCGCCCTTTTGGGGAGCCCTCCTTCTCCTAGAATCGATGAGATGTTAATTATTGATCCACTCCATCCTTTTTTGATCATGTGTCTTGCGACCATTTGAGACATGTAAAAGGCGCCAGAAAGATCCGTTCCTATTGTTCGTTCCCAATCTTCCTTCCTTAGTTCAATGCTCGGCGACACCATCGATATTCCAGCATTATTTACAAGTACATCGACGCTTCCAAAATGAGCAATGGTCTCATTTACCAATCTTTCACAATCTGAGTAAACACCAACATCTGCTGTAGAGCCAAGGTTACTTTTATCGCCGAACTCTTTTGCAAGTTTTGAGACAGTGAATTCTACGTTGGAGCGTTTTCGAGAATTTATCACAACCCTAGCCCCATGGTGAAGAAAAAGTCTCGCAATCTCTAGTCCAATGCCCCGTGTCGAACCCGTTATGATGCAAATTTTGTTTGCAAGAAGCGGTGTATTGTTTTCGCCTGACATCGCGCTCATTTCGAGAAGGAGGAAATACTAAATTGTTTCGACCCCTCTTTAATGAAAATATGAGTCTCGCACTCGTTGGTGGAAGGGTCTACCGATCTCCAAGTAACGACGACAAGCCCATAGAAAACGCTGTGGTCATCGTAGATCAAGGTAAGATCACCAAAGTTGGAGCTCAAAATGCAGTTACATATTCGGAATATGCCCATAAAATCGATTGTAGCGGATTCACGATCACCGCTGGATTTCAAAATAGCCATGTGCACCTGACCGCTGACGAAACGACCGATACTACCTCGGAAGTAGTAGGCGAGAGGCTCCGCAACGAGTATACCCAATACGGCTTCACTTCTATCGTCGACGCCGGATCCTTTCCACTTTACACTACCGCCGCCCGCTCGATCATAGAATCTGGCAAGGCTCTCGGAAGTAGAATTTTCACGGCTTGCGCTCCCCTATATCCCGCGGAGGGCATCCCATTCTACCTCGACGATTTACCGGAAGATGTCAGGAAGATGCTGCCCCAGCCAAAGACACCTGAAGAGGCTCGGAGGTTTGTGCGCTGGAACGTCTCGATGGGGGCGGACATTATCAAACTCTTCACCGGGTCTCTTGTAACTCGGAGAAGCGTGAAACCCATGGAGCTCGAAACTGCAAGAGCTGCGGTTGAAGAAGCGCACAGTCTCGGGAGAGTAGTTTTCTGCCATCCTTCTAACATTGAAGGGATCAACGTCGCTTTGGATTCTGGAGCAGACGTCCTGGCGCACACGGAATCGGAGGGGAGCGTTTGGAGCGAGGAGTTGGTGGGTAGAATGAAATCTCTGATTAGTCTCATCCCCACGCTGAAGCTCTGGCTATACGAGGCGGCGAAAATAAATTCTTCAAAAGAGTGGGCTGAAGAGTTCGAAGGCAAATGCATCACTCAGTTGAGTTCTTTCGCAACCGCAGGAGGTAGAGTCCTTTTTGGAACCGACGCGGGATACATGACTGATTTTGATCCGAGTGAGGAATACGTCCTGATGGAAAGGGGTGGAATGAGTCCGAGGGCGATTCTAAAGTCGCTGACAACGGCCCCGGCAGCTTTGTTCAATGAATCTAGAATGCGAGGTACGGTCACTGAAGGGATGAAGGCGGATCTTGTCGTGTTGAAGGAAGATCCATTTGATAAAGTCGAAAACTTTGCAAAGGTCGTCCTCACGATCAGGGATGGCAGGGTCATCCACTCATCCATATCGGATTCCGTATGAACTGACCGCCTAATTTTTTCTCTCTAGTGATGCCTTATAGCTATTGTTTGAATGCCATTCATTAAGGACTCGCCCGCCGATTAAATCGCGCCTCCTATTCGGACATAAAAAGGAATGACGACGGTAAGCTATGTCTTCCGCCATTCTAACCTTGGAAACGAATTAGAGATAGATACTGATTGATACCGGCGCTAGGGTGAGCGCAGTGGATGATTCCGTGATTTGCAGGCTGGAAGTATCACCAGTAGGATTAGCTAATGTTGGAAATGGAGCCGGGCCGAATCAACAAAACCTCTTTCCTGCAAGATTCATCTTGCCCAACTTGGGGTTTGGGCTCGAATTCAGTAGAGCATTGGGAAGTAACCTTTCTTCAACGGGACTGATAATTCCATTGGGTAGAGACGTCCTTTCAAGAATGATCTTCATTTACAGCGGCGTGTCAGGCAGGATTACGATCGCATTCTGAAACAGGTTCGCGTCGAAAAAAAAGTTTCTCTTCATTCAGCCGCTTGAAGCGATTTCACTTCTGCGATCACAGCTTGCGCAGCGTTGTAGCCTGGCGCTCCAGTCACACCTCCGCCCGGATGAGTCCCCGAGCCGCAGAGGTAAAGCCCCCTGATCGGAGTCTTGTACTGCGCCCACCCCGCCGCGGGTCTAAAGAAGAACATTTGATCCGGAGTGATTTCCATATGGAAAATGTTCCCTTTCGGAAGCGAAAACTCTCTTTCCATATCAAGTGGAGTTATCACTTCCCTGTGAATTATCGACCTTTTGACATTTGGGGCGTACTCATCCAGCGTCTCGATGATATTGTCTCCCACTTCTTCCTTGATTTCATCCCAATTCCCCTTCCTGAGATTGTACGGAAAGTATTGAGTGAATATTGACATCGTGTGCTTGCCCGGAGGCGCAAGATCAGGATCGTTTGCAGAATGGTACACGGTTCGGAGGAAAGGATGCTTTGCCGGTATGCCGAACTTGGCGTCGTCAAAAGCTTCTTCGCAATAATCCACGGACGGGCCTATGCTCGTAATGCCTTTATGCTGGAGCGACAAACTCTTCCCAGGAAGCGCATTATAGTCAGGCAGCTCGCTCATGGCAGCGTTGACCTTCACGACGCATCCTTCGTCCTTGATTTTTTCAATGCTCTTTACAAAGTAGCCGTCAAAATTCTCTCGTCCGACGAGCTTCAGAAACGTTTGTTTCGGATCAGCGTTTGAAATTACGAATTTGGATTTGACTTTGCTTCCGTCCGAAAGCTCGACTCCATCTACCGCACCGTCCTTCACCGAAATATTCGTCACGGGAGCGTTTGTGACAATGTGTGCACCATAGTTTTGCGCGCTTGCAGCAATCGCATTGCTCAGCCCTCCCATTCCCCCCTTGAGATAACCCCAGAGCCCGGTTTCGCCGGTTGATCCTCCAATGACATGATGGCCTAGAACATACGCACTGCCGGCCGACTTTGGACCAACCATCGTCCCGATCAAGCCCCGCGGACAAATTGCTGCCTTGACATATTCCGATTCAAAGTATTCATCAAGCAACTCTGACACGCTAGAAAACATCAGAACTTTCAAAGCGTCGAGAGCTTCCGGCGAACTGAAGAGCCCTGTAAACGCGTCAAGCGGCGGAGGCGACGACAGCATAAGTGGCCCCAGTAATTCTCCCACGCCCTTCCAAAATTCGAGATACTTGAAATAACTTTGAGCATCGTGCTTTGAGAAAGCTTCGAATCCCTTTGCGGTCTTTTCCGCGCTTTCCCAGATGAAAATGTACTTGCTGTCAGGAAACGGAACAAAAAGATCTGGATCAGTAGAAACGACCTTCAGGCCGTGCTTTTCAAGCTGCAGATCTCTGACGATCTGAGGATCGAAAAGACTGTATGCGTAAGATAACCTGCTCACTTTGAATCCGGGCCAGACCTCTTCTGTGATTGCGGCCCCTCCGACTATCCTGCGCTTCTCAAAGAGCGCAACCTTCCACCCCTCCTTAGCAAGATAAGCTGCAGTTACGAGACCGTTGTGCCCGCCGCCTACGATAACTGCGTCGTATTCACTGTCTACCAATTCTTTTCACCCATCCACAACCTTGGGAAAAAAGCCTGCTACTTATCTTTACGCGGCTGGGAGCAGAGCCAACCTACCCAGATGGTGTGAGCGTAGAGCCAAGTAAGCATCGTGCACCTGATCAAGCACGAAGGTCTTGCCAAGATGCACTTCGAACGTGCCATCGTCGATTAGCTTGTTGAGTTTGAGCACCAAAGCTCGATCAATGTTCCCATTGTAGCCCAGTAGGCGAATGTTCGTAGGTCCTTTCGGAGGTGGACGTTGATTTACCCAAGGATACGCAACACGCCCTCCTTCTGCCATCGCAGTAAGTGCTTTTTCGGAAGCCTCGTTAGCAACCGTAACCAACCCCGCATCGAAACCATTCGGGGCAAACTCTCGCGCTCTATCAATAATATCATTATTATGTCCATCAATGGCAGTCTCGGCTTCCAATCTTAGAGCAAGGGCCACGCCGTCCTCTCCTGACGCTACGGCAAACACTCTAGCGCCGAGCCGCTTTGCAAGTTGGATCGCTAAATGTCCCAATCCACCGCTAGCGCCAAAGACCATGATCTTCTCCCCTTTCTTGAGACCGAGAGTGTCATCCAGCCCTCGTAGCGCGGTTGCTCCATCGATGAGCAGGGCCCCTGCCTGTTCCGCTGACACTTTGGACGGAATCGGCCACGCGTTCTCTGCGTTTAGAGCTATGTACTCGGCTTGAAATCCTGCCTTTGGATTTGTCGCCCATATGTCGCCGTAAACCAGGTCACCGATCTGAAAGCCGCTAACCTTTTCCCCGACAGCAACGATTTTTCCCGCACCCTCCGAGCCAAGGACCCATGGGAACTCTGGCTGGATTCCCAGCATCTTTGCAACCATCCCCTCGCGCTCGCCGAGATCCCATATCCCGACTCCAGCTGATTCGACTTGCACTAGAATCTGCTCTGGCTTAATCTCTGGCACGGGAACATTTCTCACGGAAAGGACTTCAGGTCCGCCGAAGCAATCTATAACTACAGCCCTCATCTCTCTGGGCATTCTTATCGTCTCTGATTTCCAAGAGACACAATTCCTATTATGTATTGATCTTGAAATAAGTCGAAAAAATATCACCTTGGTTCGGAATGAGAGCGAACTACCTCAATCGGCTGGTAGAACGCTTCTGCCCATTTGTGATTCCTCAAAGTATTTTTCATGTTTTTTAGTATCATTTTTGCTCTCAAATTTGAGAAACGTATAGCTGTCTTAAAGATTGGACTTAAAGTACAACTGCTTGTGCTGAGTAATGGGCGATTATGACCTTATAGTTTCAGAAGACTCTGGGGAATCAAATCATTTCCTCCTTGGAAACGAAGCTATTGCCAGAGGTGTCATTGAAGCCGGGGCAAGTATTGCAACAACTTATCCTGGCACACCATCCAGCGAGGTAGGCGACGCACTTTCCTCCATTGCGAGAAAGGCAGGATTTTACTTTGAAGACTCCTCAAACGAAATTGTTGCACTAGAAGTTGCAGCTGCAGCATCAATATCTGGATTGAGGGCCTTTGTTTTCATGAAACACGTCGGTCTGAACGTTGCGTCCGACGCTCTCATGAGTACCTCATACCTTGGCACAAAGGGAGGACTCGTAATAATGACAGCCGACGATCCCTCAATGTTCTCCTCACAGAACGAGCAAGACAATAGACACTATGCAGAGATGGCAAACCTTCCACTTATAGAGCCTTCAAATCCACAAGAAGCAAAAGACTATCTTGTTTATGCTTTTGAACTTTCTGAACTTGTCAAAGGCCCTGTTTTGTTTAGGACAACGACTAGGGTAAGCCACATGAGAGGGCTCGTAAGGTTTGGCTTGAAACATCCAATAAAACCGAAGGGGGTGTTTACGAGAGATCCTTCAAACCTAGTAATTTTACCTGCAGTTGCCTACAAAAAGAAAGGTGAGCTCTTGGAAAGGTTCGCCCGCCTATCCGAAATAGCGGAGAATTCGCCACTTAATCGGGTTGAAAACAACAATTCAGACGGGGCGAGCGATGTAGGTATCATCACATCTAGCGCCGCATACAATTCGACTATGGATGCTCTCGAGAATCTTGGCTTGAAAGTTGATGTTTTGAAATTAGGATTTTCAAACCCTCTTCCAGAAAAACCTGTGCTAAACTTTGTAAAATCGCACTCAAGAACCATTGTTGTTGAGGAACTGGATCCAATCAATGAAAAAAGGATCAGAGCATTAGCTCAGTTGCAGGGTTTATCAGCGAAGATTAACGGAAAAATGGATGGCTATTTTCCACAAAAATACGAATATAATCCGGATATTGTCATGGACTCCCTTTCGAAGATACTCGGACTTGAACCGAGACAGAAATCAAGTATTACTCTGACAAACAACGATGTCAAATTCCCGAATCGACCACCAGTTCTCTGTCCCGGATGCCCGCACAGAGCCACAGTGTATGCAATAGAGCTAGTTGCAAAACAGTTAGGGCTGAAGAACGCCATCTACGCAACAGATATTGGTTGCTATAGTCTAGGTGTTCAAAAACCATACAATGAAGGGGATTATTTGCTTTGCATGGGCTCGTCCGTTGGAACAGCTGCTGGCTTTTCAAAAAGTACGGATCAACCCGTAATCGCTTTCATCGGGGATTCCACTTTCTTCCATGCAGGCATTCCTGGCCTTGTGAATGCTGTGCACAATGGTCACAAGTTTTTGCTTCTTGTGATGGATAACAGAACCACTGCGATGACAGGTAACCAGCCCAATCCTGGAGTTCCGCTAAATGGGATGTTGGAAGAATCACCAGAGATTTCAATCGAGCAATTGGTCCAAGCATCCGGGGTCAAGTTTGTTCGCACGATTGACCCTACGAATGTAAGAAACACGATGCAAACTTTGAAGGAAGCTCTTCGATTTGATGGCATTTCAGCTATCATCTCAAAATCAGAATGCGCACTGACAAAAGACGACAGAAAGAAGCATGTTGGCGAACCTTTAGTGCCTTACCAAGTGAATCAAGAGAGATGCACACTTTGCATGAATTGTATCAGAAGCTTCTCATGCCCCGCATTTTACACCGAAGGAACTCAAGTCCTGATCGATCCTGCACTTTGCGACGGTTGTGGCGTATGCGCACAGCCATTGGTTTGCGGACCTAGAGCTATAGAGGTGAGAAAATGAACTTGGACAAACAGATCAACATCATAATGTCGGGGGTGGGTGGACAAGGCATCGTTACGGCAGGACAATTGGTTGGAGAAGCAGTTACCTCCTCTGGGCAGAACGTTGTCATGTCAGAGATACACGGCATGTCCCAGCGAGGCGGGGTTGTGGGAGTTGACCTCCGAATAGGAAATGTTCATGGCCCTATAATCCCTCAGGGGACCGCGGATCTCTTTATTGGATTTGAGGCGGTTGAAACCTTGAGAGGATTAAGTAAAGTAGGAAAAAACACTACAATAATCATGAGCACGGAGAAGATTGTTCCGGTAAGTGTGAGCTTGGGAGATTCAACGTATCCTGACACGGAAAAAATAGCACGAGCGGCACAGCAACAGGGGACGAAACTTTACATGATCGACGCTCTTTCTCTAGCAAGCAAAGCGGGTAATCTAAAATCAACAAATCTCGTCTTGGTCGGTGCCGCATACGCCGCGGGATTTATTCCAGTTTCCTTGGATACTCTAACTAGAGCCCTAAAGAAGACATTTCCAGAAAGAAGCTGGGAATCTAATTTGAAGGCTTTAGAACTAGGAATCGAAGAATACAAATGTCAATCTAGAGGAGAACACGACATAGCAACAACTACTTCTTTGACTAGCGTCGGGTAACCGAATTACTTTCTCTAATTATTCTTCGATTTCGCTTCTTTTATTATAATTGCAAGTTTCTTTGCAATCTCCTGAGGACTACCCGTTACGAACTCATTCTTTCGCGTTGGAGTAGGCAAACTTTTCGTTTCTTTCACTATCGTCCGCGAGCCTTGTGCGCCAACTTCGCTTTGAACTAGTCCCAAGTCCTGCAGGTTCCAAACAGTGAGTTTGAACTCTTTCTCTGCCCATCTCTTTCTCCTAAAGTCTGGAAATCTGGGTGTGTTGCAACCTAGTTCCACGCTTACCAGAACAGGGAGCGGAGACTCGATTGTCTCATAGCCTCCTGTTACAACTCTTCTTGCGACAATCTTTGAGTTTTCTATCTTCACATCCTTTGCATACGTGACTTGGGGAGTGTCGAGCCATTGCGCAACGCTAGAGGGGACTTGCTCGGTGCTACCATCAGACGATGCCTCTCCGCAAAAGACCAATTCAAATGGTCCAGTCTTCTTAATACCTGCTGCCAAAACACGAGAGGTGGCAAAAGTATCCGCCGCTGCGAAGCTTCTATCGCTTAGGAGTATTGCATCATCAGCTCCCATCGCGATTGCGAGCTTGAGGTACGGCTCAAACGAAGGAGGGCCCATTGAGAGAACCGTAACAGTTCCACCCAGCGCATCCTTGATGCTTAAGGCAGCCTCCAAAGCATTCTTATCTGCCTCATTAATCTCGTTTTCAACGCCTTCTCTGATTATGGTCTTCTTCTGCTCGTCAAATTTGATTTGATCTACTTTCGGAGTTATTTTCATGCAAACTAGCTGTTTCATTTTTCCTTCTTCAACTCCACCTAACGATTACGTCTTTAGCTCCTCCGTTAGATACGGAAGAATCTCAAACATGTCCCCATTGACGCAATAGTCAGCCTGCTTGAAAATCTGTGATTTTGGATCATTATTGATTGCAATCACAGTCTTGACATCTCTGATTCCCGAGGCAAAGTGAGATGCACCGCTCACGCCCAGCACAATTGCAACATTCGCATTGAGGCTTTGGCCGGTTGAACCTACGACATGCTCTTTATCGTATAATCCCCTGTCCGCAAGAGGTCTTGAGACACCGAAGTCGGCCTCGATCTCTGCAGCAAGTTTCTTTGGAAGTTCAAAGTCCCCCTTGGAGCCTAGCCCAACCACGACCACTCTTTCAGCACGGCTGAGCTCCTTTGTTCGCTTGACGTTTCTCTCTAACACATTGCACTTTTTGTCTAGAGGCGAAAGATTCACCTGAATAGGAGCGATCTCTCCATTACCTACATCATTTGAAGGTTCGATTGCTCTAAAGATGCCCGGTCTGACCGTTGCCATTTGCGGTCTTCCCTTGCTGCACTTGCATACAGAGACAATGCTTCCGCCAAAACCTGGGACCGATCCGAGCAGCATTCCAGTGCCCTCTTCTATTTCGAGTTCAACGACATGAGCCATTAGGCCCGCTCCGACCTTTATTGCAAGACTTGCCGCTAGACTAGCCCCGTTGTGCGTCGCTCCGATCAGTAGAGCATCAGGATCTCTTTCTTTGATCTGCGATTCCACGACCTTGGAATAAGCCTCGGTTGTGTAATCTTTGAGTAAAGGTGATTCGCCAAAGAGGACTAGATCCGCGCCCCTTTTTGAAGCATCTCTTGCAAGATCTTGTACTTTCTCTCCCAAGATAATAGCCGTGACGCTGCTACCCAGCTTGTTCGCTATTTCTCTAGCTTTTCCAAGCACTTCGAGCGATACCTGCTCTACGACTCCATCAGTTTGTTCCACGAATACGAAAATCTCTTTCTTTTCTTCGTTCATTTCCATATTTTCACCATCACATTTCTCCCAGTTGTTAGACCATGCTACCATTTCTATTGAGAGAACGATTCAACAGTTCCGAGACATCTCGTACCTCAAGCTTCAATCCCTTTGTTTTCATCGCATCTTCGAAATTTTGGACGCAATATGGACACGAGGTTGCGAGCAATGACGAATTCGTCGACGCGGCCTGAGATGCTCTTTCGTGGCTAGAACGGGTTGTGTTCCCATTTTCGTTAAACATCTGCCCACCACCACCGCCGCAACAAAGCGCGTTCTCTTTGTTATCTGGCATCTCGGTCAACTCGATTCCAGGGATGCTTTCGAGTATCTTCCTTGGCTCCTCGTAGATTCCATAGTATCTCCCTAGGTAACATGGATCGTGGTACGTTGACCTGATCTCTTCCCCGTCACCCTCGCTTATTTTGTCAGGTTTTAGATCACCGCGATCGATGAACTCGGAAAGAATCTCCGTGTAATGCACGACTCTTGGCATCTTGCCATAATGTGGATACACATTTTTGAACATGTTAAGACAGTGCGGAGAAATGGTAACGAGAGTTTCTACTCCGCTCTCATTGAACGTCTTGATGTTCTTCTCCACGAGCTCTTCGAGGAACCCTTCTTCTCCGATCTGGTAAACTACATCACCGCAACAACTTTCGTTTTCTCCTAGGATCGAAATATCAGCTCGGGCTTTTTGCAACACCTCGACGACAGACCGAGCGATGTTTTGTAACCTAGGGTCAAACGATGATGCACAACCTGCATATAGGACAAATTTCGTTTGCTGCTTGCTGGCAACCGGAACATTCAGTCCTTCCGCCCATTTTCCTCTATCTCCTTTCTTTCCTCCGTATGGATTGCCCTGCTCGTAGATTCCCCATAATGCCTGTTCGAGTTTTGGCGGAGCTTTTCTTGCTTCAAAAGCTAGGATCCTAATGGAGTGCAATAGATCCGTAATATTAACTCCTCTTGGACATTGGAGCTCGCACAGTTTGCACGTAGCGCACCCCCATACGCTTTGATCGTTCACTGCATCATTGGTCGCGCCTAGTTGAATATCCCGAAGAATCTTTCTCACTTGGACTCCTAGCGGACATGATGCTGTGCACGTGCCACACTGGTAGCAAACTGAGGCAGTAACTCCACCTATCTCCTCTACTTTTCGTTCAAAAGCTGTATCGAAACTTAGTATGCTCATTTTCTACGAAATCAACTCCTCTTTCCAGGTACCCTGATTTTCATCATAGTCGAAATCAGCTCTTCTTCGGAAAGCTTCGACACATACTCACTCATCTCTTTCGCTTTCGAGGCAAATCTCTTGCCTTCGGCTGCACTTACCCACCAGAGTTGCAATCTATCTTCATTGACGCCCCGCGTCTTTAGCATATGGCGCCATTTCTCAACTCGTTTTAGCGTGTTTTCGTTCGCATTAATATAATGGCAATCGCCCAAATGGCACCCAGTCACGAGAACTCCCCCAGCCCCCTTTGAGAAGGCGTACATGACTAGTTTCTGCGAGACTCGACCAGAACACATTGTTCGGATGATTCTTGTGTTTGGCGGATATTGTATTTTCATTACGCCAGCAAGATCAGCGCCTGCATACGAACACCAATTGCAAGCGAATATCAAGAGTTTCTTCTTCGCGTCTTCTTCAATTGCAGCATCAATTTGGACCATCACCTGGTCGTCAGTGAAGCCTTCTTGAGTTAGGGCGCCATCCACAGCGCACTCCGCGACACATGTTCCACATCCCTGGCACATGGCTGGGATAAACTCGATACTTTTTCCTAGTTCGCCTTTCTTGATCGCGCCGTAAGGACAGACAGGGACGCATCTCTGACATTTTGTGCATTTTTGGAGATCCACTACGGCGATAAACGGATCGCGCTCTATCTCGTTCCTTGAAATGATAGTTGCAGCTTTTGCTGCGGCCGCTAGAGCTTGAATGCCCGATTCTCTAACTGTCTTTGGGTATTGAGCTGTTCCTGCAAGAAACACCCCGGCAACTGCAGCTTCGGCCGGGCCGAGTTTTGGATGACTTTCCAGGAGGAATCCTGCCTGATCCGTCGAGACTTTGAGTTGTTGGATTACTCCGCCTTCTTCCTTTGTAGCACGTAGTCCAATGTTAAGAACGGCGAGGTCGGTTGGAAGAGATATCTCTTTCCCAATTAGTTCGTCTTTGAGAACGAGATTTCCTCCGTCAATTCTCATCGCATTCTCGGGAGCTTGATCTTGCGGGTACTGAACGAAGACAATTCCGTTCTTGCACGCCTTTTCATATTGTTCCTCACCAAATCTCGAGAACGTTCGCAAGTCTTTGTAAATGACTCGTACTTCATTGCCATTCTCCTTTAGCTTGTTAGCCTGTCCCATCATCGTCTGACAGCAGTATCTTGAGCAACCAATTGACTCGTTTCTCGATCCCACGCAAGAAATGATTGAAACTTTCTTGTCTTTGGTATTGTCAATGTTTTCTTCCAGCTCGAGACTTGTCATAATGTTTGGATTCGTTCCATATCCAAATTCGCTTGGCTTGTACGGATCTGCGCCAGTTGAGAGTACCACAGTGCCTGCCGTAAAGTGCGTTCCATCCGTCAAATGGACATCAAAGTTTCCAACGAAGCCACTTATCGAATCAACTTTTGTCTTTGTGTGGACTATAGCGCCACTTTCCTCTAGCTCTTTTGATAACTGGCCAAGCAAATCTCTTGATTTTATTCGGAGCGGCGCGATTTCAGACAGATTGTTTAGAACACCGCCCAATCTCTCTTCTCTTTCGACGAGATGAGTCGTAAATCCCTGACTTGCGAGGTTCGCGGCCGCAACCATTCCTGCGACACCTCCGCCCACAACAAGCGCAGCTTGTGCGACAGGGAATCTCATAGGCTCAAGCGATTTCATTTGTAGGGCCTTTAGGACACCAGCCTTCACCATGTCCTTTGCTTTCTTCAAAGCTCCATCTTTGTCTTCCTTATGCACCCAACTGTCCATGTTCCTGATGTTTGCCATTTCCAGAAGGTACGGATTCAAACCCGATCGTTCTAACGAGCCCTGGAAGGTCGCATAATGCGTCTTTGGTGAACAAGACGCGACGACGACGCGATTGATCTTCTTGTCCTTTATCACTTGGCTGATGTCGTTGAGTGTATTTGCTGCACAGGAGTACATTTGGTCCTGCGAGTGGATGACCCCAGGCAAAGTCCTTGCGTATTCTACTACTTGCTTTACATCGACCGTGCCTGCAATATTCGAGCCGCAATGGCAAGTGAAGACTCCGACGCGAGGTTCACCCGCATAATCGACCGCAACGACTGGAGCTGGTTCAGGCCATGTCTTTGACGTTGTGTGAGTGAGAGCTTTGGCAATAGCGGCCCCAGCCTCCATTACACTGTCAGGTATATCCTTTGGACCTGTAGCGCACCCAGCGAGGTAGACCCCCTTCCTTGTGCTTGAGACAAATCCTGCTTGCTCGTCCATTGTCTTGAAAAATCCATCTTCACCAAGATCTATCTTCAATATCTTGGACAATGCCTCAGTTCCTGCAGTCGGGATAGAAGCGAGAGCCAGCACGACAAGATCATACTTCTTTCTTTGAGCTCCATTTCCTCTCTCAGTATCTTCGAATGAGACTTCGATCCCATCATTCGAAGGCGATATCTTTCCAGGCCTTCCTCTCACAAAGCGAACGCCAGAGTCTGTTGTTCTATCGAAGAATTCATCGAATCCCTTTCCATAGGCTCTTATGTCCATGTACGCAACGTCAACATTCTTGATCCCATGATCCTTCAGTTGGTACGCCTCTTTGATGCTGTACATGCAGCATATTCTCGAACAATATTTCTTGTGGCGCTCATCTCTTGACCCCGCGCAGAGAACGAACAATACATTTTCTGGATGCTTTCCATCAGAGGGCTTGATAACTTCGCCAAGACTCGGCCCCGATGCTTGAAGCATTCTTTCAAGTTCCATCGAAGTGACTATGTCTGGATGTTTTCCGTATTTGTATTCAGCTAACAACTCGCCGTTTAGAATATCAAAACCAGTAGCAACTACGACAGAAGCAACGTCGCGCTCGATTCGCTTTGGTTTCATGTTGAAATCTATTGCCGCAGGTCCGCAAACATCCGTGCATCTATTACATGGCAGATAATTTGGAGGCTCGTTCAGGCAATTTTCTTCATCGATTACATATGCTCCTGGAACGGATTGTTCAATGGGCGTGTAGATGGCCTTCCTAACGGCCATTCCAACATCAAATTCATTTTTCAGAATAACAGGACAAACGATGATACAATCGCCGCATCTTGTGCAGGCATCAGTTACGAACCGGGGTTCTTGGTTGATGATCGCCTTGAAATGGCCGGGTTCGCCTTCGAGCCTTTTCACTTCAGCTAGGCTCAACAGCTCTATGTTGGGATGCAAACCAACCTCGCTCATCTTTGGAGATTCGATGCAAATTGAGCAATCTAATGTTGGAAAGTTCTTGTCCAAAACCGACATTTTTCCACCGACTGTTCCCTCCTTCTCAACAAGGACTACTTTCGCCCCTGCCTTTGCAGCGTCGAGGGATGCCTGAATTCCTGCAATTCCTCCGCCGATGACTAGTATAGTATCAGAACTAGTCAAGTTGCCGTTCACTGCTGTCGTCGAAATTAGGTCACTGGGCAATTTGTTCCAAACTCCTAACGCTCTGCGTAAAGTTTGAACCTATTTCGAAACCACGATCCAAAGCTTTCATATTAAGCTCAACCGCTTTGGGAAAACGATCTGAAGCAGCTTTTTTCACCGCTTCGAGTGAAACCGCCCTGCAGACTGTAGGCACAGCCCCTAGCATTATTACATTGGCGACGATCTTCTTGCCCAGGGATTCTGCAGCAGTAATTGCGGGGATTCCAATCAGCTTTAATTCCTTTCTTGCAACTCCGCCAAAACTTACGAGCTGGTTCTCTGCGAGCACACTACCGCCATTCTTTACCATTTTCAGGTTCAGATCAAGGCCCTCTTGATACATCGTCAACAAGACGTCAAGTTTTGAAACTAGAGGATAGTCTATTGGATCATCTGAGATTACAACGTCCGCTCTGGACCAGCCTCCAGTAACATAGGGACTGTAGCCCTCTGTAACGACAGCTTCCTTTCCTCCATAAACGACCGCGGCTCTTCCTAGGACATTGCCTATCGTTATGGCCCCCTGACCGCCGATTCCTGTGAACCTGAGTTCCCATCTCATCTTTCGATTCTCAACTCCACTTGCTCCTTACTTTTGCGACCTATCCTGAAGCTGTGCCAAAAGCTCCTGATATGATGGTCTTTTTCGATCAATGAAATTACCGACGACTATTCTATCATCAGCGCCAGTGGAAACTTGAACAGTGGATAAATCGGCGTTATCATCTGCGACGCTTTTTTCTCTGAAATGCTTCATCATATCCAGAGCTTCGGGATACCCATTGAATTCTCCATAAGTTGGTGGACAGGGAGAGAGAACCTCAAGAAACGTAAATCCCTCTATCTCCATCATTCTTCGGATTGCATTAGTGACTTGCCTCACATGCAGAGCTGTCCAACGAGCTACATATGATGCACCGGCTGCGGCGACGAGGTACGGCACGTTGAATGGAGCCTCGACATTTCCATATGGCGAAGTATGAGTCTTTGATCCAAGCGGCGTAGTTGCTCCGTGCTGTCCTCCCGTCATTCCGTAATTGAAATTGTTCACCATGATTACATTGAGATCCACATTTCTCCTGGCTGCATGAATGAGATGATTTCCACCAATCGTCGAAATGTCACCATCTCCTGCAATCACAAAGACTTCGAGATCAGGTCTTGAAACTGCAATACCCGTAGCAAACGCGATTCCTCTTCCATGTACTGTGTGGTAACTGTCTTGACGAAGATAGCCTGCAAAACGGCCTGTGCATCCAATACCCGATACTACTATCTGCTTATCTCTGGTTAGAGTAGACTTTGCGATGGCATTCACATACGCTCCTAGGACAATCCCAATGCCGCATCCCGGACACCATATGTTAGGGAGCCTCTCGGATCGCAGCATCTCATCTCTTGGGTGTTTGGCTACAATCTTCTCTCCAAAACTATCGTTAACGGTGGGTGTGCTTGCGCTCATCTTGCAACTACCTCTAAGGCATCTACTATGGCAAGAGGATCGATCAATTGGCCCGGTGCTCTGTTCACGCCGATGACAGGACACTCCGAGTTCTCTTTGACTGGATGAATTATTTGCCCGTAGTTGATCTCAGGAACAATGATATTGTTCACTTTGCGACTTGCGCTTTCTACAATATCATCGGGGAATGGCCAAGGTGTAATCAATCTCAGAAGGCCGGCCTTAATCCCTTTTCCTCTAGCACTCTTCACTGCGGCTAAGGCAGAGCGGGCTGTCGAACCATATGCAATGACAAGCTCCTCAGCGTCTTCAGTCATGTATTCATCCCACTTCCATATTTCTTGGGAGTGATTTCGTATCTTTCCAACAAGATGTCTTAGCATATTTTCAGAGACAGAGTGATCTGTGCTAGGATAGCCTCGAGGATCATGGGTCAAACTGTCTACATTGACAAAAGTTCCACCGCCCGCAAGTGGCATGGGTGCGAAATCATTGTTGTAATCAAATGGCAACTGCCTACTTCCTGGTTCTAGTATCATTCTATGTGTTAGCTCAATCTTCTCAATAGAGGGGACGACCAAGCGCTCCCACATCATACCGACTATTTGGTCTGCCATAACAAAGACGGGAGTTCGAAATCTCTCTGCAGTGTTGAAAGCCGTGATGGTTAGGTCGAAGAATTCCTGAACACTGCTCGGTGAGTAAGCTATTGTTTCAATGTCTCCATGGGTCCCCCACCTTGACTGCATCATATCTCCCTGCCCCACCAAGGTAGGAATGCCAGTACTAGGTCCAGCTCTTTGCACATTGATTATGACAATTGGCGCCTCGGTCATGAAGGCAAGACCGATGTTCTCCATCATTAGGCTAAAGCCAGGACCGGATGTTGCAGTCATCGCCTTGTTTCCAGCATACGATGCTCCTACTAACGCGGCCGCACTCGAAATCTCGTCTTCCATTTCGATAGCATAACCTCCAACTTGAGGAAATCTTACCGATGCCCTTTCGAAGATCTCTGATGATGGCGTGATAGGATAGCCAGCATAAAATCTGCAACCGGCAAGTATAGCCGCTTCGACGGCGGCAAAATTGCCCATCATAAAATAAGTGCCTGGCTCGATGATTCCTTTTGACGTGGAAAAGCTCATGCTCTGACTTCCTCGACAAAGATTGCAAATTCAGGACAGATGCGTTCACACATGCCACAGTTTACACAATCATTTTCCTTGCCTTTCTTGACCTTAGGATGATGGTAACCAAGAGAATTGATTTCTGACGAAACTTCTAACACCTCTTGAGGACAAAAAGTCCAGCAGTAATTACACTCCTTGCAACGTTCTGGAATTATGAATACACGACCAATGGGCCTTTGGAACCTGTTTTTGTCAATCGGCTCACGGGTGAGTCTAGAAACAAGCTCTTGTTTAGATCTAATGACCCTAGGCGACTGTAAATCCTTCAAGTTTCAATCTGAAGCTTGATTGGGTGTCGAGCTTTATTGAGCATTTATTGGATTGAGAAGCCAGCCGGTACTATATTTTCTCAAATCTAATAATCGACAAAAGGTTAATCTGGATGTAAGCATAATTTATTCTCCTAATGGCCCTTGGCAAAGCACAGATTCCATTAAGTCTCTTAGGTCTCTTCTCGCCCAGTTTATGGACTGAGGAACTTTACATAAAGGCGCCACCATTTCTACTAGAACATAATGCCGGCCGAATTCACATAATACCTGTAGATCAAGCTACCGAGGAGGTACTTGATAGTTTAAGTCGCTCAATGGGTCTTGTCAAAAGAAGGACAGGGCGACTTCAATATCTTGTTAATCGGAGCGAGTCAGCGACGACGCTTAGACTGTTTGACTGGTTCATCAGGAGGAGTTGGCGAGATAAACGATTCGCTGTTTTGTGGGCGATAATTTACATTGGTGAGACTAAAGGATGGTCAAGACCAAAAGTTTCTCTCGAAGCAGTCGCAGAGCTATCAAATTGCGATCTTAAGCAATGTGCGGAAATCATGAAAGAAATTCTAGACGGTACGCCTACACAATCCAAGATTCTAGGCTTTACTGATTACGACTTGAATAAGGAAAGATCCATTGCATACCTTGCTAGAATAGCCAAAGAACTGCCTAGCTGGACTGATGAGCTCGTTATGAAGACACTTTGTTCTGGAACGGGCGGATCTGTTCAAGACGTGCATGAACAAATACTTTCTCAGGGATTGGGTATTGAAGCAGCTTACAAAATTGTTGAGCGGCTGAAACGGTCAGGGCATGTCTTTCCTTCAAGGCATTATAGAGTCAATGAGCGCGGTCCTATGAGAGAGCAATTAACTGCAAATTGCAGGAATTGTTTCTATGGGTATTCGAGTGAAGAAAAGTGTCTCATGGGGACCTTAAGACAAATTGAAGAATTACTCTCAAGATATTACGGGCATCAGCTTTCAGAAGAGGAGAAACAAGCGCTTTACGCTTCAATAAAACTCATCCCTTTTGGCTCACACGTGAGTAGAAAGGTCCTTGAATCGCTAGGTCTGATACACCAAGTCGAGATGATAACAAATGAGAGAGCCGTAATCAATTTGCTCAGTAAGATAGAGGAAGGCTACAATGTGGATTTCCCCATAAAGAGATCGAAGTCATTGGAGTCTCGCGGGCAAAACACTATTGGATAATTTCCAATATTAACATCAGTCGACCATATTACCATCTTTTAATATTTCAATGGTCCATTAATACATCGTACGAACTTGACTAGATCCAAAAAGTCATCTTTAGCTGTGGTTGAA
Source organism: Nitrososphaerales archaeon (assembly GCA_030041295.1). GTDB lineage: Archaea > Thermoproteota > Nitrososphaeria > Nitrososphaerales > CADDZS01 > JASHOD01. The sequence continues at coordinate 49,586 of JASHOD010000150.1, forward strand.
TCTGTTGGTGCAACCGAGACAGTTATCTTTGCCAAACATTGCCCTAAATGTGGAAGTGACACAGATATGAATGGACAATGTATGTGTTGCATGTATTCAAAAGAGACCTCTCTCACTCGTGAAGAAGCAAGAGAGTTTACTTGGGCTGGAGACTGAAGGTTAGAAAAGGGCGAATGCTGCAAAAGAACGAGCAACAGCAGCAGGTCAGAGGTCTATACTCTAATTACTGTCCAAAGTGCGGTCTTACCGTTCCAAGACCTGACGAACCGTGTCCTTGGTGCGATTACTCGATTGAGACCGTAAACTCTTCCAAGCGTACAGAGTAATTAGTCGAAGCTCTTTCCCGAAATTGTTTTGTTTTTTATAGCGTAGTATTAGTACTACCCATATCGGGTTACGGCTATTACGCGAAACTAGGATTCGATCTTTGGGGTTTTAACACTGGGCCAGCCCCTGATACGCCCGGATATCCTAGTGGAACAATGGCAATAGCCGAGCCTATCATGCTCGCCATTCTCGAACATGCTTCAGATTCTTTTCTCAATCAGGCAGGTGAGCAAGTTTACACTGCGCAATATGCAGCCTATGGTAGTACAGGACAGCTCTTTGCGCTTAGTGAAGGACAATACCCTCCTTATCTCAACAGTGCAACGCCCTACGTATACGAATACATCGAGGTTCCGTCTGGTAATCCCTACGAAGCTGTCACTTGGCAAGGCCAGGTCCTAAATTCCTCACCTGAAAATTTCGTCAAAATCGCATTTGCGTTTCTCCTCGCCATCTACAGATCTTCGTACGGTTTGTTATTGGTGAATAACCTAGGAAAACTGTCTTCTTCAGACGGTTTCGACGAAGGAATACTTCAGAATGGACAAGTCTTCAATGCGGTCTCTGATAACACAAATATCATGATCATGTTGGCGTGCGCATATGCAGTTACTACAAAATAAACCCAAGAATAGAGACGACGAAGAAGCCGAGCCGGTGCCAAGGGGGTTTTGGAGGAAAAGCCTCGTTGAGCGGGAGATGTTCGTCGTTTGCTTGCTTGTGTTCGGAGCTTCTATGGCAACCATTATCACGAGTCAAGATGCAATCCAATTTGCTTTGACCTGGTCACTTGCGACTTCGAGAACAATATGGTTGGACACAAGCACGTATTCGGGAACGGCTTACACGGCAAATTTTCTGCTCTTCCCCCAGGTCTCGCGTTCATTACCTTCCCGGTAGTTTCGCTAGCACAGCTCATTACTCCCATGGATCCCTCGGCTTCTGGTGTCTACATTGCGACCTACTTTTCCACGATTTTTGGAGCACTAGCAGCAGTCTTATTCTACGAAAGTGCCAGAATGTTTGGAAGCGAAAGAGTTTCTGCTTTCCTCACAATTGTTTTTGGCTTTGGGACTAGTATTTGGTTCTATTCACGAATCTTCCTGCCGGAGGCACTAGCTACTTGCATCGGACTAGCTTCGGTGTATTGCTTGTTGAAAGCACATCAAATGCGCACTGTAAATCGAGAGGAAGAAGAACCCTATTTCAAAGGGCGACGGAAAGTAAATGCCCTAGTGCCGCTTCTCACCTTTACCTCCGGTATTCTACTCGGAGTCGCTGGCTCTGTTGACAATATGACTTTCTTCTTCCTCTTACCTATTTTTCTATATCTTATCATGGGGATTTGGCCACCGCGGCTATCAAGCAAGGTCGCCAGCATTCTTTCCTTCATGATAGGTACGCTCATAGGCCTTACACCAACTTTGGCTTATGATTTTTTTACCACAGGAAATGCCTTAACAGCACCCTATGGTATACCTTTCATCGGTGGGGTGCAGCTATCCAGCTACACTTTCAACTTTGCACAAGGTTTGTATGACGCTTTACTTAGCCCTGCCAGTGGACTGCTTCTTTACACTTCCTTCGTAGTGATTTCCTTTATCGGCTTTTTTATCTCAAGAGGGAACATCTCGGAGAAGCCCTCCTTTTCGTCGGGCTGTATGTCTCGATCCTAGTCCCAATCACACTTGCCAACAGCTCTACATATTTTCTGCAAAATATGGTCGGCCCTTCTGAACTTGTGATAGCTATACCCCCTTCATTCTGCTCCCGGCAATGAGCTTCCTGAATAAGATGAAAAAAAATCTGTGTCGGAGTGGTATTGAGTTTCATTCTGGGAGTAGCTAGCATTCTGATAACGGGGATAATTGCATTGACTGATCCAGTCTTAGGACCGGCGGCGACCCAATTTACGTTGGCGGGGGCGAGTCCACTGATTACGACGAACATACCTCTGTTTCTAGGTCACAGTTTTCTTACATGGTGGTCCTTTTACCAGGACTCTTTCTGGTATGCGATTTTGATGTTAGCCTTTCCGGTAGTCCTCTTACTTAGCTACTGGTTTCTTGTTGAATTCAAAATTCGGCATAGTCAACCAGAGTTTTCCCGAAACAAGGGCCAGCCGGTAACTCAGTTAGAAAATTCAGGATTGTGAAAAAGAAAGAAAATCCTAGCGACTGCTTGAATTAGTCTCTCTCACTTCTTTTTCCGAAGGATTCTGATTTCTATGGGCATCTCAATTTTTCAGAAAAAGCCTTTAGTCACTTTCCCTTGATCTTGGTAGAAGATCAAAAACAATCTTGATGGCTCATGGACCAGGCTAATTTTTTCCTCTTTCCCTTCACGCACATACTTTATGCCTCTGTCGCCATGGCTATTGGAGCTTTTTTCATTTCATATCTCTCCCTTAGAAAGCAAAAAGTGAGAAGGGAGGAGACTATGCTGCTCAGTCTGTTTTCTGTAGGAAGTGGAATATGGCTGTACGAAATTGCCTATCACTATTCCTATGGACCCGAGCCACATTCAATCTTTATTCAAGAACTTGAGCGCCTAAACCCCTTCGAGATTTTCTTCAACCCCAGTTCCTGCTATAACGTATTACCGGTCCCGGCTACCGCATGCAGTTCCGTATTTCCTTTTGTGTGGTCTCTAATCATAGTCCTTCTTCCCTTCATCGCTTACAAGAAAATGAGACTCAATAAGTATTTTTTCATCGCATTTATTGGAGGCCTAGGGATTTTTGCAGTCTGGATTCTTATGGGATATCCGCAGTACTTTGCGCCGGGATGGTGTAGTAAGTGGACAGCCTGCACTTCTTTGGTCTCTTATCCCCAAGATGCAAGGACGTTGGTGGGCTATCTCGCAAATTCACTTTCAAAACTGCTAATCCTAGCTCCAGCTTCGCTGTTTTGGCCGAGATCCCGGCTGAAAAATGCGCAGCGCATCTAAGAAAGGAGTTGATAACCCATGGCTACGCAAGTTCCAAAGATTTTTGTCTCGATGAGGCAGCTCGCGGGAATAAGCGACTATAAATTTGTAATTCTAGCTGCTGGGATTGTTTTTGCGATTAGTGCGATCGCCCACTGGCCGAATTTCGGAGTGGCTTCTGACATTACGACATCGTTCTGGGGAAGGACAAATAGTATTGGGATTCCTTATCTTACTTACCAAATTCCGTACATAGGGTACCTTTTCGAATATCCTCCTGTTTGCGGCCTCGTAGTTTGGCTGGCGGGATGGTCGAGCGGAGGGAACATCTATGTTTACAGTGCCATTGTGTTTGCTATTCTGGGTGCGTGCTTTGTCCTGAGCGCACACTTTCTTTACAACTTTTTGAATTATCTGAAATTAGATCATAGCCTTCAATGGTTATTTACGATCTTCGTCCCTTCCGTCGTGATTTTTGGGGCGTACAACTTTGACATCATTCAAGCATTCTTTGTAATCCTCGCGCTTTATTTTTTCATTGCACAAAAGAGACCCTTTCTAAGCGCAGTGGCTCTTGGTCTTGCGATCGGGACGAAGATATTCCCAATAATACTGGTTCCGCTCTTCCTCCAGGATCTGATAAAGCAGAAGCGGATCAAAGTCTCAGGAGCTTATGCTGGTATTTCCTTGGGCATTCCTGCCGTCCTGAATCTGCCGTTTGCCATTCTTAATTTTTCCAACTGGGTTTCAGGTTACACCTTTCTTCAACATTGGGGCCTTGAAGACACTTTTTTGGTCTGGCTGTTTCCTTCGAGTTCGACCTGGGGTACAGCAGAATATCTCAGTGGAGGACTAGTTATCCTGTCCATTATCTTGATCCTCTTTTTCTTGCGGGACAAGCCTTTGCTTGTTCGATGTTTTCTTGCGGTAGGATCGTACATATTATTCGCATATATTTCCACACCGCAAATGAATCTAGACTTGCTACCCTTTTTTGCTCTCGTGCCTTTGGTACCTCTGCCCTTATTCTACACATTTGAAGGAGCGACCGCCGTATTCGCGGCACTGGGGGACTTGTTTCCTGACCCCCGATTGTCGGGAGTTGTTCAAGGAATCGCCCTTGTAAGGCAAATTACTCTCATATGCATACTGGCAATCGCGTGGAAGGTAAGTGCAGTGAAAAAGCCAGTTGTGAGAGAGATTCCTGCAGCTCAAAATCCCGAACGGGCTTAAAGAATATGTAAGAGGGGAGCTGGAGATTATGTTACCTAGCCTGCTAAAATCTGATGCCCAAAGTAGAGTCTTTAATGAATTAGATCAAGTCAGATTTCTAAATCATAGGGTCTTTCAGGAATTTGTGCCAATCTGGCAGTATATCATTTACGGGTGCATGGCTGCTTACTATGTTCTTACACTTCTCTTCCAACCTTTGAATTTTCATTATACGACCGGCCTGATCAATCCTTATCTCGTATTGTTCAATGAAATTATCCATTCGCGCAACGCAATCATGAATCCAATTCTAAATCGCGGGTTGGATAACGGTGGACATATCTTATCATATCTCTCCTTGGTGAGTTGCGCACTGTGGGTTAGAATCAAATTGCCCAAGAATTCAAAAGGATTCTATTTCTCTCTATTGATCCCTGCGTTCGCACTTTCCAGTTGCAAAGGCATGTTCGACGCTTTCTATTGGCTCTACAATTATTATCTATGGCCGCATCTGTCTTGGTTCTTGCCCATTGTTACGAATCCTCTTTTGATCTTGTATATTTCAGTGATTGTAATAGCCACAGTAATCACCCCGATTTGGAAATGTTTCAATGTGTTCAGGATAGAATTGGCGCTTAGCCTGATGGTCGTATATTTTTTCGTTTGGACACTATTCGGGTTACCTGTTACTCTGAGTTCGGTTGATTACATTCGTGGTTTGACCCCGTCTCTTGAGACAATTTGGTACAATAGCGTGTGGGTGAACGGACTAGAGTGCCTGCAGTGGATGCTAACTTCCTTCTGCTTTGCTCTTGCAATCAAGTGAAAAATCGGCATAAAATACGAGGCAGAGTGCTACATGGAAGTCCTTAGTGTGATGGTGCAAGTCTGGGTATAGGCCTAAAAAGTGGGCCGCCAAGTGAAATGACTCCCATGTGACTACTTTATTTGGTTTCAAATTTGAGAACTGTATCCTAGTTTATAGGCATGTTGACAAATTATGATGTACACAATCTCTTTCTGAAAAAAGAAACCTACTGGTTGATCCTAATTGAGCGTTTCACTCTTAGATTCTGTATCGGATCATTTGCTCACAAAATACCTGACGGTGCTACCTACTGACTCAATCGTCGAAGCTGCGAGAAAAATGAGTGTAAAAAACTGTACTGAGGCTGTTGTAGTTGGGGATGGTGCGCCAATGGGAATAATAACTGAACGGGATGTACTCTACAAGGTGGTGGCAACGGGATCAGATCCTTCATTAACCAAAGTTCGAGCAGTAATGAGCTTCCCTATACATTGTATTGACGAAAATGCGGGAGTTGGAGAGGCTTTGCTTAAGATGAAAGATATGAGGATGCGCAGACTGGGAGTGACCAGGAAAGGTAAATTCATCGGTCTCGTTACGTACAAAAGCATCCTCTCAAAAGATGACAACCGTGATCCTAATATTTAGTAACGTTACTGTGCAAATAGTTTCTTGTGTAGCTTCTTAAGGACTGGCCTAGCTCAAAAGATTTCTCTCTTTAGGGCATGTTATGAGATCTAGAAACTTTCAAATGTTTTCCCGTTCCTTCGAAATTCTCTTTTCGCATTGCTGGCAAATATAGAAGCGACTTGCTGAATTAGGAGATGCGAATAACTTGCAAAAGATATTCTTAGACATACAAATGTCGCAGTCTCGTAGTGTTATTATGCGTGCATTATCAACGCTTTTGCTAGTCAGTACGGAAGAGTCCGTGTTTGGAACTAGCTCGACGACTAAATTATTTGCCTCAAGTTTGACTAGCATATTTTTGTACAACCTCTTGTAAATAGTCAGCTTCTTACCTTCACGGATTTCGATTTTTGCTGCCTGAAGAATTGAAAGTGAAACAAGATCGTGGATTCTTCTATAGCAAGTGGAAACAGGAATCTTTTGCTCGGACGCTATCTCTTCAGGCGACTTCCCTTCGTCGTTTGTAGCGGTGAGAATCTTCCTTGAGTATTCGTCAGAGAGCGCGTTTACTATTGCTCGGACCCTGTCCGGATCTCTCTCCAACATGTTCCGCCATCTTTATCCAGTCTCGAAAGTACAAAGCTGTCCGTGACACTTTCATGAGGGGATCTTTGAGTTTGATCGGTCCGCTCTTTCGGAACTAAATCTGTCTTTTTTTGAATTTAGATCAAAAGATGGAATTATTAGTACGCTGCATTCGGCTCCGCAAAGAGCGCAGCCCATTGTACCTAGTAGTCCCGATCTGCCATATCTCTCGACTTCCGTCAGTTCCCAATTGTGAGTAGCAAGGATCGAGAACATGTCCTTAGCGTCGCGAACACTTTCAACCTCCTTGAGCCGGTGACGAATCAGATTAGTCTTACTCATTTATCGCTTCACTCAGCAAACTGATCTTTTTGAATGAGGCACCTCATATTTCTTTCCGAGCTTGTGAAGATAACGAGGTATGTGACTTCAGATAACACCAATGCTCTAAAAGTAATTCCAAGAATCGTTTGTCCAACGAACTTTTAGCGAATTTGTAAATAAAGAAACGACTTATGCTTTATAGAACCAAATGAGCCAAGATAAATAATTTAGAAGCGGTCTTTTGTCAATGATATAGTTTCAATGATGAAATAATGTGTTATCTGGGCCCTGTGCACCGAGTAAGTAGGTCACACAGGACACGAGGGTTTGAAATGTTTTCTAGCAGTTTGCCTTCCGCTTTATTGCAATTTGGCTTTGCTCATCGCCCACATACTCCTTATCGTGGTAAGCTTTGCCATATTGTTCTTGTACGGCCAAAGGCTACAGGCGCTGTAAGCTCTTGAGAGAGATCAAACTAAATCTTGAGAATATGTTTTCATCGGTATTCTTTTGACTTGTTATAGTTCGTTTTTCAATCTCTTGTAATTTGCCAAGGCGGGGCTCCCTTTTCATGTTGCACATGCGACAAACTTATGCCCAGTTTCTTTGCTAGCTGGACCAAGAAGTATTGCTTGTGCTTCTCCCCATCGGTTTGAAGCGCTTCGATGATTAACTCTTCGACCGTCATATCCTGTATGTGTTTATCCCACTCCGCGTGGCTGCTCAAATGAAGATCAGATCACAAGTTCCTAGTGTAGCAATAAAAATTACTACGGTTGCCAAGCTACGAACGCTATTCGAAGAAATAGGACATAATACAGCGTTAATGAGCGCAAAGATTTGAACGTGGACAAGATCCATCTATGCGTGTACTTCGACCGTGCTTGACATTACAATCTTACCGCATGTGACCTTTCTTCTGTAGGAGGATACTTTCAATCTGAGCTGTCATTAATGCTTTGCTGGCTGTACGGAGCTGGAGTAGTCTAGCATTACATCTTTCTTCAGTTTCCCTAACTGGTTAGGAACAATCCCAGAATGACGGTACTAACAGCAGAACTTTTCATGCGCGGTCTAACGACCAAATCAAATTTAATGTTTGGCTCCTCTTGACCTGGCGACTCAGGGCATCTCGCTTTATCCAACTATCCTCTGGTGCATTCTTAACATCCCTAACATGTTAGGGTAGCTTCCAATATACAAGACACTCACCCACACAGCAGTTAGAAAGTGATCTACAATTGAATATAGGCGAAGCACTCCCAGCCATTTTCGAGAGGCCGTATACAATATTACAACCTGGCACGGATATGCTACTTGCCGCGTCCTTGCTCAGTTTTCATCAAATCGATGCTCTTCCAATAGGGTTTAGGTCGCGACAGAAAAAGAGATTTGCTGTGGGTGGATACTCGTTTCTTTTATCTCTCGAGAAAACTTCACCCAAGAAGTGCGGAAAGTTTCTCTCACTGCCATGCGAGAGAGTCTCAATTGAACTATCGACGATCAAGGCAGAAGACACTCTTGAAAATTTGCTCATTCTTTTCAAGAAAACAAGATTCGGTTTCGCGTGGGTCGAGTCGGAAAGTAATGGAATGGAAGGTCTTGCAGGTCTCCGCGATCTTTTGGAGCTTTACGAGGATGGCCTCATCAAAACAAAGATGGAGGTTAACCGACTAGCTTCTCCAATATTCTCAATGCCGAAAGACTCCACTTTGAAAATTGTACTGAAGGAAATGTTTAGTCGCGGAATCAGGAGAGTGTTTGTTTCTGGCGAAGGAAGCTTTGTGACAGACAGAAGGATAATCAGCTACATTTTCAGCACCTCAAGACTCTCAGAGACTATGAAGAAGCCCGAGACTATGTTGGATGGCAGATTAGGTGACATAGAAGGAACGAAACCAGAGCCAATCGATAGCAAAACAAGTGTAAAAGAAGCTGCAAGTTATATGAAAAACTCTGTGGAAGAGTGTCTTATTTGCGACAAAGGGATTGTAACTCCGTGGGACCTGATAGTGAAACCTTTGATTAGCAAGAATCTTGTTTTTAAGGAAAAAGTATGATTACGGTCTTATCACTCGCTCAATATCGAATAGCCGAGCGGCAACTATTTGGAATTTTCCAACAGCGCGAGTGTGCTCGACGCATAATATTAATGGAACTTAAGATAGGATTAACAAATGCAGTTATAGTCTAACGCTTCTTCTTTATCTGGGCGATCGTGCACTCTTCCGCGCTTTTATCCTCTATGATCCTCAAGATATATGGGTGGCGAATTGGGATTTTTCAAAACTATCCCTTCGGCCCCCTTACTCATGAAATAGGAGTTTTTTCCTGCTGAATTTTCGGTAGACAGAAATTTTTGGCGAAGAAACGGGAGGAAACAAAGCGTCTGGCTTAGTTTCGAATCTGAACCCCCCATATTCAATGATGATCATGCTACAAAATTCCTCAAATTCCAATAAAAATACGGTAATAATCTAGAGGTCTGGTTCCTATTGATGATCTATCAAATCACGTTGACTGGCTGATGAAAATGCCCAGTGTTTTGGCAAAAAAAAGCTCTTTGTTATTGCCCTAATCGCATCAGCAACACTACTTCCGCTGTCAATCATTGGCACAGCGGTGAGCTCGCTCGGATGGGGAAGTCTGATAGGTTACGGATCTTTCTCTTCAGTCCTTTACTCACTCTAGGACTCTACATTCGCGGTGGGAATGAGCATGTTTGCTGTATCTTACTTCCGTAGCCATTTCAACGCTCCAAGGAGACTCTGGGAGTTCTCCTCGCAAAACTTCTACGCTGCATATATCCTACAAGCCACAGCCTGAGTAATTGTCAAGGTTTAGGTTTTGCAGTGATTCGGGATGATTTCTGGAAAAAGAGTAAATTAGCTGTCTTGATCTATGGATAGGTTAGACGTAAACGCACATACATGGTCATATAATAAAATTGCAAGAAAATCAAGAGGGACGGAGTCAAAACAACAATCCCTACAGATTAACTCCAGAGAATCTAATCGTGAGAACGTTCTCCGGTACGTGGCTAAAGGTTGCGATTGGTGTATTCATTGTTGAGCTAATCATCTTGTTTTATTTTTCTACAGTTCCGATTCCAGGTTATCTAGTCAGTTTAATCAACAATCAGACAACAACTGTAGCTCAGAATGCGTATTCTCTTACGCTGTTAGGCAGGGCCCTATTCTTATTTTCTAACAATTTTCACATTGCCGCCACAGAATTCATTCCGCTCTTTGGTTTGTACACGTTCGGTACCGTAATGTACAATACGGCAACTGCAATCGAAGTAATAGGAATTAGTTCGAACATTCCTGGGCCTCTGATTGCGCTGAGCCTTCTTTTTGAGCCGCATACCTGGCTTGAGCTGCCTGCTTACGCTCTCGCAGCCACGCAAAGCATGTACTTGGTCCGGAGCTTTTCAAGTTTGAAGAGATTCAAATTTGAACTAATTAGAACTCCATTTGTATTCGCGCTCGTCGCAGTAGAACTATTCATCGCCGCAATTTTCGAATCCTCTGAGATTTCGCTCGCATCTACGAGCGCCGTGCTAGCTCTAGGAGTCCCTTGGATTGCATTTGCAGGCTTGGCAGTGCTAGTCTATGTTGGGCGAGCTCAATTATTGAAGAAGGAACCACCGCCACCGCCTCCACCGTATCCAGCTTATCCAAGCACGACAGAAAATCTGTATCCAATTAGGTATTGTAGCAAATGCGGAGCTAGGATTTTACATCCGGGGGTATCAATATTCTGCGATCAATGCGGAGAAAGATTGTCGTTGTCCTCATAGTTTCTGTATAAACTAAAATTCAAGTGCCTGCGAGAAAAGACAGGTTCAAACTGAAATGTCCGAGTCCAAAGATCCCTTCTCTCTCCCGAAGAACCTGCCTGTCCCAAAAGATGACGGCGCTTGTGATCATTTGCAGAATGTGCGCATTCCACGAGGATTGAAACTAAGCTCAAGCAAGGATAGAGATGTTGAGGTGGGTGGAGATTTTCCCTCAGCAAGCTCAGGGAGAGTTGTTTTTTCTTTTATCCGCGAACGGGTACCCCGGGTGTTCCTTTGCCCAATGGCTGGGATCAGATTCCAGGGGCAAGAGGATGCACTCCGGAATCCTGTTCATATCGTGATCTATACTCGGAATTCAAGGAGCTGGGCTTAGAGTTATTTGGAGTTAGCACACAGACTCCGCTGGAGCAGAAGGAATTTTCAGCTCGAAACAATATACCTTACGAGATACTTAGCGATGCAAATCTTGACCTAACTAGATCTCTAAGACTCCCGACTTTCACCGTTCCTGAAGTCAGTACTCCAATGATAAAGAGGCTAACTATCGTGACAAAGGGCGGGACAATTCAGAAAGTCTTCTATCCAGTTTTTCCGCCGGACAAGAACGCTGAACAAGTCTTGAACTACCTTCGAAATTCAAGATAATGATGAAAATCTCCTAGACTGCTAAAGTTTATTGCTTACTCAATTTTGCAAGAAGAACTCATGCCTAAGATATTTCTCTACTAATGCGAAAATAGGAATAGCTACCTCTCTGGTAGTCCTTGTAGTTGCTGCCTCTCTTGGAGTATTTTTATCAGAGAAAAATCCGATAGGATCACGCAATCTGCTTTATCGGAGTTTTGCATTTGCTGCAGTACTGAGAGTTACCTTGCAATCTCGAACCGCAGCTCGGGCAAACGGAGCCTCCTTTTTGTGCTGAACGTAAAGCTTCAGACTCGCTTTTTAATTTCTCGTGTCTTCTATTTGCGAACTCGAGGGCTAAGCCCATACCTATCAGGACGACTCCAAAGGCTCCTCCTACCAAATCAAACGACAAAAATCCCGAGGCGGCAACTACTAAACCAAGGATAACAATCGCTGCGCCTGCGATGCGGGTAAGTGACAAGTGCATGGATTCTCTAAGGTATTGACTCAATATTTGACCTATAAGGACTGCAAATCCAGTTTTCGCATTTGATCTTCCTTCGCTCGAAAGTTATGCGCTTGGCATCGTAATCAAGATCACATAACGGGCCAGGAGAATAACGAATTATGGAGAATAATAGTATAGGACGTTCTGCCTTTGAGAACAGATAGACTATGAAATAGAATGATATAGTTCATCATAGTATCACTCTTTTTGGAAGTAATACCTTTTGACTTGGAGCAAGAACGCGCCTCTGGCTTTCATCCCATTTGTGATGTTTGCTTTCGTCTTTGGAATAGCCTACGTTGGTATTTCGTCAATTTCCACTTCAAGCTCAAACAGCAGCAACGTCTCCGTCGCTCCCTTGGTGGCTAATCCTTCCACTTCCTGCACCACGCACTTCAACTACGATAACCCGAATCCGATTTCGGTTTTAGTGATAAAGAGTGGAACGACTGGACAGATTTGCGTTAGCTACTCTAACGGGTTCAACAATACAATTTCGCTCCCTTCATACATTACAATTTATGGCGCGTGCTCTTCTTGTGATTTCAATAACGCCACTTCAAGTTTCCAAGTCAGTACGACGCCGGATAGTGTAATGTTTCCACAAAGCGCGAATAGTGAAACGGTCAGCTACACTATCAAGGTTCCAACAAACGTAACGAGCGGAATCTACGGAGTGTTTCTGCTACAATTCTGCTCCTTGTTCCCGATGGTCGTCGTGCCTAATAATGCATCATCTGTTCAATTGAGCGTTTCAGAGTTTTCTTCTTGGTACCCTCACACTGGCTCGTGCCCCGCTCAAGTACTTGGTGCGCAACTTCTGGGCGTTAGTGGATTCAATGTGGTAACTCTGACCTAGAACCTAAGTTTTGTTATTTTACCATACGAGACAATCAGGGGAAATCAAAATCTCGTATTCTTTCTTTTTGGTAACTATCCGTAAGTACTGCGTCTTTGAATAATTTCTTTGGTTATATGGACGATCCTAAGCTAAATGGCGCTCTATCCTCAAGCGCAGGCATGGTTCTGATTATTGTCGTTGTAGTAATTGCAGTCGCAGGTGTTGGAGCTTACAGCCTTTCCACACGATCAACAGTAAGTATGACTTCTGTTACTACTAGCTCAGCGGCAGTGGAGAGTACAGAAACTACATGCATTCCTATTCCTGGTTACATTGTGACAACTACCATGACCGAAAACTCTACCACACAAATATTCCAAGAGGTGTATGATGGCGCACCATGTAATTTCGGCAATAGTTATTTCGAGTCCCGTTCGGCGATCCTGATTCCTGCAAATACACTTGTCTGGGCTAACTTTCAGCTGCAGATAAGTGGCAGCTACTATGTCGGCGGTTCGATTCAATTCTTATCCTTCCCTAGTGAGGTGGGCGCAAACGCAACCGTCGCCGTTTATCTGAATGGTAACCTTAGTGGAAGTTCGACAACTCCATTATCTCAAATCGTGAATGAAGAAACAAATTCTTCGTTGATTCCACCATCCAACAGTACCACTAATTCGATTTTCGCCCTAACTGGCGTGACGCCGACCGGAAGCGTAAGCACTCAAACTCCTTCCGAGTTGAATCTGAATAACTCCACAATTTCCATTGCGTTCTTCACCAATAAGCCTCTTTGGATTTCCGGCTGGACTCCTGAAGACATGTCGAAGGAGACTGGTCCAGAATTCGGACAATCAATCGGGCAGCTCAATGGCACCTACGAATGGTTTGACTCTGGGTTAACCCTCCCCAATTCATTACCACAAGCAACAACTACGTTGACATTTGAACTCCAAATTTCAGGAGATTACTTCCCGTGATACAGTCCCTACATTGAAAAGAGGACTCGCATGAGCATCAGGAAAGTTCACGCCCTCGTATGTGGTTACGAAGTAAGCGACAAGGGAGCATTAACCCTGAACAAAGATGTCGGCAAGAAAATCAAAATCCCATATTATTCCTGGCTCATCGAGGATCCCAATCATACAATTCTAGTTGACACGGCCGTATCAGTAAGATGGAAGGAACTGCATCCAAAACCCCTAGCGGACGCCTACCCTCCACATCTAGATTATGAAGAGCGTCTCGATGTGTTGCTGGGCATGTTGGGGTTCAAGACGCAAGACATTGATATCGTCATCAACACGCACCTTCACTACGACCACTGCGGAAACAATGAAATGTTTCCAAAAGCCCGTTTTCTCGTGAATGAAGCTGAGCTAAAGCACGCAAGGCGTCCCGGCTGGTGGGACGAAGGAGGGTACGTCAAAGCACTATTCGACACCGCGCATCTGAAGTACAAAGCCATCAGTAACAATTATCGCGTATGCCCTGGTATTTCCATCTTCCCAACAATAGGTCATACGTTAGGACACCAATCAGTCGTGGTCCGTCTCGAAAAGACCGGACTTTTAGTACTGGTCGGAGATGCAATCTATCTTCGCGAGAATATCGAAACTCCCATACTTCCCGGAATATACTGGAACGCGGAGGAGTATGCCAAGTCGCTGACGAAACTCATACGTCTCGCAAAAGTCAACAAGGCAACATTACTTTTCAGTCATTCGTCTGAATATCTTACGCCACGCGGCTGGAGGATCCTGAAGAGCGGCATTCAAAGCTTCGCATAGAAATCAAACAAAAGACAAAAGCGGAATCATCATTGAATAATATTGCTTGTCAGATTTCTTTATCTTAGACATCTATGCTGATTTGATTATTGAAGTCAGTAGTAAAAGCAAGCCGAATTTACACGATGAATCCGCAGTCACCGTATGCCAAAGTGTTGATTATTGATGATAACCTGATTTCTTATGTTGATGACGATCTACCTGAAAAAGAAGATGATGACGCCATCTATCTCAATTTCAAGGATTGCATCATTACTCCTGGATTGATAGATTCGCACAACCATCTCGTTCACACGGGACTCGGCTCTCTTTTCACTTTCAATGTTTCCGCCTTGGGAGAGACAAATATGGACGAAATTATAACAAAAATCGAAGATTTCGCGGAAAAGAGTGAGTTTCCATGGGTCCTAGGAAGTGGCATTAATGAAAACAGAATTGAAGAAAAGAGGTTGCCAACAGTGATCGATTTAGATCAAATTACTACAACAAAACCTGTTTTCATCACGCACAACACAGTTCATTACGGGATTTGCAACGGCGTCGCCTTGGAGCTCGCCTCAATAAGCGAAGACACCATCGATCCAGTTGGCGGCAAGATTGGCAGGTTTCCAAATGGCAAGAAGCCCAACGGCATCCTGTACGAGCCTGCCGCCATGGACCTTGTTCGAAAGTATATACCACCGTTCTCGAGTGATCAATACACCAAAGCGATAAGGGAAATATCGAAGCTCTATGTCAAAGCGGGGCTCACCTGCGTCAAGGACACAGGGGGAACAGGAGCAGACTTGGACGAAGCAAAAAGATTGGAAGTACTAAACGCTCTTGATGAAAGGAATGAACTAATGATTAGACAAAGCATTTGTCTTCCTGTTTTTACGTTGGAAGATGCGAAAAAGAAAGTCGAGCTATCAAAGAAACTGAGGAAAAGTGAATTTCTTCGATTTCTCGGATACAAGCTCTTTTTGGACGGCAGCGGATTTGGAAGGACAGTCTGGATGAGATGTGAGTGGAACAAAGAATTGGACACACTTGACAAGAACAACTATGGTTTTCCGCTTTGGCAAATCGAAGAATTTGCAAGAGTGCTCGACTATTTGGCTGACAACAACAATTCAGATGGGATGATTTCCATTCATGCAATTGGTGACAAGGCAATTGATGTCGCTTTGGAGAAAATCTCGAGGATCAAAGCAAGATGCCCAAATCAAAGATTTTCGTTAATCCATGTTTATGCGCCGGACGACGGACAACTTGATCGAATCAGGGATCTCTGCGTATACGTTGAATTCCAAACAGCATTCTTGTATTTTTATGGCGATCTTCTTTCTAACAATCTTGGAAGAGAAAGATCTAGACGCTTTATGCGTGCAAAATCTTTCTTAAAGAAAGGGATGATAGTCGCGAACTCCTCCGATTCACCAGTTATTCCTTTCGCCCCAATCTATGGAATAGTTTCTTCTATGTTTAGGATGACTAGAGGAAAACTCGAAGAGCCGCAAGTGTTCGATTTGAATGAAACCATAGGATTCGAGGATGCGCTAGTTCTCTATACCAGAAATGCTGCTAAATGCGTGGGTATAGAACATAATCTGGGTTCATTGGAGAGGGGCAAGATCGCGGATTTTGTTGTTTGGAAAAGAGGAGTCCAAAATCTAAATTCGGTTGATCGTATCGAAGATTGTGTCGTTGCAACTTTTATTGGCGGAAAGCAAGTTTACACTTGTCGTGCTTGAGATTAATTTAGTCGTTCTTCTTTGCTTTTAGATATTCTTCCTTCGTGATCGATTCCTTTTCTTCTTCCCATGGATTCCAGCCCGTAATCGGAGGATCGATGTCAAGCTGCCAAAGCAACGCGTTGAGCTCGCCCCTATGCTGCAGCTCTTCCTCAACCAGATGCCAGAGCATGTCACGAATCTTCGTTCTCTGAAACTCATCTTCGTCCCACTTGAACACGAAAGAACGGGCAAGGTCATCCTCTGACAATTCATTCAGAAAATTATGAACGAATGAATCGATCTTCCGTTCCTCGTCTTCGGCCTCTGCTTTGGAATAGTTCTTGCCTCTTAGTCTTTGGTATTCAGAGAATTTGTCGTCATAGGCGTAGATGAACCAGATTCTGTACGCATCGATAATATGGACAAAAATATCGATAATGCTCGGGAAAGAAGCTCCCCTGTCCCTGTACCTCTCTTGTTCTGGAACCTTCTCGTAGATTGTATCGAGGTACTTTTTCCGCACGAACGAATTATATCTGTACCATTCTTTCAATAGTTCTAATTCGGAAGCCCTAGCTCTTTCTTCTTCCTCTTTTTGCAACTATAACACCAGGTCCCCTTTGTTACGCTCTTTTGAGAAATAATCTAGTTATTAACTTGGGCTTCTTGGTTTTTCGCTTGCGATTCGTGCTTTAGTGACATACTGACAAGCAAAGAATTCAAATAATCTGCGGGGTCAAATGGCTGAATTTTGATGACTCTGACATCAGGAGGAATAATATCATTGCTAATCTGTCGCCCTGGTGCAAGAAATAGGATACCGGTCTCCCCGTCACCGAGCGATTCATAGATTTTCTTCGCGATATATTTGTCTCGATCCATCATGTTTTTCGCAAGCATTTCCTCTGTCGCAAGATCGGTTTCACCATCATTATCTTTCAGCATTGATATCCAAGATGCTGTTTCTTCAACTAACAAGGGGTCCTCGGTAGTTTCGAGCTTGGCACCTAACCCGATAAGCCTCTCGACAATGTCGTAACAATGCTCATTATTCCGCTTAATGAATTCAAGAGCCTTTTCGACCGACTCGAACTTTGTAAGTGAATCGTAGTAGAGTTTCTGAACTGCTCTTTGAGTTCGTAATTTCTCGTCGATATAGCCCCAGAATTCTTTTGATTTCTCGGGATAATCTTCTGGCAGGGTCGAGCCTATCCTGTTTAGTTCTTCGGGCGTAAACATTTTTGGAATTATGAAAAGTGTTTTCAAGTTTTGCTTTGAAGCCAAGCAGTGTTGCAGTGGTGAATCCATCTACGGGCAGCACCGTTATATTCATACCGACGGTTGTCTTATCGTCCTTGGTGTTTGATTCAAATGGCAATTACATCTACGGCTTTGGTAGCGGGCAGACGGTCGTTATCTCCGGAACTACGATGATTTCTACAAGTTCGATTCGATTATATACGATGTCTCTTCAGCGTTTTACGATTCTCAATACAATAACATCTTAGCATTCTACTGAAGGGCTATTCAGCCAAGGTTTCAATTTTTTGCCGAGTCCTTTTCTTGAAAACAAGTGGAGCTCCTACAAGGGTTGCTAGAGCGTATAATCACCTTGTCGTAGACCGAGTCCCACAAATAGGATATTTTTCATCATTGTGAAAAGAGGAAGGAGGAATTCCATGAATAATTCATCAGTTATTAATTGGCTACTTGAAGAAAATCAGCCTTCGATTAGGTACCTTACTCTAACTGAATTACTTGGCAAACCGGAAAAAGATTCTGATGTGAGGTCTGCTAAAAAGAACATTATGAAGGTTGGTTGGACTAAGGACATATTTAGTAAACAACTGCCAAGCGGATGCTGGTACCATGAGAAGCATCTTTTCAACCCAATATATGTAGCCACTTTCTGGAATCTCTTGATCCTATCTGACCTTGGTCTCACAAAGGAAGAACCCACAGTCGCTAGAGCTAGTGAACTGTGGATCGAACGTTATGCGACTAAAGACGGCGGATTCAGCTATAGCGGAAAGGCTGGAGGCCACCTTTGCGTAACCGGCAACTCTGCTAGGGCTTTGGTCAAGTTAGGATACATGGATCATCCGAAGGTAAGAAGCGCATTTGAGTGGATTGTAAAAAATCAAGCAGATAAGGGCGGTTGCTCCTGCTGGAACTTCGGCAAGAAGCGATCCGGGAGAACTTTAGACTCTTTTGAACCTTTAAGCGCCTTTGCAGTGTATCCTCGTCAAAAGTGGTCACGTAGCATGAAACTCGCCTGTGAAAAAGGGGCTGAATTTTTCTTGGAGCGCGCGAACTATACAATCAGGGAGATCGTTACGAACCTTGGTTTCGTTTTCATTATCCAATTCATTACTACTATGATATTCTTGTGGGACTGGATTTCATGACTGCGCTTGGATATTCAAGTGACAACAGGCTTCAATATGCCGTATCATTACTAAAGAAAAAGAGAAGACGAGACGGAAGAGGAAATCTGGATGAAATAAATCCAGACCCCGAGAGTCCTCAGGGCAAGTGGGATAAGACGAATCCCAAAAGAGCTTCTACACCAATCATAGTTGAAAAATCTGGCCAGCCAAGTAAGATGATTACGTTGACGGCATTGAAGATCTTGAATCGTATTGGCGATGAAAGCTCTTGAAATGCAAAATTGGCTCGATCAAGAGGAGAAGCTAAAAAGAAGAAGAATTAGAAAATAAGATCTGCATGCAGGACATAGGCAGAGGTGGAGGAGGCAACAACAGTTATGGAGAAGCTTCTATCGCGGATCCCCTACAGCTTGATGAGAGCAGGTTCAAGGTCTACGTAGTCCATAAAATCCTGTCAAAGGAGACAGAGAAAGCAGTCGAACTGGTCTGCCAAAGAAATCACGTGAAAACGCCAAGCTTGAGAATAGGAGGAGTCCCGAAAGGGCACAAGAAAGCCCTTGGTGTGTACAGCGTCGCATCCAATTCCGTGGCCTTTAGGGATCAAGATCAATTCTTCAACCCGTTTGTGGTACTTCACGAACTATATCATTGCATAAGATCGAAGACGGGGACGCATAAGGGTACGGAGAAGAACGCTGACAGATTCGCGATTTCATTCATCGAAGAGTACAACAAATTTGTCAACTCTATATCCCAGAAGCTATCAACCCATTCGATTGACGTCGATTGAAATCAGTAGTAGGATGTGGGTAAGCTAAACGCAAACCGAAAGAACAAAAGAGAAAGTGATTGAAAACTCTCCCTACAAAGTCGTGCGCGGGTCTGCTGGTCAAAGCCTTAGTTTCTATCTCGAAGATTGCATCGAAGGAATGAAGCGAAATCTAAGAAGTAAAACCGTCAATGTAGTTGTAACTTCGCCGCCGTACAACATCGGAATCAAGTACGGCAAGCATGATGACAATCTTCCCAAGCTCAAATATTTGGAGTGGATGCAGGAGTTTGGCAGAGAAATCTTCCGCGTGCTCAAAGACGATGGCTCTTTCTTTCTTAACATAGGCAACACACCAAAGGATCAGTGGATCGCCTGGGATGTTGCACAATCATTGCGTGACGAGTTTCATCTTCAAAACGTGATTCACTGGATCAAGTCAATTGCGATTAGAAAGGAAGACGTCGGAAACTATCCAAACATAGTAGGTGATGTTGCCGTCGGTCATTTTAAGCCCATAGTCAGCAAGAGATTCCTAAATGATTGCCACGAGTATATTTTCCATTTTACAAAGAGCGGAGAAACCAAACTTGAGAAACTATCGATAGGCGTTCCCTATCAGGACAAGACAAACATCGGCAGGTGGAAGAATGCGACCTCTGATAATCGGGACAGGGGGAACACTTGGTTCATCCCATATGAAACAATTCAAAATAAGAATGAAAGACCGCACCCAGCCACGTATCCTTCCAAGCTTCCAGAAATGTGTATCAGACTTCATGGTCTTGGAAGAAAGAAGAAGCTGATGGCGGTAGATCCTTTCTTAGGAATCGGAGCTACAGCACTCGCATCATTGAAACTCGGAGTTTCTTTTGCTGGCTTTGAAATTGATAAGCAATACATGGATGAAGCGATCGCTCGTGTTCTAGCAATGAAGAAACAACAATTGTATGTTCATCCTACTTGAAAGGAGCGAAGATGAAAAAGATATGGCATTGCCCTTGATTTACATCGTTTTTCTAGTCGCCGCGATTGGAATCGCTGTTGTTGCAGAGGTACTCGTTGCCTATCAAAAATACCAGATGAAGAAACAGTTCACAGATGAACTAAATCAAAGGGAAAATGAGAAAACTTCTTCCAAAGATCATGAAGTGCCTAAATAGCGTATTCTGGCTGTTGTGTTTAAGTCTCAACTAACGAACAGTCAGTTTGATAACTAGTGCTAGTATAATGTTTGGGCCTATTTCAGCTCATGGCTATCGAGCTCGTCCTTCCTAGTAAAAGGCCCGATTCCTTTGAAAGCTCCAAACCAATCCTTCTTCTTTGCTTTTCGAGCCTCGATTTCAAGAAGCTCGCCTTCCTGGATTCTCTCGTGCTCCACGACTTGTTTTGGTATTCTAATTATTATCGAGCCTTCTGCTTTTCTTGACTTGACAATTGCTCTCGCCATCTTTACACTTCCCTAACGTATCATAAAGTGATTCCAAACACAGAAGCTCTTTTTATATTTTAATTTGCAAATTTCCGCATATTCATTATCCAAGTCATTTCTGGAGGCTCCTTATTCAGTTGCCAAAATAGTGCAATTATTTCTCCAATGTGATGAGCCTGCTCCAGCGAGACCTGCATTAGTACATCTGCAACTTTGTGGCTACCCGGAAGCCAAGGGGCTGAAACCTTCTTTTGAAGTAGATCGTCATTCAAACTCTGTATGAATTTCTCGACGCCCCGCCATACTTCGTTCTTGAATTTCAAGACGTCCTTCATCGACTTGTAATTATCCGGATCATTCTTCTCATGCGGTATTTCGGACGATTTGTCATAGACATTGTAATTTAGCCAGCCACTATAGACGCCCAAGATGTGGACGTAGATGCCCAACATAGAATAGTGCGAGGCTTCCACGTTCTTCGAGACAGTCTTCCATGGAAGCTTTGATAGGGCTCGAAAGTAAGCGTCGAGCACTTTCTTATTGTACGCAAATAATTTACGATAGTAATCAGGGCTTGCAGTCGTTGTTACTTTCGAATGACCCTCTGGCATTGTGAATCACAGAGTGGTTCATCTATCGGTGTATAGGGCTTTCTTTCCCATTGTTAGTGTCCTTTCACATTTACGGGATTCCAGTCGACCGATTCGATTGCTATGGAAAGACGCCAATATGTTGAAAAGTTCAGATCAAAAATGTTCGCGTAACTTCGCAGTTGAGCAAGAAGAAGAGTCAAGACGTCAGCGCAAGACGTCGAAAGATGCAGCAAAAGGGAAGAGTGCCTTGGGGGTACATAGTACCTGCGATCGTAATACTTGGGGTGATTATTGGACTTGTGTACTATGAAACGACTGGCGCCGCGACTACAAGCACCATCGCCTTGCCGCCTGCGGGATCGCATGATTACCAAACAGTTTTGGGATTAAATTTTGCGTGTCTATCTTCGGAATCGTATTTTCTGCACATACATCCATGGCTGACAATTACGATAAATGGAAAGAATGTTACGCTTCCAGCCGGCATCGGACTGACAGATCCGCTAGAAGTTGCTACTTATGATGGAGAACCTGTCTATTCAGGGCAAAGTAATGGTAACACGTGCTTTGAACCAATGCATACTCACGACGACTCCGGGATAATTCATATCGAATCTGCAACAGATACTAATTATACGCTTGGCGAATTCTTTACTGATTGGAGCCTAACTTATTCTTACGCACTCTTTAATGACTCGCAACGTCCAATCGTCTTCAACAACACAGACATTCTAGGGTACCAGTTAAACAGTTCATCTGATAGTTTGAAGCTTCTTGTCGATGGCGCGGCTCCGCCTGGGTCTGATTTCAATGGTACTTCGTCAAATTGGGGAAATTTGATCTTGAACAAGTTAGATTATTGTACTGCTACCAACGGGAGTCATCCACCTTGTCAAGAAACAGCAGACGGAGATCCTGAATGGGATGGTGTTGTAGGCCTCCAGAATTCGACAAATCCAAACGGGTATCCCTATGGCGGAGGCCACACTATAGTTATCGAATATACATCTTAAGGACGTAATAAATTGCAGTAAAATTGCAGAAAAGGCTTTAACACGAATCAAACTGTACAATAAAATGATCCAGCTTTTCTTTTGTTTTCATCATCATCATCATCTCGCTCGTCCCAATCACTTCACTGGTTCAACCCCTCAAGTTTCGTGAGGAACAATCCAGAATGGAGAACGAAGGTAATCATAGAGCGACCGAGCGCCGAGATGTGTCTTGCTTGTCGCGGTGCAAAACTTCTTTGTGGCAAATCAAGATGCCCAATCCTTGCAAAAGCCGAAGGATTTTCAAGACACGCGGAGATGCTTTACAATTCTGATACGATTTCAGGTTCTTCACCTCCTGGAGTCTTCGTGGGAAGATTCGGCTATCCAAAAGTGTTCATCGGGCCGATGGTTCCAGCGATACACGGCGATACGCAGTTTCTCGATACTCCTGAAATGTGGAAGGGCAAGAGCATTGAGGAGATCATAGATTATAGATACAGTCTAGTTCGCGGATGCATGAGAGCCGAGATCCATGAAGCTGCGAAAGGATCCAGATTGATAGACATGCTACAGGAAATTTCAATGTCTACGAGATCCGCTGACTCTGAACTTTTGCTCGGAAGCAAGCCGGTACAGCGAATTACATTCAGCGAAAACAGTCAGCCGTTCGGGCCAAGCGCTCCACTTAAGGACTTCAAACCCTCCGGAAACATTTCAATTGATGCTCGAATGGAGAAAGCCTACTACGACGGCGACATGAAAGCTAGCGACGCCGTGTTTGATCTTTACCGAAACGGGGTGCTCTTTTCAAAACTCGAAAAGGCCTTCTCCGTCGGAGTTTTCGGCGAGCGGAAGAGAAGGAAACTCGTCCCTACTCGCTGGAGCATAACTGCAGTGGATAGCAATCTTTCTTTGAGGTTGATTGACGAGATCAAGGATTACAAGGAGATCGACGAGTTCAGAGTCTTTCATTACGAAAATCTGGACAACGTCTATGTTGGAATCTTGACTCCGGAGAAGTGGAACTATGAATGGATTGAGGCCTGGCATTCTGGTACCGCATGGAACAAGTTTGGGTCAAGACCTGAGATGATAGGTGATTTTGAAAGCTACTACGGTCGAAAGACTTACGCAAAGCCTGGAGGTTGCTATTACTCTACGAGGTTCGCGGTGAGCGAATATTTTGCTAGAGAGCGGAGACAAGGCGGCGCGATTATGCTAAGGGAGATTCATCCCGGTTACATTCTTCCAGTCGGAGTCTGGAACGTCAGGGAGAGTATTCGGAGCCTCCTAACTATGCAATTCAGAACGTTTGATACTCTTGATGAGGCCCTTGACTATGCTTGCTCTTTCTTTTCTATTCCAAAGACAAGCTGGATCGCGAATTCTGAATTCTTGCGCCGAGCAAGAGAACAGATGAAAATAACAAAGTACTTTCCTCGATAACAACATGACCTGTTTTGAAAGTAGATACTACAGGCCGATGCCTGCAGCTCTATTCGAAATTTCTGAAACGCGTTATCTATTTCCTTCGTGAGGGTTAGTTATCACACCAATCTGGATACTCTTAATAGCCATATTAGTTTAAGCTTAAACTATCTGGGCTCTAAACAAAAGGGAAGAGCTCTCGAAGGCTCCACTCGAATAAATGGCTACTATTGCGTACAAATGGGTAGTTCTTAGTAATACAACGATCGGCGGTCTGATGGCCGCTATCGACTCTTCTATTGTCCTCATTTCGCTACCTACAATAGTGAACAAACTCCCCGGGACCTCGGCCGGAGAAGCTCTTTGGATAGTGATGACTTACCTTCTTGTTACTGCGACCGTGATTTTGAATTTTGGAAGACTCGGGGATATGTTTGGCCGAGTTAAGATGTACAATTCTGGATTTGCCGTGTTCACAATCGGATCGTTCCTCTGTAGCGTTTCACTAAATGGAACGGAACTTGTTGGCTTTCGAGTCATTCAAGGAGTAGGGGCAGCACTTCTCTGGGCTAACAGTGCAGCGATCATCACTGATGCTTTTCCACAAAATGAAAGAGGGAGAGCCCTAGGAATAAATCAGGTCTCGATAGTCGTCGGGTCGGTGATCGGTCTCGTCTTGGGCGGAATCCTGACTCAGGAGCTTGGGTGGCGCTCGATTTTCTGGGTCAACATTCCAATCGGGATATTCGGAACGGTCTGGGCTCACTACAAACTCAAGGAAGTATCATCCATCAAGAAAGGTGAAAAACTCGACATACTCGGCAACACGACGTTCTTCGTTGGACTCTGCTTGCTATTACTAGGCGTTACCTTCGGTGCTCTGACCGGCTGGACTAGTCTTTATCTTTGGATGATCGGGATAGGCAGCGCTGTTCTTGTAGGATTTGTGTATGTTGAAACCAAGGTAAAGCAGCCAATGTTTCAACTTTCATTATTCAAAATCCCCATATTTACAGCAGGAAACATTTCGATTTTTTGCAACAGCCTTGCTCGCGGGGCTTTCAGTTTTATGATGGTGTTTTATCTTCAAAGCGTTATCGGACTTGAACCTCTGACCGCGGGGATCTGGCTCATTCCGCTTTCGCTGACAATAGCTTGCTTCGGACCAATTTCTGGGTGGTTGTCAGATAAGCATGGGGCAAGATACTTTGCGATCTCAGGGTTAGCGGCGTCAAGCTTTGGCTTCGTTTTGATGACTCGGATCCCCGTCAACGTGAGTTTTGCAACCCTTTTGGTTCCCCTAGTTCTTCTTGGAGCTGGTGCAGGCGTCTTTGCTGCTCCAAATAGAAGTACCACCCTTAGCTCGGTTCCCGCTGAAAGAAGAGGAGTAGCTTCGGGTACCAATACAGTCTTGATGAATATAGCAAGTCTACTGAGCTTGGGAATCGCTGTCGCAGTTCTGTCTGCTAGCGTGCCCGAATCGGTGATAATAACCATTCTAGGTGGTGGTACAGCCGCAGTTGGAACTTTCAATGTAGGGCTTTTTATGGGAGGATTACGAACAGTCTACTATCTCTCGGCCGTAATTTCAGCAATTGGAATTATTCCGATATACCTCGCCTACAGGAAAAATACCGAAAGCGTCGTAGTAGAAAGGCCCGTATCATTGGAGCATTCCGTAGAATAGTAAGGGAAGATCGAGCAAATTGTCATCTTTAAAATCAAGAAGAAAGCCGGATTCCCAAGGCGAGCCAAAGTCCAACATTAAGTCCTACCAAGAAAGCTTGGAAAATCAAGCTTGGCGCAGCATAGCCAGCACTTACAAGAAGGGATATTTGTACATAAACTCTGATCTGAGGAAGTACGGACTTACTCCTCCGCAATACACCGTATTGCGAACAATTTGGAGATCTTCAAGTGGCTTACTGCCCATGAATGAGATCGGGAAGGAGATGGTAGTCACTTTTGCAAATATTACAACAATTGTCGATAATTTGGAGAAAATGAAATACGTGAGACGTGTTCGGGACGAGCGCGATAGACGGGTCGTCCGCGTCCAATTGTTACCAAAAGGAACCAGGCTAGTGGGACGCATCTATTCCTCGCATCAGGAAGAGATTGGGAAACTAATGTCTTCACTCAAAAAATCAGAATTGGGATCTTTGATTGACTTCACTGATAGGATAAAGGAAAGAATCTCCTCTAAGGAAGATGAACAAGATTCGAAAAAAGTAGGAGAGAGCGGGAGATAGCCCCTATTCCTGATTGGAGCTCAGGAAATTAAGACTCGAACCTACTCACTCTAGCGTTTTCTGGATCTTGAACCCTTTCGTGATCTCGAGGATGATGATTTGCTTCGGCTACTACTGCGTTTCTTTGCAGCTTTTCCTTTGATCGCAACATAGCATTTCCTTGGTGTGTGGCGCTTTTTCTCGTTGTGCCTGTAGACTAAGTAGGCGTAATTCTTGCCGCTTTTCCCCTTTATCACGAATCTGTAAGGCTTCCAGGCTCTCATGTGACACTTAGGACAGATGGTTACCATAGTTAGGACGTAGTTCGAAATATGCTACTTAAAAACTATACGCATATCTTCCGAAACTTGGAAAGATGGCGTTCCATCGGGTTCAGATATAATAATCGAAGCAAGATTAGGGCAAATCAGCCTAAATAAATCGAACCAAATGTATTATCTTGCTGTTTATCATCGACATCGGCCACAGGAAAAAGGGAAGAATCGTTCCGGTTTTCACTTCAAATGAAGTAGAAGCGTGTTGGAGCAAGGTTAAGGCAAGCGTGCATCTAAAATTTCTTAATTTAAAAGGCAACAAATTTTCTCGTTCGAATTAACCTCGCTTCAGATTCAACGCTTAAATAGTAAGAAAGACCCATGGGCATCGAAGTACATAGAATAATTAAGAAGAGATAAAGGCGAAGGGCCGTCTCGCGATCGACAGATCGAGAAAGGGACGCTTCCATTTAGAACGTTTACGATTATTTTTCAAAAGCGTAATGGTTTGATTTCCTCTCTCTTTGCTGTAAAGAAAGCAGTGAAGGACTTTTGCCTTCTTTGAACAAGAAAGCATCGGATAAGAGAAAGAATATCTCTCCTCATAATTGCATTTTGCGATTCGTGAGATTGAGAGACTCCAAGAGGAAAAGGAAAATGCAGGAACCAAAGGGGCGACTGCGTTTGAAAACCAGTCGCATGATTCGGTTCCTCTAAACCTAGCTTATTGGCTAGCTCCTCACAGGCACAAAGGAAGAAGATTCTTTCTCTTTCAGTCAGGATGCAATCGATCGAATGTACTCGCAAAAAAAAGAAAGAGAGAAATCAGAAATGAACGAACAAGAAATAATTCCGACTGCACAGATAGGTAGTGAATTCAAATCAGAAAAATCCAAAAAAACAACTACTTCGGGCTTTCACAACTTGAACCTTCGCCCGGAGCTTATGAAAGCTCTACGGGACGCTGGGTATACCTCGATGTTTCCAATTCAGGAGCAGGCAATACCACCGCTTCTAGATGGACGAGATGTCATCGGGCAGGCCCATACGGGATCAGGCAAGACTGCGGCCTTTTCGATTCCAATGATAATGAGGTTGGACGGAGAAAAACCGTATGTTCAAGCGGTGGTTCTTGTGCCCACCCGAGAACTAGCACTTCAGGTTACTGATGAGTTCAACAAATTAGCCAAATATACGGCTCACAAGGCTTACCCCGTTTACGGCGGGCAGTCAATAACTCCGCAGATTGAAAGATTGCACAAAAGGCCTCCCCAAGTAGTAGTTGCAACTCCAGGAAGGCTAATTGATCACATCGAAAGAGAAACCATCAACCTCCAAGACGTCAAGTTTGTAGTTCTGGACGAGGCAGACAGAATGCTCGATATGGGATTCATCGACGACATCGATTACATTCTAAGACAGATTCCCAGCGGAAACCAAACCGCTTTATTCTCAGCGACGATGCCCGATGAAATCAAGCGCCTTAGTCAGCGCTACATGGATCGCCCGCTCGAAGTATTGATTGACAGCGACGAGATATCACTCGAGACTATTGAACAAAGGTATGTGTTGGTGGATGATAGGACAAAATTCCCTTCGCTTGTCGAGTATCTTAGGCGCAATGGAATATCTTCCGGGATCATATTTTGTGGCATGAAATTCAGAGCCCAGAAGTTGGCCGATAAGCTTCAAGCGGCTGGATTCAAAGCAGCTCCCATTCACGGAGATCTGTCACAAAATCAAAGAGAACATGCAATGAGGAACTTTAGGAATGGTTACATCGAATTGCTTGTCGCGACTGATGTAGCCGCTAGAGGAATAGACGTGCCCGCGGTTAGTCACGTAATTAACTACGACGTCCCTCAAGATCCTTTGACTTATTTCCACAGAATTGGCCGCACAGCGAGGGCTGGAAGAAATGGGCAGGCGATTACATTTGTGACTGAGGCAGAGTATCCAGATTTCAATAGAATAGTGGGTATGACGGAGGTTCCAATCACAAAGTTGAGCGGGCTTTTGGGAGACGGCAGAGAGATTTCGTCCTTTTCGTCTTCGGCTGGCGAAGGAAGAGATGCTTCTTCGGGAAACAGCGGAAGAACAAGAGAATACGGACGGGGTCGGGGTCCAAATCGCGGTTTTCGTGGAGGTAACAGAGTAGGAGGCAGAAGTAGTGGTGATTCCCGAGGGAGATTTCAACACCAACAAAATCGCAGGTTCAACGACGGAAGAGACCATCGCGATACTAGAACCTCCAATTATGATGGACCATCCAAGAGACAAGGCAGCTTTAGCTTTACAGAGAACACAGCTTCGTCATCATCATCGCATTTCAACAACGAATTTCGAGGACGCAAGCCGCGATTTCAGAGTAATCGAAGGCGCTAATCGCGATTTCGTGTCCAGATTTAAATAATTGCGGCCCCTTTCCGTGACTCTTGCGTGAGGGATTTCAATTGGCGTGGGATGACCCCGTTGTTTGGATTCTGATAGTGGCGATAGTTGTATTCTTATTCGGAAGCAACAAGATCCCCGAGTTCGCACGCGCAATTGGCAGGGCTAGAAAAGAGCTCGAAATGGGCTTCCGAGGAATACCGCCGGGAATCACCCAAAACATCATGGATGGTAGCCCGGTACAAGACACACCTTCAAGCGTCTCGACGGTCTCAAGTGCTAGCGATCCTCTAATTCAGGCCGCTCAGAACGAAGGGATTGACATTCAAGGAAAGACGCGAGATCAGATTGCAACGGAACTAGCTTGGAAGCTGAATAAGAAAACAATCCAATAGGAAGATCTTCGGGCCACTCAATTTCACACTTTTCATAGCTCTCAGGGTTTAAATTACGAGGAGTTTACCAATCACCAATGGTACTTGTTACAGTCACTCTCATCGGCGCTTTTCTTCTCGCTTTCAAGTCCGTTCTTGTGGAAGGAAGCGAAGTCGCTATCCTTGCTTTTGCCACAATTCGTCAGTTGGGTAAGAAAAATGTCTTAGCTGGAGTGGGATTGGGCGGGCTAGGGTCTATCGGAATTTTCTTCGTAGTTCGCGAGCTGTTAGTCGCGTCGTCAATGATACCTGGATTGACGACTCAAACATCCGAAGTTCCGGTGGATCTCATAACTGGAGTAATCATTCTGTATTTTTCATATCGCTTTCTTCGAGGTTTTGTCAAATACTACTTTGGAGGCAAATCCTTCAGAGCAAAGATGGAGAAGATGAGCGCGGAGGTCATAGAAGAAGATAGAAAGAAGAGCGCGAGTGTCGCAAAAACGATTAGTGGGAGCGAAATGGAAGCTCAGCAACTCCAATTCTCTTTCGCGAACTCGTTGCCTGTGATCTCAGTTACGCTGACGGAGGGATTTGAAGCAAGTCTCGTCTTAGGAGCGGCTAGTTCGCTTACCGCGCAGGCCCCCTTGTACGTTTTGCTCGGGGCAATCGTAAGTTTAGTTGTCCTAATCGGCGTTTGCACAGTGTCGTATGACTATCTAATGCGAGTCCCGCGCTGGCTCCTGGATCTCATAGCCGGAGTAGTCTTGCTTTCCTTCGGATCCTATTTCCTAGGATCCGGATTGTACGTTGTTTTGACTCACGGTTCCGTTTGATGCATTTCCGTTGATTTGCTTTTTGAATGTGTAGTTCTTGGTCGCAAGACTGATCGCAATGCATAATATCATCAAGCCAATTCCAATTTCAAAAATGTAATCGAATGCTGTAGCATTTCCAAGAAAGGTATTAGTTGGAACTATGTGGCCAGCGACATTCGCATAGTACCGGCTAGTATAAGTTGATAATATTACAGTCGCAATAACAGGACCAATAGCTCCTCCTAGGTTTCGTAACATAGTATTCATTCCTAATCCAACCGCAATTGCCTCTTTTGGTAGCGATATGGCCAGCATATTCACAATTGGCACAATTATCGATACCACTCCTGCAAGAGAAACTACCAAATCGATTGTTACGTACAACGACGTGGATCGGTTCAGCAAGAATAAAGTCAATCCTACTAAAGATAGAGCAGAGCCCAAAAGCAAAACTGGCTTTGGACCTGATCTTTGTGTCAATCTTCCCACAAGAGGGCCGGCAATCAGCATTACGAGAGTAGACGGAGCTAGGGTCCAGCCTGTATCTATGATACTTAGATTCAGGCCAAAACTCGTCGGATAATGCGCATAAAAAGTAAGCGCGAAGAACAGGCTAAACATTGTAAGTCCAGAAATAACTCCGACAAGGTTTGCAACCAAGACATTTCTTATCTTGAGAAGCGGGAGCTGGATCAGCGGATTGGTTCTCGTATTTTCAAAAAAGAAGAATCCGACAAACAGTGCAGCTCCTGGTATGAGAAAAGCAAGCTCTTCATTCGCAAGCCAACCCAGTGTTGGTCCTTCCGTTGCGTAGAGCAGAAGAAGAGTAGTCCCTCCCATTAGAATTCCCGCACCCGCATAGTCGATTGATGCCTTGATATTTCTCGGCGTATCCTTCTGAAGGATATACGCAGAAATTGCAAAGAGTATTATGCTAAGAATTAGAGCACTATGGAAGGCCCATTGCCAGCCCCAGTCCTGAACAATGTAAGCACCAGCGATTAAACCAACTGCAGCACCAATCGCGAAAGTCCCGCTGATGATTCCCTGAGCCGTTGCAACCCTTTCTTTCGGGAACACATCAGTGACTATCGCTAAGCCAATTGGTATGATCGCGAAACCGACGCCTTGGAGGGCTCTTGCGGTGATCAAGAAATAAATTGAGGGAGAGAAACCTGCCATTCCTACTCCTGCAATGTAGAAAATGAGCGAAACTAAGAACATCCTCTTCTTTCCGAAGACATCTCCCAGTTTTCCAAAGAGAGGCGATACAGCACTGCCTACAATAAGATATGCTGAAGTGATCCAAGCGGCGATTGTAGCAGTAGTTGCGAGCTTTGTTTCAATCGTGGGAATTCCAGGGATGACCATTGTTTCTACGTAGTTTACGAGAAGTGCAACTCCAGTTAGCACAAGTAAGGTTCTGGTAGAATGACTCGTTCCGTCTTTTAGGATTGGTCCAGCTTGCAAATTTACATCAGTTGCAGAGCTTGAATCATGCGCCAAAATGAAACTAGGAACTCCTGAAACGGTCGTGTTAGAGAAATGAAACGGTCAATTCTTTCTTTATAATAATAAAGCGATACGCGCAATTAGCATGCAATTTTGAAAATGGAAAGTCAAAGCAAGTGCAAGTGCACTAATTTGTACACCCTAAAGGTAATGACCGGGTTGGAATAATATTTGGCACGAGGATGGAATTTACGTTTCAGCGGACGCTTTCTGCGTCGGTGCACAGCGCGAAAAGTAGTATCTTGTCGAATCCCTCATTTGCGAGATGGATGACGCATGTACCGTGCGATAAGTTCGAAAAACTCGAAAAATCCCTGTTTACCCACGCTAAAGTTTCGCCTTGGTTTGAAACAACCTTATACTCAGTGCTAGCAAACTGTCCGTTGACATCGGCGGTCTTCTGATTCTGAGAGTCTTCTATCCACCATTTTGGCGCGCCAATCGTCACAAGTTTCTTTTTAATGTACGCTGTAATTGTTCCTGACGAGTCGTGAACTTCGGTAGTGTGATGTGGTCCTGTTGCCTTGATATTGAAGGAACCCTTGAGCTCCCCTTTGCTGTCCAATATGTCATAATCCATGTGCCAGTTACTTTTCCTATGAATAGTGAATAATACATTGCCGTTGTCATCGGTGATTGATCTGTCTCTGAGAACGTGAACCCCTTTGCCGGTTACATATTGCATCAAGTATATAGTCGCGGCAGCAGGCGGTTGAACAAACCCTGATGGTTGTGTAGGAGTTACTTGACTTGATGAATTCACGAAACTAGACTGTGATGCCGGAGCCCCGCATTTGGGGCAGAAATTCGAGCCGTCTGACATGACTGCTCCACAATGGGCGCAGAACATCCTATCTGATAGGGAGCAAAGCTATTTACTTTAAGTTTACGAAAATGTAATCATTCCTGAAATTATTCCATACTCGGCCTTCACTCAGTGGTTAATCCCGTACCACGTAGATTGAGCGTTTTGTCCGACCATAGATGCCCGTTGTCTCTTTCAGGATAGAGTTGTTCCTCGTTTCTTCGGGAAACGGATCTATGATCAACTTACCTCTGAGATAATTGTTGTGAAACAATTAAGAAAAAAGGCCGATTGAACGCTTTTTGGCGGTGGCTATTAATGCAATGTGAAGAGTTGCATTACATCGAATATGATATGACTTGAAACAGTGGACTTATCATACTTTCTTAAATTGCGACAAAAAATGACGAGCTACACATAACTTTCTTTTCCACTTCCATAAATCAAAAAGATAGCTTCATAGCGCGTGAAAGGATTTGATGTGATTCAAGAGCATATTATTTTCTTTTCTGAGCTAATGTGTAAAAAGGAAAATGATTTTCCAAGATGTTTTCAGGAAAATAGTAACAAGAAGATTCTAGCGAAATTCTTGTTACTATAAATCCAAGATCTAAACGTCTTGAAAGAAAGCCGGACGAATTATTTTCAAATCTTCGTGTCCTAATTATCGACGAGCAATTCTACAAGGGGTTAATAGACAAGCTTCACGAGCTCTTCCAGAGTGGTGCGTCGGTGATTCATTACGACATGGGAATCGGCTATGGCGATTTGATGAAGAAGACCATCGTTTCTTTTGGCACGTCGAGAATGGAAACTTACAAGAAGTTTCTTGAAATCGGGAAGATTCAGGGGTATGAGGGTTTGGCATACCACTACTAAAAACGATACTCACGGGACTAAATGGTGAAGCATATGTAAACTTGAAAGACAGTTTCTTCGCTCCTTCTGCGGGAAATACAGGACAAGTGGAGTGTTACATAGTTGTGGGCATGATAGCCGGCGCTGCTCATCACATTTTGAACAAGGATGTTGTCTGCATTGAGGAATTGTGCCTTTCTAAAAGCGACAATGTCTGCAAGTTCAACTTGAAGAACAATTAAAATTCGGTTAGGAATAAGAAATTCTGTCCGCGCATTAAATCCTTTTCAAGCTGTCATTTTTCCTATTCGAGAAAAGGATTCAGACCGTACATGGCAAAGTCTCTTGTGGAAGAAATAGACGAGGTCGTTGAAGGGAAAAGTTTACTCAGGCATCCGTTCTACCAAATGTGGAGCAAAGGCGAGTTAAGCAAGGAACATTTGGAGGGGTACTCCAAGGAATATTTCCAACTTGTTAAGCAAGTCCCGGTGCTTGTAAGCAACACTCTCAATAGAAGTGGGTCCTGCTTCACCGACTCTATTCGAGAAAACCTTGATGAGGAAAAGGATCATGTTGCGTTATGGATTCGATTCGGCTCTTCGCTAGGAATTTCGACCAAAGTGTTGCAACAATACAAAGGACTATCGAAATCGGTTGAGGCAGTGAAAGATCTAAAATCTCTTACTTCACTTTCATTTGAAGAAGCCGTAGCGGCATTGTACGCATATGAACTAGAACTTCCGAAGATCAGTACTACAAAGATTGATGGCCTCAAAAAATTCTACGGACTGAATAATCGAGACGCTCTAATTTACTTCGAAATTCACGAGAAAGCGGACGTAAAACATGCTGCGGTTTGGAGAAAGATTCTCTCGAACATTGATGATAAGAGTAAGAGAAAGCTTGCTCTAAGGGCCGCCGTCAGATCTTTAGAAGCTCAAAACAAGCTTCTTGACTCCGTTATGGAAGAGTATGTCAACTGAATGAAATTCTCTCCTGATAACATCTGTCGCCTTTTGGTTCATGGCCCAGAGGCGACTGTGTTTCTTTGATAAATTCAGACTAAGGATCCAAACATCGTACTTTATTTTTTCGAATTATTGATACTTGTTCTCATATAGTTAGCTGCAATATCCCATTCATAGCAGCTATATATATTCCGGATACCTCGCGAAACTAGTTTGAGATATTCCATGTTGTGGAAACTATAGTTGTGACTGTCCTTTGAAAGCAGTTGGATTATCCTTATTGAAACATCTTAGTAGGCACGGAAAAAGCGCGATCAGTGAAATCATTGCGACCCTGCTCATGATCGTTCTAGTGGTAAGTTTAGGTGCAACAGTTTTTGCTTTTGCAACGGGTGGCATCAATAGTTTTCAAGGTAACCTACTCAACATGTTCTCGAATTCTAGCAATCAAATCTCCGAGAACGTAGTAATTGAGCAAGTGGTTTTTGTTAACACAGGCACTTCGTCAACCTCTGGCGCCACTCTCTTCATAAGGGACGATGGTATTAATCCAACAACCATAGCGGCTGTTTACGTTCAAAATAGCACAGCTGGCTCTTTCGTCGAGCAAGCAAAGAGCTCCCCCTTACCGGTTACGATAAACTCAGGAATCTTGAGCTCATTCACGATCACAGGCTTCCTTCCAAAACATGGAACCACATACCTTTTCACAGCATCTACTTTACTCGGCAATTCGGTTGTTATGAATGCAAAATACAACTAGAAAGAACTGGAAAATTCGACGCAGGCGCGGGATAAGTTCCATTATCGGAACTATCTTCTTTGTCTTAATTCTGATCATAGCGTTTGCGATGTTTATTACCGTATTCAGTTCTTTTTCTACTTATCAAAATGCGGTTGTTCAAAGAGATCAAACAGAAATACAGAATCAACAGACACAGCTTTCGTCCGCGATGCAGTTTGGATCTCCAGTCGTCGCGAGTGGAAGTTCCAATCCGCCAACTTTCAACGTAAACTCCATTGGAAGTGCAACCGTCCAGACGCACTATCCTTTTGAAAGAAAGTTAGTTTATTCTCAGGGTCTCTGGTGGGCCTTTTACTCTAGCGGAACTGCGATCGTGTACCAGACTTCATCAGACGGGATTACATGGAGTGCCACTCAGACTCTATCAACCGCAGCTGGCGATACTGCTAGTTACGACCTAAGTGTATGGCTGGGCAGCGGTAGTGTTCTCTACTTTGTTCTAGCCGAATATGGCACAGCAACTTCTTTTACGGTAGAGAGCGTGCCTCTTCAATCAGGAGGAACGATTGGAACAGCTACGACACTTTCCGAGAATCTTCCGAGTACCTCCACTTATACTACTGAGGGATACGTTTCGATAACAAATGACACCTCTGGCAATATTTGGGTCGCTGTGAACGCTTACTACAGTACAACGGGGGATCGATATGCTCTCGTGTATAGATGTACGAGCACTCTCAGCGGATGCACTTTCGAAGAGTCAGCTCCCGGATCCTTTGAAGTCGGAGCCGATGATATTGTCCCCCTACTCGTAGGACTCAGTAATGGTGCAATAGTTGTAATGTACGCAACGAGTGGAAGCGGAACTGCCCAGAGTTTCACGACAGCAGAGGCGTTCCACCTCTACTACTGCACTCCTGGGACATCGCCAACGACCGATTGTCAAGGAACAGGCACAACCACGTGGACTTCCGTCGGAGCTACTACAGCAATTTATTATCCTGATCATGTATCCGCGGTCGGAATTGGAACGACAGTTTATTTCGCTGGAGCAAGCTCTAGCGGTGTCGTTACCATAAGCTATCCTTACGCAGGTTCCATATCTTCGGTAACCACGATAGATTCTAGTGTGATAAGTACAGCAGAGCCAGTTTCGCTTTCTGAGGATGGCACAGGTACGTCTCTCAGCTCAACTAACTATCTTGTCATAATCTACGGAGCAACTACCACCATCTATCTCTCTACAAGCACGACAGACACTTCATGGACTGCGAAACAAACAGTATCAACCTCAGAGACTTCGGTTCTTGGAATATCCACTCCGGACTGGGAGTACGTTAACGGCGGTGCCGAGGTTGGAGCAATCTGGTCAAGCGGTAGCGCTTCACCATATACGGTAAGATTTGGAGAAGTCAACATTCAGTCGTACAATCCGACCATGCTTAACCCCTCCACGGTATACAGTGGTTCGACAACCGATACGGCGACATCAAGCCCTTCAGAGAACAAATTGTTCTATGACTTGGGGTTATGGTGGGACTTCTTTGCCGTCGGGACTGGGATAGATTATGCAACATCTGTTGATGGTTTAGTATGGAGCTCTGCGACCAGTGTTATAACTTCTGCGACCTACTCAGGTGCAGCGACAGGCTCGGATTTCAGTCTGGATTACAGTAGTAGTACTGTCTACTGGGCTCTATCAAGTGGAGATAGTGCAACTACCTTTGATTACGATTCAGGATCCTTATCATCAAGTGGGACGATCACATTTGGAACTGTTGCAACAATATCAACATCAACAGGATACACAAGTTACGGGCCCATTTCTATCGGAATCGATTCCATGGGCAACGCTTGGGTCGCCCTTACTACTCTCCAAAGCGGGACCACCTATCACATTGAAGTCTATGAGCATACATCGGGAGCTGCGAATACAGCTTGGTCGTCAAATATAGCTCCATCCACCTCTCCAACCGCGACTGCATCCGCGACAATTGACGGCCTTGAAACTGGTGCAGGAGCTGTTCTGGTTGCTGAGACAAGCGGGACAAGTGGGACGGGAGCTATCTCGATATATTCAACAACTGTGAGTTCCGGATGGTCATCAAGTACTTGGACTGGTTCAGTTTCTCCACCCTCGGACTACGCACTCGCCTCTTCTTCTGAAGTACTTGATGGTTCAATGCTTGCATTTGCAGGACTTGCTTCTTCTTCAATAAGCCAAACGACTGGGACTTTGAATTTTTGGACTTTTGTCATAGGAAGTAGTGCTACATCAACGGAACAACAAATTGAAACTTCTACAGCGAAATGGCAGGCGGCCCTCGGAATTCTCGGTAATACAATTTATCTCTTTGACGCGAGTGTTTCCACATTAAGTTACTACTACACTGGAAATGTCGGCCAAACTTGGAGTCCGAAGATCAGCGCAACCACTTACGAGCCGAATATAGTGGGATTAAGCTCGGCTTCCGGAGGTACATTCGCCGTCACGTGGACAAATGGAAATCCATCTGTAGGTTCATTCAACGTACGCTTCGATTCATTATCCTCACTTACTGTCACAAATGATGGGTCTAGCGCAATTCACATAGTGAGCTTGTACGTAGCAAATCCTGCCACAAATAGTCTCATCGAGGATTACTTCACAAATTCGACTGAATTGTTTGATTATTGGGTTGGAGCAGGTTCCACAGCGACACTTGCGTTTTCGTTTCCATGGAGCACGACCACGTCATACGCTTTAACTTTTGCGACGAGCTCTGGAGTAGTGGAAACCGAGAGTTACACTTCTCCGGCATAAAAACTCGTTTCGAGAATTCGCATACTAAGCACTTTCTTATCCTAGCTTTATAGCAAATGTCTCTATGAGGGCAAGTGGATTAGCTTGTAAATTTGAGAGCATCGCTCTTACTGCTTTTGATTTCGGCTCCGTTGTTTATTTTCCTATTTACCTTTCAAACGTTACCTTCGTATCCTTTGCGTTATCATGTGTTTTGTTGTTGATGGTCTCATCGAATGTCGAATTAATATTCTGAGATCACTAATCATCGTTACAGCTTTTGCCTCAACACTCTGGCTAGTCTTCGAAGAGCAGGCTTACACGATTTATCCAATTGCCATTAGCCAAAATGTTATCACTATTGGATCTTCTTCATCTGAAGCGATACTTTGACTGCTGAATAACGTAATGTGTCTAACGAATGCTGAAGTGGTGTTCATCTCGTCCTTTTTGTTTATCTTGAGTGTGGGTACGCTTGTCGCCGGGTGGTTGTTGCGGAAAAATTAAATTTCCACATGACAAGAGAAGTCTTGCACCCAGCATAGGGGCCACTTGATTTGGGTTAAATCCTAGGCAACTTCGGTGGCCGTGAATTTACTTCCCAACAAGGTCGCAATCACAAATTCATAAGCAACTCCAATTACAGGAGTAAATGTTATCGAAACTTGCTGAATCGAACCAGACTGAACGAAGATTGGGGTAGTGGGGGTCAAACTAGCTACTAGTGCGCCAGTCTCTTCATTTAGAACATAAACGCCTCCGATATTGACAGGATTGGCTCCCTTGTTTGTGATGTAAAGAGTCGCCCCGGCCTGAGGGGGAGTATTTGTCAAAGTTGAGCCAAACGAAAATGTAGGCATGACGCCACTTGGCGGATTGCTTCTGATCCGCCAACCATAGAAGTAAACCGATGAAGTCGAGCCTGACCAAGTCGCAATACCCACATATTGGTTTGAAGCTCCTAAGGTAGAGTCAGATACAGTTGTTGTTGATGAGACAGTCCCACCAAGATATGGTTGTTCATTGTAAATCGATGCGGTCAAACTTGTTCCGACCACTGTAGCAACATCCCAGAACCAGCCTGCAGCACGAGTTCCACTTCCACTTAGGAGTGTATTCGTCGTCCCGCTCTCATACACGACCGACGCAGCGTCGCCGCTCCATCCGTCTCCGATTATGTAATTAGTCAAGGCAGAGCTGCTCGCGCCTCTAATTGCAAAGAGCCCGTTCAAGTTCGTATTGATATTTATCCAGCCTTCTGCGATGAAATTGTCTCCTATGAGTGCAGAGCTCAACCATGCGACCGTTTCAGCTGATGTAGTGGTACTTCCTGAACCCGTCAATGTAAGGATGGATGTTGACGAGCCATAAGGATTGGTTTCAGTCGCCACTGTTAGGCTTCCGCCGTTTTCGACGTTCAGGTTTGCGGTGGAACCACCGTTGTTATAGTAGAGAAAGATGTTAGCCCCGTTATCATACTGTCCATAGGTTGAACTGAGTTGGGGAGCCTCGCCAGCGATAATTCCGTCAAACTCCGTTGTTGCGCTAAAATCCATATAGATTGATAACTGAGAAGAGGCAGGGATCCCGTTTGGTAAACTCAACCAAAATGTCGCGCTGGTCGCCGTATTAGCGGGTGTGCTAGCTACTGATTCGAGCCATGAATCAATCGGGCCTGAGAAAATTTCTCCGGAAAGGGTTTGAAAGAATCTGATGTTGCCAAGATCGGTGGATTCAATGGAGGTGTACAGTGATGGATTGATTGTGAGCATTTGCTGAAATGGCGAAGCTGTAGCCGAAGTTTGGGTATTTGAAAAAGTTACAACCACATAGGAAGTCGTAGAACCCGATGATGTTAGACTAAATGCGGTCTGTTCCACCGATAATTGCTCGGCAGCCTGATTGCCTGAATTTTGCACAACGTTATAGAGACCGGAGCTGGCCGTACCAAGAGAGTTCGAGACATACGCCAGAACGCCTACGAATACTCCGACGACAATCAACATCAAAAGAAGAACGCCGATGATTGGGCTTATTCCTTGATTTGCCTTTTTTTCGATACGTTGTATCAAAGAGGTGGGAGTCACTGATTTCCGTCGTTGCCTGTTTTATGACAAATTTTAGATGATTTACTTTGAAATACCAAGCCTTTGCGAAATATATACTTGCATCGCGTCAGGAGGAAACAAGCCTTGAGTAGATTAATATAACTGGAATCGTGAATGTGAAGAACTTCGGGTTAAAGGCTACATTAGAATTTTTTAGATTCTCAATTTTGGTTCTATCCGTTTTTCATAGATGCGCGGAAATCTTCTTTCCTCTTCCTCTTACATTATAGTGTGTGAAAACCCCCGTCATTTTTATAATTCGCGTAGCTGCCTATTGACTCGCCTCCTCGCTAGCCAGAACCACAAATTTCCAACCACTCCAGCTACGGTGATTGTAGAGACTATCCAAATTATGTAAGTGGTATAACTTATCGGTCCTGCATAACTGAAAGGGACATTGTATGTATTTCCAGCGGTGAACGATTCCGTTGTTGGTGAACTTTGGTGATTTCCATTCTCGATGTATATTGTGTATTGCCCAGGAGGAATAAAGACTAGGGCTGTTCCCTGCATATTAGTAAGAATCGAAAACGAAGCATTCAAACTATTTGATAATATAGTAACTGTTCTGTTTGATAGTCCAACACCACCTTGTGTTGCTGATATCTGTAACTCCGCTAGAGGCACGTTTTCGACAGTTTCGCTGTCTGGGGATTCGAAAGTAACATTCATCGATGAGAAAACCTTACCAGCAAATGAAAGATCAAATGTTGACATGACCGGATACGTCCCATTCATTACTAGATAGGCTACTCCGCCGTTTTCAATCTCGTGGTACTCCACCTTTGAACCTGATGAATTCGGGACTAGCGACATGCCGATGTTTGATGGAAGCTTGTTGTTGCCATTTACGAACCTGACCCTGTTAAGTTGTAGGCCCAATGTGATATTCGAAAAACTCTCTATACCTGGTACAATTCTATACATAAGATAGAGATATTTCGGCCAAAGGGACGGGGAACCCGAAAGAGAAAGTTGTGAAGTAAATGATGGAGATATGCTGCCTAATTGTTCGCATGAACCCAGCCAGTACCATGAACTGGCTATGGGTGATTCAATTAGCAATGGGGTATCAACTTGTTGGATGCCGCTATTTTCACTCAGAAACGTCGCTTGCAAAATGTATCGTCCGGTGCGTAACGGCGTCGTATCTACTAGGGTCGTATTTACTGGTGTTGATTCTCCAGATTGGATGAGCATGGAGTTCGAACTTGCAGTCTCTACTTCGAAGCTTGTATATCCAATTCCTCCACTTCTTCCCGAGAGAACGCTGGTGTAATTTGCCAGAAGCTCGAATGAAAAAGAAAATGGGAACGCGTGGTTCGATCCGTTAGTTTCAATTATCGCGCTAGTAGTACTAGGATCTCCAATCACACCAACAAATCCTGATCCATATGAACTAGGAAGAGGAACCTGTGCTTCAGTTGCGGATGATACACTGCTCAGACATTGTTGAATATCAAATTTGTTTGTCAAGTCTGGGGAGGCGAAAGAAATTGAAAGAGTAGCGTTGTTGAGTGAATAGTTGGCATTCAAAGAATTGATTGCGCTGTTCATTGGATTGATAAATTCAATAGTGTATTCCCCTGAGGAGCAGGAAGGAGAACAGGCGTAAAATTCCGGCTGGACTAAAAGTGTAAAATTTTGACTTGGAAGATTAGTCGGAAAGGAGTAAATTTTGCTAATCGTTTGTGGCGGAATATTATTGTTAGATGCTACAGTGTTTCCTGAAGTTCCATTGGTCAAAACGACTGAAGTAGGATTACCGTTATTGTAACCTGATTCCACCCAAAGTTGATCATTCGCGGTGAAAATTGGGATTTGTTGTGTAATAGGAGCAAGACTGTTCGGACCGTAACCGATCTCTATCGTACTTTGGTTTGATGAAGCTGGTTGAAGTGGTGAAGAAGTGGAAAATGCCACTGCAGTACTTTTTCCTCCATAAGAAATCTGAAAGGTGGAAAAAGAGCTAGATAAGAGTAGAAGCATTATGAACAATAATAGGGGAAGCGCTTTGAGTGCCAAATTCTTCCTCTTTAATTCATTGTGTTTCACGGCGACGACACACTGCCCAAATGATAACAGGAATGATTATTGCCGGTGCACTGAAAATCTCAAATACATCTCCTTTAAAGAGCGAGACGCTCAACTCTATCCAACTATACAAAATAAGAGCTCCAATAAACATCAGGGCAAAGGCGTAGTGATATTTGGGAACATTAGAAATATTTGGCGCGGATTGATTGAGAGTGTAACCTACATAAATTATCATTGAAAGGAAGAATATTATTGATGCTGAAGCTAGAAGCGTATTGCCGCTCTGCGATGTGGCACTCCCGGCCAGACTCGGTTGTGTTCTTATTGAACTAATTATTGTTGCTCCAAAATTAGCAATACCGGAAGGCGCGTTTGGAATGCGTGAAACAAGTCCGCCTAAGAACAAAGCCACCGCTAATAAAGGAGCAGAGGTAACAAAGAGCGAAGTCAAACTTGTGGACTTGTTCATCATTAGAGCAAATTCGTACATTGAATAAGGCGTTAAAAAGATGAATGTCGCCCCGAGCCAAGATGTTAAAATGTCAGCCAAGACTGTATTCAGTCCCGGGGTTGATGTAAAAACGATCCCCAAAATTATAAAACACAAGATAAAGGCTTCGAATGAGAAGATTAGGATTTTCACCTGTGGAGCTAATCTTCTTGCAAAAGGAATAATGATTAAGGTTAACGCTCGAAGTAACATGGTGTAAAATATTGCCGCTTCTATTTCATTCATAGGGCCGAGAACTATAGGTGATAGAAAATGGTTCAAAGAGTAGATGTAAGGAGCAAGTAGTGAAAAAGTCGAAAGTAGTGCTAGTCCAGTTCTTGCATATTCCCTTCGAAGCGGTTGTTCTAGCATGTTTTGTTGTTCTAAACGTTGCATTTTCTTCTTCTAATTTCCTCCTATATTTCAAGAACGTTTGAAATGAGTTTTCTCACATCTTCGGCGCCGGTGTAAATCATTGTTCGTTGACCTATGATAGTAGGCGAGGATCTTTCCTCAGCAACTGTAAGAGTTATTTTCTTTGAAATCGGTGCAGCTAGTTTTCGATCCTCTAGCTCTCTCATTCCGCAAACAACAATGTCTGACCTGTCAATAACTTGTAGTAGATTCCCCATATCCTCTCCTGGATTTGGTGGTCCGAATAGAAGTACCAGACTGTCGGAGAGCTCATCAAAGTTTGATACTTCGTGAACTGAAATTGGATCCAAAGATCCTTCGTGTGTTGCATGAATAATTTCAACAAAACAGCCTGATGCCAGAAGAGTGTTCCCTATCGTCCCAATTGCTTCACAAATCAAGTCCATCCAATTAATTGTCGCCGCTTCGCGCCTCGGTTTGTTATTCACGAATCCTATTGTCATAACTTTAGGGATGCTAGAGTCCCTAATTCTAACTATCAACGATTCGTCGGTCATTCGGGCAACTCTCTTCCACATTATGTTCTTCGTTTCGGTGAAGGGTTGATATGTTTCAAGGGCGTAAAGCTCAAGACTTGAACCTGGGGATCCACCAGACTTGTCACCTAATGTCAAAGGCATGGGCCTAGAATGAGGAATTTCAGTTAAAATCGAAAGCGGCAAGGATTCAAAAACAAAATTATTGGAGACTGTTTGAATTTGCTTTGAAAATAAATTTAATACATCGACGATCTCGAGGTTTGATGTCAGTCCCGTGAATCGACCCGCATAATTCGAGCTGATAATCACCTTGACCACTCCATCTTTTATCTCAAATTCTGAGTCGACTCCAAGCTGGGATTTGATGGAAGTAAGGTTTACGTTGATCCATTTGCTTCGCTTGAAAATTAGCCTAGCATTTATTGAAAGTCTGTCTCGTTTGAATCCTCGAATTTTTTGAGGAGTTATCACGACTTTAGTATTGAACTGACTGATAGAAACCATGATTAGAAACGTTATTGCTCCGACTATAGCAAGAGTAAAAGCTAGAGCAAGCATTACGTCAATATCAAGAAACGATGCGATGATAGCAAGAACAATTGTAGCTTTTACATAATCGCGTCCTCTTTGAGTGAGTCTTATCGTGGAGGCTTCACTGTACCCAGCAACTCTTGAATCACCACGACAGGTGATTGAACTATTCCCTTGATCATGGCTGTCCGATCAAGTCGGATTCTATGGGAAAGGACGTGAGGAGCAACCAGTTTGATATCTTCAGGCAGTACAAAACTCCGCCCGTCGAGATATGCGTTTGCCCTAGCACTATGAGTTACTTGTACCATTGCTCGCGGCGACGCCCCAAGTCCAATTCTAGAATCATTCCTTGTATTATCTGCAATTTGGACTACATATTGAAGAATTTCATCCGATATGTGAACACGATCTACCTCAGAAAATATGTTCTTCAATTCGTCTTGTGATATGATGGGAGTAAGTTGATCGGTATCCAAATAAGTTAGATTTTTCTTCAGAATTTCAGATTCAACTTGCGATTCCGGATATTTGAAATTGATCTTCATCATGAATCTATCAAGTTCGCTTTCAACGAGGGGATACACTCCTTCGAAATCCAGAGGATTTTGAGTTGCGATTACCATAAATGGAAATGGAAGTTTTGAAGTATTTCCTTCTACAGTAACTTGCACTTCTTGCATAGCTTCAAGCAGAGCACTTTGAACCTTCGGTCCCGAGCGGTTTATTTCATCAGCAAGAAGTATGTTTGCGAAAATGGGACCCTCCCTAAATTCGAATTC
Organism: Nitrososphaerales archaeon; assembly: GCA_030041295.1. Classification (GTDB taxonomy): domain Archaea; phylum Thermoproteota; class Nitrososphaeria; order Nitrososphaerales; family CADDZS01; genus JASHOD01. The sequence goes on from JASHOD010000150.1 coordinate 93,911, forward strand.
TCTGTTTTTCATGTTAAATACATAACCTCCGATTATATCCAAAGGAAGCATGTCGGGAGTAAATTGAATTCGTTTGAATTTGAGGTCAAGGCATCTCGAGAAAGACTTTGCAAGAAGTGTTTTTGATATTCCTGGTACACCCTCAAGAAGGACATGCCCTTTTGCCAAGAGACATATGAGAAGAAGGTTTACTTCTGACTCTCTCCCTACTACGATTTTTCCGACTTGGTCAACGACTTTTCTTCTTAGGTCTACTGTTATTTCCGCCATTGTTTCCACTTTGAAACTGAATATGTTTTTTCTCGCAAAGAAATTGAAAGTCTTAGTATTGGAGAGCTATCAATTTTTACACTTTTTCCAATTCCAGCGTATCTGTAAGCTTCGTAATCTCGAAGAGATTGTTGGATCTTTTCCCACTCGAAATCCTCGACGTGCACTAATCGGTTCGCCTTTGTGATAGCTTCTTTCCAAGTGAAACCGTCTTTATCTTGAGGAAAAGATTCTTTGTAACATTCTTCAAAGAAAGCGAAAGCTTCAACTGCATTTGATGTCTTTGGTATCCTGAATATTCTTCGTTGTCTTAGTATACCTCCAATTAGGACGAAATAAAGTAAAACGTCGAACGCAATCAATCCAAATAGAAGATATTCATAATTGTATGGTGGCAATTTTACTTTCTGCGTCTCCTTTCTCTTAAAGAGTTGTATTATTCATGGAATATTCTTTGGTCGTATAAGATGAAACATATGTAAGTACATAAACACTGGAATTTGTAGAAATATTTGCAATGCTATTCAACTCAATTTGTAGCCAAACCGTGCCTGATGGTAATGAAGAGTACTCGTTGATGATGCTGGCATTATATTTTTGATTCGTTCCATTACAAAACGCGCATGATGGCGAAGTGAATTCGAGATAAATTGACTCGTTAGTACTAGACTTTAGCAAAAGTGAGTTTGATGGAACGGTTATGTACATGCTATCCCATGGAGCAATTACACCTGGCGATACAGATTGGTAAACATCAATGAAAGAAGTAGGATAGGCGGTTTCGTTGATAAAAATGTCCAACTCCGTAGTATTTCCATTGTTAGTAGTAAGAACGGTTGAGGCGTTTCCTGCTTCGCTCACCATCTTAACTTGGTAGTTGTTAGGAGAAACTATGAATGTTTGTTCTCCAAGATTATTGGTGAAACCAGAGGCAACAGCAACAAGGCCATGGAGAGAAAAGGTGTAGATCGTGATTTGAGCGTGTATTACTGGTTGTTCGATTGGCTCGGGCGGAAGAATGCTTTTAGCTGATATAAAAATTGAAGAATTAGAGGAAATTGGCGGCTTAAAATGACTCGCGGCGTTCTGAATTTCGGATGCTAGTGGCCACTGTAACGAACTGGATTCGATTATCACTATTGTTGTAAAAATTGCTAAACCTATGATGAAAAGAAGAGCAAAAATCTGGGCCCTTCTCGAACGGTTAGCTCCGCTTTCAAGATTTGGCATTAGATGTCAGATTATTCCTCTTTTGTTCTTTCTTCCTTGCTAGTGAGGGAGAGATAGTCTCTCGTATATTATTCTAGCAGAAAGAACGGCTTTGTTTCGTTCAGATTTTCTCGAGTGTTCATCTTCGTGCTTTCTAATATAAACGAAGCTACCAATAAAGGCAATTTAGCTCAGTTTTACGTATTGTTGCGTATCATTAAGCGGAGAAACCATCACAGCTGTTCCAAACGCAATAATTTCGTCCATACTATTACTGACTTCAGTAGAGTCGAACATGACACTCACGACTGCGTTTGCTCCCAGGCTTTGTGCATGTTGGGATAATCTGTCTAGGGCCTGTTGTCTAGCTTGATGTGCTAGTTCCGTATATTCCTTAATCTCTCCTCCACCTATAGTTCGAAGGCTTGCGATTATGTTCCCTCCTAAACCTCTTGAACGAACAGTAATTCCATAGACCAGACCGAGTGCCCTATCGATTTTGAATCCCGGTACGTAATTGGAGGTAAAGAGCATCGGTGCGTCGGCGGCAGAAGATCCCGACGTAGAAGGAGAAGCTGATTTCAGTTGTGCTCTGCAAAATGGACAATAAACCGCGTTGTCGTCCACTTGTTTTCCACATTTTGGGCAATACATGATTTCAAAGGCGAAGATTCCATATTAGAAAAGTCTTCTTAATTTTCGTATCGTCGGTTAGCATTCAAGACCTGTCTTTGTTGCGAAGAGTCGCACTATAACGTCAACGATACTTATACTATCTGTATCAGAGATTCGCTCCATTGTAAGCAGGTCGATTTTAGGTAGATCCGCCAGCAAGTTGTTGATCTGTTCGTATTCCTTTTGAAGTTCTTTGGAATCTTTTGATCTGTGAAAAGCTTTCTCTATTTGTTTTTGGGGGAAGTCTGCACGTGCTCTTTCACATGCGTTTTTATAATAACAAATCGCTCCAGTTCCCCAGAATCCCATTTCCGTATGAAGATTAGTCAGGGCATCGTCTGATTCAAAACGCATCACAATTGTTTCTCTTCTTTGACTTGCTTCCTCGAACTTTGAGAACAAAAGAGCACTTGTATAAACCTCTGACACTACGGCTATCGCTGAATTAGCATCGAGTATGTATTTTGGATCCTCCTTTGAGCATTCTTTCATCGTATCCAGCGCCGCCAGCTCAATTGTCGTGAAGCCACATTCGTTGAATTTCGCTCTACAAAATTCGTGATAGACATCGGTGGGATCCAGCGAAGAAGCATCAGAATATACAATTGTGTGTTTTAGCGTTGAAGAGTTTGTTGATGTGCTTAGAAAGCCCGAACCAATTCTTAGTGTTGTGAGCCTTGATTTCGGAACACTTTTGAATTGTACGTCCCCTTTCAGTCCTATTCTGCGTCGGGCGGCAGATTGCAATTTCTTTAGGTTGAGGGGCAATTCGTAGATTACCTTCCTTTAGCGCATTCCAAATCAATCTTTATGTAACCAGAGAGCGCGATTTCAAAGTCATGATGGAAGAGACTACAACGATGTCAGAGACCGAAAAATTAGATCCTAAAAGTGCTTATGATGAAGTTTTTACCGCTCTTCACGAACATCAAAGTTGGTTTTCTAACAGCATTCCTCTTATTGCTTCTGAGAATGTTCCGAGCCCTGCAGTAAGGGAAGCTATTCTTTCGGATTTTGGAAATAGGTATGCAGAAGGTTGGGCAGGGGAACGTGTCTACGCGGGATGCGTTTACATTGACAAGGTCGAGCTTCTTTGTATGCGGCTTGCTCGGCAGTTGTTTCGAGCTGAGTTTGCAGATGTAAGGCCGGTATCAGGAGTTTGTGCAAACCTCGCGGTATATTCTGCGTTTACAGATCCGGGAGATACTATACTCGCACTTGCGATACCAAATGGCGGTCATATTTCCAGTGGGCGGAAGGAGTTCAATGGAACGGCGGGACTCGTCCACGGACTCGAAGTAGAATATTTTGCGTTCGATAAGGATACTTGGAACATCGATGTTGAAAAAACAAAGGAGAAGGTTCGTAAACTAAAGTCTGAAGGGAAGAAGGTAAAACTGGCGATGTTTGGAGGAAGCCTGTTTTTGTTTCCTCATCCGATTAAAGAACTTGCTGACTTTCTAAAGTCGGAAGGCATCTTTGTTTGCTATGACTCGGCGCATGTTTCAGGCCTGATTGCTGGGAAACAATTCCAACAACCTCTGGCAGAGGGCGCGGAAGCAATGACCTTGTCCACCCATAAAACACTGTTCGGTCCTCAGGGGGGAACCGTATTATCTTGGAACAAGTATGCTGATAAGATCAAAGCTGGCGCGTTCCCAGGCACAGCGAGTAATCACCACCTGCATCACGTAGCGGGTAAGGCCGTGGCTTTTGCAGAGTTCCTTCAACATGGAGAAGAATATGCTAAAGACGTAATTTCGAATGCGCAGGCTCTAGGTCAAGCTTTGAGTGACGAAGGCCTTGACATCCTTGCATCGGAATTGGGCTACACGAAATCGCATCAAATTGCTATTGACGTCACAAAATACGGCGACGGCGGGACACTTGAGAAGGAGCTGGAAAGAGCAAACATCATCGTCAACAGGCAATTGATTCCGGGAGATATCAAAGCTGGTAGACATTACATGCACCCGGGTGGATTGAGAATTGGAACGAGTGAAGTTACGCGATTAGGAATGAAAGGTGATCGAATGAAAGAGATTGCATCTTTAATGGCTCGCATTATCGTAAAGAAGGAGGATCCCGAGAGTGTCAAACATGATGTCGAACAAATGCGTTCTTCATACCAAAAGGTGTATTACGCGTTCGAGTCGAGCACCCCGGCGTACAAATATGTGAATGTGCGCTGATTCTCTTCTTCCACTAGATCAAATTTCCAAGTGTAAAATGCAAAAGCCTTCCTAACCGACCAAGGTCTACTATTATCAAAGCAAATTAAGATAGATAATAACAGAGAACCCATCCTTTTTGTCATCTGATCTGGATAGGGCTCGCACAACAGAGCCGATTATTGGGGATGTCACGAAGGAGCCAGGATATCGTTGTGAGATATGTGGTTAGGTATTCATGAACAGAACCGACTTGAACGAGCGTATAAATTCCAACTCGCGTGCGGAGGGAAAAGTATAGGAAGAAGCGCTTCCAGTCGGCGTTGCATAAAAAAATAGGAGATCAACAGCCTCGAATCTATTAATCTATCATCATATATGAGACGAAGATAAACGCGTCTTTCTCGTGGAAGGAACAGATTGGGTGCTTTCGATCGGTTAAGGACTTAGATTACGCGGGACAAAGTTACGCCAACAAGATCGCCCTGCTTGAGGATCCTCGCATATTCTGCCTGCACCTAGCCGCGGAGGATCCGTCAAATGGATTCGTGGTCGGATTCGGCTTCTTCCACAAAAGCCCTTGGAACTTCGATCCGTCGAGTACTTGGTTGAAATAATGGTCGATCCAAGTCACCAAGGACAGGGTCTCGGCCGATGCTTTTTCACAATTTTTGAGGAGACCGCGCGCGGAGCCGAAGGGCCATAGTGCTTTGGGCTTCCGTGCGCGCGGAGGATCCAAGAAGTGTCCGCTTTTTCGATAGCTCGGGTTTCGTGGAGCGACATCGGAGTCGGGCTTCTCGTTTGGACCTCACCAAGGTATCTACGGACCAATACACGACATCACCATCTTTTCCTCAAGATGTCCTCATCACTTCCCTCGTTGAAGAGGGCCCTGAACGACCTGAGGTTTGAGACCACCTATTTCGGCTTTGGAATGAATCAGGTAGGGACACTTCATTTATGGGGACATCCAACGGTTTCACTTTCGAACAATTCATGGGTTCCACGTTCCGGCAGCCTGGGTTTCTTCCCGAAGCAATCTTCGTCGTACGAGTTGGTGATCGGTACATCTCTACGATGTCTCTTGAAAGTGTGGAAGGAGAACGTGACACCCTTCATATCAGTTTCACTGGGACTTCACGAAAATTCCGCGGTCTGGGTCTTGCCGTGGAGCTCAAACGCCGTGCAATCGATTGACAATGACTCACTGAACACGTCGATGGCGAAAATTAACCAATCATTTGGCTTCCGGGTTCAGATAGGAGGGGAGAAACTCCTAATGCAGTCGGTCCAAAGAAGCTTCCGTCAGATTGCGTTATAATGCATACATCATCACGTGATAGTCTCTGATGCGGCTCATTGTCGTCACTAATTTCCGGGGTTAATGAATTCAACAACAAACGCTCTTTCCTCTGTTTTTCGAGGTTTTTTCTTTCATTGCCAAGGAAAACCATAGAAGCCTTCCTAACATAGGAGGAGTAATTGTTGGACTAGCTTTTTGACTCAAATTATCACAACGAAACAAGAAGATGTTGATCAACTCACAGGGGTCCCTAGGCGTCCAATTCGCGTAAAGTTTGGCACGGCTGGTATCAGAGGAACCTTCGGTCAAGAAGTCTCGATGCGGGAGACAATAGCCGTATGCTACGCCGTTAACGAGCTCGTAGGAGTAGGTAGGTTTGGGTTAGGATATGACAGCAGAAAGAGTTCGTACATACTTGGAATCATAGCTTGCGCGACGATGAATTGGTACGGAAGCGATGTCGATAATTATGGAATAATTCCGACTCCGGTTCTTGCATTCAATATTCGACAGAATAAACTTCATGCTGGGTTCTCCGTGACAGCATCTCACAACCCTCCTGAATATGCTGGAGTGAAGGTTTTTGGGACAGAAGGTATTGAATTTTCGATTGAGGAAGAAGAAAAACTTGAGGCGCTCATACAAAAGCGAGTAGATTACGCAAAGCAGGAAGGAGAGTCTGGGTCTGCTTTTCATTATGGGTCCACTTTTGACAATGAAGAAGCAATATTTTGCTATAGAGAAGCCGTTTTGAAGCGTGCTACCCAGACGAAGAGGAAGTTCAAGATACTTGTTGATTGCGCTAACGGTACTTCCGGTCTCGTGACGCCGGGCATCCTCTCCGAACTAGGACACAATATCGTCACGGTGAATGCACATCCCAGTCCCTTTTTTCCAGGCCGGTTACCCGAGCCAATGGTCGAAACTTTGGGAGAAGTGGCTTCATTGAGCCGCAGTATAGGAGCCGATTTCACTATTGCACATGACGGCGACGCCGATAGGCTCGTCATGATCAATGGTAAGGGGGTAGTCGTTCCAGACTACGCCCTCGCAGCACTCATCTTGAAAACCATCATTGAGAAAGTAAGGCATGGTACAGTTATCATCTCTCTGAACAGTTCCAATGCCTTGGAAAGGGTGGCGGTGGAGTCTGGTTGTCGCGTGGTTAGGTCTAGGATAGGTAAGACATTTCAGGAGCTTTACAAACGCAAGGGGATCTATGCAAGCGAACCAAGTAAGATTGTGGATCCAAAATGGGGGTATTGGGAGGACGGTATCTCTGCAGGGATCGTGCTGACTCAGTATCTTTCTGAGCGGAATATGACACTCGATGAGGCGTTGGATTCAATTCCAAAATATTACAATTACCAGCGAAACATCCCTACGACCTCTATTGTTGATTATACTCGCGTAAAGGAGGTAGCTTCAAGGGAAATGGGAGGGCGGATCAAATCAATAGAGGATTTTGACGGGGTAAAGGTACTTTTGAAAGAAAACGACGCGTGGTTCATGATAAGAAGTTCTGGGACAGAGAGAAAAGTAAGGATCTATGTAGAATCAAAATTTGAATCTGAAGCCAAGTCTCTTGTGGACAAGGCGACCAAAATCGCTCAAGCATCGTAAAAGGGGTCGCTGTTTTCTCTTCCTTGCCCGGTAGTCCTTCAGCCGATGATAATAATTCTATATCAAGGGTCGTAGCGTACGCAATTTCTCACGGTCATCAAGTTTCACCACGAGCGGTGAAATTATTCCAAGAATTAGCGAGACAGCTTGAGAAACAAAACAAGAAGAAACCGACTCTTGAGTCGATAATTGCGCTTGTCATTGAAGAAAAGGCGCGCTCAGAAATTGGTTCGGCTGGAAAGGGAGGCCTACAAGGTAGTAGTAACACGATTACGAGCGAAGATTTGTTACTATTAGAACCAGATCTATTCGAAGGCCTTGGGAGAAATTTAGAAGGACAAAGAATAGCGATAACAACAACGGCGTCGTCATCTGGTGCCTCCGGCGAGAGTAAACCGGATAAAGAAGTTTCAATTTCTCATCGTTATAACGAGAATGTCGTTGAAACAAAACTGGAGATTGTGAGTGATCCGACAGATAAAATTCAAGCTGTTGGAATCGAAGGATTCTCCCAACTTTTCAAAAGCCGCTACGAGAAACTATTACGAATTTTAAAAGAGAGACCTGAGGCAAGGCAACTTTCTAGGATATCAGATCTAAAGTCAGACAAGCTTGGACGAGTAGCAGGTCTAGTTTATTCAAAAAGAGTAACGAAAAACGGAGTCGAACTTGTAATCGATGATGAGACTGGCAAACTTTCGGTGTTGGCGCTCGGTAACGAAACACGGAAACTTGCGAATGGGGTTACACTCGATCAATGTATAATGATGGAGGTGGAGGGAAAAGGAGGCCGCTTTTTAGTTAAAAGCATCACGCAACCAGATCTACCAAATAGAGTTGTTTCTCCGTCGAAAAAGACCGTGTACGCTGTTTTCCTTTCTGATCTTCACGTTGGAAGCAACAAGTTTCTGGAGGGGGCATTTGCAAGGTTTCTTGAGTGGTTATGCGGGAGAGGGGTTCAGGCAGAAGAAGATCTTGAAATAGTGAAGCGGCTCAAATTCGTTGTAGTTGGCGGGGATATTGTTGATGGTGTAGGGGTGTTCCCGAATCAAGAGTACGAACTTGCCGAAAGTAACATCTACAAACAATACGAAATGGTCTCTAACAAGATTGCTCTTATTCCGCCGCAGCTTGATGTTTTGGTGATCCCTGGAAACCATGATTCTACCCGCCAAGCACTACCCCAGCCAATGATACCACGAAAGTATGCTGAATCACTTTATGCCCTAAAGAATGTAAGGATGCTAGGGGATCCGGCCCTCGTCAAACTAAACGGAGTGTCGGTGATGGTGTATCATGGACGAAGTTTGGATGATGTGCTGGCTACGACGCCGGGCCTTTCTTACGAGAGACCGGCTGAAGCGATGAAAGTGTTGTTAAGGGCAAGGCATTTAGCTCCAATGTTTGGCTCGAGAACACCAATTGCGCCGGAAAATGAGGACTGCTTGGTGATAGATCAGGTGCCCGACATATTCCATGCAGGTCATGTTCATAGTGTAGGTATCGAAAATTATCGAGGAACTTTGATAATAAATTCTGGAACTTGGCAAGCTCAAACTGGCTACCAAGCCAATTTAGGAATTATGCCTAGGCCCGGCTTAGTTCCCATTGTTAACTTGGCGACGCTTGAAGTAACTACACGGGAATTCCTTACGACTTATGGGTCGATCGGGAAAATGAATAATGTAATAGCTGTCTCATAAAAGAAGGGAGTGTTTTAAGGAATTAGGTTTCTAATGATTTCATCTTGTTGGAAGACTTTGCTCGCGACTTCCATGGAAACTTGGGATGTGATTTTTTTTGTTCTTCCATAACGTCCGTAATTTACTACTGCTGCAGTTACAAGGCCTAATGTATCCAGTTCAGTAAGAAGGCCTGAAACTCTTCTTGTGGTGAGAGCGTCGAGGCCTGTTTTCTCACATAGTTCACAGTATTTCTCGTAGACACAACCACTCGATGACTGAGCTGTATGTTTTTGTGATGATGATCCGTGTATGGAAGCCAAAAGTACAATTTTTGCATGAATTGGGAGTGTTCTTAAAGCTTCGGAGATCCGATCCTGATCGATTTTTTGTAGTGCGATCCTCACATGACGTTCGTCGAGCTGGTCTGACCCTTCACGTTCGGCAATTTCCCCGGCTATCCTAAGGAGGTCGACAGCACGTCTAGCATCCCCATGTTCAGATCCGGAAAGAGCGGCGCAGAGATTGATCGCGGCTGTCATGTAGGCTTTGGGGTTTAAGGCGAGTGAAGCCCGTTCGTTCAAAATTGTGCGGAGTTCTTCTGCAGAGTATGGCGGGAACACAATTTCTTCTTCAGAGAGCCTGCTTTGAACCCTGGCGCCGAGTTCTTCTTTGAATTGAAGATCGTTTGAAATTCCAATTAGTGAAAGAAATCCTGGTGATATTTTGTCAGAGGAGCTTGTCAGATCGTAGAGTAAGTCGTCTCCAGAGGATCGGACGAGGTAGTCGATTTCATCCAATACGAACACCGTCTTGAGAGAGTTCGTCTTCATGAAGGCCTGCATTCTAGAGAGGACCTCTGTGACAGCGAGGCCCGTGAAGGGGATTTTGAGGCCTATTCCTGTAGCAAGGTCAGCAAGAGTTCTATACTCAGTTCCGCTCATTCGCGCATTGCAGTAGACAAATTTTGATTGTGTATTTTTGTTTGTAAGGGCGGTGTCAGCTAATTTTGTAATGATGTGTCTTGTCGCAGCTGTTTTACCGGTTCCAGTTTTTCCATAGATTAGAAGATTTGATGGTTTGGAAGAATGAAGGATCGGGGCGAGGACTTGGGCTATCGATGATAGTTGGTTGGTTCTGAAAGGTAGATGGTCCGGTACAAAGTCAGATTGCAGGGCCTTATGGTTTTTGAAAAGGGTCCTTCCTTTAAGGGCCTTTGAAAATATAGAATCAAGTGTTTCTTCGTTTCGAGGTTGGTTAAGCGCCAAGGTTTTCCTACGACCTCCTCCGACCTAGTTTTCCACTGGAGAGAGCTAAATCATTTATCATAGGACTATGACAACACAGCAGATTAGAATACCATACAAGTTCCATCATGATCAACAAAAACAACATAATCAACTAAAACTAACTAAACTATCAACAAATAATCAAACATAACCAACCTAACCTAACACAGAAACTGACATTTCCACTGGAACTTGAAGGGTAGGGATCTGCCCTGTGAACAAACGCGAATACCTTCACGAAAAGCAACCGTAAATTGACCCCTCTATTTCCACTGGAGCCTACTTCATACCCCTTAACATGTTAACTAGGACCGATTAACCACCCCTCTATTTCCACTGGAGAATGATCGTGCTCAAAATCTGATTCTCCGTTTCACAATATGTCAACTAGACTCCTTCCGAAAAAACCCGGTTTTTTTACAATCTCATCTAACTTGCCAAAACTTGACAAACTCTTTCACTTGTTTACAGCTTTATAGCTTATACAACAGTACTCCAAGCCTATGTCAAGCCATTGAACCATGTCAAGCATTATTGAAGACTTGCCACCAGGGAGATTACCTCCAAAGTGTACCCCTCCAAAAGTAAAAATCCAATTTACTGACCAAAAAGGGGCTAAATATTCACTTGCAGTAGAAGGCCCTTCGAAAGAAAACATGGACAAGCTCTTGGACTTCGTCCAGTCAATATCAAACAATTCGAACGACACCACTCTTCGCGAAACCAAAGAGGAGCATTCGATTCTCGACACCAATTTCAACAAAGTATACGGTTTGGTGTTAAACAAATTCAGATTCGGATCATTCACTTCGAGTGACGTCTTGGAAGCTTACGAACAACATTATCAGTTAAGGAGTACCCTAAGCACAGTGTCCACTTACTTATCCAGACTGGCTGAACGTGGCGTGGTTTCAAGATCAAGAAACGGAGCAGGTTGGATATACAAATTGATCAAAGAACAACAACGAGCACCAATTACGGAAAACACCCAAACACAAGCCGCTCTAGCTACTACTCCTAGCATAGAAGGGTAATTTCGCTCTTCATTCTAAACCTCTCTTTCTATGGATTCAGCTCCCTCTGACCGGCCTCGGTTAGCGAATAAGTAAAGGGCCTTGATCCGATGTTTCGGCTAACAAGGCCTTGCTTATACAACAAATTCATCATCCTCGCAGTGTGCTCCCTCGATCGACCGATCCTTGCCTGGATCTCTCTTGCGGTTGCCAAGCCTTGTTTTTCATAAACCGCTTCAAGAATTTCATTAATAACTCGATCCCTTTTACCCGCTGAATTACTTTCTACCGAGACTGATTCCAAACGTCTATCATCCGCCTGCAAGGTTCGGTCTAACCTCTTGAAAAATTCCGGCCTCTCTTTATTTTCAACAACAGAATTAGTAGTATACTGGCTAGCAATTCGAGTGTATGCTAACGAATTCATCTGCTGATCTGAAAGATCATCTATTCCATTACTTTTAGTCTCCGTCTTACCCACCAGAATACCATGAGCGGAACGTGGCTGCCTTTGCATCCGAAGCTCCAATATCTCCAACCTAACCTTCTGGTCCACCAACCGTTCCTCTAGCTTTTTCTCCCTCGACAGAAATTCATTTATCAAAATTGCAGCATCGGAATCATTTGCCTCTGCTTTCATTATGAGTCGCAGTTGTCGCCTTATCAAATCGAACAAAATAATCACAATAATGATGGCTGCAATCGAGATAACTAGTGATATTCCTGTGATATCCAAAGGGAAAACTATTGACATCACTCATAAGGCCTTGTAATATCACACAATAAACTTTTGCTTTTTACGTCGACTAAATCCCTGAGCAAGTTCTTCCATTGCCTGAATAAGGCGCGATACCGCTTCCATGCTAGGTGCACTTTCCTTAACTCTGGAAAGTAATTCACTAGATCTCGCCAATCTTTGAAGGTCTTCGACTTCGACGAGGCCCAGATAACTAAGTAAGAGCATCGTGTAGATACAAGCTTCAACATTCTCCTGGCCCTGCCTTAATGTCCTCAGGAAAGCCCCTGGGGAAACCTTCTTCTTATCCCGAAGCCGGGCCCCATCTTTCAAATTTCCTTGTACTTGAGAAAGCAATATTGTGTCTAATTGGGCATCGGTAAGGGAACATCTTTCCGCCAAAAATGAAACTAGAGTATCCTTTCTGAGTGATTGAAGCACAGGGAACACCAACCTTGAATGTTTATACAAAAACGTATCACTAAAGAAGATCACTTTAGAAAGAACAACTATAGACAGGATATGCTCTTAGTCAAGGGAATCTACGCTTAATTAGCCCGTATCCATGACCGAAAAACCCATAACAATAACCGGAGCAAACTAGTTATGCCGTACGCGATTAGTTGTTTGGCGATGTAGAAGAAAAATGGGTCGTAGAAGAAGACGAGTAATTCATGTAGTTAAAAAAACACTTCCGAAAGTTTTCACCTGTCCAAATTGTGGAATGGTTGCTGTGAGATTACAGCCGAAAGAGGAAACCACAATAATCTCATGCGGAAGTTGTGGCACTAGTCAAGAGATCTCTAGTAGAGGGAAGGAACCAATAGATATCTACAACGAATTCGTAGATAGGTTCAATTCTGGCCAAACAGGTGCGCCACAAGCTGAGACAGCAACAAGTGGAGTCCAAGCTTAAAGACCTCATTGCGGCACATCACACAATATGTGTGGGTCTCATCGATTCCGAAAATATAACTCCACGAGAAGCTGCAAAGCTTGCAGCTACAGTTGAGAAGTGCGGAGCGAAAGCTATTCTCGTGGGGGGATCCACGGGAATTGACCAGATTGAGCTCGATTCTGTTGTAAAGGAAATCAAAAACACAGTGACATCACCCGTGATATTGTTTCCTGGGAACGTCACGGGCGTGGCACCGAGCGCCGATGCCATATTCTTCAGCTGCCTGATGAACTCGGACAACCCATATTTTATCACGCAAGCTCAAGCATTGGGAGCTTTGGCAATCAGAAAATACGGCCTGGAAACTCTTCCTATGGCGTATATTATCATTGGAGAGGGTGGAGCGGCCGGGTTTGTTGGAAGAGCCCGAGGGATGCCTCCGAACAAACCGGGCCTCGTGGCCATGTATGCTCTTGCTGCTCAATATTTTGGCATGAGATTTGTGTATTTGGAAGCAGGATCCGGGGCCGATGGCAAAGTTCCCGCGCAGGTAATCAAGGCGGTTCGTAAGGCATACAACGGGGTCCTTATAGTTGGGGGAGGAATTAAGTCGGCTACGGATGCGAAAGCCGCTGCGGACTCAGGAGCAGATATCATAGTAATGGGTACCATGCTAGAGGCTCAGGGGTTCGAATCAACATTACGTGATATTTGTAAGAGCGTGTCCTCGTAGTGATGTCACATGAGCGAACAACAACGAGCAGATATCACAAAACCATACAAGATTCAAGTTTACCAAGCTTCAATCGAAAAAACACTAGCACAACAGTACTCCTTCATTAACAATCTGAAAAAACAAGGGATTGATCCTTCGACACACATCGAATCTCTGATTGCCTTGGATCTCGCGGATAGGGTAGCGAAATTACTCGATATTCCAATTGCTCCACGATTACGAGAATTATTACACGAAGAGAATGCGAGGACCGAACGCGTTGCTCTCGCCCTAGCGTCTGAAGTCGCAACTGGAAAATATCCGATTCCTGAAAGTCAGACTAGGGCAGAAGCTGCTGTACGCATAGGCCTAGCTATAGTCACTGACGGCGTCACGGTTGCTCCTATCCAAGGCGTCTCGGCGGTTCGAACTAAGCAGAACCAAAACGGTTCGGAATATCTTTCCATAGAATTTGCTGGCCCGATACGATCAGCTGGCGGGACAGAATCCGCTCTAACTCTAGTAATAGCAGATCAAGTAAGGAAAACGCTCGGGCTTGAGAAATATAATTCAAACGCCTTCGACGACGAGTCGGGGCGCTTCGTCGAAGAGCTTAGGATCTACGAGCGCGACGTCGGAAACTTCCAATACAAGATTACGGACCAAGACGTGAGGAAAGCGATACAGAACTTACCTGTCGAAATCGACGGCGTCTGGACTGACAACTATGAGGTTACAGTTCACCGTGATATGCGACGAATTTCGACAAACAAGGTCCGGGGAGGTGCGTTGCGGGTTTTAAACGACGGAATTGTCGGCAAGTCAAAGAAAATGCTCAAGCTACTAGGGGAGTTAGGCATAGACGACTGGGGATGGCTCTCGGAGCTTAGTGGCGGAAAGCAGCAGGGAAGCGACGAAACAAAGGCCAGCTCTTCCCATTTCGATGAGGTTATTTCTGGCCGACCAGTCCTTTCAATGCCCGACCACTGTGGCGGTTTTCGTCTACGTTATGGAAGGGGACTCAACACGGGCTTGCACACAGTCGGAATTCACCCGAGTGTCGCGGCGATTTTGAATTATCCAATTGTAGTCGGGACGCAAATCAAGGTCGATATGCCCGGCAAGGCAGCAAGCATAGCGTTCGTCGATACACTGGAAACCCCACTTGTCCGACTAAAGGACGGGACCGTCGTCAAGGTCAAAGATGTTGAGCACGCCCAAACTCTCGCGCTGGATCTTGATTCCATAATATACTTGGGGGACATCTTGGTCTCTTACGGAGATTTTCTTGAAAATAATATGAAACTACAGCCTTCGGCGTATGTAGAAGAGTGGTGGTCTCTAGATTTCAAGGAAGCCGTCCGGAAAAGATATTCCGACTTCAAGGCTGCCGCGTCGAATCTTGCAATGGAAGAGGAAAGGCTGAAGGAATTCATTGCGAGACCATTGGTCGTTTTTCCCTCATTTACCGAGGCTCAAACAATAAGCCGAACCATGGGAATCCCATTACATCCAAAATACCTACACTTCTGGGATCAACTTACGCCGCAAGAAATTCTCCTGCTTAGAGATTCGCTGGTCGTGGAGATCAACCAAATCAGGGTCTCGAGAGAGTTGAAAGGGATACTCGAGAAGCTCGGCGCAGAACACTCCCCAATCGGCAAGGATTACATCATTACGGGAGAGAGAGCTTCTATCTTAGCAGCTTGCCTTGGTTTCGACGACGAATGGAAGAAATCGCAGGTGCCAATGGAAAATTGGACTAATTCTTTGCAACTAGTATCGAAACTTTCAAACTTGGAAATCAAAGCCAAATCTTCGGTTTTCATCGGCGTAAGAGTCGGAAGGCCAGAGAAGGCGATGGAAAGAAAGATGCGCCCACCCGTCCAAGGTCTTTTCCCGGTAGGGAGGTCGGAAGGAATGTCACGTGATATCTATTCTGCTTCCGAGAAATCTCCAATGCTCAGTTTGGAATTGGCTAACATAGAGTGCCCAAAATGCGAGTCCAGACTGAGCAGTGCGGTGTGCCCTTACTGCGGACTCGAAACCCGCTTATTCAGGACTTGCATGCAGTGCGGGAAGAAGAACTACGAATCTTCTTCTACGAAATGTCAGGCGTGCGGAGGACACATGATTTTTTCCTCGAACATTCTCTTTCCACTAAAACAGGAGCTTGCTAAAGCCGCTCGAAGGATTGATTACAGTCCGCAGAAGCCGCTCAAGGGAGTTCTCGGACTAACAAACGAAGAAAAAATCCCAGAAAGGCTCGAGAAGGTTCTTTTGCGACAGAAATACGATCTCTCCGTTTACCGAGACGGGACGATAAGATACGACGCGACGAATGTTTCACTGACTCATTTCCGTCCTGAGCAAATCCAAACGACGATTTCGAAATTGAAGGAGTTAGGATACACCAAGGACATCAACGGAGACCCGCTCGAGCGGGAAGACCAAACGTTGGAACTTTTGATCCAAGACATAGTGATTCCGTACGAAGCCGGGGCGTTCCTAGTTTCGGTGTCGAAGTTCGTCGACGACCTGATTGTAAAGCACTATGGAGCGAGCGAGCCGTACTACAAAATTGAAACGCCGGAGGACGTAATCGGGCAGCTTGTGCTGGGCCTTGCTCCACATACTTCGGTTGGAATCATCGGGAGAGTCATTGGATATACCAACGCCCAGGCGTGTTTTGCTAGTCCTTACTGGCACTCGGCCAAGCGCAGGGATTGCGACGGCGACGGAGATAGTATTATTCTATTAATGGATGTGTTGCTCAATTTTTCAAGGAAATTCCTTCCCTCAATCATTGGTGGGTTGATGGACGCGCCGCTTTTGATTCAACCATTAATCTTACCGAAAGAAGTCCAAAGGCAGGCTCATCACATGGACGTTTGTAAGAACTACCCGCTAAGCTTCTATGAAGCGACGGTACGAAAGGAGAACCCCGCAGCGATCTCGAAGGAGATGGATATCATAAAAGACAGGCTTTCAACGGAAAAACAGTTTTCCGATTTTGGTTTCACACATGATACGCATACTATTACGGTGAAGCAGAGTCGTAGCAGCTATTCAACGCTCGTGACGTTACAAGAAAAACTCGACAGGCAGATCGACCTCGCCCTCAAGATAAGGGCCGTGAACCCCGACGATGTCGTGAAATCAGTGCTACGAACACATCTCTTACCGGACATAATTGGGAACACAAAAGCATTCACAGCTCAAAAGTTTCGATGCAAGGGCTGCGGGGCAAAGTTCCGAAGGATGCCGCTAAAAGGAGTGTGCTTGAATTGCGGTGGAACACTACAAGCTAGCATAACCAGGGGTTCAGTAGAAAAATACCTCCAATTAGGCCTCAGGCTTTCTGAGAAATACAAAGTTGGTGACTACCTTCGTAGCCGTTTCGTCCTAGCGGCAGAAGAACTTGCGACTTTGTTCAAACCCGAGGGGCAACAAATGGATATGAGTGATTATTTCGGGACAATAAGAAAAGTACCCGAGACACCGCTAGAACTTTTGGAGGAGGAGGAGAAGGAGGAAATGAACCTATCAAAAAGTTCTATCATCACCACACCTATCCATTTGACCAACGAAGAAGAAAAGCCCGAGGAAGATAAGAAACACAAACGGAGAAGATTCGTTGAACAGGTGGAACAATACCAAGCAACCTTGTTCTAATCTAAAATCCGTTTGATGTAGTGTGAATAGCCCAACATTCGCATTGCTACCTTCGGCAAGAGCTTTGGTACTCCCTACCTAATCAATTCCAGCTGAACCTCACCATATTGGAGAACGAACTGTCCTGAGCCGATGGGCAGGATCTTCCTGGTGGACTAGCTGCCAGTAACAATACGGCTTTGGAGTAACCTCGGCGTCCCTATCTCCAACCTAGCTGCAGTGACGAGCGACGAGCCAAACTTCGATCTCTGGCGGATGGCAATCGAAACTCTCAACATCTAACATCTTCGCCGTCGAGCCAAACCAAACTCTGGCTGCCTTGAGCAGTTCCACAAAGGAACAGATGTACCAGGAAATAATTGCAGGAGGGTACTTCCTCGTACCCAGTCAGAGCGCCACTTTCACCTACCCTGGTCAGATAGTGATCGGACAACAACTCCAAGATCTTGGAAGACAAATGACGACCCAACTAATCATACCTGGACAGAACTATCAAGTGGATTCTACCGGTAGCGGACTAGTTTCACAGGCCGGAACTGTAGCAACATCAATATCGTAAAATTCAAATCAAGGAAGGGAAGGGGTTACTCACCCCCTCTTTTCTCGCTTTTTTCGAGTATCAAATACAACAGCTCATCGAATGATTTCTATAGATATTTTCTTACTTCATCAATATGCCCGTCCACTTTGACGCCGCGAATTGCCTTTGTGATCTTGCCAGATTTGTCTATGATGAAAGTCGACCGATTAATCGCCCAGATTTTTTTCCCATCATAATCCCACAATTTGTAAACACCATATTCCCTTGATACTTTGCCGTCCGTATCTGACAAGAAGGGGAAATTTAGTGAATACTTTGACCTAAACATCACATGCGATTTAAGATCATCATTACTGATGCCGAGAACCTGAACCCCAGCTTCGTTCAAACTTGAAAGCGAGTCACGGAACGAACAGGCCTCCTTTGTACACCCGGGAGTGTCATCCTTCGGGTAAAAATAAAGTACGACTTGTTTCTTTCCTTTGAAATCCAAAAGAGAATACGTCTTGCCATCGTCGCTTTGGAGTTTGAAGTTAGGTGCCGGGCTGCCATCGACGACTGTTTTCGCAAACTCTTCCTCGTTCTCAGTACTATGAGACATAATTTGAGTTCTGAATGAACCCTAGTTAATGTTCTTTCTTACGATAACGTAATCATCAGTTAGTTTAGAAGGGAGATGGACAATTCCATTCTTTTTGCTTCTTCCTACACTCATTTCAAAAAGCACCGAGCTTTCCCACGATAGTGCCCAAGAAGAAGGCCCCGAAGATTATGCAAAATACTCCAATCGTAATTAAAAACCAGTTGAGGTTCCACCACTCGACCGGCGTGTAATTTGCCATGAATGGGACGTACACTTTGCCCCTCTCCCCCTTCTTCACCTTCCCAGTTTGTCCGGATTGATCCAATTCTCCTATTGCGGTCGAGAAGGCGTAATCAGCTCCCCAGAAACCAAAGGGCACAAGAAAAGCTCCGAGCGATAATAGACCAATCCCTACTAGAGCGGTCAGTTGAACAGTCTGAATCAAAAGAGTTGTAACTATTCCAATAACGAGAAATACTGATGTCGCGTATGCTAAGATAAATTCCCTATGCATGCCGAGAAAGGACGGGAAATTCGGAGGAATTAAGTTGTTCGTGAATCAAAGAAAAGACGATTCGGAAGAAGCTCGTCAGTATAATTACAAGGGCTCGATTTGAAGGAAGAGACCGTCGACCTCCTTCACCTTTGCGATGCTACCTTCTTCGAAATCATAGCTTGATTGAGCCGACCAAAGCTCCCATTGGGGTAATCCAGTGTTGTCAATGATTTTGACGACGCCCTTTTCACCATAGGAAACACGTTTCATCACCACACATTTGTTTCCAAGAACTCGCACTTTCTTCAAAGGTACCAAAATCACTCTTTCTGAAACCTCTATTGTGAATATCATTACGAGTATGAGCGCGGGAATCAACGCGAAATACTTGTAACCGCTGAAATAGAGCCCGGCGGTTACTATGGAAAGCAGGGGATAGACAATTATCGAGTCCTCATCAAATCTTGCGCTACTAAATATTGGCGCGCTAGAATGTTGAAATGACTCGCTTTCTTTCTGCATGGAATTTTTCACCGCCTAGAATAATGATTTTTAGCTCAAATTAAAATATACGCTTTTAGTTTTTTGCTTTCCTGAAGAACTCTCCAGCTTTATCTCCTTCGATAACTTTGTTCTTTGCAAGTTTCTTGCATAAAGTCTCAACGAGATCAAAATCGTACTTTCCACCATACGTATCGCGAAGTTCGTTAGCGATTTGAAACGGGCCCTTCCAGTCTTTCTTGTCTAAGATAGACACAATCTCAGATTCGAGCTTGGACGTATCAATTGGAATGGTTGCTGTTTGAGTAGCGTTTGCTGTCGCCCCCTCTTCCTCCTTCGATTGCTCTTGTTGCTCTTTATTACCATCATCTTTTTGAGATGGATTAAGCAAGACGTTTTTTGCTTCATCAATTACAGGAACCCAATTAACCAATCTATTTTCTTTCATTTCTTTGCCTTTTCCAGCTCTTTGAATGAATTCAGTCCGTCTTGCTTTGGCGAAGGAGCGGGTATTATCCTTCCATCCAAAAACAAGAGCTGGCCTTCCTAATACCGTTCCATACGTTATAGATTCGAGGGATTCTAGGGGAATAGAAATTGATTTGGTATTGCTATTAATTCCCTGGGGTGACGATGAATCTTGATCCGGAGCGGGAGAATTAAGATCTATTCTGCCGCGAATTTGAGTTGCATTGGTTAATGTAATCTCATGTTCAGTTAGAACCACTGTTCCTGCAAGCAAGGTCAGGCCATCTCTACAAACCATATTTGGTAATTGTCTAATTACGCGAGGATTGTCATTCCCTTCATCCTTCTCTTCCTCTTGAAGACTCTCTTCTTCTTGCTGGGATTCTTCTTCCTTTTCTTCCGACATGCCTTCGAAATCTACGCTCGAACAAGATAAAAGAGCTATATTCAGGCGCTTATAATCCAGTTCCTCCAATTCTCTTCAGAGGGACCTTTTACTTGGTTCACAATTTATTACGTAGGTGCGATCAAGTAAGTTGAAGAAAAAGATCATGTCCTCGAACGAGCTTGTCTTCGTCGTACAAAAACACAAAGCGACTTCTCTTCACTATGATTTCAGGCTACAAATAGGCGAGGTCATGCCTTCGTGGTCTATTCCAAAGGGACCAACCTTGGACACCAAGATTAAGCGACTCGCCATGCCGACCAGCGACCATGATCTTGAATACAGACATTTCGAAGGGATTATCCCTGGGGGCGAATATGGCTCTGGTACAGTGATGATCTGGGACGAGGGAACATATAGAGTGGAAGAAGAAATTGAGAAAGGAGTGAGGTACGAAATCACGGACATTTCAAAAGCTCAGAAAGTCGCATCAAAAGAACTCAAAGACGGGAATTTGAAATTTCGTCTCTTTGGAAAGAAATTGCAGGGGTCTTTCGCTCTCGTGAGGACGAAGGGGATGGCGGGGAACAAGAACTCTTGGCTATTGATCAAGCACCGCGACCAATATTCAAAGGAAGGGTATGACGCGAAGGATTATGATTTCTCCGCCGTTAGTGGATTAACGATGGATGAGATAACTCGAAAGAACCAAAAGGGGTCACTGGAGAGTTACACTCGGGAATGACCCAAGTTATCAATCTCATCATGCTTTTAAATTATCTATTAACTACAACTAGATAGGATAAAACAGATAAGGCGTTAGACCACAGACCGTCTCAGCAGCCACTACAATGTCCTCCCACAAATTAGACTCGATAGTCCTGAAGAAAGAAGAAGAACCGTCTATCCACGATGTTTTTGCTCTCGAAATGCACAGACTCGCTAGTGAGTGCTTGCGCGGACGAAGAGTAGGGCAGGCGATTTATGTCTCAGTGAAACTCGGAATCCCGGATCTTCTAAAGCGTGGACAAGGTAGTACAAGCTATGAACTGGCGAGAGTAACGAATACCAATCCTCTTCTTCTTTTCCGCTTGTTACGAACGCTCGTAAGCGTGGGTGTTCTAACCTACGATTCTAGTGATGACACGTTTTCTCTGTCTGAGATTGGTGAAAGTCTAAGGACAGATTCAAAAGAATCAATTAGGGCAACAGTTCTTTTGACTTTGGGAGGCGAAATGTCAACAGTATGGAACGACCTTGAGCATAATATACGAACGGGTGAGGTCGCTTTTAGGCACGTTTTCGGGATGGGAGACTGGGAATTTTGGACAAATAACCAAGAACAATCTGAAATTTTCAACGGAGCAATGTCAGATGCGGTAAAACGATCTATTGATTCATTGTTAGAGAGTTACTCATTTTCTGGTGTTTCAAAAATTGTGGATGTCGCGAGCGGAGACGGAACGTTGATGGTTGCGCTGCTAAAGGCGTGGCCCAATTTGCAGGGAGTTCTCGTGGACCTGCCCCACGTCACCATAAAAACCCGAGCAAATATCGTCGAAGCTAACCTTGTTTCAAGATGCGAGGTCATCGACGGAAACATTCTAACACAAACCCTTCCGATTGGCGGGGATGTTTACATTCTTTCACGCATTTTACATGACTGGGATGACGGAGATGCTATTCGGATCCTCACGAATTGCAACAAAGCTATGGAAAAGGGAAAAAGAATCCTCTTGATCGAGAGGATGATGCCTTCGAAGATTGAGAAGAGCTCGGCTCTCGAGTATGCCTGCTTGAGTGACTTGAACGTGATGGTCATGAATGGAGGACTGGAGAGGACAGGAGAAGAATATCGAGATCTTTTGAATGAGTCTGGTTTCAAGTTGGAAAAAGTTGTGCCTATAGAGAACCACATGAACGTCATCGAAGCAATGAAGATCTAAGGAAAAAAGGAATTTAATTGTCAGCTAGAGAAGATTCAGCACAAATAGCGCGCGAGCAGAATGCCATAAGATCTTTATTAGGCAGTTTTTATCTCCTTGCGCGCTCAGAGCGCAGGGCGCTTATTTTCACTTGGGCCATACTCGTATCTTATCTGATTGCAACGGATCTAAAGCCGGTTTATTCTACACTTGCGCTCCTTGGGGTGTCGGGCTATTTCCTTACTCTCGCAGTATATGTCATGAACGCTCTAAACGATATAGAGGAGGACAGGATAAATGCAAAGGATCGTCCACTCGTGTCCGGATCCGTCTCGCAGGGGAAGGGAAGGGCAGTTCTCTACTTTTGCCTTGTTCTGGCGTTCTTCTTGGTGGCTTTCTTAGGAGTAGCGACACTTGCAATCTATGGAGTTGTGTTATTTCTTGGGATCGCGTATTCCCTTCCTAGGATTCGCGCAAAGAAGATTTTTCCGTACAAAATGGTAGTAAGCGTGAGTGGAGCTGGGATCTGGAGCCTGACTGGCGGGATTGCAGCAGGTTCTTTTGGTCCAGCGGTGTTCTTTGCGGCCGTGGCCTTTGCACTCTTTGCTCTCGTGGCCCTTCTAGTCGGCGACATTGCAGACATGGTTGGAGACGCACGCAGCGGTATAAGATCCTTGCCCATTGTGATCGGAGCGAGAAAGTCGATCTGGATTACGCTGCTAGTTCCTGTCTTGGTGGGAATTCTTACTGTAATCCTGTTCCCAATATTACGCCTAAATCTTTTATTTACTATTGCAACGATTGGGTTGACAGCGTACAGTAGCTACACAATAGGGACGCTACTCCTGAAGGAAAATAAGGGCTCTGGCGCGTGTAACAAAGTTAAGGCGAGACTACGGATAGTGATTCCAGTGTTGCAGCTGGCTTTTCTAATAGGATTGCTGGTGCTGTAACTAACGCTTCCAGTTTTTTTCTTCTTCCCAGAGCTCGACTTTCTTTTGTGCTAACTTTACTATTCGAGCGAAATCAGTTTCTTCAGTTGAAAGTGCAAAAGAGCGAGTTATCTCACTCACGATTTTCCTTTCGAATAAGATAGAACCCTGACCAAAAATTTGGTGTAAAGCCGCCACAAATTCGATAGGCTTTTCGACGACAAGTTCCTTTGAGACCTTGAAATCGTTCTCCAAGTGCCAGTAGAGACTGTCTTTTGCACTTTGATCGAGGAATTCAAAACCCTTCTCAATGCATTTCTGGATTTGTTCCTTGACCTGCTCTACTGGATATGTTTGAGACAAATTCTACACTCCTAAATTTTTCTCTTAGTATGAGATCTTTTCAAGGCTTGCGTTACTCTTAATCTGACGACTCAATCCGAGCTTTAGTTCTGCGTCTTTAGCATCTAGCCCGATCAACCCGTCAACTTCTTTGTTTGCAACCTTTGAAATTTCATTGAAGTAATTAATCATCCTCGACGCAAGGATGGGGCTCTCGAATTCTACACCAAGGAAGAAAGCTTCGGGATTGTCTTTATTGACGATCTCTAGTCCAACTATTCGTGAATCGATCACGACGAAACTAAACGGCAGATCGCCTTCACCAATTGAAACGTTCGCCGATGATGGGATCTTTCTAAAAATCCCAAGAGCCTTAGGATGAGTCATTAAATTGCCAAGGACTTGGAGCTTTGTTGAAAGTCCGCTTCTTGGACTATGAAGTATTCTAAGAGCGCAGCCTCTTGCTGCAGCACGCAGACCGATCTCAGCCACTCGAAAATCGAAATATCTGGTTGCGATATAGGCTTCGGACTGCATGGTTTCGATGGTTATCGAGAAATACAGACTTAAGTCGTTCCAAGTTTTGTAAATAGATCGTAGTTTTAAATCAAAAATACCAAAGTAGTTCTGAAGATCTTCAGAAATATTAGAAGGAAGCGTGGTCGCTCGGCTGGCCGAGTTCAATAGAGCGAGGAGCTCTCTGCTCGATAGGGCAGAGTAAATCTGCTCAGCCTCTTCGAGACTAGATTGCCCTGTTGATGCAGTAGCCGGTTCGACTTTGAGCATTAGATGAAATGCATATGTTCGCTGTACTTAATAGGGTAATTTTCCGCATTAAGAAGTAACAGATGGGCCAGTAAGGATTTCGGCAATCTGCGTTAAATATGACGTAAGCGTACCCTTTGATTACGTGAAAGCAAGTAGGAAAGAAAACATGAATTCTCCTAGAGCGGAACTAAAGACAATCTCGCCACTAGTACGAGATGTGATTGATCTCTTGGAGAGTAGCGACTATGACTGCAACTCGCCCGGACGTTTACTCGGAGTAAGCGGAACGGATCATGAATTTGATGTAGTCGCACGCAGTGGTCTCAAAACTATGGTAATATCCTCTCTATGCGAGACAAGCCAGGACATGCTCGAGATGAAACTAATGTCGCTTCGGGCAATGGCCTGGGATTGCTCACCAGATCTTGCTGTGGTCATCCTGCCGCAGGGCGCCAATTTAGAGGAAGCAAAAAAATTCGCCTCGGTATACAACTTGACCTTTATCGAACGGATAAACCCAGCGTACGTGTATCAAGAGATACGAAAGCTTCTGTAGCCCTCTAATACGCGTAAAATCAAAGGTCATTTTCGTTTCGATATTCTCTTGCATTTACTCGAATGAATATATCACTATGTTCAATTCAAGGTGTTAACTGCCTGTAGATCGTCGTTTTGATGTATCGAAATTACAATCATCCCTGTTTTCACTCAAACTGCTTATGTCCTGCTTTGTTCCATTTGAATCCTAAGTAAATAAAACGTTCAGAAGAATTCCAGGGACTGACCTAGGCATAGCAAAATCCTTCATTTCAGGTCCATCTTACAAAAAAGTCGTCCTTCTGGAATTCCCTTTCTAACTTACGAGTCTTTCGCAATGAAACAGGTCCCCTGAAAAGAACGAACTAATCAAAAAGTGAGAAAAAAAATTGTTCGACTTGAAAGAGCTTAGTAGAAACGTCCGATTGAAAAAGATCAAAAGGACAGCATCGAAGGTCATCAGACCGATAAGAGAATTCTCTACAAGAGGGCTTATGTGCAAGGAGTGCCACGAGTTCGTGGCCCAGACGCGTTACTCACTTTGCTCGCAGTGCTACCACAAGAGAGTGAACGAGTTCCAAACTTCCGGCGGGTTGTATATTTTGACGGAGAGTTCTTATAATAAGCTCAAGGACGAGTTACAAAGCGACTAGTAGTTCGAAGGCCATCTGGCGTTCTAACTTAAACAAGCAGTTTTTGAATTGGGCGAATTAACCCAAGCACGAGCAAAATGTCATTTTGGTAGAGACCATAGTTTGTCCACATGCGGTGCAGAATTTGAAAAGCCCTGATTACAAGAGAAAAGATACGGTTTTGGGTTTGGATTGGCTACGCTTGCGGGAAAGGGAGTTACTCTTCGAAAGCGGATAGTATTTCACTCGTCGAAGACTTCGATTGTGGTTTCCTTCTTTACGAATCCCGTAAACTTGCCCTTGAATGTTGTAGCCCTGACGGGAGAATCGTCTATGAGGTGATACTCCGTGAACGGTGACAGTTTTCTTGGCTTGTTTAGGATGAGCTGGTGATATTTTACTCTGTACTTTCGTAGCCATTCTCTTGTGACTTGCTCGTGCTCATTCGTCCTAGCGGTGAAGAAGCAAATATAATGGCCCAGATCGTATAGTTCATTGACCGCGTCGATAGACGAGGTAATGGGTTCAGCGCTACTCATTCTCTCCGGACCCTCTTCGTTCCTGATATCTTCACTAATGGTTCCATCGATGTCGATAAGAAAGATTTTCCGCTTTGAATTGTTACTTTCTTGCGATGACAATTTTTGAGGAGCGAGTCTATTTTGTAGACTATTCATGTCTTTCTTCAAATGTACGCGCCGACTCTATAATGAAATGATCATTGGAGCAGAAGGGCATACCTAAATTGCGTCAAGTAAAGAAATTCCGAATCCCCATGGATGATCGAGAATTCAAATTTATTTGATTGAATGCTCAAGTCTCGAAGTTCTGCAATATAACAAATCGTTTATATTCCGAGCTATCGACTCACGATTTACCAAAATTCAAAACATACAGGTGGTATGGAAATGAAAAATAGAACTAAAGTAACCTTCGCTCTCCTAATTGCGTCGACCTTTCTTCTGGCTCTGGCGCCGTCGGCGATAGGAAGCAGCACCGCATACTCTGGGTCATCGTCGACTACACTCACAAAAATTCATGGAATTTGGACAGTTACTTATCTGAACTCGACCACACTCTATACAAAGGGTAACTGGCAGTACGGTGTAGGTTCAGGACCCGGGTTCATCTACGGCGCGATGCACGGAACCGCCCAAGGGGAATTTTTGACTGCGTATAACACAAAGACGCAGGTCATCCTATTCAGCGGACAGATTGTGTGCCAATGTACTCTCTTCGGAAAACATGGAACTGTCTGGATTTCTATGAACCACGGCATCGATGTCAACGCGTCTAACCCCAATGGCAAGACAACCGCGACTTTCACAATCACGAATGCGTCAGGCGGTCTCAAGGGTCTCTACGGTTTCGGTCCGATGCACACTACGACTAGCAGCGACGATATGAACTTCACAATGTGGGTAGGCTTCAAGAACTAGGACGCACGCACAAAAAATTCAGAGAAGGTACCGGACCTTCTCTTTTCTATTTTTTTTATTCCGTTGAATCCAATGAAAGATCTACGTGCCATCCCGGTCCAAGTTTAAAGAGGATTTGGAATCAACTAGATTAATTGCGCGATTTAGCGCTTAGACGGCCTTTCTATTACTCAGACAGTTTGAATAATTACCTTTCCCCGAACATGCCCTTCCTCAAAGTACTTGAACGCTTCTACGGATTCGCTCAATTTGTAGGTTCGATCAATCACGGTCCTGATCTTTGAATCTCCAAGTAACTGCTCAAGAAAAATCAAATCCCCTTGGTTCAGTTTCGCAATTCCCATGAAGTGCATTGTCTTTCCGTTTTCACACGAAAGTAATCTTCTAAATATGATGGCCTCGAGAAGAAGACGGATGACTTTCGAGCTCCCGACCAAGAGTACAGTCCCCGAGGTGTTAGCGCCCCGCCTGTAGCTAAAGATCGAGTGGTATCCGTTTACGGCAAGTATCAAATCGTATAGTTCACCAGCTTTTGTGAAATCCTCCTTCGTATAGTCGATTACCCGGTCAGCTCCCAGTGAACGAGCGGCCTCTATATTTTTCGTGCTACATACCGCGGTAACCTCCACCCCAAAACACTTTGCGATTTGGACGACGAAAGTTCCTACACCTCTTGACGATCCGTCGGTCAAGATTCTTTGTCCGCTCTGAACTTATCCCTTCGCCTGGATGAGGTCGGGCAGGACAGTGGTAAGACGATCCTGCAAAGATCAAGAAAATGCTTGATGAGTCGAGAAAGCGTTGGCGATAAAAGCCATCTTAGACACAAAATTTTTCTTTGCTCTATACAATCCAGCTTCTATGGAACAAGAAGCTTGGTGTAGATCGGTTGTCTTGGAAGCCGAGAAGAGCAAAAAGTCAACTTCGCGAAGTTATCTTGCGTCTTGCATTACAATAGCTGAACTATACGAGAACATGGGAAGACTAGTTGGAAGAGATGTGGTCAGGTTGAGAATTTCCTCCATTGAAAAAAGCGGGATCGAATTTGTACCAATTGATGAAGAAATTTCAGAACTCGCCGGAGATTTAATGCTCGGTTCCAAGGAACTCCCAATTGCTGACGCAATAATTTCTGTCACAGCTCGTCTGTTTGCGGGTAACCGTGTTTTCTCTGATGATCAGCATTTCAAGAATGTAAAAAACAAAGTGACATGGGTAGAATGAGCGAACAATGATTAGATGGACATAGCTGCAGAAATGAAGGAACATAGCGACAACTTTGCAAATCTTGACTTATTAGTCACACAAAAATTTCTTCAAACTTGGAGCGTTCGGGCATAGAACCTCAGAACGCGATCCCACGCATCCTTTGCTGCCTCTGCGTTGTAAGTGACCTTGCTCGTATCGTTGAAGAAAGCGTGAGCAGCTCCAGGGTAAATTCGCATTTCAAAATCCTTTTTGTACTGAGTCATTGCTCTAACTAGCTGGTCTAAGCTAGCATTGATCCTCTGATCCTCTGCCCCATAGAGTCCAAGAACGGGGCCTTCGATGTTATTTACGAGGTCTATTGGATTTGGATTTTCCCCGTAAAATACCACGCAGGCGGCGAGTTTTGCGTGACAGGCGAAATTGATAGACATGCCACCACCGAAGCAGAAACCCACGCTTCCGATCTTTCCCTTTTGAACAAATTTTTGTGATTCCAGATAAGGAACAGCCGAAACGAGATCCTGCGTGAGTTTGTCTTTTGGGATACCGCCCCACATCATCTGCATGGTTTTTCCAATCCTAGCTCTTCTGTCTTCGCTTTGTTTTGCAAGTTCTTCCTGAACGTATGCCATATCACGCATTTTCTCGCGGCGAAGTGTAGACATGAATTGCATTGTTTCAGAAACATTTGTTTGACTAAATGTGGATCGAAGATTTTCATCTCCAGAGAAGAGATTCGGGGCGAGAGCAACATAACCTTGACTTGCGAATCTGTTTGCGACGTCTTTCGTATGCTCTACGAGTCCAAATATCTCGTGAATCACGATCACTGCGGGGGCGGGCTGTCCATCAGTTTCCCTATTCCTAACTAGATAGGACTCAATGTTTCCCGTCGCTCCCTTGTAACTTATCATTTCCGAATCAAACCGTTGCTCGCTGCTCATGGAAAATCACTGGATTGATTGAATTTTTCTTTATTTTAACAATAATGGAACAGACTCACAAATACAACAAAAATTACCACCGAAGGAATTCTTTCCATACGACTTTGAATCATCGCTGGGAGGTTCTCTTGTCGGAAGTAATGGTCTTCCTTCTTTTACTCGTAGGATTTCATTCTATTTCACAGCTGCTTTGTTCTCAAATGCAGAACACTGATCGAAGGGCAATGGATCAAATACGAATGTAGGCTCTGCCTGATTAAACTGACTTAATTGCGAGCTCTTATCTTAACGCAGCAATGACTCCCATATCATTTCGGTTTGGTTTTCAATTCACGAAATTTTTGGTTGTTGGTCTGGATGCTCTAGTCTTTTCAGTCTGTTGTGCAACGCATCAATTTCGCCCTGTAGCATCCAAACATACAACGCAATGGCCGCCAACCCTATGCCAGTGAAGATGTTCGCCGTTATGACTATCAGGACCAGCGCGAATAGGACTATCAGCACCAACTTCCCGATCCCGACTGTTCCACTGAAGAAGGTCTGGACGAAGCTCTTCTTACTATCATCGTTCATCTTCGATTTCAATCCCCCATGTCTCGGGGACTTCAGTATGATATCAACATTCAGTCATGATCGTCGCACCATTGGGTAGAAGCTCCCGAGTAACGGTTTGCTTCATATTTGGGCGCGCCAACTTTGGAGCCACATTGATGCGCTATCAAACAGTCTGACCTGAACTGCTGTTGCGATGTTTTTCGTTCTTAAGAAGAACGCCCTATACAGAATATAAACCGAAAAATGGAGAGCAGAGCTGAGGCAAAGGTGAGTTACGGAACTTGAAAGCTGTATATCTATTCAACGTGTTATAGCTGATGTATGAGTGCGCCGGCAGCTCCGGAGTGGCCCATCGACAAGCAGAAGGAAGAACAATCGGTTTCCGAAGAGAACGAGTCCGCGAAGAAACTGAGGTTAGTACGCGTACTACAAGACGTAATTTTTCTCACGGGTTTCGTAGCAATAGGCTATTTTGTATTCGCATATCACATTTCATGGTATGTCATCATAGTCGCATGGTTTGTCTGGGCGATCATGATCGGTCTAGTTGGGAGAATCGTTAGAAGGAAACTAAGGTTAGAAATCAAGCGTATAGAGCAGTCCAAAGCTCACAGAGTGTTCGGTTTGGCTGGCATTACCTTATATTTTCTTCTCACAATTGGATTTCTGTACTCCGAATCAGCTGGATACACACTTTCAGCTTTCTATTTGCTCGGTTCGGTGCTGTATTTTGTCGCTTTATTGATCGTAAATCTAGTCTGGACCAGAAGGGAACAAAGAGCCGAAAGAGAACGCGAAGCAGAGAAAGTAAGGGAGAAGGGAGAAAGAGAATTCCTTGAGAGTTTGAGACAGCAACACTAACTAGAGGTTTATTGGATCCGTTGTTATTCGTAACATTCACGATTGCATCGTGAAATGTAATATCACAATCTGCCCCCACCAGTCCTCAACCATCAGTGTGTAGATTCCGGCGGGAAAAGCGCCGTTGGGCAATGGGGAAGAGAATTGGTGAATCGAAACTTGGTTGACTAATTGCAGCGACATCGGACCCGTATTTGAGAAATTACCTGCCTCGGTGCGTCCGTAGAGGGTCGCATTGGCACTGTTGGGTTGAAATAAGTAATAGTACTCCGAGACAATTGAATTGGGAGATATCTCCGGACAAGAACGATAGTAGCTCAACGGGGGCGCGCTCGAGATGTTCCCCTTGTCATATATTCCTTGATACACTTGGACGACGATTGGAGTGTAGTCTCCCGGCAGACATTTAGATTGTAACGGCCTTACAGGAAAATCGTCGGCCACGCTTACATTGTTTATTCGCGGGAATATATTCAGAACCTCGACGACAGTTTGGAGATCCTGCCCTTGGCTACGATTAATGGCGGTCGAATTAATCACCACGCTAAGGTTAATGCCTATGGTGCTGTTCGAATAGGTAATAGAGGTCGACATACCAGTTCTTGTGTCAGTGGTTGTCGATGAATAATGGCATGGGATTTGGACGAATATACTTCCGTTCACATTGTCGCACTCACTCGTCGTTGTAGTATCCAGCTGATGTGTCGTAGAAGTTGTACTGTGTTCATTCAAGACTAGATAGGCGCTAGCTCCTACGACAACAAGAACTATTGCAACTGCCAAGACTGCATTCGTTGAGGAGATACCATTCATGCTTTGGATGTCACTAGTGAATTACATCGACAGTACTTCCATGGGAATCCATTTCTCTTCTTGGCTCCCGGGAAAGGGAGCCTACAACGTATAGCACGACTAGGACAAGTATGCTTGCAAACAACTCCGCCGTTGTGGAGTCGTGTGGAATTTTAGCCAGCCACCAAGA
The DNA here is from genome assembly GCA_030041295.1 of Nitrososphaerales archaeon. Taxonomy (GTDB): domain Archaea; phylum Thermoproteota; class Nitrososphaeria; order Nitrososphaerales; family CADDZS01; genus JASHOD01. The sequence goes on from JASHOD010000150.1 coordinate 125,270, forward strand.
ATCAATCCTGCCACCAACCAGCGCCGGAATGTTGAATGCGAAGGGTTGGAATACGTAAAAGTTACCGGAGACAGAAAGCGAGGAAGTTAGGGCGCCGGCTGCTGCGATGATGAATCCTATCGAGAAGAGAATGAAGAAGGTAGGCCGAAGACTTGGTCTTCGAGTGAGCAAAAGAGCAAGTGGAACGGCAAGGTAGGGCAATCCCAAGATTGCAAATCTCGTACCATAGGACAAACCCCCATACCAGTCTCCGTTGTTTAACCACAGTGAGTAGAATACCAACACGGATAGAAACATGAAAAGGAAGAACTGCGCTTCCCTGATTTGCTTGTCGACCTCAGCAAGTCGGTAGATGGCAATTGATCCTAGTATGAGCAAAGCTGGCGCAAAGAAGATCAGACCCCTAAAAGGCGAGAAGAGAAAGATCAGCAAGTGATTTGGCGCGTACAATATATTAAAGCGATTCAAGAGTGAGAAGACTGAGGATGATGTTTGGCCAGGTTGCTCTGGAAAGATCAATGGGTTTCCGAATGTCAGAAAATTTGTAGTCAAGATCAGAAGCGGTCCAACTAAGTATGTAGCAAAAAAGAGAATCACTGACTTCCATTTTGATTTGTAGGTCAAATAGAATAACAGAGGTAAGACAAGTACTGCTGCAGCATATTCAATCGTCATCGCGACTCCTAGCGATAGCCCGCCATAGAGGTATCTTGTCGAGGAATTCGAATTGCTTGCTAGGGCAAAATAGACAGCGAGCAAAGAGAAGAACAAGCTTGCGGTGTGATACCAGGGTTGGCTCGTGTAAGTGTAAACGGGAGAAGCTAGAGCCAATACGAGGCTGGCAAGCAAGCTTTCATTTCTCCCCGCACCGAGTCTCCTAGAGATCTTGAACACGAGGAGGGAACTAGCTGCTGCGAAAAGCGAGAGCGCGAGGCAGTCAAAGACCTCCTGATAGCCAAAGGGATTGAAGACGCTTCCGTCCAAAAGGAAACCTGCATAGTACAGTGGGAAGGAAATCAGACCAAAGCCGGGAGGAAGGTCGCCGAAGTACCTGTTGTCGAAGAAGCGAAGGTCCACGCTTGATGCCGCCGGAGTTACGAGTGAAAAGGAGTGAAACTTGGCGAGCGCGTATTGTGTCGTGAGAATCGAGATCTGATAATCAGACGTAACAACCGAATTAATCGAAACTAGGTAAACTGCAAGAGGTATTAGAAACGAGGCAAGAGCAAATTTCGAGCTTGAAATTCTCGCGAGGAGGCTTGTCGCAAATCGCTTGATTGCTTTTGGCCTCGCCTCAAGCTGCACTTTTTCCACCTGCATCCTTGGCTATCCTCTGCCAACGTTCAGTATACCATGGCTAGAACGTGTCAGAGCTTATGCATTAGAAGACTTTCAAGCTACGCAATAGAATGGCTGTTCTGAAGATCAGAATGCCTGAAAGGACGACGACTCAAAAGAGGAGCCGGGTAAAAAGAGAAAGCGTGCTAAATTTGGTTCTTTCTTACAGACTTGAACGTCTCGTAAGCGAAGATTCCAATTGCCGCGGTGTTAATTGCCATCGCGAAGTAGTAAATTGAAACAAAGGAACTTTCCGGCCTCAGAACCGTCAGGAGGACTCCTAGCGTCGTGCAAAAGAAGATCAGGTAAGTCGTCTGGAACGGTATGAAGGATCTTCTAACTCGAATTATGTTTTCAAAGACCACTTTATCCACGGCGTAACCCTCTTCGACCTCCTTGACGAGACCCGCGCTGACGAGCTTTCTAATGTGGTAGTGCGCGACTGATGGAGAGGAAAGACCCAGCCCCCTCTGTATTTCGTGAACCCCCAGCGGTCTTCCCGCCTTGAACATAAAGCGGTAAATTCGGAGGGTAGTTCCCTTGAGGACATCTGGTCTGTCCTCTGGCTGGCGTTCCTCATCTGAATCGCGTTTCGCCAAGAGCTATGGTCTCCTTCACGCTTCATAAATAAACGCAGGCAAAAACAATTGCCTGAAAAGAGAAAGCGATTTAGCGAGAATAAAATTGAATCGTTTTGTAAATAGGAAGCACACACATTCTTGCCTATTCTAAAACGTAGAACTATAGGCGAGAGTTCTGCCTTTTAAGCTGGAAATCGGTCGGAAGTTATAGTTCCAATGTCGGAATACAGGTCGCAGATAGCCCTGGGTTCTGCGATAGCCATCATACTTGGCCTGAGCCTTGGACTCGCGGTAACCCATCTACCAAGCAGCGTTGTTAGTTCAACTACTTCCGTCCCCGTACTCAGTTCTTCAACTTCAACTGCCGTAGCGTCAGTCAGCGCAAGCTCCTACACTACAGCCATGACCATGACAGAGACCGTTTCTAGCTCGGCTAGTTCTACCGCTTCTTTGCCGGTCATCGCAACCCAAAGCCCAGTGCAAATCGATCCTTCCTTGAACGTGAGTCTTGCCCAATCTGTTTTGCTAAGCAACAACGCCTCAACAATAGCTCAGAGGTTCGCTAGCGCCCTGAATCAGTCTCTGGTTGGTCCGGTGAACGTGACTTCCGGCTACCAATCTACTTACTATTCCTTCACAACCAACATTAATTCAACAATTACGGTATCTTTTGCTCCTTCCAACAACTTCACACAAGTGGATTACAGAATCCAGAACTGGTATGAGCAAGGCAACGCGACAACGGTGAATCCTGCCTTTAGCATAAGCGCAGCAAATGAATATTCAGAGTCGATAATGAATACCGTAGGAATACCGACAATGGCCTTGAATCTTACCAATACGCTAGGGTCCTTCGATCCAAACGATTATCAGGTCCAATGGACTCAGAGTTATGAGGGAATTCCATTCCTTGGTGCCCTAACTCAAAATCCTGATGGGTCATATTTCTTTTCATCCTCCCAAGCATTCTTCGATTTCAATCTTCTAGCGGCCAACTCTAGTGAAGCTCAAGGGCAGCTCAAAGAAGCAATATTTGTCAATCCTTATTGGTACATTGTACCTTCGACCTTCCCTCTCAAGATAAGCCCGAGCAGCGCAGGCGGATTAGCCGAGGATTACGCGATTCATGAATTAAGGATGACAGACGTATCACAAGTTCAAACTAGCTTTGCGTCTGTGGAGGATCATCTATACTATGTCGCTACCGTATCGAGCCCGAATCTCTCATACCAAGTTTTCGTTGATCCAAGTAATGGGGTAGTGGGTTTCCCCGGATAGAAGGGAAAAGAGCGGACAGCTAGCCCGATCGGGAATAGATATGCGAAATAATGGATAAAGAGCTTCTCTTTGTGTTCATAATTGCGCTCGATTTCGTTTAGATCTACATTAAGACTAAAAGCGCGGAGTGGGCAAGTTTTTGGCTTACGAATATTCTTGATTATTGTTTTATTGGTTGGAGATTGTAGAAGCCCGATGTAATCCGGATTTCTTCCGAAGATTTCTTTGATCGAATCCTATTCTCAATAGCCGTGCACCTACAAGGGCGTCAATCAGCACAAGAAAAAGTGAAGTCATTGTGCCAGATCCATAAGTTGCCGCAAAAAATGAAGGATAGAAGATTGGTCCGAGGAATCCAATCAACATCGATACGATCAAAAGCGCTCCAAACAAAGTCCATGATTGTGGTCCAAAAATTCGTCCGATGCTTGACAAATGCATTCTCCCACATATTGCGACTTATCTTGGACGCAATTACACATTTCGATTCTCAAGGGCCCTTCCTCTATTATATCACGCCGGCGGGAGAATCTCCTAAGATGACTCGCTTATTCAAACTAACAGCCCCTTGCCTTCGACTTCTTCTATCCAGTACCTTGCAATTTGCTCTCTCGTCGGAATCCACACATCGTCGCTATATTGATTCACGTACTCCAAAAATTTTCTTAGCGCCACAATTCGACCTGGTCTTCCTATAACCCGACAGTGCAAACCGACTGACATCATCTTTGGACTCGCTTCGAGGGCTTCTTCGCGCAATACGTCGAAGGTGTCCTTCAGGTAGATGAAAAAGTCCTCCGAGTTTGAAAACCTATGCATCGGGGATTGAAAGTGGAAATCATTCACATCCGGAGTGTAGGGTAGGATTAGTATGTTGTCTTTTTTTCCTCGGTACCTATAAGGCAGGTCGTCATTGTATTCGTCAGAGTCGTAGATGAAATTCTTCATTCCCGAAACAATGTCGATTGTGTTATCGCTCGGCTCCCTTGCGTAAAATCCGACCGGTTTTCTACCAGTGACGCCCTTTATTATTTCCACGGATTTCTTGATCATACTTTCTTCCTGTCTTCGGCTGAATTTGAAATGCTCGGTCCAGCGAAGACCGTGATCGCAAATCTCGTGGCTTTGGTCAACAATAGCTCTGGCAGCTAGCTCGTTAGCTTTTAGGGCAAGAGCCGTGGCGAAGAACGTCGCCTTCGCATTGTACTTTTTGAAGGTATTCAAAACTCGCCATATCGCTACTCTCGGGCCGTATTCGTAACTGCTCTCGTTGCCGGGATCCCGGATCGGGATGTCTACAGGAAGGAACTCTCCAACTCCCTCGATGGTCTTGTCGACCGAGTAGCTATGCTCTGACCCCTCCTCATAATTTACGACTATAGATAGTGCTAGACGCTTTCTTTCTGGCCACGCAAAGTCGAATTTGCGGTTGGCGTACCCTATGAAATCGCGATCTACTTCGGAATTCTTTCTACTGCCTCTTTTCTTCACCCAAGATTGCGCCTCTTTCTTACATTCTAAAAACCAGAATACGGAGAGACATCGGAATCTTTTACCAAGCCTGCTTCGACGTCCCTTATCGACTGTTCTATGATGGAGGCGCCGCGCTCGATATCGTCTTGCGTGATCGTAAGCGGGGGCGTGATCTCTATAACGTTCGAATGCACCCCAACAAATACCGTGAGCAGACCCAACTGCCATGCCCTGTAAACGACTTTGGCGGTCTCTAACTTCGCTGGCTCCTTCGTCTTCCTATCCTTCACAAGTTCCACGCCGACGATCAGACCCTTTCCTCTCACGTCGCCGATAAGCCTGTGCTTTTCTTTCATCTCGTTCAAAAGACGGACGAGATACTCGCCTAGGACTCTGGCTTTCTCCGGCAGCCTTTCTTCCTCGATCACATTCAGGGTCGCTAGACCCGCGGCGGCGCCGATTGCGTTGCCGCTCAATGTGGAATATACGAACCCCTCGTCCACGAGTTCCTTTCTCGCGATGAAAGCTCCTACCGGGATTCCTGACGCTATCGACTTGCCTAGAGCGATCGCATCAGGCATGACCGAGGGAGAATGCTCGACGCAAAACATCTTGCCAGTACGGCCAAAACCCACTTTCACCTCGTCGACGACAAAAAGGATTCCGAACTTGTCGCAGGTTTTCTTCAATTTCTCTAAATAGCCGGGAGGAGGAATGACGTCCCCTGAATCGCTCTGGATGGGCTCGACCATCATGAAGGATGTGTCTTCAGGCGGGTTGACGTACTTGAACACGTTTTCCTCGATAAAGTCTGAGGCGCAATAAATGCCGCAGCTCGGGTATTCCAATCCGTACGGGCACCTGTAGCAGTACGCGTATGGAACCTTGGTCACAAAGCTCGGAATTAAAAATTTGGACGTCGCAGGGTGCCCAGCCATCGCCATCCCGCCGGCGTCGACACCATGCATATTACCGTAAAACGACAGGATCCTGTGTTTCTTGGTCGCGAGCGGTAGGAGTTTGAACGCTGCCGCGCAAGCATCGCTTCCAGAGTGACCGAACCAAACTTTCTTTGCAAAACTACCCGGGGTGATGTCTACTAATCTTTCAGCAAACAGAGCTGTCTTTTCGTTCGGGAATGTGCCGGATGCGGTGCCGGTGCTCCGATCAAGCTCGTCTTTCACTGCTCTGACAACTTCGTCATTAGAGTATCCAACTCCAGCGACAGTCCACCCGGCATTGAAGTCGAGATATGAATTCCCATCCACATCGATTATCGTACAGTCGTGGGCTTTGTCGACTACGATAGGGTAATAGAGAACCCTGTCACTTGACGCTATAACCCGATTTAGCCTCTTTGTGATACTCTCGGATTTTCTCGAAGAATACGGCAACATTTTCTTTTTGTCGGGCATCTTCTTTTCTTGAATGACTCCCGTGTTCCAGTTACTGAGCTTAGGCAATTTTTGGTCGTATTTCAAGGAATCAGTTTGTGGTTCTTCTTTAACATAAATCGTTCGAAAAGAGGTTTAAATTCCAAACAAAACGCATCTTACTATAACCGTCAGAAGTTGTGATCAACGTGGACAACAAGAAGAACAACAATGATGATAACGGACTTAACCTATTTCCCTTGATTGTTCGGTGCGTCGTGGAAGAAGAAAGAGTATCGTTTAGCGAGGTAGCTAAATTCGTAGTAAAAACGGTGGGAAGAGAAGTGGACCCTAATGAAGTATTCATTGCCATATCAAAGCTCATCGAACTTGGAATCGTCAAATTGAATTCAGACACAACGGGAACCTTCAGCCTTCAGGACTGGAACGACTAGCGTTTAGTAATCATTTTCCAAGAAGTCACTAGCTCTTCCTTTTTAATATCGTTTTTCCGGCACAAAGCGTAATAGTCCATAGTTACAGTACGCGCCGAACGAAGGATTTTGATTCAGCTCCAGTTCTCGACCGACTCGGAAGGCTGGGTCGAGGAATTGTGCAACGGAAGGGAGGCCACGATCAAAGTCATGAGCGTTAAGGCTCAAGATTCGAGGGGAAGCGTCACTCACTTTGTGGATATTTCTTCCGAGAGCGCGACCGCCGAGGACATTACACAAGAACTAAAGAAATCTCGGCGGGTAACAGACACGGACCTCGCGCGGGTCGGGGCAAACCGCGTAATTGGATCAGTTACCAGCGTTGATGACGGCGGCGTGTGCAAGGCGCTCGTCGAATCGAATACCAACACTTTCATCGCGCCTGCGTGCACCGAAGAGCACTGTCAGATGGTATACAAACTGTTCGTCAGCGGAAACGGGCTACCAATATTCCTTCAGAAACTACACGACGGCGGTGTAGTATACAAGATTGGCGATTTGTCCCCGCTGTCTTCAGAGAAGGGGCTCACGGCGAGGCAGCAGAAGATACTCAGGTCCGCACTGGAGCTAGGGTACTACGATTTTCCGAAGAGAATCAGCACGATTCAACTCGCCGACGCTATCGGAATCAAGGCGGGTACCGTTTCTGAGATACTACGCCGAGCCGAAAAGAACGTGATTTCTACCTTCTTCGAGGTGGGCGCAAAGGGAGCCTGATAAAGAACGGCGGAATATAGTACCCCGTTTAAGTAATGCTCAAATCCCGTTCTGCGGAATTATCAAACGGTGTTTTTCATACCATGAGAACAATTGCTCTTGAGGAACACTATGCTACGCCCGCTTTCTTGGATGGACCAGGTCAGGATTTCAAAGCGATGGCGAAAGCCGCAAGAGAGAATAAGAACTCTGGAATCCCCACCAGATTTGCGAACCTCGTGGATCAACTAACCGACCTCGGGGAGAAAAGAATCGCAGAGATGGACGCAGAGGGCATCGACGTGCAGGTGCTCTCGCTCAACTCGCCGGGAACAGAGCAGCTTCTTGGGGAAGAAGCAATAAAACTAGCCCGCGAATCAAACGACTCTCTCGCCGACGCAATCAAGCGTAATCCGAAGCGCCTGGCCGGTTTTGCCGCAATTCCGACCGCAGTACCCGAAAGAGCCGTAGAAGAATTAGAGCGGACGGTCAAGGAATACCACTTCAAAGGGGCGCTCATAAACGGCCACTGCAGCGGCCGCTATCTTGACGACAACTCCTTCTGGCCCATATTTGATCGTGCGCAGGAGCTTGGAGTCCCGATATACCTCCACCCCACGCGGCCCCCACAGCAGGTCGTGAATTCTTACTACGTCGGAAATTTCCCGGAAGCTGTGTCAAGGCAGCTGTCGATTGCGGCGTGGGGATGGCATATAGAAACCGCAGTGCACGTAATTCGCATTATCGCGAGCGGGGTATTTGACAAGTACCCCAAACTTCAACTCGTGATTGGGCACTTGGGCGAGGGACTGCCCTTCATGGTAGAAAGACTGGATCAAAATCTGTCGATGCAGATGACGAGGCTCTCCCGCCCATTCAGCTCGTATCTCCGCGAGAATATTCACTACACCTTCAGCGGATTCAACTTTATTCCGACGTTCCTTGATCTCATGATGGAAGTTGGTGTTGACAGGATCATGTTCTCGACCGACCACCCTTATGCTTCTATGGCGGAAGGGAGGGCGTTCCTCGACCGCATCCCAGTCAGCCCTTTTGATAAAGAGAGGATCGCGCACGAAAACGCAGAGCGCCTACTCAGAATTTAAGGCGCTAGTAATTTGCCTACTTTATTCGGTGAATCACTCAGGAATCTGCTCGCATTCCGCTAAAATCTAGCCAAATACCAAGTTTACTTGCTCCACATTTCTTGTAAATATGATTTGCAACTGCAAGATCTTCAGTTGCAATGCCTAACGATTTGAAAATAGTGATTTCCCTGTCGTTGGTTCTTCCAGGGATTTGTCCTAAAAGGAGTTGCCCGATTTCGCCGACCAGATTGATATCGGTTAACATGCCTTCGCTCTTTGGTATCCGGTAATCATCCGCCTCGTTGAGCAGAGATTCCATTCTGTCCGTGTAAAGCCGACTTTTTGCGACGGCTTGAGAGTCAAGTTCTCGCGACGGCGGGCGGGATGCGCCGACTGCGTTGATATGGCATCCTGAGGGAATCCACTCGCCGTTTAAGATGGGATCTCTTGTCGCGGTCGTTGTACATATAATGTCCGCATCTTCTACGGCCTCTTTTGGAGAGTCGGATGATTTGATTTCCAAATCATGTGAATGTCTCGCTACGAAGTTTTCTGCGTGCACCTTGTTTCTGCTCCAGATCCTAACCCGCTTTATCGGGCGAATTTCCCGCATGGCAGTTAGGTGCATCGAGGCCTGCGTGCCAGATCCAAGGATGGCAAGATTTGCCGCGTCATTTCTCGCGAGAACTTTTGTCGCTACTGCGCTGGCAGCTGCGGTTCGAATGGCCGTCACGGAGCTCGCGTCAATCACGGCCAAGAGCCTCCCGTTTACGCACTCGAACAATAGGATGCATCCTTGATGGGATTCGTACTCCGTCGACAGGTTTTCAGGGAAGACCGAAATGAACTTGCCGCCGATCACGTTGAAGGTCGAAGAGCCGAGGTGGGCGGGCATTTGCACCAACGCCCCTTTCTTATCCGGAGTCGAGACGATCGACCTCAAAGGAAGGATGGCTTCGCCTCGCGCTAGAACCTTGAACATTTCCTCAATTACATTAATGCACTCTCCCATCGGGAGAAGCTCCCTTACTTCTCTGTGTCCTGTGAATAGAGTTTTGTTGTTCAATTTTCTATGTCCTTCTCTTGCGGTCAGGCTCAAACAGCGGATGTCTGATTTATAAGATAGCAGACTCCTGGGCCTTCTTCCACAGCTCAGAAATGGGATAATGCAATTGAGTACAGAGATTCCCACAATCACAGACGTCCTTGAGGCACGAAAGGTAATTTCGAAATATCTGAACAGGACGCCACTGCTCTACAATCACATACTTAGCAAACAGCTATCAGCGGAAGTATACGTCAAATACGAAAACTATCTTCCGACAAACGCCTTCAAAGTACGCGGAGGGATTAATCTAGTATCAAAGTTGAAGCAACAGCAAACAGTGATCACAGCCTCCACGGGTAACCATGCGCAGTCTATTGCGTATGCCTCAAAATTATTCGGGGTGCACGCTATTGTCGTAATGCCTGAGAACGCAAATCCGGTGAAGGTCGAAGCCACGAAAAGCCACGGTGCCGAGGTAATTTTTCACGGCACAGATTTTGACGAGGCAAGGGAATTTGTTGAACTCACCGCTCGTGATAAAGGGTACAGATACATTCATTCTGCGAACGAACCGCTTTTGATCAGCGGCGTAGGAACACTGGCACTAGAAATTTTGGAGGATCTACCACGTGTCGATGTGATTATTTCTCCCGTCGGAGGCGGAAGCGGGGCTAGCGGTGCCTGTATTGTGGCGAAGGCGCTAAAGCCGAACGTGAAGGTGATCGGAGCCCAGTCAGAGAAGGCACCTGCCGCATACAAGTCTTGGAAGAGCGGATCTCTAGTAAGCGACAAAATGGAGACGTTCGCCGAGGGGCTCGCAACCCGTGTGGGATTCGACCTTACTCAGAGAATTCTAAGGGAGTACTTGGACGACTTTGTACTAGTTTCGGATGACGAAATAAGGAGGGCGATGATAGCAATGATTGAAGCGACGCACAGTTTATGTGAAGCTGCTGGCGCCACGCCTCTTGCTGCCGCGAATAAAATCAAGGAGGAACTCAAGGGCAAGAATGTCGCGTTCGTCCTAAGCGGAGGGAACATCTCCTTGAAACAGTTAGGCGATCTGCTACTTCGCTCGTCAGGATAACTATCAGGATTGGTTGAAAAAGTCCTCAGTTTGTTCCGATCTTAAGAACTAAGCTATATGATTCCTGTGATAAATGCGATGACTACTAGGGCAACCGGGATGAAAACAGCGGCCCAGATTAGCTTGTTCCATCGCCACACCTTGGCTCCGTCGAGCACGAAGATTGGCAGCATGTTGAAAGTTGCGAGGAAGAAGTTGAAGTAGCATCCTAAGTATCCAGCCTCGAGGATCAGCAAGTTTGTTGTATTGACAAGCAATAGCGGCAAGAAGAGCAGGGCTATGGCGACGTTCGTGAGCGGACCTGCAAGCGAAATTATCCCGTTCTCCCTCTTTGAAACGCCGTATCCCATGAAATAAGTCGCGCCCGGCGCCGCGAATACTATCCCAAATACGAACGCTGAAAATAGGGCGAGTCCTAGCCCCTGTACCCACATGCGAAATCCTGCTTGGAAACCGTACCTTTCGGCGATGAACTTGTGCATCATTTCGTGAAGTACGAAACCCACGCCGATGGTCACGAGTGCAAGTAAGAATGTCTCCTCGAGACTCAAATTCTCTGGGACCCCGTTTACCACCATCGAGAGTCTTGAGCTGAAGCCGTTGAGGGCTCCCCCGGTGATGGCGACGGTAAAGGCGACACTGAGCGAGATCCAGGCTATCAGTATGTCGCGCACTTCCGTCCGCGAGAAGCTTAAGGGTTGACTAGTTCTCGCTGTGTATCCTGTTTCATTCCGCGAGTACTCGACATTGCCCCAATTGGACGTCGTTGGCGGAGGAGGAGAGGTGGGAGGGGGAATCATCCGGTCTGAAATTCTAAAGCCGCAATGAGGGCAGAAAATTGGATCTGAATCTATGGGAAGCTCCATCCCGCAATGGGCACAGAATTTTCTCAAGGGGCTAGACATAAGCTCATGGACCTAGGGAATAGAAATTATACAGATTGACTAACTGTCCTCGACAAGAGCCACGCGTTATAGCTTTTTCTGCCCGCGTGTCTTGATGCTTCCACGAATAGCGTTATGCCGAGAATGGCGGAGGAGAGAATGAGCACGTCGGCGTTCGTGAACCAAGCAAGGCCTACTCGTACTTGAATGTCAGAGGCGTGCATGTTGAACTCAAAGCGATCGAAAAAGAATATTTCAAGACCCAGTGGAAGAGTGGCTAGAGAGGTAATCTCAAGCGCCCGAAGCAAGGAGACTCCGATTCCGCTCCTTTGAAAGAGGAATAACGAGATAAGAAAGATTGCAAGCGTGAACAAAATAACCTCGGTATCGATAAAATACTTCATTGCCATCGAATCAGCGCCTCCAAAGAAGAGGAATCCACTTCCACCCCCAAAGAAGCTACTACCGCCACCGTTGAATCCCCCACCACCAAAGTGGCCACCGCCACCTCCATGGTAAGCGCTCTTGGATGCTAGATTTGTAAAGAAGGAGGAGAGCCCGGGTATCCGAAGCTGTATTTCTACGATTTCATTGACCTCATTAACTAGAAAAGAACGTAGCGGAGTACTATTGGTGCCACTGTAAAAGAGTCCTTTCGTTACTGCCACTCCCACATGCGACGTCCATGCAAAGTAAATGTTGAGCTGTATTATGAGGAGAGATAGGACACCAGCGAGAGCAAAGTTTCTGATCGAAAGTCTTTTTGATGAACTCAAATGCGCGAAAACCCTTCTGCCGTGGGTAGTAATGCCTTCGACCATGTGACTAATGAAGATTGACGTTCGACAAGCAAAAGATCGTTGGGAATAGGGTGCATGCACAATTTAGGATTGTCTCGCATCGTTCTTCCTAGGAAGATCGCTCTTCTCCATCCCTCCGGTTGTCATGGAGCTACTGCTACGGCCGGCCAAGATTGCATCGAAGTAAAGTACCATAGCTCCGATTATGGAAACTAGGAGAAGCAACGAATTTCCCAGTATGATCCAAATTACGAGTCCTACTATTGTAACGGAATAAAAAATCAAGAAGGCAAGGAGATACTGTCTAGTTTCTTTTCCAGTAACGCGATTTCTGTACAGGCGTTCGTATGCGAGGATGCCAAGGATCACCATGGCTGCACTTTCGAAGAATATACAAAACTCCGACCAAGAGACGACGCCCTTAATTGCTGTAGGTACAAAGAACATCGCCGAAGACTGGAATAAGACAAGCTCGACGAACTCTTTCGTAAACTCGCGTCTCAGCATATAGATTGAAAGGATCATCTCCAAGACCATCGTGAACAGGAACCAGTCGGATCCTGCAACTGAAGTGAACGTCGACAATACGACAATATTGAGCTGCTGCGAACTTAATATGGGAGTGGAGGAGGAACTCGCCGCAACAAACGTCCATCCCATCAGGAACTCGTTAAGCAAAACGAGTGAAATGAGCGTCGCCCTGGCGGGGGGAGATCTTACTGATATACGACTGGCTTTCCTGCCCTCGTTGTGCTTGAAAGCATAACGAAGTACGTCTAAAACTCCAGCCGTCATTATCGCGTTTCCCACTATCAACCCCTCTTCGAGTCCGATCATCGCCGTGTCGATCACGTAGATGATACCGATTGCAGTCATGCTGGCCATCATGACGAGAAAATAGACGACGTATACTCGCGTGGTAATCATCGACCTCTCAAGTTCCAATTCATCCGAGGTCTTCGCGGGAGGCGACAGTCCGGCCGTCGTGCATAGTTCGTCTGATGTTGTCGTCCAATATCGAAGGACCGCAATCGCACCCACGGTCATGACGCCCATGTTCAACGCTAGGGCTTCGTTTAATCCGAGCAAGGTAGAGTTTTGCAGGTACAAAACGGCGCCCGCGAACATGCCCGCCATCATTGCGAGGATGAAAAATACTACCGCGCTGTCAAGCGCAGACTTTGCATTGGAGGCTCTTCTTGTCAGCTCGGCGGTAATGTAGGCCATTAGAACCGCAAGCAACCACAGCCACAATGAATTTGTCAACAACAGCAAAGCATCTCTATCATCATGTTAAATTGAAAATTTTCATGCGGTAACTCTTCTTCCTATTTTATTGTTGTTGCTGCTGCAATTCGACTATGATGCTCAACCCGAGAATTCTGGCAGATATGACGACGCCCCACTTTCTGAAGTTTAGGCACGTAAAAATTAATTGGAGTGAGCGGTCCCAATGCTATTATTCCCATTTTTCATTTCCCAATGGAGAGCTCAAGAGACAATGATGAAAGAAGAGATTCCCTTGCCCAGCATTCGGAGACCCAAGGATATTGAAATTCCGGAGGTTAGAGAATGTTTCCTTGATGTCCTTCGAGAAATCCCGTATTACAATACGATTGCAAAGAAGGATGAAGCGCAAAAGTACACTGTTTCGAAGCTTAAAGACAAACTAGCCAAGGACAGATACTCTGTACTTTGTGCTTTTACTAACAACAACAAGGACGTCGTGGGGTTTCTATTCAATCACTTTGACGATTATACGATTTGGCTAGACTGGATCGGAGTACGCAAGGATCAAAGAAAGAAAGGTATAGCTAAGCAACTGCTTGCGGATTTGTTTAGGACAGCCGGGGTGCGAGGATGCCATAAAGTCTGGTGCGACTGCAGAACCACGAACGAACCTTCAAAGGCGGCGCTTGCAAAAGCGGGATTTCGAAGAATTGCAGAGATTAGAAATCACTGGTACGGGCAGGATTTCATTCTCTGGGAGCGATTTGTTGTTTGAAGGAGGGAAAAGCTTTGCTCGAGTAATGAACATCGCGTTATGCTTTTTATGTCATGACTAATTGCGTTTAATCCATGGTTCACGTCGACCTTAGTACTAAGAAGAGCATAGATTTTCTGACCAAGGGCAAGGTCAAACTTCTTCGTCTAGCGGTTGTTGACAAGGAAGGAAAACCGCATGTGTCCGCGGTGTGGTATCTTTGGAAGGATGGACACTTTTACATTTCAACGTCGGAAGATAGATTGAAAGTTAGGGTAGTAAAGGAAAATCCGAATGTTGCTCTAATTGTTGATACGGATGTTATCCCGTACAAGGGAGTCATTGTAGAAGGGACTGCAACGCTCACGAAAATGGACATCAAGGAAATCACTATGGCGATCGTGAAAAAATACGTTCCTGCGAAGTTTGTGAAGAGCCAGTACGAGGACCTGATGCGCTATCCCCGTGTTTTGATTAAAATCAAACCGAAAAAGTCAATCGATATAATGTCCTACAAGGTTCTGAAGTAGTTTCCGAGTCAACTTGTCAACTCTCCAATATCCTTTCCCTTATTGAGTACTCACCAGTAAAGGAGCTCTGATCCATTTAGAAAATAGGACAATGTCCAAATAAGAGCGAAGTCTAAGGTGTTGGCGACGACGACGATGCGAGGCAAGGTCCGCCGCAGGAGAGAACTTTTTCCTCCGAAGAAGGTAAGAGCCGAGGCAGGACTACGACCTGGCGATCTTGTAACGTATACTTCAACGGTATTGGTGTATGATAAATAAATGAATCAATTGTAGGAACCTTGCATTAAGGCACCATATCTAAGGGGTGTTCTGCGAGATGTAAAAGCGAGAAGTTTCTCTTCTGCAGATGGCACCCCGCCGATCTCTTGATACGAAGAAGGGCAACGGTACGGGATACTTCCAAGATCTCAAGTTACAATTTGGTCTAAATAGGGCCTTTGTTTCAAGTAGGACTAGAGAGGACTTTCTTCGCAGCTCTCCTGCGATAGGAAGCCTGTGATGCGAGTTGTGAAAAGATGTGCCTCGAGTTGTCATTCCCGAACCTTTCTGAACCTTCTCGGAATCTAAGTATTATGTAGTATCGATGAATTTTGATTCCTGAAATGAGAAGAAAACTGTGAAAGTTGCGGCAACAAGAGCAAACAAATCCTGACTACTTCCAAGATGACTCGAGAATTCTTTATCGAATTTTCGCACGTGATCTTGATCGGCCACGACTCGAGATCATGAATAGATACACTCCTAGGGCAAGCAAGGGTATCAGCGTCGCTGAAATGACACCCACAGGGAACTCTGGCGTGACGATAATATTGAGCGTACCTACTTTATACTCGTAGTTTATTGAGGCAGTTGAAATCACACCAGTTTGAGTTGAAGATTGGATGGTTCCCTGCGAATCCGAGAGGACAAAATCAAGCGTGTACGAACCGCCTCCGTTTGCTGGAGTCAAAGTTACAGTGTAATTACCGCTGGGATCTGAGATTGTTACAACTTGAGGCTCACTATCCGGCCCGTTGTACGTTGCTCCGGGTATCTCGTTCACGATCGATTGAGATGTTGAATTGAATCCGACGCTTCGTCCGGCAGAATCTGTAACAAGTATTGTGGCACCGGAAGCGAGACTCCAGCTTCCAGTAGAGCAAGACTCGCTCAGAGTCGTCTCCGACATACCTTTCAAAGAAACTGTGATTACACCTCCAGACGCGCTACTGACCGATGCAGAAGGAGCACTGCCCGTCAGGGAAAGTGTGTTATCAATTTGGACGCCATTTGGAGCAGTGAAGAAAGTTACAGTTCCAGTAATTGTGGGAGTGCCAGTCAGTTGGTTGACATACATGAAAATATCTCCGCACGGACTGAATTGCCAAAAGCTTGAGGTACCGGTCTGGTAAAGAAAACTATGAGTCGTCGTTCCAGTTACTGAGCTATAAAGGATCAAATTAAATTCGCTTGAACTTGGAACAATGTACGCGAGGACGAAACTTTGTCCGTCTGGACTGAAT
Organism: Nitrososphaerales archaeon; assembly: GCA_030041295.1. GTDB lineage: Archaea > Thermoproteota > Nitrososphaeria > Nitrososphaerales > CADDZS01 > JASHOD01. The sequence goes on from JASHOD010000150.1 coordinate 141,426, forward strand.
CCCCAACTAGCCGAACCTACGCTCTGATCATCCTCGCCGTTGCCAGAAAGAGGACCCACATCATTATAAGTAATCATTTTCGTTCCCAAATTTCCAGCTTGTGTAGGGCCGGAAGGAGCTGTCAAATCCCAGACTTGAAGATAGATTTGGTTTGACCCCAAGGAGCTGTCGTGATAAGCAATTACGAAAAATTGGCTATTCGTGCTCCAACCCCATGCAGCTTGATCAACAGGCGACCAATAAGCACCCGGTACAGCTTTTCCTTGATAGAAAAGAGTGAGAGTGTTATCCACCGACCCGCCAATGGCCGTAGTTGCGACATCCGACTGCCCGTCAGGGGAAACCGAAGTGCCGCCAGATGTGGCCAGCTCAAACAGGGTGTCTTGGTTTGAAACGGTTTCATTTACAAATGCTCCAGTTTTAGAGCAGCCGCACGACACCATCGTTGAAGTACTCGTGGTCGTAGTAGTACTCGTAGTAGTAGTCGTTGTGGTGGTTATTGTCTGGGAAACCAATAATACGTCGCCCGAAGACTCATAATAAGCCCCGCTAGCCAAAACGATGTAACCGTTGGAAGAGTCGAAAACATCTTGTTGAGTGAGACAGCCAGTTCCGGGCGGAATAACGCATGTGTCCACACTTCCTAGCACAGTATTCGTCGAGCCGCTTATCTCTGTGACGCCACCGCCGTTTGACGCATACAGGTTCCCGTTGCTAGAATCAAACGTGAGCCAGCCGCCCGATACACCAGTAAATTCGACCGGCACTGTCGCTACCACCGAGAAGGTCGATGTGGAAAACGCGGTGACTTGGTTTGATTTTATCCAAGTTACGTAGATTTCGCTATTTGCGGAGTCAAACGCGACACCATAAGGTTCAGTACACGCGTATTCTGGACACGTAATGCCGCTGGGTGTAATAATCTCATTGTTAGATCCTGATATTACTATGACATAAGGGCTCGAAGGGCCGGATAGTGCCACCCAGATTGTGTCATCGGCAGGGTCGACTGCGATTCCGGTGGGAAGGCCACCGACTTCCACAGTGGTTATCAAATTATTTTCGTCTGGGCCAGTGGATCCATTTATCACGGATACAGAGCCGCTGGTGTAGTCTGTTACATAAATCTCATTGTTGGCTGAGTCAAACGCGACACCATAAGGACCAACACCATCGCCGGAGGGCCCACTCCCTGATCCATATACAGTGCTAATCGTGGTTACTACCACATTAGTAGATCCATCTATCACAGTGATGTTGCCTGAAAAGAAGTTAGCTACGTAGAAGTATCCATTTGTCGGATCATACGCCACACCATACGGATCCGTGCCAACTGAAATCGTAGTCTTAACTGCGTCAGTCGTTCCATTTATGACAGTTACATTGCCTGGCGCTGTGCCTCCTCCCTCCGTTGCAGTAAGTCCTCCATTCGTTACATATATTTCTCCGTTGGCCGAATCAATCGCGATTCCATAAGCATTAAGGACAGGTACCGTTTTTGCTACTCCGACTGCGTAGCCTAATTTAGTAGTGGCAGGCAACAACGCAACTAGGAAAATGATAATTGCGACTATTGAAAACTTAATCAGATGCTTAGACTCAAAACCTCTGAGTGGCAAGTTTTTGCCGCTTAGGAGGAAGAGAACCAATAACTAATATGGTTATCACCACAACGAAAACTGCTCAATAATTGCAAAATAGGTTCAGTGATTGCAAAATATCTTCTGTTTCTCCATATTCCTGACTCTCTTTTTGTATCCCAATTGAGGTTCTGATGCAAAAGAGTACAAAAAAGGCCTTACTTATTCCGAAAAGTTGCGGAATCGTGTTTTGCGCTTCGGTAAAGCGTCAGAGTTGTTTTTGAGAAAAATGAGACCAAGAACTACACCCCGAAGCTAACAAGAAATATCAGCTAAAGCTCCCGAAATTTTGTCTTTCAGCCTATCGGAGTTGGAAAGCTAATTGAAGTGGAAAACGACGAGCAACTCACAAACTATATCACTTATTTGTTTCACCAGAATTCAAGCTAAGATTTGTTCCGATAGTTGAAACAGCGAACTTTTGAAATTTACAACAAGACCAAGGAAGAAATGCAGATCGAGCGAGATAGAAGCAAGCAAGAAAAAATCAGGAATCATATGGGTTAGTTAAGAAGAGGATTTTTTCGAATTCAGAAAGCTGGGTCTGAATTCGACACGTAGATCCTTAATGGAACCCTCATGGAAAAATAGATGACGAAAAACAGAGTGCTACAAAACTAAAGATGATCAGAAATAATGATGCTTTCCAAAAAGCCCTCGGCGTCTTTTTGAACAACTCCACGCGAACAATGTAGCTAGTCGCACTTTCTTAGGTGCTAATCCTCTCCTCCGTCGATGAATGCGAGCCCGAAGTTGTTATTACTTGCGTTCAAATTCGGGTTGAGAGTAGAATTACAAGTACAGATAAAGTGCTTTTTTTCCAATAGTTTACATTTTTCATATCTAATTCCATCTCAGTTTATTTTTATCATCGCTAATGCTCCAATTATAACGAATTATTTACAGAGTAGTACGATTCTCGTTTTTGATAATCTACTTTAGGGCACAGGTGATTCACTAGCACTGAAAAATAGCGGGAAAAAAGGGGCTAACTAGAGAACTCGGACCGGCAAGATAAGGTTCATGCCCTTGCAGCTCGAGGATCTACCGGTACTCGAAGAGAACTTCGAGATAAAATTGAAAATGACGACGCTACTGCGAAGAGATAAATGAAACGAGGGATGAAGAGTCTCTCGAAATTCCTAGTTTGAAGGCCGTGATTTTCGAGAAATTTGAAGCTCCTCTCATCGTAAGAGAGGTTCCCCTGCCAGAACTAGGTAACGATCAGGTACTTTTGAAGGTCGGAGCTTGCGGAGTTTGCTACACGGATATTAAAATTTGGAAAGGAATTCCCGGGTATTCGACCACTCTACCTCATGTTCTGGGACATGAAATGGCGGGCACCATCGTGGAGATAGGCGCCGATGTAAAATCTGTCAAAGAAGGAGACCGTTACGTTGTGTATCTTTACGACACTTGCAACAAGTGCTTCTATTGTCAAAACGGAAGGGAGAATGAGTGCATCAATCGAGTTGGATTCATTGGAAGCAATCGGTGGGGTGGTTACGCTGAATATGTTGCCGTGCGCTCTGACAATCTTATCAGAATTCCCGAAAACCTAAGCTTCGAAGATGCTGCACCGCTTGCGGACGCTGGACTAACGCCCTATCATGCTATCGTGGATCGAGCGAAGGTGAATCGTGACGAAACAGCATTACTTGTGGGCATGGGAGGTCTTGCTCTAATGGGATTACAAATATTGAAACTTTTTGGGGCTCGGGTCATAGCGGTCTCAAGGACCGAGTCCAAACTAGAGATGGCGAAAAGATTCGGCGCGGACCTGACCGTTGATGTTAGAAGTAGCGACGGAGTTGAAGAAGTGAAACGCTACACGGATGGATATGGTGTAGACCACGTGTTCGACTTCGTCGGTTCTGCTGAGACAGTTACGCGGGATGCAAAATACGTTAGAAGTGGAGGGGACGTATTGCTCCTCGGATACCAACCAACAGGAGAACAGATAATTCCGGTCCTGACTCTCCGGAGTTTCCTTAGCATGGGAGGCTCGAATAGTGGTACGAGGAACGATCTTCGTGAACTTGTTCGTCTCGCATCAGAAGGTAAGTTAAAGTCTATTGTGACGAAAAGTTTTCCTCTAGAAGAAGCAAATACTGCCCTAACTCTCTTGGATCGTGGACAGGTGGATGGTCGTCAGATCATCAGGATGGGATAACAAGGCACTTCAACACGACCCTAAAATAACCACTTTCCTTTTTGGTGAATGAATAACGATTGGCAGGACTTGGATTTTTCTGATTTATCCAAAGCCGACATTCATGAATAATCTCGCAACCCAAATATAGGGCCACTAGTTACAAACCTGTTTGATTTGAAAGAGATCGAGCTCTCTAAAATCGAAGGAAACAATACTAGATTAGCAACTACTGACATCGGTGATCTTTCAAAATCGTTTGAAAGCTATGGACAATTCTCTCCCATCAGGGTCAAGAAAAAGCTCTTCACAGAAGGAGAAACTTATGAAGTAATTTTTGGCAATAGAAGGCTAGCAACAGCTAGGGCATTAGGATGGAAAACGATACTCGCCGACGTGGTCGAGGCCTCAGACTCTGATGCCCTAATTATGGCATTCTCGGAGAATGAGGACAGAGCTAATTTTACTGATTATGAAAAAGCGATTCTGATAGAGAGACTGCATATGATCTCTGGGAAGACTTATGCAGAAATCGCGGAGATGCTTGGCAAGTCGCCGTCATATATGTCGCAACATGTTGCAATGTTGCACCTATTCCCCGAATACGAAACTTCCGAACAGGAGAGGAAGATTGTACTACAACAATTGACAGAGAGGCATGCGCGTGCGTTGCTCAAGATAGAGGATCCCTCGGAGAGATGGATCGCCGCGAAGCTTGTGGTGAAATGCGGTATGGGAGTGAGAGAGCTTGAAAACATGATTTCGCGACAGTCGAAGCGCTCGTCGTTAGACATGTCACGCTCTAATTCGAAGGAAATGATCATGCAGATAATAAGGTCACATATAGCTTCGATGAATTCTAGAGACATCGCTTCGTATTTTGAGCCAGTCTCGAAGAATCGCTTCACTAAATTTTCATGCTACCCTCCGCTTTCGAGACTCGATTCGAATTCAGCTAGCGAACAACTTTTCCATATGCTTCATGAGCTTCGGGACTATGAGGCTGCAATCGAAAGTTCGGAACTTAGGGTAGTGGGCAATTTCGCTTACGCACTTATGACATTACGAAACAAATATGCAAACTCTTTGAAGACGGTCACGGCGGAGATGCGCCTCACTATCATCTTTGAGAGGGATCACCATGATTGGAAGATCGTTCACGAGCACTGGTCGAGCGCGACTCCGACGAAATTCCTCAGTTTGTTCACAAAATAGGAGTTGTGGTAACGCTCTTTAGAACTTCACCCGGGTGAAGTTCCGTTCTTCTAGCGCATTTTCTTCAAGCTTTCAACGGATGTCCACTGTGTTTGGAAAGCACGCAGTATGGCTCCGCCGTCGACGATTATATTCTGACCCGTTACGTAGCTTGCCAAGTCCGAAACTAGAAAGGTGATCACGTTTGCGATTTCTTTGGGCTCTGCGATTCTCCCGAGAGGGATGCCGCTTACGTGACGTTCGTATACATCCCTATCGCGAAACTCTAACGCGTTCATCGGCGTGTTTGTGGTGCCCGGACTGACCGAGTTCACCCGAACGTTGTGCTTTGCCCACTCTACCGCGAGTTGTTGGGTCAAGCTGACCACACCTGCCTTTGAGGGTCCGTAGGCGCCAGCGTTGATTAAAGGAAGGACTCCGCCGATGCTAGCTATGTTCACTACGGCTCCGCTTTTCTGCTTGACCATCTCCTTTCCTGCAATAACGGAGCAGAGAAAAGTTCCTTTCAGGTTGATGTTCATAACGGCATCCCAATCTTCTTCGATTACGTCGAGAAATTCCCATGGGCGATAGATCCCCGCGCAATTCACCAATATGTCGAGCTTGCCAAAGGATTTGACTGCCTTCTTGACAGCATCTTCCACGGATTTCTTTTTCGAGACATCTACTCCGCAAACTATAGCGGAATTCCCACCATGACGCTGATCGATCAGATCAACAACTTCCTTGGCTCCTTCTTCGTTCAGGTCAGCAACGGCTATCTTGGATCCTTCCTTGGCTAGAGTCAAAGCGACTGTTCTTCCTATCCCAGAAGCGCTACCTGTGATGAACGCCACTTTACCTTCGATTCCAGATTGCATTTCAAGTCCGCAGGTCTTGTAGCGTCAGATATTGTTTTTCGTGATACCTCTTTAGCTTACGTAAATTGCGCTTTTGAAAGATATTGCATTTTTCCCCTTGGAATTTGCGATTAATCGTAATCTAAAGGAAGCGAAAAAAGGAAAGAGGGAAAACTTTAGGGCCGGCTATGCCATGCGAAGGAGTTAAATAAAGCGAACCATGTCAAAACAATCCCGATATTATGGAAGAAAAGAAAGTAACTCCTTCCATTTTTACTCGTGAAGCCACGGGCCTCGTCAAGTCAATTTCTGCAACAGATGTTTTCGTCTTCACTCTAATGGTTGCTGGGCCGATTATATTCATCCCTCTGGGAGCGATTGTTCTTCCAGGACTCTATGAAGGCGTCAACCCGAGTCTTTTGATGCTCCTGATTCTTGCGATTATTGTGCCATTTTCGTATAACATCGTGTGCCTAACTTCTATGATGCCAAGAGCTGGTGGCGACTATGTGTTCGGGTCTAGAGTAATTGCTCCGCAATGGGGTATGATCGGATCATTCATGAATTTGCTAAGTATGATTACTGGATCTGCCACGATCGGCATAAGCGCGCTACAGACTTATTTCGCTCCTTCGATCAGCACATACTTTCCAAAATATGGGGCAGGTGCGAGCCTCGTTTACACTCCAACGGACGGCTTTGCGTTGAACGTTTTGATAATTGTGGTTCTGTACGGAATTGCGATCGGAAGTACGAAGATTTGGTTCTATGTCCTAAGAGCGATCGCTGTATTCGGCCTCGCTATGGTCGCAATTTTTCTGGGCTTTCTTTTCCTGACACCTCTTTCCACGATTACTGGTAATTTCAACTCTCAGTTAGCAACGGGATTCACGTTTCAAGGAGTTGAAACTAACGCCACGGCAAGTGGCTGGGCGAGCTCATCTACTGCGACTTATGTGGTATGGGCCGGAGCTATTGTATTCGTTTTGCTTTTCCTTGCGGCTCCGATTTCCGCATTCTTCGCTGGAGAGATCAAGAACGCGTCGAGAAGCATGACGATAGGTATGTTCGGAGGGTCGATCTTCTCATGGATTCTTGCGGCATTAGGCGCTTTAGGTATAATCTCGATTTTTGGTTACACGTTCATGTCGGCATTCGGCTACGAGGATCTTATTAATCCGACAACAGTATCACTCGCAAAATTCGGGTTCGCTCCTCTAGTTCTAGCCGTAGTTGGAAACCCCACTCTCGCGTTCTTGATCGGAATGGGGTTTGCGTTTGCAGCTTTAGGGTTCTTGGCAGGTGGAATTCTACCGGCAAGCCGCATCCTCTTTGCGTGGAGTTTTGATCGGATTATCCCGCAAAAGTTCTCGTCGGTTAATGGAAGGACGGGTACACCTATCTTTGCGCTTGTTTTCCTAATCGTCGTAGTTTCGATCGTTGCGTACATATCGAGTTTCGCATCCACTTACTTTGGACCGTTTCTCGCGTTCTCTGTTATAACTGTCCTCGCCTTCTTGCCAAATGGAATTACGGCCACTCTATTGCCGTTTCTGAAGAAAGACATGTACAAGTCGGCGCCGAGCATAGTTCAAAAGAAGATAGCCGGATTCCCATTGCTCTCGTTAACCGGGATAATTCATTCGCTTGCTTTCGGAATAGTGTTAGCTTTGGTCTTCCTGTATCCTTCCTACGCGGGAACGTCGACGGGAACGTTAGGTGTTGGAGCCGTCGCGGTGATTCTTCTTGCTCTCGTCTTTGCGGCTGTGTTTTACTCAATTTCTAGGGCAATAAGACGCAGACAAGGTATCAATCTGGATCAGGTATTCAAGCAACTCCCGCCAGAATAAAGATACACGGCAAGATCTTTTTCAATTCAAGTGCCTAGTCCTTGGATTGAAAGATGGGCGGAATAAGTTACATATTTCGCCGTCCTTGAAGCTTTAGTCCAAATTAGGAGCTCGATGCG
>JASHOD010000014.1 GCA_030041295.1 Nitrososphaerales archaeon
CCAACCGATTCGCGATGCCGCCCTTCCAGACGGTAGCAGAATCAACCTGACGCTTGGAAAAGAGGTCACCAAGAAGGGGTCAACCTTCACTATCAGGAAATTCAGGAGCGACCCGATTTCCCCGATAGAGATTATAGGGTTCAGGACCGCAAGCCCGGCCATAATTGCTTACCTCTGGATCTTGATCGAATACGGAAGTTCCTTGTTGATATCAGGAGCGACGGCGGCAGGTAAGACGACCTTGCTAAACGCCGTTAGTATGTTAATCAGACCAGAGAACAAGATTGTTTCTGTTGAAGACACGCCCGAAATCAACCTGGCGCATCCGAACTGGATTCAAGCTGTTACACGAATCGGCTTTGGGGAAAGCGGAAGTGTGTCCGGTGTGTCGGGAGTGTCCGGAATCTCAGGAATGGGAGGAATGAGGGGAAAGAGTGCCGGAGATATCACACTTTATGACCTTTTGATTGCCGCTTTAAGGCAGCGACCTGAGTACATCATAGTAGGAGAGGTTAGAGGCGAAGAAGCTTACACTCTATTTCAGGCAATATCGGTAGGACACGCTGCGATGGGAACAATCCACGCAGCTTCGATGACTGAACTCTTGGCCAGGGTAGAGTCTCAACCTATGAACGTTCCGAGAGTCATGATTGCAAACCTTGATCTCGTGATTTTTCTCGCTGCGCTACGAAAGGGGGATTCAAAGGTTAGGCGCATTCGAGAAATCGTTGAGATTTTGGGAATCAATCCCGCGACGAAGGAATTAATCACGAACGTTGTATTCAGGCTAAATCCTGCTAAAGATGAAATCGAATATGTTGGCAGAAGTTTCGTTATCGAAAAAATTAGCAAGAGTTTCGGCATCCCTAAGGAAACCTTGGAAGACGAAGTTGCGAAACGAACCCTATTGCTTCAGGCAATGTTCGAACAAGGGATCGTCAGCTACAAAGATGTGACAGAGATGATAAGAAAATATTACCTTGACAAGCAAGAAGCTATCGCAACTGCGAGAATTCACAAAAGCTCCGCAGGACTCGTAATAGAAAAGACGACGCAACCAGAAAGACGAGGAGTTGAAACACAATAAATGCCGATTGGAACATACCAGAAATTTGCTTACAGGCTTTTCAAGAGTTTCGAGAAGGACAAGCCGAACGCCGGAACGCTCAAGACTCTGTACAAGGCGGACATTCAGATGCTGCCCGCGATGTACACAGGCACCATAGTTCTGACGGGAATTATTGTCACGGCCGCCTCTCTTGCTGGTTCACTGATCCTGTTTCGCTACTTCATACCAACTCCCCTTTGGTGGCTGTACACGCTTGGCGTCGTCGGCGCAGCCGCAGGATTTTCGATAGGCTCTTTTCCATTAATTACCCAAAACAAAATCACGTCAAAGAAATTAGCGATTGATGCAACATTACCATTCGTTCTCGCATATCTTGCCACGCTGTCCAGTGCGGGCATGAATCCAGTCGAGAGCATAAAACATGTTGCACTGAAAGACTTTGGGCCTGTCTCGCGCGAATTCCAAAAAGTAGTGTATCGCGAGGAGATACTAGGAGAAGACATCATTACCGCTCTAAATTTTGTCGCGGCAAACACTCCATCCGATTCTTTCAAGGACATTCTGATCGGAGTTACAAATATCATCATTTCAGGAGGCAGTCTTCGGGCTTACTGCGAGGAACAATCAAAACTGCTCTTTGAAGGCAAGCGCACGAGACTCAAAGCCTTCATCGATAGTCTGGCGTCTTTCAGCGAGGGATATATGGGCGGTGTCGTCATCTCCATCGTGATGGGAGTCATTGGCATAATTATCGTCGGCGCGCTCGGTTTCAAGATACTATTCTTTTCTACTCAAAACCTTCTCGATATATTCACATTCGTCATCGTGCCTCTAGTTAACGTCCTTTTCCTTGCCATGCTTGAAATGAGGTTCTCTTCAGGAGAGTTTTAGTAATATGCGATTAAACTGGCGGCAGAGGCTAGCCTTCAAGATCAAGTTCCGCTACAAGATAAAGAGGCGTATCTTCACACTAGTCATTCCCTGCGTGATAGCTCTCTTATTCTTCTTTTTTTCGTTCCATTTCGGTTTTGCCAGCACTTCAGTCGCGGGAACAGGATTCATTCCCGGGTCGGCTCCAAATACCTCCAACAGCACGCTTGCTCAGAAAGAATTCGAATTCTTGCTCTTGTCTAATCCAAACGCTTCCGTAACGAGCATAATAACCAAAATCCCAAACCCCAACCTGCCAAAAGAGAAACTGGACATTGTTCTCGTGGCGACTCCGCTGATCGCCTTCACTCCGTATGCGGTCGACATCACTCGGGCGGAAAGAAAGACCAGAAAATACGAAGAAGACTTTGCGGCGTTCCTCTTCGAGTTGGCAGAGCTAGTGAGAGGAGGTATCGACCCTCTGAAGGGGTTCCAGACTCTGTCTGAGAAAAGTACAGGTACGATAACAAAGTTTGTGCAGAACTCTGCAAAGCAGCTGCAGATAGGCTATTCCTTCGAGCAGGCAATGGTCAATCTTGGAAACCAGATCAATACAAGCCTCGTGAAGAAGTATGTTGACTTGGTCATTCAGGCATCCTACAGCGGCGGATCTGTATCCGGATTAATCCAAAAAGCCTCACAAGACATGTCCACATTCATCGCGATAGACAAAGAGAAAAGATCTGGGTTGGCACAGTACACGATGATTCTCTACGTAGGCCAAGTGATCCTGATCGCTCTCGCCGCAATTTTGGTCGTCGAGTTCCTTCCTAGTCTCAATAATATAACGTCAATTGGAGAGGCCGGAATCAATGGCTTGCTCGGCGGCTCCGACATTGCAAGTGTAACAGTCGAGCGAGACATGTTCTACTTGGTCTTGATCAACGGCTTTCTGGGCGGGCTAGTAATTGGAAAAATCTCCGAGGGCAAGCTGAAATACGGATTGAAGCACTCGCTCATTTTGATCACGATTGCCCTAATTGCATGGTCAGGATTTGTAACACCCTTTGCGTCGAGCCAAGCGCAGGTACAAATTACTGTCGTGTCGTACCAAAGGTCAGGGACGGTGGGATACCCTCAAGTTCAACCTCTGGTCGTGCAAATAAAGAACGCGCAGGGTAAGATCCTGAACGGAACCGATGTCTTCTTTTCGATCTCTCCGAGCGGAACGGTTAATCCAAAACTGGCTTTAACAGATGCCAACGGTACTGCTTCGACGAGCATCATACTCGGCGACACTCCGGGGATCTATTACGTTACCGTTCAAGTACAGGGAACCGAGACAAAAGTACCAATTCTCGTAAATGGATCTTCATCATCTTAGCTAATATCCTTGAGTCTTTCAATAAATTTAGGTTCTCAGGCTCTTAGAAGAAGGATTGTTTCTAGTGAGTCTTCGCCTAGCTGGTTGAGTTTGTACATCGAATACACATCTTTCTCGCTAGACTTCTCGTATATGTTCTCGACTAACCCTGCCCGTATAAGGATCTGCAGTCTTAATACAATTTTGCATCTAACTTTTTACTGAAGAACATCTGAACGACGTTTCCGGCTCTAATTAATCAAGTTGAAGAGTAGACTAGTCGGACAATTCCAACTGCATAGACCCTGAGACCAACCAGGCTGCGAAAAGCACTCGGTCGATCCATATGGTTTAGTTATCAGTATTGAGAAATGTCTAGCTTGTTTATATCATCTCATCACAGTACGGAAAAAATGGCTACGCATTTCGATGTCTTAGGAGGATTTTTGCCGCGTGATTTATTCATGAATTTTTCAAATAAACCAGTTCTTGTTTTCTGGGAGACAACAAGAGCCTGTCGCCTCTCCTGTCTCCATTGCAGGGCATCCGCAATCACAGAGTCGCTTCCTGGAGAGCTTTCAACTGAAGAAGGATACAAGCTGATCAACGCGGTTCGCTTATTCGGAAAACCATATCCAACAATTATTTTCACAGGAGGAGATCCTCTCATGAGGAAAGACTTGTTCGAACTGCTTAGATATGCATCAAAATCCGGTGTCTCATTTGCAATTTCACCTGCTGTCACAGCGCTACTTACTAAGGATGCTTTGGCAAGATTGAGAGAAGCAAGAATTGCTTCGTTATCGGTCAGCCTAGACGGTTCGTCGCCAGAAGTGCATGATGCGATAAGGGGGCAACCAGGAACTTTCGAAAGGACAATCGAAACTATTTCTAACGCTCTTCGGATCGGCACAAAAGTTCAAGTTAATACTGCCATAATGAAAAGAAACTTCCGAGATTTGCCAGACATACTACACCTGATAAGAGGACTTGGAGTAGATACATGGGAATTATTTTTCTTGGTGAAAGTGGGAAGAGGAAAATGCTTGGAAGATCTTTCTCCCGAGGAAAATGAAAGTGTGTGCAATTTTCTTTATGAAGCTTCGCATTACGACCTGACAGTCAGGTGTGTAGAAGCCCCGTTCATCCGGCGTGTCGTGAAACAAAGGAAGGAATCAGAAAGATACTGGAATAATCTCGCCGCCGGTTATCAAACCTTGCATTCAAGACTGGTTGAGCTAGAAGGATATCCGAGACCGGGAAGTGTCTCAACTCTTGCAACAACTGGAACATTGGATGGAGACGGCATAATCTTCGTGGGCTACGATGGTACAATAAGTCCTGGAGGATTAATTCCAATCAATCTAGGCAATGTTAGAAAAGATGACATTGTCGATTTGTATCAAAATAGTAAGACACTCAAAGATATTAGAGAGAGAAAATTCAATGGTCGCTGTGGTATTTGCGAATTCAAAGAAATATGTGGCGGGAGCAGAGCAAGAGCTTTTTCGCTTAGCGGTGATCCTCTTTCCTCTGATCCCGCATGCATTCTTACAGAAACAGCCGCTTCATAGACAACCTGTGTCCTTTGTACATTAACAAGGTAGGCCTCTCCAGCAATGCCAATAGAGAAACCACTTGATTCTGCAGATTCAGTCATTTATAAGTGAACAACTCTTCTTGACGAAAGCGATGAAAATTGTTGTTGTTGGCGGCGGCATTTCCGGCCTATCAACATGCTACTTCTTAGGCAAGCTTGCGAGACAGAACAACCAAGCAATTGATCTCACTTTGGTAGAAGGTGAAAAGAGACTAGGCGGGAAAATAACTACGGATGTGAGTGATGGGGTCATCATCGAAGGGGGTCCTGACTCCTTTTTCACTTTGAAGAGTTATGCCCTAGACTTGTGCAAAGAGCTCGGGCTTGGTAGTGAACTCCTTGCTGCAAACCCTGAGAGCAGAGGAACATACATCTTGAGTCGTGGCAAACTCTCCAAGCTCCCAGAAGGAACTGAAACAGGTGCCCCTACAAGACTAATCCCTTTTTTGCAAACAGATCTGCTCTCCTTTTCAGGCAAAATCCGTACACTGATGGATCTCGCGATCCCAAAAAGGAAAGAAAGTTCAGATGAATCGATCGGGTCGTTTATTGGGCGGAGGTTCGGAAGAGAATTCTTGGTAAAGATAGTTGAGCCACTGTATGCGGGGATATTTGCTGGAGATGTTTACAAGCTCAGCGCGAAAGCCGTCTTACCCCGTTTAGTCGAGATGGAGTCGACTCATGGAAGTCTCATTCGAGGAATGCGCCATGCTGCGGCCGTCCGTAAAAATAATGCCAGATTTTCGGGGAAACGCGAGGAGGCCAAGTCCTCAAGTTCAACATTCGTCACTTTGAAGGGAGGTCTTCTTCAGCTAGCTGAGCGAATCAGTTCATCGCTAGGAGATTCGTCGATATTATTGAATACAAAAGTGCGGGAAGTGTCCGAATCTAAAAGCGCACAGGGCAGGAACCAGTTTCAGGTTATACTCGAAGGTAACGATGGATCGATAGAAGCAGATGTGGTTGTGTTGTCCACACCTGCTTATGCGACTTCGAAACTGCTTCGTCGCCTTGATAGTGCAATCGCTTTCTTGTTAGACCAGATTCAATATGTTTCAACAGCGACCGTCTCCTTCGCTTTTTGTAAGAATGAGGTAAAAGAGAGTATTAAGGGACATGGTTTCCTTGTTCCTCGGACCGAGGGAGAACTGATTACTGGTTGCACTTGGGAATCCTCCAAGTTTCCTGGACATGCGCCTTTAGATGTAATTCTTGCTAGATGTTATCTAGGATGGTTCGACCATGAAGAATTTGCTCAGCTTGATGACGCTACTCTTGTTCAAAAAGTGCAAGAGTTCCTTAACCGAGTGGCAGGAATATCAGCTCAGCCAATTCTCACAAGAATTTACAGATGGAACAGGGCATTGCCACAGTATACTGTGGGACACCTAGATCGCATTGCCTCCCTTGATCTATTATTGAATAATCATCGCGGCTTGTTTCTGACAGGAGCTGCATTCCACGGCGTCGGACTGCCTGATTGTATTCATGACGGGCACCTGACGGCTCAAAAAGTGTTTGAAACGGCCGAAGAATCAGAAGACTATTTCGGAATTTCGGAATGAACACGTGTCTATGGATCCCTGGATGCGGCTGGGAATACTACGCCCAGTAGAGAGCTATTCGTCGGAAATCTTGCTTAGCCAACTGCCATAGTTCACTTTAAGCGAAATTCTCAGTCTCGAAGCATTACTTTCGCTTAACTCGGATTTGCCCAAGTCAAACAGCTAACTTAGCTGGAAATCTACGAGTTTAGAAAAAGGTCGCAAATAATGAACTTGGCATAGCTAGGCCTCAATAGGCTCGGCTGTTCTGTTCGAAGTTTTGAAATTCTCTACTTGTCCGCGCCACACTCTCGATTGGGATCGCAATCCTATGATTATAAACACAACCCCGCAAAACCTCAATACAGTGCCTAGTGTCACCAAGATCGAAGGTTCACCAAGAAATCCAGCATCATTTGCAAGGAAAACAAACTGAGCTAAAATTAGGAAGATTGCCCCCGCAGTCATTTGTTTCCAGCTTTTTGCAATCATTCCTGTCTTGAACGACTCAAGAAGCCTTAGTGCGTAGAAAAGCAACGCGCTGAGTATTAGGACGCCAGCGATTTGCGTAGCAACTGTATAATTCCAAATCAATTTTTGGACAGGTTCCTTTCTGGAGCAAATAGTTCTTGATCGTTTTTAACTCTAGTAGTACTGGCAATGTAGAATTGTCCGTTCAGATCTTGACTTCGAAAAAGACTGATCATTCAACCTCACGTACTATCTTATCTATTGCTTTGGAGACAATTCTTTCCTTGTCACTGCTTAGTTCAAAATAATCTTGGTCGAATATTTGGAAGCGATGAGTTAGTTCATTGAATATGGATCGCTTTACAAGCTGCGAGGCTGTTCCTGTGCCGAAAATATCGTTCAGCACCTGTTCAAATTCCATTGGATGGAATGCGATCTCACTTCTATTAATCCCAACTCTTGCTTCGAAATTCCCAAAAATGACAGTGCAAATATTTTCTCCGAATTTAAGAGTAAGAGCTCTCTCTATGCAATCCAAGATGCTTTGCGCTAAAACGTGCTTTTGTTTACTCGCAGGCAAAAGCTGCTTCCACTAAAATATCTTCAAATTACTGAGAAATCAGCGTTTTTAACGCTCGTGAATTCGAGCTTCGTACTGGATTTGTGATCTGAAACTCAGATTGTTTTAGAACACGGCTGGGCTATTCCCAAAAAGAAAGAGGTTTGGTAAGTTAGCATTAGTTATTTTGCCTGTTAAGCTGCGTTTTGTTCTTAGGTGCTAACTGTTCTTGTAGAAAAACTGAGGCGTCGAATAGTATCCTCTTGTCTCTCGCTCTCTCTCTAAGAGCGACAGCCTAGAATTTAGTCTCTTTAGATTCAGCGCTTTGAAGGGTTTCGAGTTTTCCAACTTCTTCTAACATCTTGTCTTCTTTGATGATCCGATTACCAAAGTTGCTTCGCTCGCTTGGTAGCTATGAAAATCTTCATCTTTGAAGTAGCGTCAAGAAATTCTCTTATTGTCATTGATTTCTTTGTGCTGCCTTAGTGGTAAACTTCTTTTCGTTCGGGCAAATCCAAAACCGCTTTCACAATCGAGCTCGGGATCTCGAATTTTACAGACTCCAGATTGTCAGTTTGTACTCCATGTGAGGTACTCGCGAATCTTCCTACAACCATCTACGCGTTTTCTTCTTGTATGATTTTGTAGTGCGCCTGAACGAGGAAATTTTCCGTAGCAGACTGATTCTGCCAAGCTTCGAAAATGGGAATGAAAGCAGGCAAAGTATCAAGAAACATGCAGTCGAAAGTGTAATTGGAAATACAAATCCTTCCTGAAACTGTAGAGTGGCAACTAGATAACTTGCGATTGAAAGGACAGCCGTCGAGGCTAAAAAGAAACACAGTGATACGATTCTATCGATCAGATAAGCCCTCTTTTTGGTTTGGGATTCTTCTTCCTTCCTAACCTGTATTGCGACAGAGACTGCGATGCGGTCTCACTTTTGTGTCTCCGTCGAAAGCAACCCGCCGAGCATGACGTAGTAAAGCATCGGAATCCCCGCGACAATGAACTGTATCAGGGCCTCATAAAAAATGATCTCATTTGTGACAGAAACGAACGGAGTCCCCTCAGCAATGTTCGAAAACTGAGACCTCCACCAATCTGGCGCGAGAAAACGAATGCCTGACTCGTACATTAGAATGACCAGTAGGCCAGAAAAGTACCCTTCGAGCAGCGCCTGCCTCGCTCCATGACTAATTCTTAGCCAGATTATCGGGAGTAACATGAGGCCAAACAGGAAAGAGCAGGGAATAATCAGGCCCAAAGGGAGGGGAATCGGGATCCATTTTATCGACGGAATGATGTACTTGTAATCAAACCAGTCAAACCAGCCGAGATAAGCGTGAACCTTCGCGCAATTTGTGATCGAGCAATTCTCGTAATAGTTCAGCATGACAAGGCAGAAGAAAAGAAATGAGGAAAGCAAGAAGATGGCCCAAAGAGCGACTTTCGTCTTTCGTCCGAGCTTCTTCCGCGGCCTAGCAGCAACTGAGCGTGTCTCTGTACGAGCAGCTTGGATCTTCAGAGCCATGTTGTAACCTGGCACGTAATGAATTCGGGCCCAAAATAGAGCAATATTTTCGTTATCTATAGTGATCAGTAATTTTTCCTAGCCTAACTACTGTTGAACATTGAAATCAAGGCAACGGCATCGCTCATGCAACAGGTCCGCTGTTCGCCGGATCTGCCGCCCGCAGGCAGAATTGAAAGGCAGATTAACGGGAAACTATCAAAAGGATCGTGAAACTTTCCAAGGATCACTAGAACATGCACTTTGGTTTAGAGCGTCGAAATCCTAGGATTACATTCCTGTGAAACTATCCGAATTTTTGATAGTCCGAGTAGCGAGATTGCTAATCACAATACTTTTCCTGTGGCGAATCACAATGGAAGTGTTTATTGGTAAATTAATCAGCGAATTGAATTTGTAATTCACGTTGAGCAACAATAAACAGGCTGACGAGCTTCCAAGAATAGGATTCATCGGTCTCGGCCTCATGGGAAAGCCAATGGCCGCGAACCTTCTCAAGAAAGGGCATAGCGTCTCAGTTTACAATAGAAGCGCAAAGAGCGTCGATGAACTCGCGTCTCTTGGAGCTATAGCTACAAAATCTCCAAAGGAAGTGGCGCAAAACTCCGACATTGTAATAGACATGGTGACTGACGCTCCGGACGTCCAGCAGGTACTGCTCGGACAAAATGGCGTCATAGAAGCAGCTCGCAAAGGCATTGTCGTTATCGACATGAGCACGAACTCCCCTGAAGTTGCAAAGTCGGTTGCCAATGAACTTGAAGCAAAGGGAATGGAATTTCTCGATGCGCCGGTGAGCGGCGGAGATAAGGGGGCAAAGGAGGGGACCCTTACAATCATGGTGGGCGGGAAGAAACAAGTCTACGAAAAGTGCCTCCGTGTTTTCGAAGCGATGGGCAAAACTATCACCTACACGGGAAGTGTGGGGTCGGGACAAGCGATGAAACTTTGCAACCAAGTCGCCGTCGCGATTCATACACTCGCAACTTCCGAAGCACTGCTCTTCGGTACGGCCCTCGGCCTAAAATCGGACGAACTGCTAAAGGTTCTAACAAGCGGGGCCGCAAATTCGTGGAACCTGCAATATCTCGGTCCTAAAATTGCGGCGAGGGACTTTGAGCCTGGGTTCAAGGCAGCTCACTTGTTTAAAGATCTGAAAGCTGTCATGAGGTCGATCGAAAGAGAAAAGCTGGTCCTTCCGGGAACTACGACAGCTTACGAGCTGTTTGGTGCGGTTCTTGCTTCAAAAGAAGGCGAGAAAGGTACACAGGTTGTCGCAAAGATTCTCGAGAAACTGGCTGAGAGAGAAATCAAGTAAAAACCTTAGATTCGATTTGTCCAAAGGGGGGCAGAGGTCTTCTTACTTTGGCTAGACATAAATCAAATTAAGAATCTATTTCTTTTGTAAATATTGGGATGCAGAGTTCCAGACGGGATTCGTCCTCTGTTGCTGCGATTGTACTTGTCGTAGTCCTAGCACTTGGACTCTCGGCTGCGGGAGTAAATGCGCTCCCAAGTGCAAACGCAGTTTCGCAAAGCAATTCAGTAACTGTTGGAAATTTTGTCCTCAATGCTACTCAAGGGCAATCAACGACCATCCTCGTCCCTGTCGATAACCTGGGTTCTTCCTTAAACTGGACCGACATGCGCCTAACTTTTGTTGATTCCTTCAAGGGCATAGGGGTTTCCACGGATCCGTTACTCTTCGTGGATTCAATCGTGTTAGCTCATAGCGACAACTATTCTTTGAGTATAGGAATTCGAGTGAGTCAAAACACAAGTCTCGGAGTCTACACTATTCCTTTCACCCTCACAGGGAGATCCTCATTTCTTTCTCCGTCCGTTAGCTTATCGATCGGTTTCAACGTGACAATCACTGTTTTGAAATCACCCAGAATGGCATTTCCCCTCCTACTTCTATTTCCTCCTTTCATTTTGGTATCTGCCCTAATAACAATCGGCATCGTGATTATTTGGGGTAGAGACTGGAATATCTCAGAAGTCAAAAAATGATAGAGAAGATACGATTCATCGGCCAAAGTTTCAGGGCAACTACGAAGGTATGCGCACAAAGCCCTCCAATGACGGTCTCCCCGTTCTCAGCAATATCAGAAAGCTTATCTTTGTCTCTTCTGCTAGATAGAATTCGCAGATTGTCGGAAAAACAAATATCTTGAGATGAATTCCCACTCTGCAGTACGAAAGACTACACAAGTAACTGCGCATTAAAAGCCTAGAGGAAAAAGCTAAAGAATAGTCGAAACGACTTTCAACCTATTAACCTTTGTTACCGACGGAATATACGAAAAAGGATATTGAGAACTGAGTTTGGAAAGACGAACGATACTGCCGGCGATAAAGAGCAACGCCTACGCCCTCGCTGTCCTTGGCTATACGTCGGTACTGGTCATCAACTATATCCGCTTCGGAACTCTCTTTCAATTCGACCTCGGGCTAATTGCAATAGTCATCCTGCCAATAGTTCTGGTTGTGCTAAAGATGACAAAGAAATCCGACCAGCAACTCTTCTTGAAGCAGTGGGTCCCGTTGATCGTGATCCTGCTATCCTATGAAGCTCTCCAGGGAATGGCGGGATCGACAAACAACATTCTGAATCTCTTTCCCTACGATAAGATGCTGTGGTCGATCAATCTTACAGGAACAATTCAACGAATGTTCTATTCGCAACTTATGACCGACTTCATGTTGCTCTTTTACAGTTTGCATTTCTACCTTGTCATAGTTGCCTCAGTGGTGCTATGGATATTTAGAAGGCAACTTTTTTCAAGATATGCAATTGCCATAACAATAACGTCCTATGTGTCCTTGCTTGTATTCGCTTTGTACCCAACGGCTCCCCCCTGGGATTCAGGAGCGGCATGCAACCTAGCGAATCTCGCTTCTCCCTGTAGTCTAAGCGCAACAACCAGTCTTTCGGCGTCGGCGCAATCAGCGCCTCCCGTAATTTCCCAGCTTGTGCACTTGAATAACCTTGTTGAATCGGACAAGTACGCAGCGTTTCCCAGTCTGCATGCAGCCTATGTGACACTCTTTTGCGCTTTCATGGTCAAGTTCAGAAGAAAACTAATTTTCGTAATGGTTCCACTCGAGTTTGGAGTTTTGTTTGCCACATTGTATCTCGGTCAACACTACTTGATAGACCTGATTGCAGGAGTATCCCTTGCACTAGCAAGTGTGTTTCTCTCGGAGTTTATCGTAAAGAAATTTAATCCGTTCTCAATGAAAGCAGATCAACAATACGAGCCTCTGCAGCTTAACACTAACTCGAATGATAAAACTCAGACTACGACAGGAGCTTAGCCCAACGAAGAGCATCATTCTTATCTTATTGGATCTTTACCCCGAAGATACTATTGTGCTAAAGATAGATTAGTGTTCTTCACGGGTTCTAAGAAAGTCAGCAAAGTTTAGGCGGGACTCGTCGTGTTAGAATGGCGCCCGTCTTTTCTTAAATAGTCGAGTACCTTTTAGCATGGGTAGGCCTTGGAAGACAGAAAGATTCGCAGGAGCCTCATTTTTGCTTCAATTGCGTCTTTTTGTGCTGCCGTTTTTGCTGTCGTGGGACAGCTGTACTACTACAACGGCGGCAAGGGTCTTCCTTTAGATCCTCATGTCAACATAATAGTACAGGAATTCAACCAGTATATGATGCTTCAGAATTTCGTGAATTTGGAAAGAATCTTTCTTATCTTAGGTGTGGCGACAGTACTCCTCACGTTCTCATTTCCAACCTTGAGGACAAGAAGGAGACTCACCGCTTTCATCCTTACTACCATCTCCGCAGTTTATTTCAATTTGCTATTTTTGTGGACGTCTACGGTCTTCAATTCATTTTGGATTCAGTATTCCGAGACGATTATCTCGCTTCTGATCAAGGAAGGAAGTTTGTTCAATGTCCTAAATTTTCTATCTCCTCTGCCATCATGGGACATTTTAGCCGTCGGCCCTTTCATCGTTGCAGATTACTTATCGGTCGCGCTTCTAATATTGACTTTCTTAAGTGTGCTTTACGCACTTAGGTTTGCAAGAGCAGTACAAGTTCTCTCTCTCTTGATCATTCCACTTCCCATCGAGATTTTCTTTTTCGATAGACTCGAATTCAATCTATACGTGATCGGGGCTTTCTCATCTAACGCAATGCTGGAGCATTTTACAAATTCGACTCTGCTTGAAATATGTGTGTCGAGTCTTGTAGTAAGTACATTATGGATTCATAGTAGGAAAGATGGACTAACGGATTCTGTCCTCCACAGAATTAGGAAGGTCTTGATTTGAAAGTATTGGAGATGCCCGCTTTCGCATTGAAAATATGTTTGTTCTATTTTCGAGCGGTGCTGGTTCCCGATACAATATACAATACAGAGTCGCCAATATATGCGGAATGATCTGCTATGCGTTCCAAGTACCGTAAGATCAAGGTCGCTGATAGGGCGCATCTTACATCGACGTTTAAATCGCGTAGCGTCCTTCCTACGTGTTCCCTATATTTATCGTCCACAAAATCGTCCAATTTTCCTATGCTCTTCGCGAGTTCGACGTCCCTCTTTGCGAATGCATCGATGCTCATGCGAATCATTTCTTTTGTTGATTTGCCGACTATATCCACAGTACCGTGATCGCATTTGGATAGATCGCCAAACTCTTCGAGAACTTCAGAAATATCGTAGGCGTATCTCCCGAATCTAGAGAAGCCGTACGCAATTTCCATGCATGATTTTATGAAACGCAAATCAGACGCGACAGGCTGATACCTCGCAATCAGCTCCATCGAGAGCTCGCTAACTTCCTCTTGCATTTTTCGCAGTTCGTCGGACCACTGCTTGATCTCTTCCGCGAGATTCTTTCCTGAAATGTAAGCTTCGATGGAGGTCGCGACCGATCTCTCGGACAAATTCGCCATATCAAGAAGAGTGTTTGTAAGTTTGTCCAGTCCGATATCCATGAGTCTAGGCATAATTCGATCACTCCAATTTTTTGAGTTACTTTTGAGTGTTTTTACTTTTAACAAGAAGGTAGACTTTCAAAAAATTCATTCAAAAATCAAATCCCTAAGGTAATGGTCATTTTAAAAAAATAGAAGGAATGCTGCATTGGGTTTCAAGTCCGATGCAGCTTTTTTTCTGATTGCGTGTGCTTTGGCGCTATGGACCGGTGATCAAATTGATCTGCGCTTGGCTGAGAGCTTCTATCGAAGCGGGTAGTGGGATGAAGTTGACCTGATTCAGGTTGACCGGAGCGTTCCCGTAGTTTGGCAGAATCATCCAAGTCAACAGTGTCCGAAGAGTTTCAGCCATTCCTGCAACCGTCTGAGTCTTGTTGACCATCAGGTACTCGTAGTTGACAATTGGATATGCATTTGCTCCCGAGGTGAAGACAATTGAGATTCTCTCATTTGCTGGTGTTGTTGATACAACAGAATTCGCCGCTGCTTGAATTGTCGTTGAATTTATGCTCTCATAGTTGCCTGCTTGATTTAATAGATTGGCGTAGCCTAGACCGGTCTCTTTTACTTCACTCAGATAGCTGATACCGACGTAAGCTATAGAGTACTTGTTAGACTGACAATTGTATACCATACCAGAGTTCAGGGTCGTACCAATTTCGCCAGTTACGGTAGGCCAAGTAACAGTCGTCCCGTAGCCCACTGTACTGTTCCAGTTCAAGTCCGAGAATGAAAGGTACTGGGTAAAGATGAAAGTATCCCCGCTGGAGTCCGATCTGTGAATTGGGATGATTGTTTGAGAGGTTAGCAAGCTAGCTGCGCCAGGGTTTGCCGCTACAATCTGCGCATTATTCCATGTCGTTATGGAACCGTTGTATATGCCTGCAAGAATAGGACCAGAGAAATTGAGATGCATGGTTGATGGAATGCCTGGAACATTGTAAACAACTTCTTGAGCTGAAATCGCGACTGGGATGTTCAAAATGTTCGGATATTGTGTTGCAGTGGTATTGGAGAGATATGCATCAGATGCACCTAGTTGAACTGCACCGCTCTCTGCGTCAGCTTGGCCCGTGCCACTTCCAGTGGATGCTGGATTGATGGCTACATTAGGATAAACTGTACTCAGATTGCTAGCCCAAATGAGCATGAGTGGGTAGAGCAATGAAGAACCTGTTTCAAGAACAGTCTCGGATGGAAGTGTTGAAGTTAGGCTTACAGTGCTAGAAGTACTTGTTGAAGTCGTAGAAGTAGAGCTGACGGAAGATGAAGATGATGAAGATGATGAAGTTGAACTTGAAGTAGTAGACGTAGAAGAAGATGTGGTTGATGTCGTTGACGTCGTAGAAGTGGTTGTACTTTTGGAAGTTGAGGAGATTGCAACATAGGCTCCAACGCCAGCTATCACGATTATTACAATGACAATCGCGACAATGACAGTTGTGCTAATTGCTGTTGTGTTTCGGAGTAATTGATCTCGTTTCAATTTGTTTGCACAAGAGAAAATTCCTCCTTTTATGGTTCTTATCTATTCCGTAAATAGACTAAATAGTTCCCATACCCCTCAATAATCTATTGAGAAACCAACTCGTATGCTTGTGAGTATTGATTTTTCAAGCTAGACCGGACTCGTAGAATAAGCGTTACAGTCCAAATAGGATGAAACTTTTTATAGCTAAAGGCTAGCAAGAAGATTTCTTATAAATTATCGTGGCCTACATCAATTTTCCACTGATATAGTCTTCAGTCATTTTGTTTTGTGGATTTTCAAAGATAGCTGGGGCTTCGCCCACTTCGATCAAATCCCCTTTGTACATAAAAGCTACCTTATTTGCGACTCGTGCGGCCTGTTGCATATTATGCGTTACAAGAACAATAGTCAGATCCTTCTTGAGTTCAACCATAAGCTCCTCAACTTTTGCGGTCGAACCAGGATCCAGAGCAGAGGCCGGCTCATCAAGCAATAGGATTTCAGGTCGAACAGCGAGTGCTCTAGCAATACAGAGTCGTTGTTGCTGACCGCCAGAAAGGCCGAGAGCGCTTGCTTTTAGCCTGTCTTTGACCTCACTCCAGAGAGCCGCCTGTCGAAGAGCGCGTTCCACAATTTCGTTCATTTCTTCTTTGCTTTTCGTGAACTTGTGTATCTTAGGGCCAAAGGCCACGTTATCATAGATCGATAAAGGAAAAGGATTCGGTCTTTGAAAAACCATTCCCATTCTAAGTTTTAGCAGCACCGGATCAACTTGCTTCGAATAAACGTTCACACCGTCTAGTTCCACAGCTCCGGTCACTCTGAATCCAGGGACACTGTCGTTCATTCTATTCAAGGATCTGATAAGAGTGCTTTTTCCACAACCTGATGGCCCCATTATAACAGTGATCTTCTTGTCCTCAATGCCCAGGCTGATATCCTTCAAAACATGCGACTTGCCATAATAAATATTCAATCCAGAAATGTTGATTCTATTGCCCGTTCTGCTGGAGCCAATAAAATCAGGAGGTCGATTTTGAAGTGCTTCACGTATGCTCGACTTTGCAATTTCCTCGGTCTGACTGTCTCGTGATTCTTCCATTTTGCTCATCAAGATTTTGTCTTCCTTTTTCTCTTCAGATTCCCCATCATTGTTGGTCAGATCCGAGACTCGTACTGTTTAGAGAATCTCCTTAAAGCAATTCTGCTAACAACGTTGATAGAGAGCACTATGATAATCAAGAGAAAAGTGGCCAAATAAGCAAGTTCGTGTGCGTTAGCATAAGGTTGTTCGCTATCCACGAAGACGATGTAGGTGAGGTATCCTACTGGGTCGTGAAATAGTTTCAAAGTAGGATAGCTACCAAAACTAGCGGTATAAAGCAAAGGAGCAGTTTCGCCGACGGACAAGCTTAAGGCCAAGAGGATTCCCGTCAATATACCTGGAAAAGCGAACCTAAGAGTCAACCTGTTGATCATGGACGTTTTGGAACTTCCGAGTGACAAGGCGCCCTCTCGAATACTGTTCGGCACTCGTCTCAATGCAAGCTCGGTTGTCCTAATTACATACGGTAACATGAAGACTGAGATAGTTATAGCCGCAGCCATTGCTGAAAATCCCCAGTTAAAATAAAGCACCAGAATAGTAAACCCTACGAAACCAAGAACTATGGAAGGAACACCAGCTAATATATCCGCGATGAAACGAATAACGAACGCAAATCGATTATTTTCTGAGAATTCTGCAAGATAGACTCCTCCGAAGACTCCGATTGGTATCACGATAGCTGCCGAAAGCCCCATCAAGAAGAAAGTGCCTTCAATAGCATTGTATAGTCCGTCCCCGCCGATCTGAGGTCCGATAGTATTTTGAGTTAGTCTAGCGATTGAAATGGCAAGGGCGCCATTGTAGACGAAGAGATAGAGAATGTCAGCAACCGGAACTAGAACAATTACAAGGGCGACTAATGCCAAGCTCTTAATGATCTTGCTGCTTAACTTCCTTCTTCTGAAATTTGAGGGGGCATACAGGAAGGACGACGACCTGCTTTCTTGCGTATCGGTTGTTGTCTCGACCAAAAGTTGACCATCTTCTTTTTGACTATTCAAACAGGAATTACGTTTTCAGGAGAAGACAAGAAACCTCTACCTACTAGGAAGCGAGCGAATATATTTACGGTCATAGTTATCGCTAGAAGGACCAAAGCGAGTTCGGCGAACGCGGCCAGCGTCATTCCAGTTGAATCTTGCAATGCAGAATCGAGGTTAAGGACGATTTGGGCTGAAATCGTATTGATTGGATAGTAAAAAGTTCGAGGTAGATATGTCGCCCCACCGCATACTAACGCTACCGCCATTGTTTCGCCGAGGGCTCTTCCCAGTCCGAGAAAGGATGCGCCTGTTATCCCCGATTTTGCATAAGGGAGAACTATCTTTCTTGAGATTTCCCAGTCTGTCATACCGAGCGCCCTGCCGGCTTCTTTCAAGTCAACAGGGGTCTGCGCCATTGCATCCCGACTGATTGCGGCAACTATTGGAACTATCATCAGCGCTAAAATTATGCCCGAAGCGAGAAAACCACCATAGTAAATTGTTCCCGAGAAGAACGGAATGAATCCAAGCACCGATTTGACTGCAGGAAGTATAGATTGCTTCGCAAGGGGAAGCAGAACCAAAATGCCCCAAAATCCATAGATAACGCTAGGAATTCCAGCCATTAACTCAACTACAAGAGAGATTGACCCGGAAAATCTCGCCGGGCAATATTGCGAAAGGAAAAGTGCAATCCCGACAGCGAGCGGAACGCCAAACAAGATTGCGAGAAAGGAAGACGCCAACGTGCCTACTAAGAATACCAGAATTCCGTACTTTGAGCCAGCCAAGAGCGCGTATCCATGGATATGGATAAGGCCTCCTGATCCGGGTGCCCAGGCGGTTGTTCTGAAGAAGTTAAATCCATTGACAACAATCGAAGGGATGCTCGTCTTTATGAGGCTCCCGACTATAACCCCAACGAAAAGGATCGCCAGACCGGCAAGGCACATCGTCACGTACTTGTAAATTGAATCAGAAAGATGTCGCCTAACCAAAGGAGATTCATACTCTTCCTAATCGGACACTTTGAAAGACAACCGCGACACAAAGCGGATGATCAGCAGGTGTTCACAGTCTTGGAGGCTTTGCGCCTTCCTCGGAGATATATCGAGTATCTAGGTAATTTCAATATTCTATATTGGTATATATTGAATTTCGCCTCCGGTAAATTTGCTCTTTAGTCAAAGTAGGCCAATTCTCAATACAATAAAGACGATTGTATTCCGGCGAAATTAACTAGAACGGAGAACCGACAGTCATGTTGACTACAATCTCGCATATATCGCTAGAATATTCTGCTGATCTACGTAAACTTTCGAGCGCCAGTCTCAATGACACTACCGCACGATTATCCAGTCGAGACGAAATCAGTTCATCGGTCGCAGATTCTTCTTCTTTCAATATCGGCTTTAACTTTACTATAGTTTCATTAGCAAGTTTTCCGTTTTTCGTATTCACTGAGCGTAGGGCGTTGTCATAAGCATCTCGGGAAAGCTTCGAAAGTTTTTGAATTCGCTCAACTAGCGGTTGAGGGACTCTCCTACCTCCAAGCATAAGTGTAGACGTTGCAATTTGTACCGCGTGATCTGCAATTCGTTCGATGCTTTTTACTATCAGCCTGTAATTCATGCAGTCTTGCGCGGTTGCTAGCCCAATTTCCTGAATTGTCGCTCTGTTGTGAACCGCGAGGTTGAGCTGTCTTGCGATAAAGTGCGAGAAGCGGTCGACCTCGTCGTCCCGTTCAACAATGTCTCTTGCAATCTCCACTTCTCCCGAGCACAGCGCACCGACCGAGTCTGACGCCATCGAGCTCGTAAGAATGGCCATCCGACCTAACGCCTTCTTCAGCGGAAGGTCCATGTGACCGCGAAGACATTGGGCCAGGATACTTTCGCTCGTCTCCTCTACTATCTCGACGCCTATTAACTGATCCCTAATCCTGCTCTTGAGTTTAGAGCGTACGTCTGGGGAATGATCCTTAAACTGAAACCTCACTATATCGAATCCCGCTATGTAATATGCAATGAATTTTCTCAGGATTTCTTCGTCGTTTTCGTTCGGTGCAATTACGATAGCCGATTCTGACGGAGTTGTTCTGTGTTCACCGATCGTGAGAAGTAACGACATATCAGACTGGGGTATAACGTATACTTCGTCTCTAGGTTTTATTCCGACGCTTCTGGCCCAGTCTATGGGCAGCGAGACAACTAACGTAGATCCGCCCGTAAGCTGGACTCTTCTGCTCTCACCCTGCTGGGCTTTTCGAGCAGCTGCTTCTTCATCTGTCAGTAGCTTTTCTTTCTGCTCGCTCAAAATTTTAACCTCTCCAAACTACGCCAAATTATGGATAAATTAGCTATTGAATAAACTTTGTTTCTATATAGAGCTATGGTCTTAGAATAGTGAGTAAATATTCTCGTTTGACAAGGTTTATTGCAGTCGCTCGTCCTAATTAAACACGAGGCCGAAAGCGGAGAATGGCCGCGGTTCGAGATGCTGTGGAGCGTACCTGGTCATGTGAAATCTGTATTTTTTATCAAAGGTCATTGCGCGATAACGAGACGCGCTTGGTCGACTACGAGATTCACATGCGAGAGCACCACGGCTTAATGAAATAGAGACGACTCGAGAACCTTCTTGGGCCGGCCCCGTGCGTGCATATAGTGCAATATAGCACTCTATATTCAATATAGCGCTCTTTAGTTTACGTAGAAACCGTTCTTATGGCCGTTTGCAGGAGCTATTTAGCAGATAGTGGAAAAAGGATGCAAAAGCTTTCGCAAGCAAGTTCAGAGTTGGAAGAAAGAAAGCACAACTTGAAGGTAATTGAAGAATGTATTGAGGCAGAGCCAAATCCTAGCCCGAAATTGATCGAGGTTAGGAATTTTCTACAAACTCGAATCAGTTCTCTCGAGTCACGCGCCAGTTAGGCTAACCGATTTCTGAGCAGCCACGACCGGTTGGCTTTGCGCTTCCGGTTCTCGTTTTCTGAATAGCGATACGTACTCGGCGTACTGCATATTTCTACTCTTTTTAATTTCTGTAACTATTGTTCCTATAGCAGGATTACCCTTAACTTCTGACAAGTATTGCACGGCGACATCATAGTCGTGAATCTTGCCCAGATAGTTTTGCCAGCTGACTAGGGTCCTGATTCTCTTCGGGTCGCTGTGTGTAGCTTCGAGAATGTATCGTAGTTTCTTGCAATTCATTCTTAGGGAATGCAGATCCTCCAGTCGATCAGGCCCTTTTAGAACAAGAGGCAAAAAGGAAGTGATGTTTCGATCTAGTTTCGAAACCAGCTTCTGAAGTTTCTTTCGTAGTTTGGTTTCCTTAATGTCATCTGAACTGATTTCTGGTTTCGTGCCTTCAAGCTTTCGGGAAAGTTTCTTCGATTTGGGAACAAGTTTCTTTCGTTTAGCATTGATTTCTTTGATTAGCGAATCGTCGTTCGATAAATGATGCTGCTGAGAGAGTTGATCCTTGATGATATCGAGGTCTCTGATTTTCGTCGTGGATTTAAAGAGCCTCTTCGAGAGCGACAGATAATCTCCTAACTCTTTCTTTCGTAGACGCTTTCGCAGAATTTGGGATCTTGTCTCGATTCTACGGAGCGCAGTGCGCAAATCATGTACGTTATCTACAGACTGCTGTTCAAGAAAGGAGCGCAGGCGAGAATCTACTCTCTTTAAATCGTTTTGAAGTTCTTTTTGATACGTAGCCTTTGTTATCATAAACTATCATCACCCTGAATTGAGGAATTTCTCGATTCTTGTTTGTAGCTCACGATTAACGACGTCAATTGGTTGGTTGCCGTCTACTGGGATTAAACCATATCTGTCTTCCATGAGTTTGAATTCCTTTGCAATTTTTCTCTGATAAATGATGAAGGAATCGAATAAATCATCGGACAGGCCCAGGTCGGCCCCGGATTCGTAGTAGTCAAGTGTGTGATATTTTTGAAACACACGGTGAAACAACTCGTACGGGTCGACATCCAAATAAAACACCAAGTCTGGCTTTACTGCAAAACCAAAGACATCGTGCGACCAACGCCTGCTCAAAGAACGAACTATCGACCTCGCCATGAGAGTGTAGATGTAACGATCCGCAAGAACCACGTACCCCGCCTGCAGAGCTGGTATTATCTTATGCTCTAATTGATCCGCAAAGTCGGCCGCGTAAAACAAGGTAAGCGTCTTGTGGCCCGTCGTGAGATTCTGTTTTGCTTCTAGAATGCCCTCCTTGATTAGTTCGGAGCGTTTTAATCCCGTGTTCACGACAGCGTGGCCTTCGCTCTCCAGTTTAGAGGTTATAGCTTCGATTTGCGTACTTCGGCCGGAGCCGTCGGGCCCTTCGATCACAACTAGGCGGCCCTTCACCTCGATATTCTCCAAATACGGAATCCCTTCGCCGTAGAAGGAAAGCTTTCTTGTGGGCCGGTGATTAAAGCCGTTATTGTTTTGTCCTTGTTGTTGGCGGTGGTACTGTCTTTGCATTTCTTAAGTGACTCCAATGGTAGTAGGAACTTTGATGGGCAGGATTTTACTCACGTTCTCTCTCACTTGCCTCTGCTGTTCCTCGATGTCCAGCGTACCGTCAATAATTGTAAAATCCTCCCGGGAAGCCATTTCCTCATACTGTTCGATAATTTTGCTTTGAAAAATCCGATAACTTTCAAAAATGTCGTTGCTCAAATTCAAGTCCATGCCCGCTTCATAGTACTTGAGCTTTGGACGCCCGACAAGGATTCTGTTTATAGCGACGTCTATCGGGACACGGAAGTAGAACGCGATCGTGGGTTTCAAAGCAAAGCTGTAGATTTGGCGAACCCATTCCGGGCTACAATTACGTACGCCGTCCCTCGCATAAGCCGTGTAAACGAAGCGGTCAGAGAGCACGATGTATCCGGCCCTCAGAAGCGGCAGAATGTTCCTTTCATACCGATCTGCAAAGTCAGTCGCATGGAGCAAACTAAAAGTAGTGGGAGTGAGCAGTCCCTTCTTCTTGCCTTTCGAAGTAATCTCCTTTACAACATCTGACGAGTTCCACTCGGTCGTGAAGACGAGCCTTCCTTCGCTTCGTAACCACTTGTCCAATAAATGGAGCTGCGTTGACTTGCCAGAGCCGTCGATTCCTTCGACTATTATCAGTCTCCCAGGACTCTGATTGTTATTCCCACGATCCTTTGCCGATTCCGAAGCCAAATCTATTGTCACGATTCTTCTCTGAGCTGGATTAACTCCTCCAAGTCAGAGTCCTTATCACGCAGCTTGACGATTATATCAAGCATACTGGAAACATCACGTATGGCAAGCCTATAGAGTTCTATCGGGAAGGACTGCTTCCGCTCGAAAGCGGGGATTACCTCAGCTATAACCGAGCCATCGTGTCGGTATACTTTGACTTTAGAATGAGTCTTCTCGATTAATATAGCGAGTCTCAGGAGCGAGGTAATCCGCTTTATGCGGTTTTTATCCTGGGGCCTTGAAATCATCGATCTGTACTTCGAATATAGCCATTCAGATGCCTTCGGTCGCAACATTCTGACGATTGATAGTGACATCTCAAGTTGAGATTCATGGCTCATGTTTGCGTCCTCATCCATCAAGATGTGAAACAATGCATAAGGTCGGTACGGCGGGAGGCCGCTCAAAATATGCGATCCTGCAACCCGTAAGATAGCGAATTCCTTTTGATCTATGAGTTCATATGAAAGGAGAGAAGAGACAAGAGAACTCGAAAATTGCAAAGGATTAATTTCTCTTGGTTTGATCAGTTTCCTGACGTCTGCGGGATTTCCCGCGTGATAGGCAGTGGGGTCCGCCAAATAAGCGGCAAGGATTCCGTCTCGCAAGCCTTGTGTACTCACAACCAATTCTTTGAAAGCTAGCTTTTCCATTATAACGTCAATCACAGTCGCGCCCGCGGTGATTGTCCTAGCTCGCTCCTCGCCGATTGCATCAAATTTAGAAATTTCACTGAGTTTGCTTTCAACGAGTTCGGTTTGGATAAACTCAAGGTCTTCTTTTAAGATTGTATACCTGTGAACTTTGTTCAAAGGATAGTCTCGCATTTCTTGGTCAAAGCTCGCGAGAGCCCTAACGCTGCCCCCTACACCGATCAGCGCAGTTTTTTCCTGCTTAAGAGACAGAACCTTCGAATCTGGAATCATGCCTTCTATGTACTTTCGCATCTTTGAGTAATTCTTCTTGGAGTATAGTCCTTTCCTGTTTGCAAACATTTGCGTCAGTCGAAGAGCGCCTAATGGGAGCGAGGTTGCTTTTCGTATCCTGAAATTGAGTGTTCTCACCATTTCCAAGCTGCCTCCTCCAAGATCAAAGAAGAAAACATTGGGTTCGAAAATAGATCTGAAGGCTCCAGCATAGGAATAGTAAGCTTCTTCTTTTTCAGAAAGAACGCGAAAGGCAAATCCCGTCTCTCTTCGAATCTGCTTTACAAATTCGTCTCTATTTTGAGCCTCGCGTACAGCGCTGGTTGCGATTGGCAAGAAGTGCTTGATTGATTCAGAATCGATGATCTCCTTGAATAGTTCTAGACCCTCGATTGTCCGCTGCATTGGCTCGAGTTGCAGGTATCCGCCTTCCTTCATTCCCTCTCCTAGTCGGGCTGAAACAGATCGTTGCTCAATGACAAAGAAGGATTTGTCATCTCTCACCCCGTATGTTACAAGTTTGAGAGAATTGAACCCAAGATCTATGACGGAGACTTTCAACTTATCACAAATTCCGATCAATCAGAATTGAAAACAAATTTTAAAATTTTGAATTACATTTTTGTTATTTGTCTCGGAGTAAGTAACCATCTCAATTCTCCAGAAATCCTTGGCAGGAAAACTTCGATTCTAATTTTCGCAAGACCTCCCTTCTTCAAAGAGATATGGCTGTTTGGATTCCCAGAAATGATATCACCCATCAATGTTGAGAGATAAGGTTCGTGTCCCACAATCATTACAGTGGATTCGCGTTTCATCTTTGCCAATTTCTTGTACAAATCTAATCTGTTTCCTTCAGGTTTTAATTCATCGCACTCCTCTAATCGGTTTTCGATTCCCAAAACTTTAGCCATAGTCGAAGCGGTTTCTTGTGCCCGAGGAAGGGGGCTGGTCAGAATCTTGTCGAAATTAATTTCCCAATCCTTCAAGGATTCCCCTATGGATTCTATTCTCTCCCTGCCAGATTGGGTGAGCTTGCGTTCTAAATCCTTGGAAGATAAAGGTGCTGACTTTCCGGCTTCTCCATGTCTCAAAACATACAAATCCACGAGAGCTCGCGGTCCTTATCTCTTTTCTTAAAATCAACCGAGTCAATAGGTTTTCTGTTAATCATTGCCAAAGAGAAAAATTAATCATACTTCCACGAGGGTCCGGCTCGAAGAGAACTATATTTTCTATATAGAACAGTCCCTACCCTATAGTTTCAATAACAAAGGTTTATCTTGACTTTTTACCATAGTGTGATTTGGTTGAGAAAAGAAAAAATGAGCAAAAGACAAATTGTGGCTCTCAAGGAATATGAGAAAGAGCCAAACCCAGAACGACTATCCCGTTCGAATCTTGACGAGAGATGGTCCGAAGGACTACGTAACCATGAGAAACTGAAGCGAATCTTTCCCTGGCTTGAGGAAGACGAAGCGTCTTATCTCTGAGGACTAGAGAAGGATAATCGCCTCTCGTTTCTTGGAACCGATTAATTTTTGCGCTTTTTTGTTGGTCGTCTCGATTGAATATATCAAAAAAAGATGATACTTCGAAAGACTTCTTAACTGCAAATATTGTCCGAAAAACCACCTAGTTTCAGTGAAAGGATCCTTGCATTAGATCAAAAGTACGGACTATTGCGCGCTGCGATATCCGGGATAGCGTAGGCTGTAGGCTTTCTAGTTGCCGAGGCGATCACAATAGCCGGCCTATACTTGATCTATGGAAAGGAGAATGCTTCTAGCCAGATTTACACTTCGACAACCCTGCTTGGTCTTAACATAGTAGCATTCGTAGTCTGAGTTACTGTTGGATTCTTCATCAACGAAAGGATAACGGTTCGAAATCTAGGAGATCAGAAATTAGGAGGTGGGACCCGATTAGGCATTAGACTTCTCAAGTATCAGGGAGTCTATGCCCTCGGAAACGGCATAACGATTGGAGTCCAACTTGCGCTTCTTGGATTATTCTCACTAGTGCCTGCTTTTGGAAACATAGTTTGAGCTATCGTTGCGTTTCCTGTGAGTTATTTTATCTCGATGAGAGTCGTGTGGCGGGTCAATTCACAGGACCGAAAGAAAGGTTACGCAAGAAGAGAGCCAAACCTCCATAACGAAGTCGAACAACATACCTAGGAAAGAAGATTGAGAATGTCACAGGAAGGGATATGGAAAAACCCTGGGCACTTGCCTCGCTTCCTGCCTTTTAGGTCGAGAAGCGATCTCAATACAGGTCAGACGGATTCAAAAATCCAACGAATCCAAATAAATGATATGCGAAGGTTTGAGCTGAAAGTCTTGCTCCATTCTAGAATCAAAAGTTCGAATAGATTACAAATTCTCGTCTTCTCGATCAGTATCTAAGATACAGAAAGTCTAGAAAGGCATGTGTTATCCTTGCTAGAAAGAAGTTTAAACGTTGCAGATGCTCAAGAAAAACTCGATGCGCGATAGAACCTTCAATAGTACTGCTATCTCGAGGATCGCTGTTTCTGTCATGGTGATAGCTGTAATAGTCATCGCCGCAGTTTCGGCTTTCTATTATTACTCTATCGCTACTCACAGTAACACATCAACAGTCCCAACCTCTACATCCTCGCTTCAATCTTCAAGCACTTCGACCACTTCGTCATCTTTAATATCTGCATCAACATCGTTGTCTTCTACGAGCTCGTTGAACAATGAATCAGCAGTTTCTTGCTCTGGAACTAGTGAGACGACCTATCATTGTGATTACTCTAGAGATGGCTATGATCCTAATGAGCCAAACTTGAAAAACCCAAGCGTTGCATGGACATCACCGACGCTCGATGGGGAGGTTTACGCTCAGCCGCTAGTCGCCCGCGGAAGTGTCTATGTTGTGACAGAGAACGATTCAATCTATTCGCTCAATGCAACTACTGGCTCTATCATCTGGAGAACAAATGTCGGGAGTCCTGTAAACCAAAGCAGTCTCCCCTGCGGCGACATCTTTCCACTTGGGATAACGGGAACCCCGGTAATAGATCTCTCATCTCGCACAATTTACTTCGTCGCCGAAGTGACTGGCGGTCATCACTTGCTCTT
This sequence comes from Nitrososphaerales archaeon, assembly GCA_030041295.1. Classification (GTDB taxonomy): domain Archaea; phylum Thermoproteota; class Nitrososphaeria; order Nitrososphaerales; family CADDZS01; genus JASHOD01. Next base: position 26,824 of record JASHOD010000014.1, read on the forward strand.
TGGTGTCAACGTCAATTCCGGATCGATTGTTTTGAACAGAAGCGTAGACCCACCCGGTATGGCGGATCTCTTGGCTCAACAACAAAGACCCGCTTTAGCTCTCAATGATGGCATAGTCTACGTCGAGTTTGGAGGCTTGGACGGCGATTGCAGTAATTATAATGGCTGGGTAGTTGGCGCGCCGCTCAACGACAGTTCAAAATTGTATCAATTCGAAGTAGCCAATTTTAGCGAAGATTATCAGGGAGGAATCTGGGAGGTAGGTGGAGTATCGATAGCGCCAAACGGAGACTTGTTTATTGCAAGCGGCAATAGCGCAACTTCGAACTCCTCTCTAATTGACTACGGGGATTCTGTGGTGGAACTCTCTCCCACTTTGCAGGTAATTTCTTACTTTACTCCGAGCAACGCGGTTTATTTGAATCAAAACGATCTTGATCTTGGCACTACAGGTCCGATTCTTGTAAACAATTCTCAATTGGTTTTTCAAGTCGGAAAAGAGGGTGTAGGCTATTTGATGAATCCTTTAAATCTCGGAGGAGCCAATGGTTCGACTCCACTGTTCTCCTCGCAAGCATGCGACTCTGCTTACAGCGCCGATGCTTACTATAATTCTACTATTTACGTCCCTTGCACAAGCGGCCTTTACGCGTTACGATTGACAGGATCTTCAAGCAACCCGTCTTTTAATTCCACATGGACTACGGATTCCTACTATTCGGGCGCTCCAATCATTGCCGGAGGAGCTGTCTGGGACGTTGACATCGACAACGCGACATTGCTCGCACTAAATCCCACGACCGGTCAGTCTTTGTACAGCTATCAACTAAACAACGCAGTTCATTTTGAGACGCCCTGTTCAGCGGACGGAAAAATATTCGTTGGAGAAGGCCAACAGATTGTGGCAATATCCATTTCGACTTGATGGAATTTTCTGATTTAGTTATTCGCCCGTCGTAGCGCCAGTCCGTACCATCCTCTACCCGCCACGATGCTGACGATGAACAATACTATGATCAAAATGATCAGCAGGTATAGTATTGAACCCAGTGCGCTCGCTATTCCACCGAAACCCGAAACTGCAAATACGATGATTAGGATTGTTATTACGATGACTAGATTGATGAGTCACATTTTTCGATCTAATCAAACATCGCGGCACCTACTTTAAACAGGAATATTCCATTAGATACAGAAAAAAAGAGGTGGCCCCTAGTCAGGGGCAGGTCTTCTAGTCAATGCTCCCAATATAGAAGAAGTTGGGCCTCGTTCAATTCCTAGGAGAAAATTACAGACGACGAGGTTTGGATAGTCTTTTGCGATTGTAATCCTGCGATATTTTGAAGGTCTTGATAGACTTCCAGATACTTGAATCCCTTCGCTGACGTTTTGTACAACCTTGTGGGTCCGTCGTCAGCAAAAATCTCTTCGATCAGACCGGACTTGATCAGGAAATTGAGATACTGCGTTACAACCATGTGGCTCAGGTTCGGCTTGTACATGAGGTGCGTTTCGAGCGCTCCGTTTCTCGCGATGTCCAAGATATTGGACACGATCTCCATTCTGTTTCGGTTCTTGAATTTATTCTGTGGTCTTGGCGCCACAAAGTCTTGTCCAGAGTTGACTTCAAATACTGACGACACTTTATATCTAGTTTGTCTAGGCGAGATTACTCGATATTTGAAAGCTAAGATTATTCTAGCATTACTAGATGACATTGTGATCTGTTGTGATCTAGCTTCGTTAGAAGCTCTTGTAAAAAGAGATGACCGAGAGTTTGGGGGAAAAAGTTTTTTGGCCGACATTTGTCCCTCGTAATTTCTCGAAAATCAAGCAATCAATTTGAGCTGTTGTAAAATGTCTCCGTGTCCTCTTGTGAAATCGTCAACTTTCAAGTTGCCTCTTTCAACAAACTTGAGTTCTTCGAACCATTCTGGTTTCTTCAATTCTTCGCCGGTATGAAGTTTCAGTTCATACACGAAGCAAAAATCCCAATGGGGTGGTTCTTTGTTGTTATTTGGGTCACCGCTGACAAAAGACTGCACATCTAGTAGCCGAAGATCTTCTTTGGAGCGTGGGGCGTACCCTATCTGCTCAGACGCAACACGCAATGCAGCTTCTTGAGGTGATTCATACCAAGCAAGGTGTGAAGCGGGCAAAATGTATTTTCCGCTTGATGCATAGACAGGGGCAAACTTTTCTCCTACAAAGAAACGATCCACCCACACCTGTGGGTTCTTCATTTTTCCGACAAGGACATCGTTGCCTCTTGAGACAACTAGAAACGACGAAAGACAGGTTCCTCCCTCTGGCACATTGTCCCGGTTGAACAGTGCTTTCCTCTTCTTCTGACTAACAGTTTGCGACATGGCGGTTCTGTTCGATCATCGGCTGCTGATAGTAATTTAACGATTTTCTCCTTCCATAGGACATCGACCTAACCTTATCAGATCGACTTGGGATTGCCGGGACGTTTATCGTTCTTCTTCGGTCTTGAAGCTTATGAAGAACAAGTGAAATCGAGTTTTTTGATAACCTTCAAATAAATTTCATTTCAAAGGTAGTCCTAAAGGTCTTTGCGGGAGTTTTCTCACGAACACTTGATTGATGATGAATTACGCAATTTCGAAATCACCACGAAAGGTGGAGAGCTGCTCGAATCTAACAAGCAGATCTGGCAGGGTCTTGGTATAAAGCAGACAGACAACGCGCTTTTCTTTCCCACGCCGAACGCTCTTGTACCATTGAAATTTGCAAAATTCATGAACAAAAGGAAAGTCACCTTCGTCGACACAAGCGAAATAAACGTCAGCACTCTGCTTTCGCTCGCATCTGAACTCAAATTAACCAACGTCACGGTGAAACTTGCTGGTCCGAATGGCAAGTTTCCTATACCCGATTCCTCGTTCGATTTGGTTTACAGCGATCTTGGTTTTTCGAACTTTCTTCAAGATCACAAGGTAGATCTTGATCCTCTCACGAAGGAACTAGTACGCATTTTGAAGCCAGAGGGAAAGATCGCAGCCCTTGACGAAAACGGCGCTCCGGTCATGTATCCGTGCCCCTCCGAAATTCAGGCGATACGAGCAAAATTAGACGCATCAAGATCCGACAAATTGGTCATGGGTCGCAGAATTTACGGAATATACAAGGCAAACGGCCTGAAGAACATCCAGCTGATAGGTTATTCTAGGTTCCTTACGAGCGATGATGGCGAACTCATGCAAGCCGAGCTTTCGAGGAGGATTTCTTCCTTGGACTCACAGAACTTTGAATCTCATCCCGCGATAAAAAGCACGATTACCTCGCAAGAGATTGAAAAGTACAAGAGCTGGCTCAAGTCGCAGATGGCTAGCAATTCTTTCTTGATACAGTTCAACACGATTCTCGCGGTTGCTACAAAATAGACAATTTCAGAATTTCCAAAACTTGGGCAGTATTTCCTTTGCCGCGAGATCGACGTATTTTAGGTCATAGAAAGACGGAATGAACACTAGATCCGAAATCCCAACCCTTTCATACTCTTTTATTTGAGAAATGCAATCGTCGACAGTTCCTCTAACGGCAGATTCTGGAGTACATCCCGTATTTTTCGGCAGATCCATATATTGCGAAGTAAACTCTTTCGCGATCTTGTCGCCTTCTTCAAAGCTGTTTGAAATCGCAATAGGTACAATATTGACTCTACGCAAAGACTCCGGGTTCCTTCCATTCTTCCTTGCGCTCAGTTCCACCTTTTGCCAAGACTCCGAGTAATTTCCCGGCGTGTAATAGTATGAGATCCAACCATCCGAGATTCGCCCGGCCCTGGCGAGGACATTGTCCGAATATCCTCCGATCAAGAATGGAATTGGAGGAGTTTTGGGTTCCATCGAGGCGTGTTCTAACTTGATCCCATCGGATGCATAGCTGACGTCATTCTCGCTCAGCAAAGATCGCACAAGTTTGAGTTTTTCCTCGAATATTTTCCCTCTCTTCTCAAAGGGTATGCCCAGAGTATCAAATTCTCTCTTGTACCAACCGGACGCCGCCCCGATGATCAATCGACCATTCGTCAAGAGTTGGATCGTGGACAGCACTTTGGCAAGAACTACTGGGTTTCTGAGGCTCATTATCAAGACGCCTGTACCCAGCTTTAGCTTCCTCGTCCTGGCTCCTATCGAGGCGAGAGTGGTAAGAGAATCAAGGACAGGGAAGACCTTGCGGGAACCGAGCAAGAGATGATCCCATACCCAGACCGAATCGTATCCAAGAGTTTCCGCCTTCTCAGCCATTTCATAGATTGAAGAAGGATTGGGCTGCTTTCCTGGCGGAGTAAAACTCTCAAGCGCTAATCCGAATCGCATAACACATGCAGGCCTGTTATTTTCATTGCTACGAGATTCTGATACCGGGTGAAAAGACTTTTGGACGAAAATAGATCCTTCTACTTAGTGGCTGCTCCTCGTTGGTTCCTCGAAAGTTCACCGAATACAAGACGACCTATTTTGGTAGAACTCTAGCCTTCGAATGCACACTAGCAGAGAGATCACCCGGTGAAGTCGTAATCATTTATGAAATCTCAAAGCCGATGACATTCACGGGCATAACATTTTCTTCAGGTAGCAAATCCTTCGGCTATTTCTGGGAGAAGAGGAACTACAACGTGTACCACTGGAAAGACAAGATTGGCAAGACAATAATGTTATACTTTAACATAGCAAAGAATACGACAATTCTTGAAGATAGAGTTCTATGGAGTGATTTGATCGTAGACTTGGAAGTGTTTCCTGATGGAAGGGAGCCTCTGATTTTGGACGAAGACGAGGTTCCGATAACCATCAATGCTAGCGACAGAAAGCTCATTGACACGACCAAACATCACCTCCAAAGCCAAATTCAAGAACTAACAAAAGAGCTTGAAATGAGGACGGATAGAATAATTGCGAGGCAGAAATTGGCGTAATCGAAATTGTCCCTTTCGCATTTGCAGAAAAAAATGTTTTAAGGTACGTTGCCGATTTACTTTTTGAGGAACTTGACTGAGCACGAGCAAGGGACTTCGAAGAATAGCGGCAGCAGCAACACCGACTTTGTCGAATCTTTAGACCGGATCCTACACACCGTGACTAACAACCAGCAGGTCGCCTTCGGAAGGCTGGAGCTACTTTTAGAGAGAAACGATATTGACGACCAGACGAAGGACGAGCTGAAGCAGGTCTACCGAGCGGTTGAGGAGAATAATAGTCTTATAACAGAAGTCAAGAGGAAAGTAATTGAACTAAAAAAATCTTAGAAGAACCCTGCTTTTCAATCGGCCCTTTGTCGTCAGATATCTGAAGATATTAGAACTCATTTCTTCAAGACAACCGAGTTGTAGTACAGGCACTTTTTACTCAGCGGACACTTTGCGCACTGCGGTGAGCGCGCAAAGCAAACCCGACGACCGTGAAAGATTAGCAACATCGAAAGTCTCGGCCATAACTCCTTCGGAGTTATCCTCATGAGATCGATTTCAATTTTCTCCGGTGTTTTTGAATCGCTCAAACCTATCCGCCTAGAGAGGCGGTATACGTGAGTGTCAACGGCGATTCCCTCTATCTTTCCGTAACCAGCGCTCAAAACAATGTTACCGGTCTTTCGTCCAATGCCGGGAAAGGTAAGGAGTTCCTCCATTGTTTGGGGTACTTTGCCTCCGTAGCCTTTGATAATCTTCTTTGAGATTTCCTTGATTCTTTTCGCTTTCACGTGATAAAAGCCGGTGGATTTTACCAACCGCTCAAGAATGGAAATTTTAGCTTCAGACATCGATGCCGCATCCGGGAACTTCTCAAATAATTTCGGGGTGACCTTGTTTACTTGAACGTCAGTGCACTGAGCCGAAAGAATAGTCGCAACGAGCAATTGAAACGGCCCCCTGTGATCTAGATGAGTTTTAATCTTGGGATAGAGGGAATCGAGTTTTTCGACGACTTGGTCGCCGCTCATAATTGGCGAGAAAGTTAGTGTCCTTGATTTCTCTTTGGTGGAGTCTGTAGAGTCTCTTGAAACTCTCTCCGCTTCTAACTGCATTGCATCTCACCGGATTGTAAGAAGAACCTTTATTTGAATAACGAGCTCATACAATAAGAGAGTACGAGGGAAAAGAAAGAAGAAGAGTGTGCGTTCCAAAGAAGAAGGGTGATACAGATTTTGAAAGAAGCTGAACTTTACATCCCGTTGGCGAATGGCAAAGTGAAATGCACTGCGTGTGCGAGACACTGTCAAGTGGGAGAAGGGCAGATTGGTCTTTGCGGAATCCGCCAAAACGTCGGCGGCAAGTTGCAGCTTCTATCTTACGGAAAATTGTTCACGGGGCATATTGATCCGATAGAAAAGAAACCCGTCACGCACTACCAGCCTGGGTCCAGAATTTTTTCGGTCGCTACTTCGGGGTGTAGCTGGCTTTGCAAGTATTGCTTTGGCAATAAGACTCCAGTTCTTACAAGTGAAGGACTCTTGAGATTTGATGAGTTATTTGGTCGAGGCGAATTAGTTGAGAGCTCAGAAACCGATTTTGTTTCGGTACCTAAGAATCTTTTCACCATTACAGACAAAGGGCGCATGAGAAAAATCGAAGCAGTTTTCAAGCATCATTACAAAGGAAACTTGCTTCGGATTATTCCATATTATTTGCCCGCGGTCGAGTGTACGCCAAACCACAAATTCCTCGCAACAACAGATCCAAACTCTCACCCCCAGATGGTGAGTGCCGATAAACTCTCGAAGGGCTTCTATCTCGCAGTGCCTAAGCTCAAAGATGAAGGGGAAAGATCAGATGCCATAGATTTGGAAGAAGTACTCAAAGCTGTTATTTCGGGTTATCGAAAATTAACTAATCATCAAAGCAAAGCTTTGATTCGAAGCAAGGTAGCGAGCGATCTGAAGAACGGACTGGGAATCCGTGAAATTGCAAGACGTAATGGATTGTCAAAGTCTGGGGTTAGCCTTCTAGCAAAGCGCTACCGCGAGCAAGGCGAATCAGTGTTTCTCTATGGATATTCTCTAAACGGGATTACCGAAAGAGAAAGCGTTTTGAAGTTGAGCGGATCGAAACGCGGAGGAATTCCACGATTCATCAAAATTGATGAAAAACTGGCTTGGCTTTTGGGGATTTATTGTGCAGAAGGAAATGTGACGAAATTCTCTGGTCGGCCTAACACGCATGTCCTCAGTTTCACGTTTGGCAGTCTAGATACTGATCTAATGGTAAAGACCGCTTCGATACTCTACGACATCTTCATAGAATCCGTCGCCGTAACAGTGCAAGGACCCGCAACTAGACTTGTTGTTAATAACTCCACATTGGCGTTGACAATTCAGGGCCTCGCTGGAGGCAATTCTCATGCCAAGAAAGTTCCAAACCAGATTCTTTTTAGCAAACATCCGGCTATCTTGTCGGCTTTCCTATCGGGTTACCTCGCCGGAGATGGATATTCCACTCTATCAAGGAGAGCTGGTTATGGCATTTTAGGATCTACTTCAGTTTCAGAGGAACTCACTTTAGGTATTTCGTACTGCCTGTTAAGGCTCCAAAGCATTCCAAGAATTTACGTTTCGAAGACCAGTGGAAGGCGTTCACTGATGGGAAGAGAGGTTAACAGGTCCGATGAACATATGATGCATCTACTGGCAAAATCCTGTGATATGAGCAGTGATTCGGTCAGCTGGGAAGAGCTGCCGAATCTGGCTGTCCAGACTGAGGATTTCACGCTCATACCTATCAGAAATGTGGAATCGATTTCGTATGTTGGTCCGGTATACAACTTGCAAGTGTCTGAAGACCACACTTACAATGCATCTTTCTTCGCAGTATCTAATTGCCAAAACTACGATATCTCTCAAAGGAGAAAAATTGAGGGATTCGACATTTTACCCGAGGAAGTTCCAAAGCTCGCCCTCGCGCAAGAATGCCAAGGAATCGCCTACACTTACAACGAGCCTTCAATTTTCATCGAATTTGCGAAAGACATCGGGATAGAAGCGCACCGAAAGGGGCTGTTCAATATCTTCGTCTCGAATGGATATGATACGGCGGAATCCGTCGCCATGATGAGTAAATTCCTCGATTGCATTACCGTTGATTTTAAGGGAAGCGGGGAGACCTCGTTCGTTAGACAATACATAGGGATTCCGAACGCCGACCCGATATTCGACACTTTGAGTGAATTGAAGGAAAAGACGAAAATTCATGTCGAGATCACGGATCTCATAGTGCCGAAAGTCGGAGATAGTTTAGAGCAAGCTAGGAAACTCTCGAAATGGGTGTACGATAATTTAGGATCTGAGACGCCAATCCATTTCTTGCGCTTCCACCCCGATTACAAAATGATGGATTTCCCCAGTACGCCGATTGAGACACTCGAGAAACACCACAAAGTGGCAAAGGAAGTAGGACTAAAGTACGCTTACATCGGAAACGTCCCAGGACATCCTCTTGAACATACGTACTGCCCTGAATGCAAGAATATCGTCGTTCACCGATACGGCTATGACATCACGGGCTGGTTCCTCGATTCAAAGAATAATTGCAATTTCTGCGGCAACCACATTCCAATTGAAGGGAAACTCGCTTCATCCGTTAATGAGGAGCGGTTTCTTCCAGCATACTTCTAATAAGTGAGACGTTTCCTCTAATTCAGAAAGTCGCGGATAGGAAGGGGTTGTCTAGATAGAAAATGTGCTACGATGTAATTTCATGCCCAGGTTGTGGAGAGTGGTTGGACGAGTTTAGCGCGTCGATACATCAATGCACGAGCCTTCTAGTTGAAGAAGTGGAAGAAGCGATGAAAAAGCAAATCGAAGAAAAAAAGACGCAGCGAAAAGAACCGATCCTTGTTTCAATCCCTTCGAAGAGAAAGAATCCGAGAGCTGCTACGAACAATTAGTGGAGAAGAACCCTCATCTTTCATCTTTTCATTCTGATGTCAAGGAAAACAGACTGGTTTTGAAAATCGATATTGTAGAAAAGGAAACTCCTGAACTTTCCGACCCCATAGTCATCTGCGGTTTGCCCGGATCTGCTCTAGTCGGAAAGCTTGCGGTAGACCATTTGATCGAGGAACTACCGGCCCAACACATGGCCGAGATATACCTCGACGGCCTGGCTCCCCAAGTGTTCATAGAAAGCGATGGAACAGTCACAGGTCTGAACAATGACATATTCTATTGGAAGAGCAGAGTAAAAGGAATCCCTGATCTTATTCTTTACACGGCCGACGCTCAACCCACAGTTCAAGAATCAGAGTATAAATTATCCGAATTCGTCGTTGATTATTTCCAAAGCAAGTTCAAGGCAAAGGAAATGATAACGCTCGGCGCGTATGTGACAGGCGCCTTCCCAAAGGACCCGAAAGTATATGTCGCTGCGACCGAGGGGTCCCTGGTGAAAGAAGCAACGTCAAAGGGATGCCAAGTTATGACAGAAGGCACGATCACCGGCATGAACGGGATTTTGCTCGGAATAGCGAAACTCAAGGGGATGAGGGGATACTCATTACTCGGAGAAACCTCCGGGTTTGCTCTAGACCCCAAAGCCTCAGAGGCACTACTTATGATTCTCGAGAAGCTGATCGGAGTCAAGGTAGATATGAAGGAACTGGAAGAAAGAGCGAAGGAGGCCGAAGGCGTGCTCCAGAGCGTCGAAGCCCTGCGAAAACAGCAGCAACATCAACAAGGTCAGGAAGCGGGAGAAGGACTTACTGACCAGGCTAACGAAAACGAAGACAAAAAGAAGCTAGGTTACATCAGCTAGTCGGAAGCGGTGGATGAATTCGCTCGCCCGTTTCTGCATCCTCAATTATGATAGCTCCGGTCGGACACATTTGTGCCGCAATTAGGATCTCGTCGTTTGTAGCGCCGCTGGGATCGACGACGTAAGCAAGAGGAGCAAGAAGCGACGGACTGGTTTGCTTCTTTAGCTGAAAGACTTTCGGCGCGAGGTTAACGCAGACGGCGTTCGCGATGCAGATGTCTTCGTCCACTCTTATCCGAATCGAGTGCAGCTCTCTTTTCTTGATCGTAAGAGGTTCGTATCTGTATCCTAGGTAAAACGATGCAAAGCCAAGGACGATCATCGCCCCGCCGTATTCCTTAGCAGAGTTGCTTGTCACCATTTCCCAGCCAAGGAATTGCTGTCCGTAACAGGTGTACCCTACGCTAGAAGACACGCAGACAACGTTGCTCGCGTTTCCGTTGAATTGCGGTTGAGCAATCTGAGCTGCCTGGTCTGCGGAGATAAATGTCTGGCTCTGGTTCAGAGGGACACTTACGGTCTGCGAAAGCAATTGATAGTTCGCTTGACGAACCGGAACAAAACCGTAGGCGAGCAACGCCAACCCGATGATTAGGATTATGATTCCGAGGTAAACGAGCGGATCCTTCTTTTGAAAGAAACTCCTACTTTCATCTTTTTTGTCCGAGTTGGCGAACTCATCGGAGTTAGAAGAACTCAATTTGACTCGGAAACCAGGCCCGAAGTAGAATTTTCTCATCACAGTTCATTTAAGATTTGACGCGAAATCGAAGTCGAAGTGCGCAAGAGCGTATCGTTTTTAGTCTAGTTATTGTATATACCTGCTCCGAATATTGACCACCGAAGCACTGACTAAAACTTACAACATTGACCCGTTCGTCCAGATTGCGAAGAACGTAGACTCGGGGACATTTAATTTCAAAGATCTTTTCATTGGTTTCGAAAAACTTTCGGCTGTCCAAACGATCTTTGGAAAAAAGACCGATGAAGTACTTTCGAAACTGAAAGTAGAAGTTTTTCCTCGGAAGGGATTCATGGGAGTGTCAGACGAGGACGGTCATATCTTCGCGAGCAAATACTACCTCAACGAGGGAGATATTTGGTCTGTATACCTAGACGCCGTGCACGAACTAGTCCATGTTAGGCAGTTCTTCGAAGGAAAGAATCTCTTTGATCCTGCTTTCTCGTACGTGGACCGACCCACCGAAATAGAAGCGTATCGATTAGGCGTAATAGAAGCAAGACGGATAGGACTTTCAGAGCAGGAAATATTCGACTATCTTGAGGTTCCGTGGGTTACGAAAGCAGAACACGTCAAACTGGCAAATACGTGCAATGTGGCGATGGATCAGATTAACATTTCGCCCCACAAGAGTCCGAAGCACGGCAATATCAGAAAGAAAAAATCATAGTCTCGACAGCTCGGCAATGATTTTTTCTGCGACATCCTTCATCTCGTCGTCCGAGAGTTGTTTTCTATCCATCCATTTCCCCTTGTCCGAGAGTTTTACTGGGATTGTGTGAATGTGGACGTGTGGTACAACTTGATTTGCGGCTTCACCGTTGTTTTGTACAAATCTGAATCCGTCTGCTTCTGTCGCTTCGACTATTGCCCTAGAAACCATCGAGGCGACTTTGAATAGTCCCCCTATTTCCTCCTCGTTCATGTCCCAAATCGTTTCGCCATGTTGCTTAGGACATACCAGGGTGTGCCCTCTGCTGAAGGGATACGCGTCTAAAAATGCGATGTATTTGTTGTCTTGATAGACTGTGAAGGACGGTAGACTTCCTCCGACTATTTTGCAAAACACGCAATTTTCTGGTGAGACGTCTTTGGAGCTGTTGAGTTTTCTCCGTCTTTCTTTCTGACTCGCCAATTTTCACGATAACCCGTTGCTTTTTCTGTCATCTTAGTTTTGCGGAACAGGTTTCATTTCGGGAATAATCGTTGTAAGTGTTTTCCCGTTGCGAGTGCGATTTTTGAATCCAATTTCCTACGACGACGGTGTGACATCAATCGTTCCATTGAGCGATACTGTTAGGTAGGTACCAAGAGTATTTCCGATATAGTTGACATCCGCCGTTGCAAGAAAAGCCTCGATCTTGAGGGTGTGATTCCCGCTGGGCAATGCGAGATTTTGAATTTCGAAATAGAATGCCTGAAGACCGGAGATTCTTTGTGAAGAGACTTGCACGTTGGGATACGATTGCCCGTCGATCAACAGGGTGGATGATTGCAAGGAAAGGGCAACTCCCTTTGTAAAACCTGAAGATATATGCTCACTTACTAGCCCGCAATATATCGCCATCCTGGATGAACCAGTATTCGGAATTTTTGCGCTATAGTCGAGTCCAAATTTGAAAAAGTAAGTACCCGAGCTATCTGTGATGTTGTAACCTACGGTAGACAATGAACCACCAAAAAGTCCACTCGTTAGCTGAGACACGGATTGGACAGGGAGCGGCGATGGCGAGTCTATTGTCCATAACAAAAGACCAATAATAATGGCGAGGACAATAACTATCACACTGGTATTGATTAGCATTTTTGCGCGTCGTCTCATTGTTATCCGATTCCAATGAAGAAATGATGCACGGGTCTATTAAACTCAGGATGACATATCGATGACGGAACAACTCAAATAGAATCGAAGAACGTCATAAGGTTTGTCAAATTACTCACAAAGGAGATGATTCCCTCTTGGTCATGCAAGTGCTCGAGAATGAAAGAAATGCCCTCCTCGAGATTGCGCATGCGCTTGAGCGATTGGAGCTCGATGCAAAGGTGCCGAACCAAAAGGAAATCTGGAAACTAAAGTTAGGGGCATGCCAAAAATACCATTTGGATCGAGTGCCGAAGAACTCCGAGATATTGGAATTCCTATCTCCTCCCACCAAGCTCGCGCTGGAAGAAAAACTGCGCAGAAAGAGCATTCGAACGAGGTCTGGCATTGCTGTCGTCACCGCGATCACTAAACCGTTCGATTGCCCTCACGGGACCTGCACGTTTTGTCCAGGAGGAGTGCGTTTTGGAACTCCTCAGAGTTACACGCCAGAATCCCCCGCCGCATCATTTGGACTAAGACGCGAGTTTGATCCTGGAAAACAAGTCGAAGATGCGATTGCGATTCTCGAAAGGAATGGTCACGACACGAGCAAGGTCGAACTGATTTTGCTTGGTGGTACGATTCTAGCAATGCCAAGAGATTATCAAGAGGATTTCGTGAGGAAAAGCTACGAAGCACTGAACGGAGCAAGATCAGTATCTCTCATTGAATCTCTCAGGCGAAACGAATTTGCGCGCCATAGATGCGTGGGACTGACTATCGAAACAAAGCCCGACTGGTGTAAGCGCGAGCATGTTGACCTCTTGCTTTCGTACGGAACTACGCGTGTGGAAATCGGAGTGCAATCGTTAAGACCAGAGGTTTTGCGCCATGTCAATAGAGGTCATACCCTAGAAGACACGTACAACGCTTTCTCTACCGCTCGGGATTCAGCAATGAAAATCGTCGCTCATATGATGCCAGGTCTCCCTTTGTCTGATCCAGAAAAAGATCTTGAGGACCTCTTGGAAGTAGTCTCGGACGATCGCTTGAAGCCGGATATGCTGAAGATCTATCCTACGCTCGTGGTCAAGGGAACAGCACTATACAACCAGTACATGATGGGCAAATACGCGCCCTACAGTCTCGAAGAAATTGTGGATTTGCTCGCCCGTTTCAAGGCAAGGGTTCCTCCCTGGCTAAGAATCATGAGAATCCAACGAGAAATTCCGAAAACCGAGATAGACGGCGGTGTACGATCAGGAAACCTAAGACAGCTCGTTCTGGACGAGATGGCAAAGAGAGGAGATAGATGCCATTGTATTCGATGCAGAGAAATCGGTCGCCATGAACGTCTTGAAGAATCTACTCCGAAACTGAACAGAATCGATTACGAGGCATCAGGGGGACACGAAGTTTTTCTTTCTTACGTGGATGAGGATACGGAGGCACTATTCGGCTTTCTACGATTGCGCATCCCTTCTGGAAACGAACATCGCCCGGAATTGAGAAACGAGCGGACCTCGCTGGTACGGGAGCTACACGTGTATGGTACCGTCGTTCCAATCGGCAAGCAGGCGAGTCCCTCAGGTCAGTCCCAGCAGCAGCACAGGGGGATAGGAACGGCGCTACTGCGTGAATCCGAAGAAATTGCGAGAAATGAATTCAATCGAAAGAAGCATGTCGTGATTTCGGCAACGGGAACGCGCGAATACTATCGAAAGCGCGGATACAAGGACGACGGAGCGTATGTTTCGAAACCGTTCTGAAAACTCAAATCTACTCCGAAGGCATTGATATTTTTGCAAGTTTTCCCACTCGCGAAGCATAGTCCTCAATGTCTGATTGTGAGACTGGAACTTGTCCGCCATAAAACCTGATCTTGCAGCTACTCGTGACGGTGACTAGCAAAGTTCCATCACCCTCGCCCCCGCTATCGGATGAATCTGACTGAAATTTACCGCGAAACGACTTGATGGTCGCTGACGAAGAAAGAAGCTCCTTGTACGTACGGGAGTTCACTGGGTCTGAACCAGAAAGTGTAACGTCGCTGAAGAATGGGTTTCCGATTCCAGTAAGTGAGACCGAGGAGACTTCGGTCGCTTCTTTCATCAACTTCGCCATGGCCTCGTTTGACAAAAGCAGGGATGAAGCGATATTCTTGTCTCCGCCGAAAAATTCTCCAAGAGATTGGATTACCATGTTCCTTTGTTTTGCTGGAACGTAGTATAGTTCCATCATTCCGTCCTTGCGTACGTGGAATTCCCCTATTTCAGGTTCGGTGGCCTCTTCCTGTTGCTTCGATAAGCGCCCGGATTGAAGCTTGTACCTTGTTCGCAGGACGCGTTTGTATGAGAGCACCAAGAAAAGCACCTCTTCTTTTGACCTTGCGCTAGCGATTACACCCCAATTGCGATCCGAACCTGGGTAGTTTTCCGAAATCCAACGGTCTAGCTCCTTTGAAGCTAAAGAAGTCTTGGCATCAAGTTGCAAGATTTCAAAGGAAGCACCGTCCTCCCTGATCGAAGTGGGAAACTGAATTCCTTGTAGCTCGATCTGTTCCCTTTGCATTTTTGAATTCAAAAGCTGAAAAAATTGTACCAGGATTTTAAGAGAATTGGTATGATTGTTTCCTTCTTTGATTAGAAGTGCTATCCTCTTCTCAGAAAAGTCTAAAACACTAGTAAGTCTAACGGCTGTGAGCTGATTGTAACCACAGGATGAGAAAATCAGCTAGGTAGCAAATGATTATGGCAACATTACAAGAAACAGTACCGTTTGCTTTTTCGGAATTATTCCGAGATTGTTACTCGATTGTTGATGGAGTCCCAGAATTCAAGCTATTCATCGACGGTCGCTGGGAAGGTTCTAGCGGAGGAAAAACGCTCGATGTTGACTCGCCGATCGATCAGCGAGTTATAGCTCGTGTTCAAAGTGGAAATAACGATGATGTTGAAAAAGCAGTTAGAGCAGCTTTCAACGCAAGAAGAAAGATCCGCGACATACCCGCGATTGACAGGATTGACATCCTGAATCGGGCAAGACACATCCTCGAGGAAAAGAGGCAGGATTTCGTCAATACTCTAGTCTACGAGGCCGGGAAACCAGTCAGCTCCGCGTCGGGCGAAGTTAGAGCAGCGGCAAGCAGAATCAAAATGACTATGGAGGAAGCGAGGAGCATTTTCGGCGAATACGTGCCGGGCGACTGGTCGGAGGATACGATGGCAAAGTTCGCTCTCGTGATACATGAGCCAGTCGGCGTGGTGGCGTGCGTTACGCCGTTCAACTACCCACTGTTTTCCGTGGTCGCCAAAGTGATTCCGGCGCTGGTTTCGGGCAACGTCGCGATTGTGAAACCTGCAAGCGACGACCCCATCGTCTCGCTGCTGCTGGCGAGGGTGTTACAGGAATCGGGTCTTCCCAGCGGGGCTCTGAACGTCGTGACTGGATCCGGTTCTAATGTAGGAAACCCCTTGGTGAGTCATAAGCTTGTGAATTTGGTTACACTAACTGGAAGCACAGAGACGGGGCAGAACGTGGCAAAGCTCGCCAGCATGAAAAGGCTCCATCTCGAGCTCGGGGGCAAGGGGTCAGCAATCGTAGCTGCAGACGCCGACATGGCTCTAGCCGCGAAGAAGGTTCTCGAAGGCTCGTTCAAGTATTCAGGACAGCGATGCGATGCGATTAGTAGAGTCTTGATCGAGTCGTCCGTGTACGATGATTTCGTTGCGAATCTGCTCAAAGAATCTGAATCGTGGAAGATGGGGGACCCGAGGGACTCGAAATTCAACGTCGGCCCCTTGATCAACGATTCGGCTGCCGAAAGAGTCCAAAGTCTTGTTGATAATGCGTTATCTAAAGGAGCGAAACTCTTGAAGGGCGGTAAGCACAACGATTGTTACTTTGAGCCTACCATTCTAGGAGACGTATCACTTGAAGCGGAGATTGCGTGGGAGGAGACGTTCGGCCCCGTGATTCCGATCTTGAAGGTCAACAACATCGACGAGGCAATCGAGCTTTCGAACAAGTCCCGGTACGGGCTTGATTCATGCGTTTTCACAAACAATTTCTACACGGCTTGGAAGGTTGCGAAAGCGCTCGAGGAAGGGACGATAAGCATCAATGACGCTCCAGCGCACGGCGTAGGGTACTTCCCCTTTGGCGGCAACAAGGACTCTGGAATTGGAAGGGAGGGCGTCGGGAAGAGTATCGACGAGATGACGAGGATCAAGACAATCTCGTTTAATCTAGCTCCTGCCGGTCTCGGTAAGACGAGACAGATGCCAAAGATGTAGAGAATGAGTGGAAGGATCTTACTGGTACTTCGAAGTCACTGTTAGCGATTGCGATAGTTTTGAGTTCTTTCACTTTTCATCTTGGGACAAGCTTTCAGCAGAGTATGTTCAAAGGTTCTCAGTAGGATACTTGCTTCGTCACCGCAAGCATTTGTGGATCAACGACTCTTTGTTTCGCCGTGGATTCTTCGAGGCTGACCGGCACGATTTGCGTTCCGCGCAGCGCGACCATCATGCCGAATTTTCCTTCTTTGATCAAGTCTACGGCGGCTAGTCCAAAGCGGGTTGAGAGAACGCGATCGAATGCGCTGGGCTGCCCTCCTCGAATATGATGAGCGAGAACTGCTATCCGAATGTCGTACTTTGTGCGCTTTTCTAGTTCCTGAGCTAGAAACTCGCCAATGCCACCCAATCTGACGTGCCCGAACTCATCTACCTTGCCCTGATCGACTGTCTTGAGATTCTTTAGGGTCGCGCCCTCAGAAATTACAATCGTGGTAGCTTTCTCTCCCTTCTCGTATCTTTTCTTGGTGAAATCAGTTACCTCGTCAAGATCAAAGGGCTCTTCGGGGAGTATGATCAAATTTGCACCTGCCGCGACGCCTGAGTATGCCGCAACCCACCCCGCGTGCCGACCAAAGACCTCGACCACCATGATCCTGTCGTGAGATTCGGCCGTTGTCCTCAAATTGTCAATCGCATGCGTTGCTTCTTCAACTGCGGAATCGAAGCCAAATGTGAAATCCGTGCTTGAAAGGTCGTTGTCCATGGTCTTCGGAACTCCGACGATCTTTAGACCTTTTTTGTAAAGCAGCGCTGCAACCCCCAAAGTATCATCGCCACCCACTCCAATAACCGCGTCGAGGCCCAGTTTCTTCACGTTTTCAATCACAGTCTCCGGCCCATTAGAGCGTTTTGCCGGGTTTGTTCTGGAAGTCTTTAGTATAGTTCCACCGGTATTGATAATATTCTGAACGTCTTTGAACGTGAGATTCATAGTCTCTACTTCAAGCAGACCTTCCCAGCCGTGTCTTATTCCGATGACTTGCCAGCCGTACTCCTCTGCTCGCTTTACGACCGCCCTAGTTACGGCATTCAATCCGGCACAATCTCCGCCACCATTCAGTATTCCAATTTTCAAAACGAATTCACATTGGTTGCCATATTCTTCCGCGGTTCGTTTCATCTAAATGTTTCTGGGAATATCCGAATACTTCTTGATCCGAGCTTACGCGAAATGAGAGGAGCTTCGAGAGAAGAAAAACTTCTGCAAACGATATCTCAACTCAACCGTCTTATTCCTGCTCTATTTTTCTGCGCAGTTATGAAATTGCCTTCGAGCTGGTGATTTCATTATCGCAGCCAAAATCTCATATCTTACCTTCGAATCCGTTTCTTCGAGTCTTAGAAATACAACCCCGGTTGTAAGCTTTCTCAGTCGAAAGATGAGCTCTCCGAAATCCTTGTCATCTGTAATTAAGATTCTATGTTCACTGTCAGACTTGGCTAGGATTGTTTCATCATCAGAGGATATCATCACATCTCCTACATAGATAGAATCGTGTCCGGCATTTTTCAGTATAGAATGGGACCTTCTGCCGGTGCTCTCATCAACGAGAAATCGTATACTATCCCTTTACGATAGGGACAATATCTTCGCCTCTGACAAGGCTTGAGGCATATTCCAGCGCCGCTTTGTCCTGCCTGGTTATCCGTGGATAGTCTTCAAGTATATCCTTGATTTCTTCTCCTTGGGCAATCCGGTGAATAATTGCATCAACAGGAATTCTCGTTCCTCTAATTATCGGCTTTCCCGCCATTATTTTTGGGTCGACTACGATTCTCTTTAGAAGAGCGCTCTTTTCCATAAGATCAAATTCGACTGTACAATATTTAATGGTTCTATATGAAATTCGAACGAGAATTCTCTAGCGAAGGAAGGATCGTGATGCGGCAACCCAAGTACCGCTTCAAGAATAGTGGGTACTGTTCGTTACGTGTAAAGAGATTCCAGCAGTCCTGCTTTGGTAAGTTATATATTGGAAACACTCCTGCTAATTTGTCGCAAGCAAAGGACAGTTGGAATTGGATTTGGCAAAGAGATCAAGGAAGAAAGCATCGATGGATGGGTTTCTGACAAATGGCAGAAGTATGTTTCTAGCTTATGATCAGGGATTGGAGCATGGTCCGTCCAAGGATTTTAACGACAAGAACATTGATCCTGGTTACATAATGGATATCGCGATCAAAGGACGGTTCAATGCCATCGTTTTTCAAAAGGGGCTGGCTGAGAAATATTACACAGGTAAAGTTCCTCTCATCGTTAAAGTAAACGGCAAGGCAGGTTTAGCGAGCGGAGAACCAATTTCAAAACAGAACTGCTCGGTCGAGTACGCACTCTCGCTAGGGGCAAAGGCTGTTGGATATACTATCTATCTGGGCAGCCAACTAGAAGCTGACATGTTCAACGAGTTTGGAAAGATACAGGAGCAAGCTCATGAAGCAGGGATTCCTGCGATCGCGTGGATATATCCCAGAGGGGCGGTGATTCAAAACGATACGGCAAAGGAAATTGTTGCTTATGCGGCGAGGACAGGCCTTGAACTGGGTGCTGACGCTGTGAAGATCAAGTATACTGGTGACTCTGCTTCATTTTCGTGGGCCGTGAAATCCGCCGGAAAAGCCAAAGTCTACATGTCCGGTGGTCCGAAAGCTCCGACTGACCAAGACTTTCTGAATCAAGTGCAGGGCGCAATTGACGCGGGAGCGACCGGTCTTGCCGTCGGCAGGAACGTCTGGCAACACCCAGACCCCTTGAAAATCTCGGAGAGTTTAAAGCAGATAATATTCGCAAAGAAAAAGAAAGTTGCCGAGGCAGTTCTAGTTCAATCGTGAAATTATACAGGCTAGCGTCTTTCGCAGGAACGAGCTAACTTTCGGCTGATGTCACTGAGATCATAGTTTCTTCGTTTGGATTAGTCTCATTGAAACATGTACCGTCTCCGAAGACACAACCTGTTATAATCAAGTGATTCGACGGTATTAGTACTGTTACGTTGACATTTTGCTCTGCGCCCGGGCTGAACTCTACAGGATATGACACACCCTTGTAGGATAACGTAAGGGAATAATTTCCTATGATAGAACCAACAAAAACAGTTCCATTAGATCCAGTGTACTGTTGTCCAATGTTTTGAGATGCCACGAAATAGCCTTGCGTCGACCCGCAGAGCCATTTGACTTCCCCAGAAACTTTGGCATTTTGTATCCTCGCGCTCGTAGAATCGTTTTCAACAGTTAGATAGATCGTTGATGCCGCTGATTGATAACATGTATTTAGAGTATGGCGCACCAAAACCAAGTAAGCGCCAAAGCTAGAAACCGAGATGACTACAACCACTATCAAGATTAGAATAGTCGCGGAAATCGCTCGCGAATTGGAAACCCTCATTTGAGGTCCAGTTCCCAAGACGATCTATTGTCCTATGACGTATTTATGAACTATTACCATTCCTTTGCGAGCGCGTGTTTATCTATAGATAGCAAATTCGACAGGCTCATTTCGAAACTAGAGTAATGACATCCTCATCCATCAAATGATGAGTGATGCCAACTTTTTGCCCGCCGAACTTGACACTCTTTCCCCAAATTTGGGCGTAGCGAAGATCGTCCTTCATACTTCTGTGAACCTTGTTGCAAATGTCCAAAACACTCGCGTCTTTACGAACAGTCATGGGTTCTTTGAAGTCAGTCTCGCCTCCGCGAGGGCGCATGTAGATTCTAATCAAACCCAAGGTCTTGTAGATTTCTTCCTTTAGGGCTGTCAGATTGACGTTTCCTTCTGCGGATATAGGGACGAATTTGTAGCTTAATTTCGACGAAATCTCGTGGAGGAACCCGACATTAACGAGATCGACCTTGTTCATGACCGTAATCGAAGGGATGTACACACGGTTCCCCAGAAGTACGTCGACGAGCTGTTCGTCCGTGATATCTTCGCGAATAATGACCCTAGCGCTATTCACGTCATACACTCGAAGAATGTCCTTCACGAGTTCTTCGTTTATCTTTGTAAGTTTCACTTGCGCGCTGACTGTGATTCCTCCAGATGAAGTCCGTTCAATCACGACGTTAGGTGGCTCTTGATCCGCCCTTATTCCGATGTTCGCAAGTTCCCTCCTAAGGACAGTTTGAGCTTCGGGCTGGAACACGTCAACTAGAAACATAATCAGGTCCGCAGTTCGTGCGACCGAAAGTACGCGCTTTCCCAGTCCCTTACCCGAAGCGGCGCCTTCGATGATACCAGGGAGGTCGAGGATTTGAATCCTTGCACCGCGATACTCCATTACGCCTGGAACAACTGTCAGAGTTGTAAATTGATACGGGGCAACTTTCGATTTCGCGTTTGTAAGTTTGTTAAGTAAGGTGGATTTTCCGACGCTCGGTAATCCCACAAGTACCACAGTTGCATCTCCCGATTTCTTAACATCGTAGCCAATCGAGCTGCCTCCGCCGCGAGACGCAGCCTCTTCCTGTTCTCTCTTGAGTTTTGCGAGTTTTGCCTTTAGAAGACCTATGTGATGCTCTGTCTTTTTGTTGACCTGCGTCCTGTGCAGATCGTCTTCTATGCGTTTGATCTTTTCAGGGATGCCCAAAAGGAAAACGTTGAACCTAGACAGCCATTACCGACATCTAGAATATATTAGGATACTTGACCGGAATCAGGATAGAACTCTGACCGCATCCGTTATCAAATTCTGTCTTTCGGACTCGTTATCAAAAATGAGGATCATCTTAGTGGCTTTAATAGAAGAGATATGTATGAATAACTCAGGGAGACAAGAGAAGAAGTCTGGAAAAAGGGGAAACTTCCCTTTGACCGAGTCATTCGCTATGACTTCCAAGGTCAAACAAAAACGGGGAAGTCTCTTGGAGAAAAAGGCTAGCCAGTGATTTTTCCGACTTTCTCTTGTCTCAATAGGCTTACTTTTTACTCGGTTCTCACAGTAGGATGGGCTAACGTACTTCTGATAATTCCTTGAACCTCGAGCGGATTTTTCACGTATTGAAGATAAAAGTGCCTGCCATCGTTTGCATCCACTATGATCAGCCCCCGTCCAGCAATTCGTAAGCCCAAAGTGCGGATGAGGCGAGCATCACTGAATGCCATCGGAGCGAGAAAAGAGTTCTCCAGCGTTATAATTCCGCGACTCACATAAAGGCCGTCCGACATCAGTTGATGACGATTCGTAGCCCAAAGTATGGCTAGTCGAGTAACTTTCCCTACAAAAATTAGGGCAATGATAACGCCCGTGACTATTTCAGCAGGATAAGGAATCGTCGTGTCCCCGAAATGAACGGCCGAGGGGAAGATAGAACGTCCGGCGCTCGAGGAGGTCGATAAGAAGTATTGGATTGTACTCAGGATTACGGTTACGACGAGCGCGATGACGCCGTAGATTATGATGTACGCGCCCACAGCAGGCCTTCCCAGCCAGACCGGAGTTTCGCTCTTGCGATGATCTCCTTCGTTCCCTTGTTTATCGGGCAATGCAAGAGAATCTATTGCTATGATAGAATGTAAGAAAGTTGGGTTAGAAATTCTGTATTTGTTATCAGTACTGAGCGCAACACAGGTACTAGTTCGGATGCTGTTCATGAGTCATCATATGATGATACTCATCGACCGACATGATTGAGGAAAACGCCCGCTGGACGACTTCGTTCATTGAAGGATGAATGTGGATCGAGCGATTCACAATATCAGCGTTTTGCTCCTGAGTGTACATGACGTTGATGATTTCCTGTATTAGAATAGAAGCGTTCGGACCAATTATGTGAGCACCCAGGATTTTTCCATCCGACTTTACTATGACCTTGACGAAAAAGTCCTTGGCATTCATTGCTTCGCCTTTCGCAGTATTTTCGTATTTGTAGAATCCGATCAGAATATTCTCCTTGCCGTGTTTCTCTATCGCTTCCTTTTCTCGCATTCCAACTCCAGCAATTTCGGGATAAGTAAAAACTGCGTGGGGTATCGCATGGTAATCGACCTTGACTTTTCTCTTCAGCACTGCATTGTAGTAGACAATCTCTGATTCGTAGTTTGCGACATGTTTGAAGAGATACTTTCCGTCCGCGTCGCCTAGCGCCCAGATGTTTGGTTGTGAAGTCTCTAGATATTCATCAACTGCGATCCATCCTTCTTTTGTAGTCTTTATACCCGCTCTCTCGGGATGCAAAATCCCCGTGGTCGGACCCCTTCCTGCGGCAATCAAGATTTCTTCGGCCTCAACTACGATTTCTTTCTTTGCCACCCTGTCAAATCCTGTAATCCTCTTTACGCTTCCTTTATCTTCGACCTGCATTACCTCGCAGACTGTTATGATCTTCAAGTGTTCAGAAAGCTGTTTCTTTGCAAGCTCCGAAACTTCTGGTTCTTCGTCAGGCAAGAACCTCTCGTTTCTGCCTAGTATCGTGACGTTTGAACCCATGCTGGATAAAAAATGTCCGTACTCGGCAGCGATGTATCCACCTCCAATAATTGCAACGCTTTGAGGAAGTTTTGTGAGCTCAAGCACCGTATCGCTAGTCAGGTATCTCACTTTGTCAATTCCCTTTATCGGGGGGATTATTGTTTCGGAACCCGTGCAAAGAAAGATCATCTTCGATGTTGTTTCTTGGTCTTTGATTTTAAGCGTGTACGGGGCGGTAAATTCGGCCACGTCATGATAATAGTCAATATTTTCAGAATTCGACAATCCTTGCCGAATACTGTCGATATCTTTGCCTATCAATTTCCGCATTCGATTCATGATAAAAGGAAAATCGATTTTCTTGATCTCGGTCGCGACGCCAAGCTCTTCTGCTTCCTCAGCTAATCTGACTAGTTCAGCTGGATAAAGAAGGATTTTGGACGGAATACAACCCCGCGTGAGACAAATTCCGCCCGGAGCGTCTTTATCAATAACTGCAATTTTGATCTTCGGATTCTCCTGAATCATCGGGTCGACAATATTCATTGCCGACCCTGTTCCTATGATGATGAGATCATACTGCTTTAGCATGAGTGGAGATATCACCAATAGGCCCTACAATTCGTTCGAGTTAGTAAAGATATGGCGGGCATTATTAGCCGAGTTCTGAGTCGAAAGAGAGTCAAAACAGCTACAAGGACTCTGATAAGAATGGAGCGAAACCGTTTTGGGATGCTTTTGAATGCAAATTCCTGAATGTTTAAACCCAGCGTAGTAATGGGATCTAGGGGGAGCGATTTTTCTGGTTGTTGTTGTTGAAGCTCGATCAATTGATCGGAAATCTGAAACAGAAAGAGAGTCGGACAAGTCGCCTTTGTCGGTACCAACTTTCGGCTGTTGTTACGTTTGCGGGCGATCCGGATGCGAACTATTCGACGAAGGTCCAGCCGTTGGCAGAATGTGTGCGGACTGTGCCATGGGTTTCGCGGTTCCATAGTTCTTTTCGGTTCTTGTTCAATGTCAATGGGATCTTGATGCTTTTTGATTCCTTTAGCATAACGAAAACCTTGAATGCTTCACCTCTAACTACTTGTCAAGTCTTCCGCAAAAATGATATGCGAAAAATGTAGAGCAGGTCAAATGGAAGAATATTCGCGGACAATCAAATCAAAGGAACACGAAACCACAATCGTTGGAAGAAAATGTTCTCTTTGCGGATACACTCAACTTGACAGCGACGATGATATATGGTCCGCAGTTGGATTGTAAAACATCGCAAACTATAACTTGTCAGAGAAAAGAGATCTGAGATATACAAATTTGAAATTCAGTGAGATTAAAACGCAATCATCATTTCGGCCAAGAATCGACGATAAATGCGCTCATTGCATGCAGCCATTCGAAGATGGTGATGAGCTAGGGAGATGTCTATTGACAGAGCATTTTACGCATGCTACATGTCTAGGACATGACAGCTAACGCCCTATTCCTTCGTAGTAGAGCTCTTTCTCGAAACTAGCCTCATCAAAGGAAACATTGCAAAGAGTACAACGTTTGCCGCGCTCGCAGGAATTCCGTATCCTGTAGGTATCAGAAATATCACTCCTGTCGCAATAAGAAAAGCGATCGTCGGAACATATCCTCGCATCTTTATGTTTCCAATCTGATCCTCTGACAGTGATTTAGTTATCAGTAAATGGTCATTGGACGAGTTTTTCAGGGATTCTGAAGGGCAACATGGAGAAATAGCTCCATTTCAAAGCAACGGCTCCTTTCGTTTTCTTCTATCTCAATTGTTTCATCAAACCATTTTGGAACCAACAATTTAGTCGGATTGATTTCCTTTGGGTTGCGCAGTCCCTAAATGTTTACTCCTATTTTCGGAGTAAGAATTTGCGCTCTTTTCGACCATAATGCTCTTGGATTATAGCGAGCTTGCGATTGAAAAAGACAGTTTTCACAATGCGGGGGGACACCAAAAAAATGAGTAACATTGCAAAGGTTATTAGCGAAATGACTCCCGCGTAAAAGCCATCAGGCGGTCCCTTGTAGTAAAGGACGATATGGAAGATAGCCCCTTCAGCCAGCTTTCCAAACGGAGGGCAGCAATTTGTCAGCGGTGTAGCAATCCGGAACAGCTCGGATATCTGGGCGGTCGGGAGTTATGTTCCTACAGTAACTGCCGAACAACAGACCTTGGCGTTACGATGGAATGGCAAGACTTGAAAACAAATT
Organism: Nitrososphaerales archaeon; assembly: GCA_030041295.1. GTDB lineage: Archaea > Thermoproteota > Nitrososphaeria > Nitrososphaerales > CADDZS01 > JASHOD01. Next base: position 52,148 of record JASHOD010000014.1, read on the forward strand.
ACGACTCCGAACTTGCACAAATATTTCAACGAATTCTTCGATGTTGCTGTTGTGAAGAGTTACGACGTGTGGGCGGTAGGATATGCCTATACTCGAAACGATCTAAATTTTAAGACTCTGATAGAGCACTGGAATGGTACGTCCTGGAGCATAGTGCCTAGTCCCAATCAGCCTGGCACGATTGCAAACGAATTACGATGCGTTGTGGCGAGTGGATCCACGACGCTTTGGTCCGTCGGAACTTTTAACAGTCAAGTAAAGGGGAATCCGGGTCTTTCGACTCTAACAGAACATATTACTCAGGGCTAGAATTCGAAGAAGAAATAAAAATGAACTCTATCCCGTACTCATTGCGGCTGCCATCTTCTCCTCTAGATTCCTAAAATGGTAGGAGAGCGTGCTCTTTGGCATCTTGAGCTCGCGGCTCAAACTGGTAAGGTTTGTGCGGCGCGGCCATGAAAAATAACCTCTTTCTGTCGCCGCCCTAAGAATCTCCGAGTCTCTGCTCGAAAGTCTCTCAGAAATAGACAAAGCTGGCATCAGATATTTTACGGCACTATAAAGAGAGCCAAAGATTTGAGCTGGCCTCTTCCGTCTCATCGAAAGAATCTTTGTATAATCGTCGCTTATTATCTTTCGAATGTCCTTTCTCGACTCTTCAGTGATGACATACCATTTTTCACGGCCGCCCTGAGCAATAACGGGATGCAGCCTTAGTCCTATTTTCGAGATTTTCCTGAACATGGACGTTTTCGGCATCAAGTACAATGCCGTGGCAACTCCGGATTCCCTAGAAAGCAATCGGAAATCCTTGACCCGTGAATCTTTCTGAAAGTAGCTCAGAGCTTCCTTCAACTGATTTGGCTTTGAGCATGAGAATACAGAAAATATGCGTTCGTATTCCTTTACAACTTCTGTGCCCATTATCACGATTCTAAGAGAGTTGTACTTTCGTGTTGTTCCGACATGAGCGCAATCGCTCTGGCTTACTTCGACTTCCCACAGGGACATTTGTTGGGTGCCTTATTCGGTTTGAAGATATCAGTCTTCTTGACTTACTGAAGCGGAAGCTTTGAACCTGTTCAAAGTACATTAAAACGATGCTCCGTGTTACATATTAGACGGGGATCCTGATTTTTTGGCTACTACAACTAACATTGAACAAGAACAGTCGATTCAAAGATTTGAGGTTAATTACCGTGGAATATTCCAAAAGACACTCGCCTATAGAATAACTAAGGACCTTGTTTACATCGCCCACTCGCAGGGGAGGACTGCTTTTTCAAATGGGAGATATAGTGACGATCCTCAGAGGAACGGCGTGCCTTGCGCGAATTTTGCATTCTTTTCTGACGAGCACTCTGAAGAAGAACTGGAAGCTATCGCGAGCGCGAAGATGGATATCGACCGAGCGAATATTGTCAGTGTTTTGGATGACACAATGGTCAAGGGTCTTGAGCCATGGGGACATTATGGAATTCGACCAATTAACGAGAAAGTAATTCCGAATGGAATCCTGCTTGTTATTTCGCGAAGAACTCCGGAAGACCTCGTAAGATTCTTGGATAAGAAACCTTTCTCGTACAGACTCGCGATTGTGCCGGGTGATGCAAGTTTCGCGGGATTGTGGTACTATCGTAACGATGGCACCGACGTCAAGATGCTAGGCGCAATCGCTAAAGTAGCACCAAGTATCATCAATTACGATAAAGCCAAGGATTATGTAAGAAAGACCTACAAGACCGATCAAAAAATCGAAGCCTTCGAATCAGGTTACAACTCGGTTGTAGTAACCGAAGTGGCTCCAAGTCAGGGAACAGAGTGGCCCTACCCAAAACCCACTCTCCCGGCATGGAACGAGTTTGAGGAAGGAATTGTAGTGAAAGCTGTTCCAAATCAGTTCAAAATTGGTCCTCGAGGTCTAGCGCGCAACCCCGACTACAAGAGGGGGACATCGAAAACACAGAGGCCCATCGTCCGTTTTGACTTGTGCACTAAATGCACCCTTTGCTGGTATGAATGTCCAGACGAATGCTTTGATCCAACCCCAGACGGGTTGTACGATGTCAACTACGAATACTGTACTGGATGCGGGCGGTGCGCCGAAGTCTGTCCGGTCAATGAGTGCATAGTTATGGTTGACGAGCTCAACTTTTCCGATAACAAGAGTCCGTGGGAAAGTTTCAGAAAGGATCCGAAATCTTACACGAAAGACATTGAGGAGAAGAAGGGTAAGAGGCGAATGATGCCGTCGTTTGTTACAGGAAAGGGAGAGTCAACTAGCGAGGTGCATAGCTCGGTTGCTTTCAAGGAGACCACTAAATCATAGAAAGGAGAAGATGAGAAATTGGCTACACAAACTGTAATGAAAAAAGATGGCACGTGGGAAAGCGAGGAACTACTAACCGGTACTGACGCGGTCGCTCAAGCTGTCAGGCTTGCCGACGTCGACGTGTTCTCAGCGTATCCAATAAGACCGTATACCGGCGTAATGGATCGCCTCGCAAAATTCATCGCCGATGGCAAGTTCGAGGCAGAGTACATCATAGCTGACGGAGAGCATTCGCAGTTTGAGATCGCAAAGCACGCTTCCTCTGTAGGAGCAAGAGCTTTCGCGGGAAGTAGCGGGACAGGGTGGCTGTTCGCAACAGAAGCTCTTGCCGCTACTGCAACTGATAGGCTCCCCGTGTTGGCTCTGGTCGGAAATAGAGCTCTTGACGATCCGGGCGCATTCGGCGTCGAGCACAATGATGCCATGCTAGTAAGAGATCTGGGCTGGTTGATTGTATGGGTCTCCACAGCACAAGAAGCCCTTGATACTACGTTAATTGGATACAGGGTTGCAGAGGATCCGAAGGTAAGGATGCCCTGCGCCGTCGCTATGGACGGTGGATATCTCACCCATTCTCAGCACATGGTGAAGATTCCCACAAAAGAAGCCGTGAACAAGTTCCTACCGCCGTACGACCTGGGAAGTAGACGGTTACACCCGGACAACCCGATTTCGATTGCCCCTCAGATAAACGAAGATTGGGGAATGGAAATTAGGCGACAGAACTGGGAAGCGGCGAAGCGTGCAGTGGGAGTGATACGTGCAGCTTACAAGGACTTTGAATCAATTTTCAATGTGAGCTATAGTAACCCATTCTTCGAGGAATTCATGACCGAAGACGCCGATACTATAATCGTCGGAATGGGTACAGTTACCGCAGCGGCCAAAACAGCTGTAAAACAAATGAGAAAGAAAGGAGAAAAAGTCGGATATGTAAAGATGAGATGGTTCAGACCTTTTCCTTCGGATGACTTGAGAAAAGTACTTTCTAAAGCTTCGAGCGTTGGAGTGATAGATAGGGACTTTGCACACGGCGGACCAGATGATGCAGGGATTTTGTTCAACGACATTAGGGCAGCCATGTATAAATCGGAAACTCGACCACCGATGATTGATTTCATTGCTGGTCTTGCGGGCCGCGAGATATCCATTGAAGACGTCATTTCAATGTATCGCAAGACTCAGAAGGCGAAAGATGAAGAAATGGATCTTGTAACATGGGTGCGTGTCAGAGAGAAATCGAGTTCTAAGGGTAAGGATGAGAAGTGAAAGAAAAAGAGGTAAGAAGAAAATATGACAACAGAATTAGATGAAAATAAAGAGACGCATCAAGAAGAGTTTCCAAACGCAAAGTTGTACAATAACGTCCACAAAATAGACCTCCAGGAATTCTACACGTCGGGCCATAGAACTTGTCAGGGCTGTGAATCCGCGCTTGTCATGAGAGATTTCATAAAAGCTTCTGGTCCGCGAACGGTCGTAACCGGAGCTACGGGTTGCATGTATGTCGCAAATACAAGTTACATGACTACACCCTGGGTAGTACCCTGGATGCACACCCAGCTCGGGGGAGGCGGTTCCTCAGCGATTGGGATGGCGGCAGGTCTCAGGGCTCTCATGAGAAAGGGCAAGATTCCAAAGGAGAAGATCAATGTGATCAACTTTTCCGGCGACCTCGGGGGCGGGGACATGGGAATCGGGGGAATATCCAACGCCCTACAAACTGATTACGATCTGTTGGTGATAATGTACGACAACGAATCAGCAGCGAATACTGACATACAAGCGACAAACCTCACTCCATACGGTGCTCAGACTACTTTCAGTCCAACTGGTACAAAGGAACGCATCATGCACAAAAGGTGGAAGAAGAATGTCGCAGCGATGCTCGCGATAGGTCATCCAAACTGCAATTATGTCGCCACAGCCTGCGCTACGTTTCCTCCTATGGATTACATGAATAAAGTCAAAAAGGCGCTCTCAATCGGCGGACCCACTTTCATACACACTTTAGATCCGTGCCCAAAGGGGTGGGATTTTCATCCCAGGTACTCTGGGGATCTAGGTCATCTCGCTGTCGAGACGGGAATATTCCCCCTCTACGAAATAGTGAGAGGTGAGGTAAGATACACCTACGACGCTTCGAAGAAGAAAAGAATCCCGGTAAGAGAGTATCTGGAAAAGCAGGGTCGCTTCTCGCATTTTGTCGATGAAGACTACGAGCTGGTCCAGCTGAAGGTTGATGAGATGTGGGAAGATTGGGAAATCCCCGGCGTTGCGCCGATAAAGGGATTCCTCAAGGTAAAGTAGATGATTTATAATCAGACTGCTCTAAAATCCGACAGCTGCCCCGTCGCCTCGGGGATCCGCAGCTCCAGCTAGATGGTCTTTGTAAAATAAAATCATCTGAGCATGCCCGGTCTGTGAAGACATTGTATCAAACTGCTCTAAACCTAGACCTCTCGCAGCAATACTCTTCTTTAGTTCTGGAATCCAGGGTTCGAATCCTGGTTCAAAATAGATGCCAGAAGGTTTCTCGTATATCGTGAAGGGAATGACCCAACGCGGCAAGTCGATCGCTCTTTGGGGGTCGACTCCATAGTCCAGAACCTTTGTCATGAGCTGGATATGCACCTGTGGCTGGATGTCTCCCCCCATAGATCCGATAGCAAATCTTGTCTCCCCTGATTCGGTTTCTCCCATCGAAGCGCACAGGGTGTGGAACGTTCTCTTCCTTGGCTCGAGGGCATTGTGATGGTGCTCGTCAAGCGAAAAGTAGCAGCCCCTGTTATGAAGAACTAATCCCGTGCCTTCCGGGACTAGACCAGAGCCAAAGCCCATGTAGTTGCTTTGAATTACGGAGAGACAGTCGCCCTTTGAATTTCCTACTGCGAAATATGTCGTGTCTCCGGAA
>JASHOD010000151.1 GCA_030041295.1 Nitrososphaerales archaeon
ATATCTCTTTTGCAACCTGAGACCAGCTCAGCCCCTTGGATACCCGCTCAGCATCTTTTTGAGCTTCAAAGAGAATCGCACAAATCATTCAGAACAAGAGGAGATTATTACAATTTGGAGATAGCAGGAGGTAGAGTCTCAAATGCACATAGAAATTACATTATTGAAGGCTCTCCAAACTATGACGGGCAAGCAGCAGGGATAGCATGGTCCAACATTCTCGGATTCTTTGAGCAGGAGCTCTTGGCAAGTAGACAGAATCTTCCAGAAGATCAAGTTGGGATCCAGTTCCGAAAACTCTCAGGACAGGAAAGAGAATATTACAAGGATAGAATGGAAAGAGATTCAAAATTCGCAAAGGAGGTAGCAAGTGGATTTAGCGCATTTTGGAACAGACAGCTTGATGAAGACAAGGAGTACTTTCTTTCAAAAGCAAAGACTAACAAGAATATAGCAAAGGGGTTAGGCGGTGCTTCTGCTTCGAACTTTGCCAAGAGGTCTGAAAGCGACAAAAAACTCATTTTGGATATGGCAAAGAAGAATGAAGATTTCGCCCAAGAGTTCATGGAGCACGCAAGCTTTGCCTTCGAAAATAAGGACGAAGAAGGAGGAAGAGCTCAACTTTCAGAAATAGACAAGAAAAAGATCTTTGAACTCTCTTCTTCTCATCCTCAGTTAACGCGCGACTTCGGGCGGGGAATGGCTACTAACATCAATAACATGGATTCGAACAGACGAAATGAGGCCTTTGGGCGCGTATCTGAAGGTCATAGTCGAAATATATCCGAATCTAAAGGCCAAGAAGCAAACGAATTCGCAAGGGGATTTGGTGAAGGGTTGCCGTTTCAATTTGTTGAGCTAGGCCCCGAAGATAAAAACAAAGTAAAAAAACTACTTCGAGAAAACGCGCCTTTCGCGGACGGAATGATGAACGGATTCAAATGGGTCTATTTGGAGAAATTTTCAGAGGATCAAAGAAACGAACTTTGGACACGCTGGTCTTGGATTCCAAGATTTGCAAAAGGGTTGGGAGTAACTTTCGGACTTGGCTTCTCAAGTATACCAAACGAGATCCGGGCGAGATTTTTGGATTTTGTGAAAAAGAGTCCAGATTTTGCACATGGATTTGGACAGGGAGCGGCGTTGATCCAGAACCGACTGAAAGAAGATGATTTGAATTTGGTAAAATCACTAGTCCAAAGCGACGACAACTTCAAGACTGGTTTTCTTGAAGAAGTCAATAACTCAAAATCGAATCCTTAAGACGATAATACAGAAGAATAGCTTGGACTTAGCTAATGTGATTCTTTATCTGAAAGGCTTTTTTCGCGACTCTAAGAGATCCTTTTTCACCATATCTCTGCGGGCACACTTGGCGAGGGCACCTGCAGAGTCCATGATATCATGAATAGGTTTTATCAAAATCCCTTGCCTCGAACTCTCGAACGACACAGTTTTCCCTGCAGTGAGACGAAATTCCTTGCGAAGTTTTGATGGAATAGTAATCTGCCCTTTCTTCGTAACTCGGGAATACGTCCTAAGGGAAAGTGTCATACTTGATAGAGAGCATTATGCTGACAAAAGTCTTACTAGAATGGTTGCAATCCAAAATCGCCATGGGACAGGAAGAAGCCGAGAAATTACTTGAACTCTTTGAGAAAGAATCCGTAGAGTACAAACTATTCGAGCATGAGCCTGTCTACACCTCCGAGCAGGCGTCAAAAGTGAGAGACGTCGAGCTAAAAAGCGGAGTCAAGGCGATGGTGCTGAAGACTTTTGAAGGCAAGTACGTTTTGGCTGATATCGCAGCCGACAGGAAGATTGATTTTGGGAAACTAGAGAAGGGCGTACTCAAATCAAAACACGTACGATTTGCTACTCGAGAAGAAGTGATTGATGTAACTCAATGCGAACCGGGAAGCGTACACCCTTTTGGACTATTATTCGGTCTTGAAACCTATCTCGACCGATCAGTCCTTGAAAACGATCGCGTCAACTTCAACATAGGACTCTTGACTAAGAGCGTGCAGATTTCCAGTAGCGATCTAGTTCGAGTATTGCAACCCGTTCTCGTGTCAGATTTTTCGAAGATGAAAGAAAAACATTCCAAATAGTATACCCGATTGATCATTAAATCATCCTGGACAGCCAAAGTATCAGGAAAATCAGCTATTGGTCTCACGGCTGAAAAATGCATCAAGTCGATGTAAGCCTTATATCAGTAGGGAACTCCCTAATTATATTAGGGAACGTGCAAAGAAAAATGACGGAATATCAAATATTGCAACATGAAGAGGGTCAGATTGCCTACGATGATACGGGAGGATCAGGTCGACTTGTGGTATGCCTCCCGGGCATGGGACAGCTACGTTCAATCTATCGGTTCGTAGTACCTAAACTGAAAGATGAAGGTTTCAGGGTTATCATAATGGACATTCGAGGAATGGGGGACTCTAGCGCACATTGGAATGATTATTCGGAATCGGCTATCGCATCTGACGTGGCTGCACTCATTGGACGGCTGCAAAGCGGGCCGGCTGTCATCTTGGGAAACTCTATTTCATCTGGTGCGGCTGTCTGCCTCGCTTCAGATCATCCAGAACTAGTTTCAGGTCTTGTGTTGATTGGTCCTTTCGTCCGCCAGATTCCCATATCATGGTGGAAGGCATTGACTTTCCGCCTCGCTCTAGCGGGACCATGGGGACTGGGAACATGGGTAAACTATCAAGCACAAAAGCTCTATCCAAAATCGAAACCGTCTGATCTTTCCGAATATAACAACGCACTCCGAAAGAATCTGAAAGAGCCCGGTCATATGAGGGCCTTCCGCCGCATGGCTTCTACCGATCATCGCGCTTCAGAGTCACGTCTCGATCAAGTGCATTCTCCAGTCTTGGTGGTGATGGGTGGAGCGGATCCGGATTTTGCTCGTCCAGAAGAAGAGGGAAAGCTTGTTGCGAAGCGGTTGCAAGGTGAACTCGAAGTTCTTCCAGAACTGGGTCATTATCCTCAAGCTGAGCAACCAGAAGCATTCCTGAGCTCGGTGAACAAATTTCTTCAAGGGATTCAGCAATGGCCACTAGAGCTGGCTTGAATTTCGAAAAGGTAGTCGGCACCGCAGTTCGCCTGGCGGACAAGGAAGGTCTTGAAAATCTCACCCTAGGTCAGATCGCAAACGAATTTGGAGTGAAACCCCCTTCGCTCTATGAACACGTAAATGGTCTTCAGGGCTTGCACCTAGCCATACGTCTACGAGGATTTCATGCTTTGAATGATATTCTCAGAAGGGCAACGGTTGGCAAATCTCAGGATGAGGCAATCAGATCACTCGCGTTGGAAATGAGAAAGTTCGTGCACCAGCATCCTGCACTGTATCAAGCTACAGTACTGACTGCAGTTGGAGATTCAAAAGAAATCCGCGAGGCTGCTGATGAAGTCTTGGAAACTTTGAACGCAGTACTCGCAGGATATGGAATCGCTGGAAAAGAAGCAGTGCATGCAGCAAGGTATCTTCGTAGTCTCTTGCACGGATTTGTTTCTCTAGAAAGATCTAGGGGATTTGGTTTGAACGTAGACTTGGAGGAGAGCTATCATAGGTTGGTCGAAACTCTTGCCCAAGACTTGAGAGCTTCGAAGGTTCGATGGGCACAAACTCAACGCGAAATCAGATCGAAATAAGGAGCAATACCCAGATAGTGGGCACAAATCATAGCCGATAACTTTCGACTTACCTTTTGAAATCAAGACATTCCCCCACATTATGACCGTGCTTTCGACGTATTCTGTTTCACAGCCTCGAGAATGAGTGCCTTTAGGGCAGCTTCATTTACGGTATCACATTCAAAGAAGTCAATAGCACGAACCTTTTTGCTGTCCAGGCGCGTGTTGAAGAGCTTCTTTGGATCCTTCATCCGGGCGCCTTTCGGGAATGTAAGCCTCACAGCGCTCTTGAGTGTATTTCCCATGCAAATTATTCCATTATGGGACCAGACCGGAACTCCCATTGGATTGCTAGGTTTTTTCCATTTTACTTCTTCGATTATGTCGTTGCTCGACTCCATGATTAGATTGCGAAGCTCCGATAATCTCTTACCTCGCCAGTCATTCGATTTCGTAATTATTGCATCAATCTGTTGTGAGGCAGACTTTTCTCTCAGAGACTTAGCTGGACTTTTCTTCATCCATTAGCTCACCAATTACTGCACGAGTATGGAGATCCAACGGAATTCAATGAGCAGAGCCTTTACGACTTTTGGCGAGTGTCCGTGAAAGGCGGTATGACACGATTGGCTTCTATTTTGATTATGATTCGTTTCATGCCATCACGCATAGGATACTTGTCTAGACCAAGATATTTCTTCGCGAGCTTGTCAACGTGCTCCTCCGCGCCTTCTAGCGTCAATTCCTTGACGCGCCCTCGGATTGCGGCGACATTGAACGGGTTGCTTGGATCGCAGATATCCAATCCGACTTTGGGATTTTTCAATACATTCTTGTGCTTCTGGCTACCTTCGTAGGTGTTGATCAATATCAGATCTCCCTCGCGATCAACCCAAGTCTGAACGACCTGAGGAGTTCCGTCCGGCATTAATGTACCCAAATTGGCATAGGACCTGCCTTCAATAAGAGTCTTGACTGATTCTGGGAGCGGCTGCAATTTCTTTACCGAGGCAGTTTTGTGCATTCACTGACTATTTAGGCTCTCGCTCTCACTGGCGAGTACGCTCGTCATTTAACGTTCACCCCGAAAAGGGAGAAATTTGGATATTGCCCACTTGGCCTTTTTTTCCTATCCGTTTCTAATGTAAGCCTTAATAATACATGTAATACAACATCAAACTGATTGCAATTAAAAATTAACTGGGAACATAAGAGAGTTAAGCATGCCATAGAAAGAATGTGGTTGCGCGGTATCTCTGTAAAGGACGTTGAAGAAGCAGTAAACAAGGGTAAAAGGGTCTTTCAGAGAGAAACCCAGCTCATGCATTCCTATTACAAGAGGTTTTCCGTAGTTTACGACGAGAAGATTTATCCAAAGTCGAACATCCGAAAAATCTTTCCTGTTACGGTGAAGAAATTAGCATGATATCTGAAAATAATCAAGGAATTCGGTGCAAATGCGGAGGTAAGCTCAAGAAGGGAGCTGGTGAAGTAGAGTTCTTTGGAATAGATTTTGGAGTAAAACCCGTTAACATTTGTACAAAGTGTGGCTCCGAGTACCTTTCACAGGAGGTTATGGAAAAGATTGAAGCTGAGATTAAGAAGAGGGGCCTTTTTGGACTGGAAAAGAGAGGACGCGTTTCAAAGTCGGGGAACTCGCTTGTAATACGCATTCCTAAAGAAATAGTTGATTCACTCGGAATCAAACGAGATTTGCCTGTTCTTATTTATCCTTCAGAAAGAAGTAAGCTTGTCGTCGAAGTCGAGAGGAAATAGGGAAAACATTGCTTGTACCATAGTCCTAGATGTTCTGGACGCGAGAGGATACGAAGGTTTTCATCTTTTTACGAAAGACTATCGGGGAATCGAGAGACGCTTAGAACGCCGCATTCTTTGAATTACGAGGGGGCAGAAAAATAACTAGATGGATTCGATCGCACTCATAATCTGAACATAATCCTTGGTACTGCAATACCAACCTTGTTTTATCATTCTATTGATTCCATCCTTTGCTTCAGATTTAGTTATTGCCTTCAATTTTGTAAGCTCTAGCAATATGTTGGCTGTGCCTGAAATGTTAACTCCAATTACCCTCGCGATGTTCCTGGCCCTTTTATCATCAACAATTGCGGTGGCGCCAAAACGGATTGCGCACTGAAGAATACTAATTTCGCCGGGGTGCAAACCGGAAGTTTTCAATTGAAACGCTTCGAGCTTTACTACATCCTCTTCGTTTTGTTGTTCTCTCTCTGTCAGGACTTCAACTAGTCCGCCTTCGAACATGTCCTTAAGTGACTCTATCTCAACGACCCTCTTTTCTAGACCCTTTGTGTATACTTCTTGATACACTTCTCTCGTAGTGCAAAGCTTGTAATGTACTTTGAGCGCACTCAGACGCACCCCGAGTTGCGATTTGCAGAGATAGATCAGGGGCGTTGCGTCGAAAACTAGCGTTTGCGTTTTGATACTACGAGACGGTCCTTTGGATTGAATTCCACCCATTCCATTCCTTCTTCCTTTTTGAGAAGGTCAGCGAAATCCCATAGCGGCATTCCAGCTATCCGTGCGGCTTCCCAAAGCGTTACTTGGTTCGCTCGAAGCTGAGCGATCGCCTTTCTAGATCGCCATTCTTTGTATCCGGCGTCTACAAGCATTCTAACAGCAGTTGATTTGTCGACTAGCTCTTCTTTTTTTACCTCGTCAATTGCCTTCTCGAGCTTTTTGTCGAGTCGTACGCCAACCGAGACCATTCAAGTTTCTTATGTTAAACATTGT
>JASHOD010000152.1 GCA_030041295.1 Nitrososphaerales archaeon
TTTGTATGTTTCAGATTGCATTTCTGGATTATTGACCGGATTACAGAACACGCAAGAGAAAGGAACTCCTCGGATCTATAACGTGGGATCAGAAGACCGAATCAATGTTAAGAAAATCGCAGAAATAGTTATCGCTTGATTGGGGTTGAATCGGGTTAAATTCTTGTTTAAAATGGAAACGCCTGGAGGGAAAGGCTGGATAGGAGACGTCAAAGCCATGCAGCTGGACGTCTCAAAAATCAAAGCACTTGGAGGGTCTCCGACTTAATTCGGAGCAAGCTATTAGGGCGACTTTAGAAGAAGGCCCTATGCCTAAAAGTAATCTTTCCAAGACAAAAATCCGAACGCTCAAACCGGTATGAAGTAAGTCATTCCATTGTACATGTCGCATCGGTTTTACCACATCATTTTTCGGAGCATTCTATCTCTGACGGACCTTAGTCTAAAAAACAGAGGCGCTGCTCGGTGTTTCAGAATTCTCCTTGGACGATCGGTCACGAGATTTATTTGAATAAGGAGAATCTTCACGGTCGGAAAACCTGAACCGCCCATCATACGTTCCATACGGAGCGACCCTCTCATGTATTCTGTCAGTGAGCGAAAGTCCCTCGAAGTATTAACGAGATGGATGAGTGACACATCTCTTGCTATGGCGATCTTCCATCCGTTGTTTAGGGCTCTCTGACAATATTCATTATCTTCCGAACCAAACCTGAAAGCTTCATCCAAATAGCCTATCTTGTCTACCATTTCTCGTTTAAGTAGCACGCATGCAAACGCGACAACGTTGACGAAGCCCTCGGCATCCATGCGTTTGTCAACCAAGTACTGGATTTCGCCGTCCAGCGTCCGAAGAATGGGAGCTACCATACCTATCTTTGCGTCACTTTCGGCCTTTGCAATCATTTTCTCCAGCCAGTGAGGATCTGTAACAAAGCAGTCGTCGTTGACCAGGACGAAGTAATCTCCAAGACCTATCTTCATGATTCTATTATTGTCCTTAGAAAAACCAAAGGCGCTAGGGTCATCGCGCACAACAAATAATTCATAATCGCGAGTATTCTTTTCGAGCAAATACAGACATTTTTTTGTGTACTCAGCCTGGGTAGATTTGGTGAGTACTATGATTGTCGCTTTCACATGCATGTTCACATCAATACCTTGTTATTAGAAGATGCGCAAGTTAAATCAAAACTCATGGGAGCTATTCTCCTCTCGTCTATCTGAGCCACATCTTCATAAATCTCAAAGTCGTTCGTTTTAATCGATATCCCTCACACCGCCTACACGTGGGGAATTAGCTTTTACCGTGTAGAGAGCTGGGGGTGATACAAATGGGCAAGTCGCCCCTCTACTAAGGGAATCTATTTCCCAGCGATACCAGTCGAAAAAAATTCCTAGAGGGGGCAGGCTCGCTTTTACCCTGCTCGCCCTATACTAGAGGTTTTGGATTCTGTTAGAGATTGATGTGTTCTTTGTGCCGAAGCTAGGAGTGGGAACCTGAATGGCTCCAGATGTAGAGGATGGCGAGTGAGATGAATGAACCCGCAAGTCCCGAGAGCAATCCGCCGACAATGTCGCTGCTCATAGATCTAGATAGGAATCCCAAACCCTCAACGAGAGGCCAAGCAACGAAATACGCGACGAATCCTAGGGCGTAGCCTACGAGCCAGAACCCGAATATGACCGATCCACGACCCATTTGTGCTGTCATGGTCGCTGAATTCGGCCCCTTCGGCTATAGAATGGGCGGGTAAACGTTCATTGACAAATAGTGCAAGAATAACTTAATTCCGCATCTCAATAGATCATGCTTCGACCGCACACCACTTGCCTTGCCCCTCGAAGAATTGCACTCGGCTAACGGGGAGGGTCTTTCTCAATTCCTTAAAGACCCAGTTGGTGATGTTCTCGGACGTTGGTCTCTCAAATTTCTCATTGAGATCTTTGTGATCTATATTCTGGAGAACATTCCAGCAGGCTTCCTCCATCTCCTTAAAGTCCATGATCATACCGTCTGCCCGCAATTCTCCGAATAGTTCCACGATAACTTTGGCAGTGTGTCCGTGTCTCACGCCGCACTTGGGATGACCGGGGAGAAGATGACTATAGTCTACAAAAAATTCCATTCCGATGCCTGTTTTCATTTTAATTAAACACTCTCTCAATCTCTGAAACTGCGTTGTGCTTGTGAATTGATTCTAGCGAGACGACCTTGATTCTCACTTTCCCCTTGAAATCAAGATTCCTCGTCTGCTTGAAGCAATCTCTTGCAACATCTTCCACAAACTTTGGGTTTCTGAACATCTCTTCGACCACGGCTGCCTCGTCCACCGTTTTGAGGACAGTATAGGTAGGCGAACTGAAACTTCGCTCACAAATGTCAATTAATTCCTCGAGCAGGATCTTTTCCTCCGCTGCGGTTTCAATCCAAAGATCCACTTCGGCTCTCTGGACGTGAGCTTTTCCATGGGTGGTTTCTAAACTGTGAGGACACAACGTGTTTCCTATTACCTTAACATGAAGGTTCTTCGTGAACACGTTACCATTCACCATCATCTTCACTTCTACATCATAGGGCTCGTAAGTGGGTCTGCCAGTGACGGGTGTATGTCGCCGAATCATAATGATCGTACGAAGGGTAATTTCTCCCCTTTTGTAATGGTGCCTCTTTTGTAATTCACTCAGGATGTCTCTTCCGATTGCCTCAAAGCTTTCCTTTGGTTGTTCGGTCCTCTTCGAGATCACTTCGTTGATGGACTCTACCAGACGGGACATGTGTATCCCCTTTCGCTCAGTATCGAGATCAATGAACATGTCAATATCAGCAAGAAAATGGTCCTCCTGAGTTTCGCTGCTCGCTCGCAGAGTTAGGGCTGACTTTAGTCCAGAAACGCCCACCCTGTCGATTGTCTCCTTGACCTTGGGGGCAAGATCTTGCGTGTCCCTCTTTTGTTGTTGCTGATGTTGATCCGACTTTGAGATTCCGATCGAACTTTCGCTCATGGTCTTTCAATTCGCCGTCGTTGCTTGCGGAAAGCAAAATCAGTTCTTAGTGCATAAAAGACATTCCGCCTCGACGAACGAGATTCCCTTTTAAATTTCTTGTAGGAGGATTCAATAGTAGTAAGCCTCTAGGGGAGTTTCGAGCAGCTTTGAAATGTACTCCCACGCAGCTTCAGGCGTTTCGAAATATTTCCACTGTTCTTTTCCACCTGGAACATAATGTTTCGATTCCTTATCCAAGATTCTTTCCTTCGTCGTGACGCAAATCTTGTCGTCACACTTCGTAACAAATACGAAGCATTTGTCATTGTACCCCGGGACCTTTGCGATGAAACGAATCCCTTCGTCCAAGTCCAGGCCCCACACCAGCGTTTTCAACTCCTTGAGTTGAGTTATCTTTTTCTCTCCGTAACCTGCCTTCTTTCTTCGCTTGGGTCCCGATTCAATTTGACTCAATTAAGAATTAAACCACACTCTTTTTTTCGCTTCGAGGAGTTCAGTCATGGTATCGAAGAAACACTAATAATTACTTTAGGGAGATTGGGCTCATTATTGAGCAGCAGTTAAGCATGGTGATCGTTTATTCATCGCCGTTTCGATCCAAATAGGAGACCTGCACTCTGCAACTCCTCTTAGAGCTGTACTAAGGATTCAAAATACAAAGACAGGCATCGAAAGGCGAAGTCATTGAGATTATACAACACAATGACTGAAAAAAAGGAAGAACTGGCCCCTCGAGACGGGTCGACCTTTCGTATGTTCATATGCGGCCCGACCGTACAGGATAACGTCCACCTCGGTCACGCGAAAACATACATCGCGTTCGACGTTCTTGCGAGATGGCTCTTGAAGTGTGGAAACAAGGTTCAATTTTTAGTCAACATAACGGATATCGACGACAAGATATTCGACCGTGCAAGAAAGGAAAGTGTTCCTTTCATGGCACTCGCCGATCGCTTTCTCGCAGACTTTCTGAGCGACGTTGAAGCGCTTAACATAGTTACGATTAGCAAAGTCGAGCGTGTCTCAAACTATGTCGAGGGGGCTATTAATCTCGTACAGGATCTCCTGAGAAAGGAGGTGGCATACGTAAACGATGGAAACACTTACTTCGACATATCGAAGGCCGACCATTTTGGAAAACTTTCTCACCTCTCTAGCTACGAACTGAAACTAAAGCAAATAGACGCGGCACCGGGAAAGAGGAACTCTGTCGATTTTCTGCTCTGGAGAAAAGTCCCTGAAGGAAGCGAGGGCACGTGGAAGTCGCCGTTCGGGGTTGGCAGGCCGGGCTGGCATATCGAGGACACTGCGATAGCCCTTTCCCAGTTCGGAACCTCCTATGATCTTCATGGTGGCGCGACTGAACTGATTTTCCCCCATCACGAAGCTGAACTCGCCCAAGACGA
The DNA here is from genome assembly GCA_030041295.1 of Nitrososphaerales archaeon. Taxonomy (GTDB): domain Archaea; phylum Thermoproteota; class Nitrososphaeria; order Nitrososphaerales; family CADDZS01; genus JASHOD01. The sequence goes on from JASHOD010000152.1 coordinate 4,416, forward strand.
AACTCTAAGCGGCGAGATACCGTTTGTCTCCCACTGGATGCACACAGGTCTACTGCTAAAGGACGGAGAAAAGATGAGCAAAAGTCTTGGTAATGTTGTGAAGATCCAGGATGCCCTAAGAGATTACAGCGCGGATGAAATCAGATATTACTTTCTGGCGCGCCATTATAGAGATAGTTTTGACCTTGATCTAAAAGTCCTCTCCAAGGCGAAATCTGAGGTCGATCCCCTTCTGAAGGCCGCGGAAAGAGTTCACAAGGACACTCATCACGGTAACGAGTTAAGGACCCTTGTGGATAAGGAGACTTTTAGGCAATTTGCACAAGCGATGGACGACGACCTGAATACCCCAAAGGCTTTACAAATCCTGTTCAGGGTCGCAGATGAAATAAATGAGAAAAGTTCGAATACACGTGATCGACCAGCAGATGAACTGTCCCCGCTGTTTTGGCACATGGTCGAAAGTTTAGGGTTCAGATTGTTCTAGAATAAGATTAGGTCGAAGAACGGAATCGAATGACCACCGCGAAAAAGGATTTCTTCCGTGACCTCCTGACAAACGAAAGAGGGTTTCATCTTCTATTCTGCGATTTGTTTGAATCGGAATCTTTCTCCCTATACCATAACAAATCCTTCTCGGAAGATCCTATTTTCAACCACTTTCTAATAAGAGACGATCTGCTCCAAAGTCACACACAGATTGACCAGTCAAAAGTTAATTCGATTGTTCGAAGCATAAAGTCTAAAGCTCAAGAGCTCAAACTGAGCACCAGCCTATTCGTCGAAAATTTCTGGGAAAGAAGAGGGCAGTTCGAGAAATCTGCAGTAGACACTGGATATCGAGTCACTGACAAAATGGAAATTTTGTCAAAAACATTGACAGGGTCTTTGGAGGAGACGGCAACCGAGCGCCAGAAAAGCAGCGTTAGCGGTCTCGACGGCTTCGAGGTATCTTACACGAACGATTATGAATCCTGGAATGACGTCTTCATGTCATCTTATTCGATTCCGCCTCATTGGAAAGAAGAGCTCGTTCGGCGAGAAGAAAAGATCCGCTTGTCGAATAGTGCCAAATTCGTTCTGGCAAAGGATCTCGCAAACAATTCGATACCTTCCGGCTGCCTCCTCACCTTCTCCTCGGGGCCTACAGAAAACTACCTGGGAATATATTGCGTCGGAACCGTGCCAGAGGAAAGAGGAAAGGGGGTGGCGAAGGAAATGCTTGATTTTGCTGAGAGAGATGCCCTAAAACAGGGACAGAAGGTACTCACGCTGCAAACGCTGACGTCAGACGGAGTAGCCGCAATGTACAAAAAAATTGGTTACAAGACAGAGTTCGAAAGGAACATATATTGGTCGGCGCTTGTCTCCAGCACACCTTTCCTTTAGGGTAGTACGACGCCAAAACAACTGGTTTTCAGGAACCGTGCCCAGAGTAAACTTGTGACAAAATTATACTGGCATCAATTTTGTATATGATGAAGTTTATTTTGATTTTAGCATGTCAATGTAATGCTTCCGAAACTTTGCTAGCTTTGGGGCTATGACTACCTGGCAGTATCCCTGATAGGGGTTTCTTTTGAAATAGTCTCTGTGGTATTCTTCGGCCGGGTAAAAGGCCTTGAAAGGCAAAAGCTGCGTAACAAGCGGCCGGTCCCAAATCTTCTTATCGGAAACATCTTTCATGACTTCTTCAGCAGCAAGTTTTTGCTGATTGTTATGATAGAAGATAACAGACCTGTACTGAGTTCCAACGTCGTTACCTTGCCTGTTTAGCGTCGTGGGATCATGGACCATGAAGAACGCCTCCAGCAAATTTCGATATGAGATTACCTTTGGGTCAAACGTAATTTGAACTACTTCGGCATGCCCCGTTGTATCATTGCAAACCTCTTCGTAGGTCGGATCTGGATCGTTTCCGCCAGAATATCCAGGCTCGACTTTCTCTACTCCTTTGAGATCAGAGAATACAGCCTCGGTGCACCAAAAACATCCTCCGCCCAGAGTAGCAATCTCGCTCAAGTTTTGCCGTTCCAACCCTTCTTCGTCGTTCGAAATGAACGCATAGAGGCATCGTTACACGTTCCTCAGTATATGAGACTCTTGGTCACAATTCAAGTATCAAACCAGATCTTCATTTGGAGATTCGCGATCTCTGACGTACTTCGCAGAAATAAGAAGTGAAAAGGAACACGTTGCAAAATTTTTCCACGTAGTAGTTTTTCTTAAAAGAGGGCAGTTTCATTTACTCAAAAGATCGGGAAAAAAGGCAGAGGTTGAAACAGAAATGCCAATCGCGTTTGTTCTAATTGGAGTGGAAACTGGCTCGGAGCATGAAGTAGCCGAGCAGCTCAGAAGCATGAGCGCCGTGAAGGGTTGTTATTCGGTATACGGTGTTTACGATATCGTTGTGAAGATCGAGGCCGCTAGCGAGAGGGAACTTAAAGAAGCTATAACATACAAATTGCGAAGCCTTCCGAAAATTAGATCGACTCAAACACTGATGGTTTCCGATTGACCTTGTCAATGATAGGCAATATCTTTCTTTACTTTCTTGAAAATTTTCTCTTTTGATATGTCCGGACCGCCTATTTCTCTTTTGCACGAATTCTATAGTCTTAAGGTTCCGAGGGTAGAGAATCAAACTTCGGATGAGAATTGTATTCCAGTTTCCCGAAAACCATTCTTTATGATCGAGAAATTGTCATGAAAACCTATTCAGCCAATATTCACTAGAGAATCGAATGCTACCGTTGGCATCACGCCATTGGGAGGAAGTGCGCGTACTCTAGTCCACTGAACGTATACAGAATACGGGCATCCGTTGATTTCTGAGAAATGTATGTGAGCCGAGGTTGAGGGCCAGTCTCCGTTGGCTACTGTCAATCCACTGTAGTTTGTCAGTGCGTAAGCTCTTCCCACAGAGTCGCTCCATACGCTAAAGACTTGATACGCGCTCGTGACACCATTAAGGAGTGCCGTATGCGTGCCTGGACTCGCCAGCAAGATGTAGTGGTTCTTGATCGGACTGCTTCCGTTGTACTCCAGATTGCCGTCGGAGACTGCGTATTCGAATGAGGAATTCTGACCCGGGGCGCTCCAACCAATTTGTTGATTTGTGGCTGCGTTGGTTAGGCCGTTGAAATAGGCATAGGCATCGAGGATGTTTGTTTGAGGGTTGAACGTTTGGATACTTTGTACCCAATCCCATTGACCATTGCCGAACTGAGTCCCATTGTAATGCACGACCATTCCATCGTCAACTGTCGCGGGCGTGTCATTAATCACGGGCCCGATGTACCCGCCAGACTGAGCTGTATTACCTCCCTGTTGCCACTTGTCGCTCAAAGCAGTGCCATTGAAGTTATCATAGAATGAAAAAACTAGAGCCCCATTATCATATTTCCCATAAATCTGACTCAATTGAGGTGCCTCGCCAGTCGGACCGTTGGCGGAGAGCACATTTGAGGACATGAAATCCATGAAGATTGTTTCGTTTCCGTAGGGCGCGATTCCTTCATCAAGATTGACCCAAATTATCGTATTTAGAGAACTATTCGATGGATTTTCTTCAATCCAAGATTCGAGAAGATTGTCGGAGCAACCAGAACCGAACGAAAATTCAACATTACTCCAATTTGAGTTTATGTCTCTACTGTATTGAACGCTATCAATGTTCAGCATTTGCTGAAATGGAGTAGGAGTCGAACCGTTTTCCGGATTTGAAATCACAATTGGAACGTATCCGATGCATGGCGGCTGTACTTCGCCATAAGAAAGTTGCACGACAGCCAAGCTATTTGAGCCAAGATCCGCAACGAATAACTCCTGGAGGGAAGGATCGTATGCAAAACCCGACGGTTCCGATCCAACATTGGAGATTGTCGAAATAACTGTGGTGCCATTCATGAAACTGAGGCTGTTGGAAAAAGCGTTCGCGGAAACGACAGTGTCAAATGACGGGAGGTAGATCAAAGTTTCCGGGAACGACCCGATCTGGATATTTTGTGCTACTTCGTTGTTAGTAGAATTCAACAAAACGGTCGTGTTTCCAGGCGAAGTCGGATTACCAGCAATGGCTACATATATGAGCTGGTCGGAAGCATCGTAGGCGGTAGCACCGGGCCCTGTTCCTACAACAAAACTTGTTGTCAGATTGTTAGTCGTGCCGTTGATGACGTTGACATCGTCACCCCTATAGTCAGCTATGTAGATTTGATCGCTCGGAGTGATTGCATACCCGCCATTTCCGGGCCCAGCAGGCAGACCGATTGTCGCGACAATATTATTTGTCGAGTTTAACGCAACTACCTGATCGGTCTCATCACACAGAACGTATGTGAGATTGTTTAGCGAGTCGAAGAATGTTCCCACGGTGTAATCGCAGACTGTGATATTGGAAATCACCGTGTTTGTATCAGGATTTATGACAGTGACGACATCGCTGTAGTCGTTACCAACGTAAATCATATTGTTGACGGGATTGTACGTTGGTTTCCACGCTTCTTGACCAGTGCTAATTGTCGTGACTACTTTATTCGTACTAACATTGATAACCGTAACCTCCAAAGAACCGTAATCGGCGACGTAAAGTAATCCATTCAGCGGGTCGTAAGCGGCTCCCTTTGGTTCGGAGCCGACCGTTATGTTGGAGATTACTTTTGCATTTATCGTCGGAGTAATTTGGGACGAATCTTGCGTTTGGTAGAAAGAAGACGATGAAGAAGACGAATTTGTGGACGAAGCAGTCTCGCTGAAATTAGTGGTTGATGAGAGGCTACCACTCAAGTTTAATGAAGCATAAAGCACGCCTGACAGTACAACTACGAAAACGACTGCGGCCAGTCCTACGTTCCTCAAGATTTCCCATTTTGACTCGCTCATTATAGGTCTCTAACTCTTCGTACACCTTCATACGGGACATAATAATCCATCGCAGTTGAACAGTTGGGAAGGTCTTATTCTACCCCCTGTTCAAGTCTCTTGAACGCTTGAGACTATCGGCAACCGTAATAATGGCAATTCATATGCCGAACCCAGAGCTTGCCGAACGATTCCAAAGATGATGCTATTGAGAAAGCTCTGACCGGAACAACTCTCAAAGTGTATCGATATGTGATCGTGCAAAACAAACCTGTCGGCGCGAGGGAGGTCCAGCACGCCCTCAATCTGAGCAGTCCCGCGCTTGCGGTATTTCACTTAGACAAGCTAGTCAGCGCGGGTTTGCTTTCGAAACCTGACGATGGTGGTGGATACATTGTCGAAAGAACTTATCTTAAACACTACATTCGACTGCGTAGATTTCTAATTCCTCGATACCTGTTCTACGCGACACTAGCAACATTATTCGCAGTGGGATGGATAGTAATAATCTCGGTTCCAGTAAGCAAATTTTGGACGGAAGTTCATTCTGGGTATGGATTCACACTCATTTCTTTTCTGTCATACGGAATCGCTGCAACCGCCATCTGTGCCGGGTTATTTTGGTATGAGACCTTCAAAGTGTTTCGAAATGATCAGCTTTGAATGGTAAGAGACAGCTTGGGTGAGATTACCAAGCCATTATCTCTAAACCGCGAATTGATTTGAAATCTGCATCTTTACACTAACCAATGAGGAAGAACTATTCTACCGCGAATTAACAAATTGGAAACCTGCTGGAATTGGATAAGAAATGCAACCATCCTGCTTGCGTTGAGCTAAGAAGCATTCTTCTCAATATAGAGAAACTAAACTTGGCAACTATGTATTACGAAGGCAAGTTTGACATTCAAGAAGAAGTCTTGAGAGCTAGATCATCTAATGGCAAGGATAGAAGAATGTAACTCTGCATGCAGAGTTTTGACCCGAGCAAGCCATGATAGCTTACCAGAAGCGATAGCATCCGACTTTTTAGATTGGCTTCCAGTAATCGGCAATATTGCATCAGCTCAGAGATTGAAAGATGTAAGCAAGCAAGATGGTGCTAGCAGCGACATATCTTTTCTGCTCTACTTGGGCGATAGCATACCTCTTGCGAATGAGTTCTTAGGGCTGATACCCGCAAACATGCTTCGCTTCTTGGCTAATCACGAAATTGATAGCTGATAATTGAGAAAGAGTTCAGAAAAGCAAAGCCAATAAATAACAGCAACTTTTCCGCTAGTGTCATGAACATCAATCAAACAAGTCCTGATAATAATTGGCAACCGGCAGGGGCACCTCGAAAAAAGAATAATCTCGCCGTATTGGCGCTAACAATAATTGCCGCAATAGCAATTGGCGCAGTTGGCTTAACTTACGTTAGCTTTTCATCTACAATATCGAATTTAAATTCTCAGCTAACATCTGCAAATTCACAGATAAAAACCGATAACGCAACGATATCGGCAGACAAATCACATATCTCCTCTGAGAACTTGACAATCTCAAATGACAAATCAGAAATCTCCTCTCAGAACTTGACGATCTCAAATGACAAATCAATAATCATTGCGGATAATGCAACAATTTCATCACTAGATAAGATTCTAAGCAATGGGATGAGCGTTTCAGTTGTGAACGTTGAAACAGTTACAGAATCATCCGCCGACTATATTCCAGCAATTGCTGTGCATAATTGCTCGCATTCTGGCTATCTCCTTATTGCCGGTCAAACAACTGCAGCAAACGGAACTCTTCTCGTTACGCAAACTGTAGATGGTTATCAGTATGCAGCACAGTATTTATCAGGCCCAGCCAACACGGCCCAAGGGTATCTTGGATATTTCTGGACTGGCCTCTTTAATCTGGCCATTCCCGTATCTGCTGGTGTCGTAGGCCTTTATTTTGCAAGCTTCGATAATACCACTGGTTCTGATAGCGCTACATTCACAGTCACATACGTCTACTGATCGCAAGGGTGCTAGAATGAAATGGCAATGACCGATAATATTGTTCCAGTCTACGCAGATCAAACGCTCTTTCATTTGTACGTGTTGCCCGAGCGATTCCTGTGGATAAGGCAAAAGACGAGAAATTCAGGCTACGGTGCAATGTTTGGCGTCGCAGGCGTTTTAGCAGAAGAAGCAATAAAGAAGAAACTGGACAATAACAAGCAGAAATCTATGGAGGGCAAGAGCCTTGAAGAACAAGTTCAAGCCGATAAAGCTAATCTTGACATTCCTCGTGATCGCCTGATTCAAATCAGCATGAAGAAAAAGAGCAACGAGAACATCGAGCTGCAAATAAGTTACTTGAATGAGAAAGGTAAAAAGAAAGAAATCAAAGGCTATGCATTCAATCAACATGGCCTACTAACGAAGGATAAGACTATGCATTACCAGCAAAATGTTGAAGCGCTGAAAATTGCATTGGAGGATATTGACAAGCAGAAATTGCTTTCTGATACATGAAATTTGATTCTATACCAGTAAAGGCTTTCCAGCAAGCTAAATTTCCAAAATAATTGATAAGGCCTCTAGTACTCAAACATTGATACGTTAAGTCGTCTGGGGCCTCGAGTACCCAAAGAGAAATCCTTACGCTTCGGGCTGCTATGATTGCATCCTCGAAGGAAAATATGCCGAAGTCTCGAAGGTCAAAAAATGAAGGGATAGGATTTAACCAAACCCCGCGCTAATAATTTACTTCTGGCGGAAATTCCATAGCTAGCTCGGCCCTTTGCTCTTCGGTTAAGAGCTTTTCAAATACATATCTTGATATTTTCCGCATTTCTTCAATTTCTTTATTGAGCATTGGTTTGGCTTCTTTCTTGGCTTCCTCTTTGATTTGATCTAGCTCAGTGATTTTAGCTAGAGTGCCATCAAGATATGGAGCGCGTTGTTTGTACTGATTGATCACTTTCTGCATCATGTCTTTGGGAAGATGATGCTTTCCGAGTGTATAAGCTCGCTCAATCGGATTATTCCCACAATGCCCTTCAAAAAAAAGCTCGAATATCGGTGCTGACTTTGTTATCTAATTCAGCTTCTAACATATGTGAGGCGAAATAAGAACGCCAAACATAAGGCCTGTCAGACAAATTAGCTCTTCTTAACGCTCGCCTAATCTCGTCTGTTATATTTTAAGTACATACAAAGTATCGAATTTCTCCATCGTAGTTAAGAGCCTTAAGTGCTCTGTCTTTCCTCTTATGCTCGGCTGCCACAACTGGAGAATCAAGCTCTAAGGTTTCGCTGGCCTTTACTCGCTGTCTAAGATAATCCAAGAGTAAATTGCATCCCTTCTCATTCAAGAATGTAAAATATTGATGTTTGGCCTTCGATATTTCTCTCCGTACGATTATTTGAGCTGGGATAGTTCTAAACTGTAGTGCTGAAATAGATAAGTCGGGCAAATCCTTCAAGACTAGGCCATCGGTGCCGTCAACATTACCTAGCACTTCGGGCCTTACGCCAGAATATGCCATAAATGAAATGGAAACTCTAGCTCTTACGGTAGCTACAGGAAAGACGTTATCTAATACTGCTGGCTCGGGTACTTCCTCAGTTTGCTGAATCTTTGAATCTGCGCCGTAATCTTTGATCTTAATATCTCGTTTAAGCTCTCGTTCATTGTGATCTAACCATGAATTAATAGCTGTCATTACGCCGTGTATGTAACCTGGCGAGAGATCTTCCTTCTCCATGCCACGTACACTATCTTGCACAATATCCTCTAGTTTTTTCTGTTCCAGCTCTACTAAAGCTTGAGGCGTTACGGATGATCTTACGCAGAAGTTAGATAATCTGTACAATCTCGGTATGGCCGTGTGAGGACTGACCGAATACAGATTATCATACCAACGCCTAATATTTTCGTCTGAAAGTAGCTGTTCTTTGATCGTGCTCATAGAATTTCGGCGCGCTAGCAAGAAGAACTCCTATTTAAACAGGTTCTCAAGTACCGAGCTAGAATAGTGGGCTCGGAGGGACTTGAACCCATAGAAATATGTAGAAATGGATTAACTGGACATGAAGTGCTTTGAAGCGAATGGCTTATGTTCCTAGAGAGACATTATATGGCTTCGTGCGGTTAGTTCTCCCTGGTGGAAATTTCGCTTTACGTGTTTGTCTACGCGACAGGTCCCATTCCTGACCGAGTAGTCGACTTTCTCTCATGGATGTTCCTCCTCGCGCTTTAGCTCGAGCCGCGGATTTACCATTAGCTACAACTGGTATTCTAACGCGACCTCGTCTCTTAAGATTCTTAATCAATCAAATTCTCTCTTACTCAGTTACAGGCAATAAGGTCGACTATATTCCACTTTCTCACAGATATGTACGGGAGATGCGGACCTGTCAGTAAGTGCATGATTTGAATTCTGACTTACTATTACAGTGAACTCGGCTGTACGTGGGCTAGTCGTTAACGTCTATCTGACTTTAGATCCTTTCTTGAACCCTTGTCGTCCGTAGCGGTTGTAACGCTTCTTGGATTTGCCCCATGCAGAGTCCTTCGGTGAAATTCGATCTGGACTCCGATACCATCTAGGCATTCCTTTTCTGATTGGAGGAACTTTGTAGAATTCTCCGGACAGTATTTTTTCTATGGTCTGCTCCAGTTTGAGTCGAATATTCCGATTCGAGGGAACCGGTTCAATATTCACGAATTCTACAAGATCCTTATTTGCTTGATCTTTGCTGACAAAGGCCTTCTCTTGATTGGAGTATTCGCCTACCTCAGTTTCCCTGTCCGTTAGGACATAGATCCGGCTGAGACATGGCACGAATGAGAGCAAGAGAAGGGTTTTCCGAAACGCATTCAACGATCCAACATTGTCCTTGTATGCAATCTTTATCCCTCGCGTGAACCGATAATCAGCTCTCTCCTTTAATTGCAATTTTCTTAGCAATTCGATCGCTTGTTTTGGGTTAGGTGAGTTTGCTAGTCGATCCATTATCTCATCATCACTCGGAGCAGAAACGACCAAGTTACGAACGTGCTTCTTTACTTGACTCTTAGTCGGGAAGCGATCGCCGCAGGTACAAGCGTACATGATTTCATTATATCCCTCCCCGTCAATGGGCGTAAATTTGTGCAGAGACTCCGCTTTTGCCCTTCTCTCTGAAAGGATGGATGTTACAGTCGTCTGCCATAAAAGATAATTTTCGAGATCCCGGACATAGCCAGTGTGCCTGCAGACACGGCACTCGTATTTCTGAGGGTTGCCTTGTAAAGGAATGAGAGCATTGCATCCGCAAATTTCGCATGACGGCCATGCCGGAACTACTTCTGCTCGTCTCGCTCTTAGTCGTTGCATGGAAGGAGGTAGATGTTCGGCATCCCTAACGTCGGCGGTCATAGCTTAACCAAAAAATTGGATAGATTCTTAACTCTTCCCAGATGATGAACCACACTTCTCAAAAATTGCTGGGTTTCTTAAGATGGGAAATCTAGCATTCTTTAGATTCTGATTTTGATAATAGTCTGCGAGATCATCGAATTTTCTTCATGGGTCATAAAGGAGAGATTAGCGCTCTTTACTCGGTCAACAAAGGAGTCTCTCAAGCTGACATTGACAGAATGAGAAAAGAGTATCTCGATGCAAGCAAATTCCTCGTTACGAATTATGCGAAGAAAGACGTTGTAACTAAAGAGCAACTCAGCAAGGCTGTCTTTGAGAACTTTTCAGATATGGCAGGGTATAGTCCTGAAGAAAGAGCGAAAATTGACGCTAGCAACCTGACACCCGAGCAGAATACGTTGCAAAGTTGACGGAGCTACTTCAACCGAAACTAATCCATGCTCAGGTAAAGACATCTGAATTAAGTCAATATCTTAAGGACGGAGGCAAGTTCGTAGCAGGGGATCTTGCGAACCCAGACGGAATAGGTATAGTCGAAGTTAAAGAGAAAGCGTGACCTCCTCCAGAAGATTGATGACGAATATTTAATGGAACTTGCTGAGTAGTTATTGAGGGCCACTTGAATTTATATCGTTATTCGAAGGATGTTCGAGTGCTGACAGTTCGGAAACCCTTGTCTCAAGTCTTCGGTTTTGTTTACTCAATCTCCGAATAAGCCAGTGGCTAAACAAGTAATTAGGAATCGCTACGATACCAACAATATATGTTATTGCTATCAGAAGGACAATGTGTAAGATAAAACCGGCTCCAAATCCAAACAACACAACAACAGCGAATATTACCCAGTTTCTATTTCGGCCTCGCTCGATGTATTTCGTCGATTCAGAAATTATTGTTTTTAGGTCATCTATTGTTGCAACGGCAAATTCCGAGTCAGGCATCTTTCCAAGCCTCCATTTTGATTCCGGAGCACTCCATACGAACCAAAAAAAGAGCGGACCAACTAACAATAGCCCCGCTACTGCTGTTAATGAAATCAAAATCGTTGGAGGCTTTTCAAAGAAATCAGTTATTCCTATCACTTCAATTAGAGCAACGATGAGAAATACTGCGCCAAGACTCCTAGATTGTGAGATGTATTTCACAGGTTTCCTGTAGATAGGACGGAGGCCTTTCCATCCGCAGTTCTCGCAATGAAAGAATGAAGTGTACCCTGAGACGGAGAGAGTTGAACCTCTGCATTTTGGGCAGATCATCTGTTTTGCTGTACTCAAATAAGGGAAAGTCCTTCTTCTTTATGATAATTCCAAACTAAACAACATAGATTTGTTCTTTGCGTTTATCTTCAATTCTTGAATTTGGACTACTTACATGAAGATAGGATTCAACATCCAAATCATACCAAGAATGAGCAACCGATCATTCCTTCCAGTATTTGACGTAATGGTGACATCAAAATCTCTGAAGGAGTGGAAAAGTCTTGGTTTGATCTGAATGGTAACTAGAGCATTGTTTTCTCTTGTCAATACTATCTTGCTCCTAGACTGCTCGTACGTCAGCAAGACAAGTCCATACTTCTCCCAGGACAACTTCGGGCTTTTGACCATACTTTGTTTTTGTCCTTTTAGCTGAGCTAATGAATTTCCCGAAGA
>JASHOD010000153.1 GCA_030041295.1 Nitrososphaerales archaeon
CGACGAACCTCATCAGCAGACAGTTCGCGACCTGAAGCGATACCTGCATATTCTTCGCCGATTAGTTTCCTTTTAGGATAACTGAAATGATCCGAATGAGGGAAATTGATTTCCTCAAAACTAAGCTTTGTGGAACCACATCTTTACGTGAGGTCTCGCGAGATAGTAGAGCATGATAATCCCTACGATCAGTCCTATAACATTGAATGTTACAATTGAAATCAAATCCAAAACTGCTCCAATTATGCCTAGCCACCATCCCCACGTGGCCCCGGTCCAAAATCCATAGGCAACCCCGAGTTCTACTAACCCGAAAAACACGAAAATGAGGCCGAATCCGAAAAGTGAAAACAGAAGTCCAAATCCAATCAGTGCGAGACCTCCAAGAATTGCAAGCACGGCCAGAATTGTGATCCCCGCGGGTCGGTTCATCTGAGTCGAAGCTGGGGCACCGTATGTTGGAGGTGGTGGAGTTGACGGTGTGGAACTCCAAGTTGGGGGACCAGACGTGGCTGGTTGTGAGCCAAAACCGGAAGATGATGCTTGAGCGTTATCTACAGGAGCGCCGCAGCTAGCACAAAATTGGGCATTCGGTTCGAGCGTCGCACCGCATTTAGTACAAAAAGCCATTTTCTGAACACTCCTTGCTCCAACTGCCGACTTATAAAAGCAGTGGGTTTTTAGCTGAGCATCATTTCGGCCAAATTAGCGATCTATGTTACACTAATTTGAAAAAAGATCAAGCAATATCTCTATAGATATTCATTGAAACAGACACTTCATAATCCAAGGATCTCGAGGATGTAGTTGGTAGATCAAAGAGTTTCAGAACATGCGAAAATTATCGTGGATTATTCTTGCGAGGTAAAGAAGGGCGATTATGTTGTAATCAGTACAAACGGTGTCGAGACTCTTCCCCTGATTAAGGAAATCGCAGGAGAAATAGGTCGTAAAGGAGCACACTATGGCGTAACATTGCAGGAAAATTCAATCAACAGATCATACTTGATTAACGCTGAAGAAGAAACGCTTTCGATTCTTCCTCGGCAGATGAAAGCAATGTATGAAGGACTAGATGTTTTTATTCAAATAAACGGCACATCCAACACTCGGGAACTTTCTGACGTGCCTCCGTCGAAGCTAAAGGCTAATGCAAAATCAGCAACCGAACTTTTCCCGATAATTCTTAGCAAGAGATGGAACGTCACATTGCACCCGACACCTGCCCTCGCTCAAGAGACAAGGAAATCGTATGAATCGTACTGAGACTTCGTTTACAAGGCGACGATAAGAGATTGGAGAAAAATGGCATCAGAAATGAAGGTCTTATCGGACAAGATGGCGACAGCAAAGAGAGTTCGGCTTCTCGGTAAGGAAACGGATATTACGTTTTCGCTCGAGGGTAGAAAACCACTCGTCGACGAGGGAAAACATAATCTTCCCGGTGGTGAAGTATTCACAAGCCCGGTAGAAGAGTCGGTCAACGGAAAGGTGTACTTTGATCTTCCACTAAATTATCTTGGACGAGAAATAAGGGGAATCAGATTACTCTGCAAGAATGGGGAAATCGTAGAACATAGCGCCGAAGTTGGCGGTTCCTTCTTGGATCAGTTATTCCAAGCTGACGAAGGCGCCAGACGATTAGGAGAGCTCGGAATAGGCATGAATCGCGGAATAAATGAGGCTACAAGGAACACGCTCTTCGACGAAAAGATGGGAGACACGATCCACATGGCAGTCGGATTCGGATTCAAAGAAGCTGGAGGAAAGAACGCAAGCGGAATCCACATTGACATGATCAAGAGCATGAAGGACGAAGGGGCGATTTACTTCGACGAATCGCCGATCTATAAGGACGGCAAATTTGACTGGGAATGAAAACGTCCTAAGACGAAAAACCATCCTTACCAACGCGAGCTTCGAGCGCATTAATCGTCGACTCCGTTTTCTTGAGTTTTTCTTCAATTTGAGCCAACTCTAAACTTACCTTGGAGGCATTTTCCGTTTCAAGAATCTTCTCCTTCAGAAGATAGATTGACTCCCTTAGCCTCCTCCTTGTTCGTCCCTCCTCTTCACGAGATAACCATGTTTCAAGTCTAGGAACTACAGAAGTATCGCCTAGGGTGCCCAGTGACCCAGCTGCTTCGTCTCGGACGAAAACATTCGAAATCTTTTCCGAATCAAGAAGAGCCTTCGCGGCCTCAGAATTTCCCTTTCCGATTTTTCCAAGGCAGTAAGCGGCGAGCCCCCTCCCCTGATGCCATTTACCGTGCTCTAAGTAATCGACTGCAATTGGAATCGCTCTTGGATCGTTCATCTCCGCGTACCCCTGGAAAGCTCGGTACCGGACAATATCATTGATGGATTCTTGAGAAATTGCTCTCTTCAAAGCTTCGAATGCCTTGTCCGATCCCTTGTAGAAACCGAGAGACCAAGCCGCAAATCCTCTCGCAAAGTAAGCTTCGTCATTTTCTAGAATCTGAATGAGCGAATCAATTGCTTTCTCCTTGTCTTGATTTTCGAGGTTCACGAAGCCCCTCAAGCCGAATGCTACTCCTCTTCTTGTCCTGTGATCTTTGTGTTCGACCCTCTCCAGGAGGGCAGCAAGGGCCTTCTTGCTTCCGACCTTGCCTATAGCTTTGCAAGCTTCATTCTGTACAGCCCAAAACTTGTCATTGTCTGCTACTTCAGCCAAAACTTCAACAACGTCGTCTTCGGGGAAGGAAGCTCCCAATTCGATTGCCGCCCTAATCCTTTCCATCGCGTTCTCGTCGTTCTTGAGTTGATAAAGATGCATTGCCTTCGGCTTAGAAAACTTTAGCTTCTTTAGTATCCAGTTTTGAGGATCGAAGTTCACGTTTAGTGGGGCTTCGTCAAAAGAAAAAAAGAATGTCCACTTTTTCTCTTCCATCCTAATTTGCTTTGTAATCTTGCGACCGGCGTTGAACGTAAAACGAATCCTTACGGGGCTCGTGTAAAGGGGAGTCTCATCAAAGCTGGCATTAGCCTGCTCGACTTCGAGCTCCGCGAGCTTGTTCTCCGAGTCCCACCTGTACGATACGTTGTACTCGGGAAAGCCCGGCGAGTATATCCATTGGTCAAAAAAATACTCGAGGTCAAGGCCGCTGACGCTTTCGAGAGCCCTTCTAAAATCGGAAGTTTCTACTGCTGAGTTTTGATGTTCCGCGACGTATTTCCTTATTCCTTTGAAGAAAACATCATCGCCTAAGAGACCCCTGAGACCGTTCAACACCCAAGCTCCTTTTTCGTAGGTGTGGCGGTCGAATAGTTCGTCCGCGTCCCAGTATCGCTTTGTGACTATCGCCCTGTGGTACCTGTCCAGTTCTTCAACTAGGCTTTGATAGGTCGGGATATACATGTAGTATTGAAATTCGTCAATACCCTTGTCGTGCTCAACCCAGAGAGAAGTACAATATGTGGCAAAGCCTTCGTTCAGCCATGCGTGCGACCAATCCTTACAAGTCATCAGATCGCCAAACCACTGGTGAGCCAGTTCGTGAGCTACGAGGTAGTCACTCGTAAAGTCAAGATGGGATCTGGCGTCGTGAAGTGTCCTGTCGGTGAGGGTCGTTGCCGTGATGTTTTCCATACCGCCGTACATGAAATCTGAAACGGCGGACTGAGAGTATTTTGGATACGGGTAATTGAGACCTGTCATTTCGCTAAAGTAATCGATCATTTTCGGAGTGTTGCCAAAGGATCTTTTCGCTTCCTCGTCCTTCCCCTCGGGGTAGAGGTATTCAAGCAGAACACCGTTGTGGGTTTCCTTGAGATCTTTGAATTCTCCCACCACGATAGAGACAAGATAAGCTGCATGAGGAACTTCTTGAACAAAATGCCAAGTCTTGCTTCCATCCTTTACTACCGGATCTGAGGCGAGCTTCCCGTTTGAAACGACGACCATGTTCGATGGGGCCGTAACTATCGTCTCCGTCTTTGTTCTCATGTTCGGATAGTCGTAGCAGGGAAACCAGAATTTGGAATCCTCCGATTCTCCTTGAGTAAAAGCATGGGTCTTCCAATCTGGAAAGTCTTTGTTAGGGGCTCTGAAATACAGACCACGACGAGGATGTGCCGAAAACTCTATTTGAATCTCGGCCTGGCTGCCTTGGGTAAGTTCGAAATCAAGAGGGATTAGTATGCTTCGAGGTTCCGTTTCATAGTCTCGGATCATTTTGCCGTTCACTTTAATCGAAGAGATCGACAGCTCTGCGGCGTCTAGTTCTATCGAGCTTATGTTCCGACCGTAGGTCGAAACTCTGTGAGTCACCTTTCCATCGAGCGATTTATTCCCGAAATCTAATGATAACTCGAGTTTCGTATGATCGATGTTGAAGCGTCTATCCCTTGTGTATCTAGTCGGCTGTCCCGGAAGGATGAATGATCTTGGCATAACTCTTGATAACACTGGTCCTTTTTTACTGTTCGCAGAAGTTCAAGTTTTTAGGATTTCTTTTTTAGCGGGATGGTGGTAAACATTGGCCCCCATGAGAACCGAGTTGGAGCTTGCAACAAGTGCAAGAGAATTTGCTTCAGATTTACAACATAATCTTGACTGATCACGAACAAACCAAAAGGACCTGAAAAAGTAAAGATTGCAGATCATATTCGATTCTTCTGTCACGAAGGATTACGAGCAGGGGAAGCGTAAGGAGTGGCTCGTCACAAATGGGCTAGGTTCGTACGCTTCTAGTACGATCATCGGTCTTAACACCCGAGCCTATCACGGTCTCCTGGTTGCTTCTTTGGACCCGCCAGTTCGAAGAATGTTATTCCTGTCGAAACTCGAGGAAAGAGTCGAGGTCGGGGGCAGAGAATACTTACTCCCCGTGAACAGATATCCCGGTACTATTTATCCTCAGGGTTACACGCATTTAGAGCAATTTAGATTCGAGCGCTATCCCGTCTTTGTCTACCGAACGGGGAATACAATAATCGAAAAGAGCGTGTTCATGCCATTCGAAGAAAACTCCACAATCGTAACCTATAAGGTGCTGGAATCTGATTTTCCGATTAAACTCACAGTTCTCCCCATAATCAACTACAGAGACTATCACGGAAGAACGCACGAGGACTCTAGGTGGAACTTTGCTCAGACCCTGAATCCGAAGGGCGTAGAAATAAGGGCCTTTCCCGGCTCTACCACGCTCTACCTTCAATCAGATATTGCTCCTTACGTCACGACTGGAAGCTGGTACAAGAACTTCATTTACGAGGTCGAAACCGAGAGAGGGCTGGACGATCGGGAAGACCAATACAACCCCGGATATTTCTCTGTGAGGCTCGATCACGGCAGCCAGTTCTCTATTCTTGCCTCGTTGCTACGCAGAGAAACGTTCTCTCCGGAGGGATTGCGATACCGCGAAATGCAGAGATTGCGAGGACTTTCTAATAGGGTTCCCCAGACAGATTCTTTCGTTAACTCACTTGCAAACGCGGCGGACACTTTCATCGTGAAGAGAAAGTCGACCGGCGCGAAGACGATTATCGCAGGCTATCATTGGTTTGCTGACTGGGGAAGAGACTCAATGATTACCATTCCAGGACTAACTTTGGTCACAAAGCGCGAGGACGAGGCGAAGGAGATCATCAGAACGTTCCTCAGCCTTGTATCCGACG
This sequence comes from Nitrososphaerales archaeon, assembly GCA_030041295.1. Lineage (GTDB taxonomy): Archaea > Thermoproteota > Nitrososphaeria > Nitrososphaerales > CADDZS01 > JASHOD01. Next base: position 5,641 of record JASHOD010000153.1, read on the forward strand.
GCTTGATCCCGAATACGTTTCCCGAAAGCGAGAGCAGCGAAAAGCCCGAGTACAATTCGATAGACGCTCCACTCTGGTTGATCAATGCGACCTACTCGGTTTATGACAATACGGGATCCCTCGATTTTGTAAACGAAGTGTACCCCAAACTGAAGGGAATAATCACTTCATATGTGGCCGGGACAAAGCACGGCATTAAGATGGATTCTGATGGGCTGATAAAGGGGGGTGAGGAGAAGGCCGCTCTAACTTGGATGGACGCAAGAATAGATGGAACACCGGTAACTCCGAGGGCCGGCAAGCCGGTCGAAATCTCGGCCTTATGGTATAACGCTCTAAAAGCGATGGAAAATTTCGCTATTCAGCTAAAAAACGAAACCGACCAGAACTACTATTCCGACCTTGCAAAAAAGACAAAAGAATCGTTCAACGAAAAATTCTGGAACGAGAGAAAGCGCAGTCTCCACGACGTCTTGCTCGACGACAGAGGCGACGGCAAGGTTTGCCCCAATCAGGTGTTCTCGATCGGACTCGTCTTTCCAGTTCTTGACGAGGAGAAGTGGAGAGACGTGCTACGCACCGTTGAGTCAGAACTCTTGACTCCGGTCGGACTGAGGACTTTGTCGCCATTTGATCCAAATTATAAACCTCAGTGCAGCGGGAATCCAAGGGATAGAGATACGGCTTACCATCAAGGTACCGTGTGGCCATGGCTCTTTGGTACTTATGTTTCATCATACGTCAGAACCTATGGAAACGATCCGAAAACGCTAGCTTTCGTTCAGCAGTTATACAATCCGTTCAAGAGGAGAATGAACGAAGCAGGTTTAGGAACAATATCAGAGATATTTGACGGAGATCCGCCGCATTTAGCACGCGGTTGCATTTCTCAGGCATGGAGCGTGGCCGAGATATTGCGATCTTATGTAGAGGATGCATTTCCAACATGATCCAAGCAAAGCGTATCTAAAATTTCCACAGCTCAGCTAAATCATATCTTTGACATCGTTAGGGAATTGTACGACCACTCCGACTTTACGCTCCGAAAGTCGCTCGTGCGACTGCAAAGGAAGCACAATTTTCCGAGCTGTTTCTTGTTCCTGGAGAGTTGGCCCACTTAAGTGATGCCGATTTTTCCTTATCCTACATTTCTATAGCTTTCTTATGGGAACCTGAACTTCTGTATTCTTCCATGCTCTCGAATTTGTCCAGGGATTCCCAGGATAGACTTCCCTCGTCGGCCCTGCTTCTTCCATCTCATGATACTTCTTACGCCAATCGAGCCAGCATTCCAATCCATGATAAATGATACGAGATGAAATAAGATCTGGATCGAACTGAATCCCTGCAACAAGCTGTGAGGGAAGCCTCTTTGACTCAATTCCAGAGTCAAGATTTGTCTCATCGAACTTTCCCTTCACTTCGATCAAAGCTTCCCACCTTCTTTTCGAAGAAGGTGTATCAGGACCGTCCAGCTCCATGAAGAAATACTTACCAGTATTCACCTGGTTCTTCCTTGCCCAACGCTCCAGATCTCCGAATTCCTTTCTCAGCATATTTTCTCCAGAGTATGGGCCAACATACATCTTTGATATCGCGTTAAAGCTCTTTTCCTTTCTAACAACAATGTCAACAAATTTCATTTATTGTCATCTGAAGTACAGAGAGCTATCTCTCTTATTTAACACTGAGCCGATCTCATTTTCACTTATGAGTTCTTGTGAGTAGTCATAAGAATTAAAGAAGCTCCTGTTCTTATTGGCAAATTATGAGCGAGCACGAAAAAGACACAACTATTTCGATCTCTTTATCCGATAAGAAACGCTTGGATTCTTGGAAGATCCACCGAAGAGAACCCTACAAAGAAGTCATAAATCGAATTTTGGATGATTTGGATAAAATGAGGCAATCAGGTACAAGATTGCCTAGTCAGCCTCCCCAATCTTACTCTTCTTACTTAAAAGCCCTGATTGATTCAATGTCCCAGGGAACCGAAAAGTAAAAACTATTTCCTATATTCGAAGGATATTGTAATTGACGATGAAAGATCACGACGCCTATGGCCACTCTCTTTGGGATTATTATACAAAATTCAATCATAGAAAGGAAGAAACAATCGAAAGAAGCGACTATTACGTAGATACTTCTGAAGAAGCACCGGCAAATTATTTCGCTACATTCGAAAAATGGCCTTTGATTGAAAGAAAAGCGATAAAGTACGCGAAGGGTCGAGTTCTCGATGTTGGATGCGGAGCAGGCAGAGTTTCGATTTATCTTCAAAATAAGAAAGGATTGGATATTGTGGGCCTTGATAACTCACCACTTGCAATTAAGGTATCTCGAGCTAGGGGATTAAGGAAAACCATTCTGCTCCCATTTGAGAAGATAAATTTCAAACCGAATAGCTTTGACACAGTGATAATGTTCGGCAATAATTTCGGTCTATTCGGAAATATGGAAAGAGCGAAGCTTTTGCTGAGGAAGCTCTATCAGATGACTTCAAATGACGCTGTTTTGATTTGCGAGAGTCTGAACCCGTATAGAACGGACAACCCGGATCATCTTTCGTATCAGAAAGAAAATGAAAGCAAAGGGAGAATGGCTGGCCAATTGCGGATACGAGTAAGATATCGTAGTTATGTTGGAAAATGGTTTGATTATCTCATAGTATCTCCTGAAGAGATGAAGCTCGTCGTCAAGGACACTGGATGGAGAGTCGACCGTTTTATCTCGACGAAAAACAGTCCATTAAACATTGGCTTGATAAGAAAAGAACGATCATAGAAACCTTGATGGATTTCAGTATGCTATCCAAGAAATCTTTGATCGAGAGATTTCCTCTTATAACCCCTTGAAAGAAAATAATAACCTCGATTTGTCCAAAGATTGGATTGTTGCGGCTGGTCCCGCTTCGCTAGATATTGCAGCAGGTCTTGCTTCGAAACTTGGAGCCAAGCTCGCAAAGGTGGAGAGCATTGACTTTCCCGACGGCGAATCGAAAGTAAAAATTTTGGACGAACCTCGTAACAAAAGCGTTGCGATAGTCCAGAGCCTTTACCCCCCGCAGGACAAACACCTTTTCCAATTGTTTTTAATCGCTCACAAGATGAGCGAGGACGGAGCCGATGTGACTGCCGTTGTCCCCTATCTTGCATATGCAAGACAAGACAAGGAGTTTCTCCGGGGCGAAATTGTCAGTCTAGGTGTTATCAGTCACCTGCTACGTTCAGTTGGAGTGAGAAGGCTCGTCACCGTCGATATTCACAGCGCTCAAGGTCTAGGGCTGTTTTCAATCCCCGCATACAGTTGCTCCGCTGTTCCTTTACTTGCAGAGTATGCAAGTGCTAACTTCAATTTGAGGAATCCGATTGCTGTTTCTCCCGATTTTGGATCGTCGTCTCGCGTCGAAGCATTCGCCGCTGTTTTGAAATCAGAATACATTTCCTTCAAGAAGACGAGGGATCGAACTACTGGCGAGATTGTTACGGAAGAACAAAAACTGAATCTTCGGGGACGAGACGCTGTCATAGTTGACGACATGATTTCAACAGGTGGAAGCGTTGCCAAGTGTGCGGAGCTTTTGAAAAAGTATGGCGCTCCGCGTGTGATAGCGATGTGTACCCATGGTTTGATGGTAGGTGGAGCTGCAGACAAGATGACTGCGGCAGGAGTCGATGAGATAGTTGCCTCAAACACTGTTCCGAGCAGGTACAGTAAGGTGGACGTGGCCCCTCTGATTGCGAATTATTTCCAAACACTTTAGACTTGACCTTTGATTGTACTTCTTCTTGTAAAGAAGAAAAATAGTTGTGTCAACAACACTCTCGCTTTTGAAAAGCGATTCTGCTTCGGTCGAAGAAGGTGGATCGATGTTCGTTCTCTCCGGGGAGGAGCTGACATTACCTTATGGCGAAATCAACGCTCTAATTTCTTCATACGCAGACAATCCGAAAATTGAAAGACTGGGGAATCGAGTCGTTCGTAGTAATCTTTCTTCAAATGTACTGATTGAAACCGTAACGCAACGTGCGGCCTATTGCAGGTTTGGAGGCTCTTTCGTTTCCATTTCAAAAGACTTGCCTTCTCTAGCAAGTCCCTTGGAAATCGATCTTTCCACATTAGGCAAATCGTTTGCCGTCGATAGTTTCTCCTTGGATCTAGAGAAATGCGGTGAGCTAGGCGCAACCATAAAGGCGAAGACTAAAGGAAAAGTTTCGCTCGAGAATCCCGATTATGTCTTCGACGTGGAGGCTATACCAGACGGCAGATACGTACTCGGCTTATCTCCTAATGGTTACAAAGAGTTTCAATGGAAGTCTCGACGACCTCGAGCACGGAAGTTCTTCTTACCATCTGCGATATATCCCAAACTCGCGCGATGCCTCGTTAATTTGAGCCAAGTCAAGGAAGGCGAGGTCTTTCTAGATCCCTTCTGTGGGACGGGTAGCCTACTGATCGAGAGCTCTCTAATGGGAATGAGGTCGGTCGGAGTAGAAATCACCCGATGGATTGCAAGAGGAGCGAGGTTGAATTTGATTGGCTTCTCGTTACCTTACGAGGCAATCATCAGGTCAGATTCCGCCTCATCGCTCCCGCTTACTCATGTCGATGGAATCTCGACAGATGTTCCTTATGGCAGAGCGTCTTCGACGAAGGGTTTGAGCACCAGTGAAATCCTAGACGGATTCATTTCTGCAGCTTCGGAATCGATGTATTCGTCGTCGCAGAAGAAAAAATTTAGTGTTGTAATGTATCCCTCAACTGTGAATCTTGAGGAGAAACTTTCTTCCCAAGGAAACTCATTTCAACTCAAAGAGCAACATCTACTTTACGTGCATCGCAATCTTACTCGAGTGGTAAGCGTACTTCAACGGATGTAACAACTCGGAACAGAGGAAGGCAGATTCTACAGTCCATGACGGAAATACGAATTCATTTTCTCGGCACTAGCTCAGCTATTCCAACGAGGGACAGAGGACTATCCTGCACGGCTATCCAATACGAGAATCACGTACTCTTTTTTGATGCTGGAGAGGGGGCGCAAAGGCAGGCAATTGATTCAAGTTTGGGCTTCAACAAGCAGACTTCGATTTTTATTTCTCACATGCACGGTGACCACGTCGTAGGATTGTTGGGGCTCATGCAAACTATGGCGATGCAAAGACGTGACAAGCCGCTTTACGTTTTCGGACCAAAGGGGATAGTTGAATTCGTGCAATTCAATCAGAAAATACTCAAGTTCGGAGTTACATATCCCGTCTTTGGCAAGGAAGTAGTCAGGAAAGGAATAGTACTCGACAACGACAAGTCGCCTAAGTATCGAGTCCTCGCGGAAAGATCCGAACACTCGACTCTATCATTTGCTTATCTCTTTGAAGAAAAAGACAAACCCGGTAGGTTCGACACAAGATCAGCAATCAAATTAGGCGTACCTGAGGGACCGCTCTGGTCGAAGCTTCAAAGCGGGAAAGAAGTGGTTTCTCCTAAAACTAAGAAAATAGTGATGCCTTCTCAGGTTCTTGGCCGTCCGAGATCTGGTTTGAAGATAGGAATATCCGGCGACACCCGCCCCACTGAGAAATTGGCAACCTTCTTTCGAGGCTGCGACGTACTGATCTTCGATTCGACCTACGGAGATCAGCACGCACAAAATGCCATAGAGAACAGGCATTCTACTTCAAGAGAAGCAGCAAAACTAGCCAAGAAAGCAAAGGTAAAGCAACTGATTCTCACTCACTTCAGTGCCCGCTACACCGATGTAAGTGAGCTTGTTAGTCAGGCTAGAGAAGAATTTCGAAACACGATAGCAGCTAGCGACAAAATGGTCTACGACGTCTCGTCGATGAGCTCTCTTTCCGAAGAAACTTCCTGAATTTCTTCTATTTGCGAAGCCGGCGGAACAAATCCCGCGGTCAGCCACTCTATCACTTCTTTTATTCTCGGAGATCTGATTCTAAGGACAATGGGACCTAGTGCGGATTCGCTAGGATCGTCGCATATGGCCGCGATACTGACTGTAGCGGCCTGCTTGTTCAACAGCAAATATGTCGATTCACTAGAATCTTCCTTGTTAGTAATAAGCAGTCTTCTAGCCGCAGCCCTAACTTGCCTATCCCTGAACTGGTCTTTGATGAAACGCAAGCTCTCGAGATTGCTTGAGACAAATTGGACCAACTTGTTGTCTTTCACACGTAGATCTCCGTTCTCTTTGAACAGGTTCCCGACGGCGGCGATCACCTTATCTTTGGACTCCGTGTTTTTGATCTGAGTTTCAGCAATGATGTCCAGATCACGCGATAGCGAAATCGCGACGAGATCTGGAGGTTTCTCCTTCTTCTCTGACATTTGAAATGATAAGCTCAGAATTCAGTAGGATCTTGCTTTAGGCGATCAAAATAATGGCGAGCCTTGATAGTGAATTCCTCGAGTGAACCGGAATTTGGCACAACATCGTCCGCCAAGGCGATCGGTTCCGACACTCCGACTGTAATTTCCCTCTTGTCTCTAGACTCAAACGACTCCCATGTAGCAGGAAAATCAGATCGAGCCCTCGCCTGTAAAAATTTGAAACGCCGCTGGGGCGATGCGTGAATAGCGACTAGTCTAGCTGTTCCGAGCTTTTTGAATTCTGTGAATTCGATCGTGTTTCTTATGCCGTCTATTGTAACGAACTTGGATTTCGAGTCTCTCTCTATTCTCTGTTTGCAGAGGTGGGCAATTGCAGCCGCCCCTCCTTTTAGACGGAGATCGAGCATTATCTTACCGAGATTTTCGTCGCTAGGCGCGACTTTTCTTCTCTCGGCCTCCATCCGAACGTCATCGCCCATGCGAAACACTTCAAACCCGAGCCTCGACCCCTCCTCCGAGAAAGTTGACTTTCCCGCTCCGGGCATGCCAGTTATGCAGACCACGAGTATCGTCTGTTTTGTTCTCTCTGGCACGGTGTCGGCAGTTACAGCCAAAAAATTCCATCACTATATGGGATAAACATAGGAAGGAAAAGAAGATGCTTTTCCTAGAACTGGTACTGCGCTTCTCTTTTAAAGTGTGTCGAGCTTGTTAAAGCTCCTGATTTAGCTTTCTCTTCGGAAAGGGTAAAGAAAAAATTTAGGGTATGATCTGATTTTGCGAACTTTTCTCTCACTTGATATTGAGGATCCCACGCTTCTTAGCAAAATCGCGAAATTTGAGAACGAGCTCAAATCTACAGGCTCCGACCTCAAACTTGTCAGACCCGATATATTGCATTTTACCGTGAGATTCCTTGGAGAAATAAGCGAACCTCAAAGCGAAGAAATAATCCGCGTGCTGGAAGGTCAGTTTCCACCCCTGAATATCGAGGTAAAATTCAAAGGACTCGGTACTTTTCCTAACGACAAAAGAATCTCAGTCATATGGATCGCATCAGAGGAAAGCTCGGCAAGAATAATTTCCGAGCAAGTTACGAAAATCAACGCTCGACTGGAACAGCAATTGCCTTCTATTCTTAGCGAGGAGAGTGATCGATTCAATCCGCATGTAACAATCGCGCGCGTCAAGTCGGGAAGAAACAAAGATCAGCTTCAAAGTTTTCTGCAGGAGCACAGGAATGAAGAATTTGGATCCTCAAGGATAACGAACTTGAAACTCAAGAAAAGCATACTTCATCCAGAGGGACCGGATTACTCCGACCTTTACGTATTCAGGTGAGCGATTAGTTCGATTGGTCATTCAATCAGAAACAGCTAGTCTACTTCCGTCAGTTCTTTCTCGAATCGCTCGAAAAGTAACTCCCTCAGAAGGCGAGAAGCAAAGACTTGACTCGATCGCCAAGAGAGTTGCTGAGAGGTTGGCGGATTCGTTCCAGAAATACGAAACTAGACCCGAAATTATGCTCGGCGGTTCGTTCGCCAAGGGAACGTGGCTTTCCGGGAGCGGGGACATCGATTATTTCCTCTTATACCCGATTAGTTATCCGAGGGAGAAACTTGAAGGAGAGGCAATTGACGGTGCGAAAAGAGCAGTCCGCGGCCACGGAATCACAATGAGATATGCCGAGCACCCCTACGTAGAAGCTTTTGTCGATAATGCTCGCGTAAATCTAGTCCCGTGTTACAAGGTGGAAAAAGGACAGTGGCAGAGCGCGGTAGACAGGTCTCCCTTCCACGCTGAATACATCAGAAGTCGTTTTGACGAGAAATTACGACTTCAAACGAGAATCCTGAAGGCCTTCGTAAAGGGAGCTCGCGTCTATGGCGCAGAGGTGAAGACTCAGGGATTCAGCGGTTACGTCTGCGAGGTTCTGACACTAAAGTTCAATTCCTTCGAGGAGGTCCTGAAACACTTCTCGACCCTGAAGAAAGGCGAATTTATTTCCGTAGAACCTTACGATGAAGCGCTCGCTAGATCGTTTACGAGCCCGATCATAATTTTGGATCCTGTCGATACGGCGAGAAATCTCGGTTCTGCCATTTCGACTATCAATCTCTCAAGGTTCATACTCCGTTCAAGAGCCTTTCTAGCTAAACCCTCGACCAGTTTCTTCTTCGAAAAGGAAGAAAAGAGAAGAAGATTAACGAATGTCAAATCATCTAAACAAAGAAAGAATCGATTGCTAGAGAGGACCGTAGTACTTCGCTTTAACACAAAACTAAGAAGTGCCGATGTCCTGTGGGGTCAACTCTACAAAAGCCTTGACGCGCTGTCAAACAAGATGGAAATCTGGGGTTTCAACGTACTGAGGAAGAAGGCATCGTCAAACGAGGAAAGTGAGAGTGCCTTGATTTATCTGCTTCATGAAACTAGTATTTCCAAATTTATTGTCAGGAATGGACCAGATGTCTTTCGCGGAGAAGATTTTTCAAAATACCTGGAGAAAAATAGAAGAAGAGCGATTTTGTCATGGCTAGATTCCGAAGGCAGGGCCGTTTCTCTTTTTGATACAATAGAAAGGAATTCAATTAACATCTTTGAACAATTGAAGGAGACACTTCACGACCCAAAAGAAATGCGCTCAATGGGACTAAGCAAGGGCATCGCCAAGGAGGCTCGATTCGCAAAGATCGTATCTGGGCGCGCAGTTCTAACGCATACATCAAAGAAAGATGAATGGCTCCGCGATGACATCCTTTCGCTAGTGAATACTGAAGATGAATTAACACAGACATGAAGCAACAACGAGAAGAATTTTCTGAAACATCATTTTACACCAACCATGAGCAGCGTTTTGGCGCGGTACCGCTCAACCAGCTGAAAGCTGAATTACATGGCACCGTTCTTTGCTACCCCGGAACCAATCTTCAGACCTTTTCGTCGCGCAAAAGCCAGCTCAGAAAATTAGGCGTAAGTGAAATTTACTTCGAAGGGGATTCTAAGGTAGGAAACCTCGGAGTTGCAGGCAAGGGCTGCGTAAGCGTTGTCCTGAAAGCTCGTATCAAAGGGCTGAGCGAAGTCGTTGCCCTAAAATGCCGGAGGATTGACGCTAATCGAGAAAGTATGCTAAGGGACTATGAGCTACAAAAATACGCGAATTCCTTTGGAGTCGGACCGAGAGCAATTGCTGCATCAAACGACTTCTTTGCAATGGAGTTTATTGATGGGCTAAAAATCGGCAAGTGGTACGAGAAACTCAGAACCCGAACTTCGAAAAGATTTCTTCGGAGATTGATTCGTGACTCTTTAACCCAGTGCCTGCTGCTTGATCTACACTCACTAGACCACGGCGAGCTGAGTAATCCAACTAAGCACATTATGATAATAAGAGACGCAAAGAGAGGCGAGCTAATTCCAAAGACCGTGATAATCGACTACGAGTCTGCGGGAAGAGATCGCAAGGTCTCGAACCTGACTTCGGTTGCTCAATTTTTCTTCCTGAGCGGGTACAAAAGCAAGAAAATTCAAAAGATTCTTGGGTTTAGGTATAACAAGAAGAAACTGATATCGTTACTCAAGGAATACAAGAACAAACCCGAACCTGAAAGACTGGAAGAAATTCTGCATTACGTTCGCTGCTGAAGAAAGAGAACAATAATCGCTGAAAAACAGTTATGAGCTACTTTTCTCTTCGAACAAGTCTCTGTGCGGGATCTAGGAATTGTCCTTCAATAATTCCAGCGTATTCAAGGGAAGATACGGAGAATATTCTGCTTGGAAGAAACTAGAGTCTCTTGGTTTTAGCTTTATCATTCGAAGTTACGCTAGCCACGGCCCCATCGATCTTCTGTGTGCGAATGACTCGGGCGAGCTCTGGGCAGTCCAGGTCAAGAGCGCGAGGCACGGTAGCTATCTTTCTACGAAAGAATTAGAGCGATTGGTCGAGTGGAGTGACAAGTTCAATGCAAAGCCCGTTTTCGCTTTCAAGAAGAAAGGAAGGTGGACATTCAAGCATTTATCAAACGTGGAAAGCATTCGCAACGCTGCAAGTGAAGCATCAGGCGGAAATCTGGAAGCCGAACTATTGCAGGAGATTTCCGAAGATCGACTGAACGAGATCTGAAACGATTTTCCTATCGCATGTCGCCGTAACTGACACGTTCGGGTACGGGTCTTCCGCAGTTCGGACAAAACATGTCTCCTTTCCGAAATCTTGACCCGCAGTAAGTGCAAAAAGTTGGATAGGCATTTGACTGTTGATGCTGTTGATTTTCACTTCTTCTGCCTCCGCCTCTCCAAAAACCCCAGCCAATTCCTATTGGAAGGAATAGAAAGAGGAATAATGTGTTGAAAAGAATTGAAAGAATTAGTCCTAGTGCAAAGACAACTAATGAGATGATTATCCCGATCTGGTAGCCTCTCATTACCTGACGCTTCTCCCTTTCTTCTGAACTGCTTGGTCGCCCTAGTATGGTTGCAGTCTAATTGCATTTACTGATTAGAATTCTGGAGTAAGCGAACGCTGCCCATAGGCAAGCCTAAAATAAAATTCAGCTTACTTTTTCTTAATCCCGCGTTCCTCTCTGATCTTGTACACAATTCGGAGAAGCATATCTCCGCTCATAACAGGTGGCCAGGTTCTAAAGAAGAACACGCATCCATCGACAGGGGATTCGAATTTTTCAAGCGGCTCGCCAAAGATTGTCTTGACTTCTGCAACAACTTGCCCCTTCGAGACTTTCTGACCTGCGTCAACCATGCAGGTGTAGAATCCTCCGTGCGTTGCATTTATGCTAAGTACTTCTTCGAAAATTCGCTGAACATTAGGGACATTTTCGGGATCTCCTTCAAGCATCTTGAAATGCTTCATTACATTCAGGACGCCGGTGTAGTGAAAGTTTACGGTTGATTCTTCAAGCAAACCCACGCTCCCTGATTCACTGAGCACATAGGGGATTCCCTTATTCAAACACTCCCTTATACCGAGACTGCTACCGTCTGTCTTGACCGGGGATGAGACGATAAAATCAGTCGGGTACGATTTCGCCATTGACTCCGACACTTTGTCAACTTTCTCGTTTCCAACAGTCCAGTACCAGCTCATGGGGACAATTTTCTCCCAAGTGTCCCCTGCGTGGAGATCCATAATATAATCTGCTTTTAGGACAAGTTGATTGTACACGACATGAGCAATACGTTGACTTATCGTTCCCTCGTTATTCCCCGGATATCCGTGACTGAGATTCGTTCCATCCAGGGGGTTTGATCCCAGGTTTGGTCTTCCGATGCCATGGTCGCCTATGTTCGCGTTGCCCTGAAAGCCCGGCAGGTTTTGATAAGGACATGATATGACAGTTCCGGTAAGTTTCTTTGGATCAACTCGGTTGTAGACCCTTACCGCTGCTTCCATCCCCTGCCATTCGTCTGGATGCACTCCTGCTACGACACACAATGTCGGACCTGGCTTTGAGCCATTTATGATATAGATCGGCACCAAAACGTCGGATGCAGGCAGCTCGCCAGCTTTGATGAAACCATGGCTCTTTGTGCCAGGGGCAGCTTCAATATTGCCTATCTTCAATTTCTTTTGTTGACTAGACATTTTAAACTCAGTCGAGATCGATGGAAAAAGAGGTAAAGTATTAAGGATTTAGACCCGTATCTTTTCGGGTCCTTGAAGCGTTAGTTCTTCGAGAGTCACAAAGCCTCGATTTTAGAAGGTAGTCTTAATGTTGTAACTATAGAACTTTGCACTTCCATCGGGCAGTGCTTATCAACTCTTAAGAAGTTCTGAAACTCTACTAGATTTGGAACCCTCGAAGGAAATGTTAACAATTATTCGCGCTAAGAGGGAAAACCGTATTCAACTTGCGGGGTCGTCGTCCAGCTTGGAGTGAGGTCTCAATTTCTTGACGAGTGAATCTCCCTCTAATCAAAGCATGAACAAAATCTGAGAGTGAATCATAGGCTGCTTTGCTAAGATAACTCTTCAGTGCTTCTAGATCTGCATCAGACAATCGAACAGAAATAGTACTAAACTTGCTCATATTCTCGCTTTCTTTGTTGTCGTAATTACTAGAATAAGAACTTAAACTGATAACTCGAAATTTATGGAAGAAACACGACTTCCATGTCTTGACTCAATGCTAGTCGTACGGCCTGCCTGACTTCCTTAGGAACTGAGCTTTCACTGATTTCCTGAACCTTGCTAAAGTACTGCTTAACGCAATCATCGCACTGCACCGAATTAAAAATTTCACCATCTAAGATTAGACAGTTTATTGAATAGTCGCCATCCTCTTCTTTTGGGATTGGCAATCCACAGCCATCACATAATGGAGGTCTCTTACCTTCTGCAAGACCTCTTTCTGAAATTCTTAGAACCAAAATATAGTCAGAGGGGTTCATTGAGAAACTCCCTCGATCCTATCGCATTCAGCTCTGTAAGGACACTCTAAGCAGACCCAATTATTTTCTCCTCTGAAAATCGGGGCTTTTGAAGGGTCTTTACTTTGGTAAGCAGACAGAAATCTATCCTTTCGTTCTTTGAAATCCTCATGCCACTTTTCCCTTTGCTCTTCGTTTAGCTCAATCACGAAAGCGGGGAAGAGATTCTCTTCTTCTTGTTCTTTCTTCCTCTTGGCTCTCTTGCTTGGCATGATTCTTTGAATCTGCAATATCCCTTTGTTTGAATTGACCGCAATCATGTAGAAGATTAGTTGCCTTATCCAGTGCTCTGAAATTGCTAGCTTAGCTCTAGTTGTTTTGAACTCGATAGGAGTGCCATTGTCCAGAATATCAATTGTGCACTTGACCCCTTCAAATTCGACCTCTTTCTCCATAACTCCTTGTCCGTAGAGCTTCTGGAGTGTTTCGTGCCTTCTTGCTCCGTCCACGAAGTAACCAATCTGTTTAGTGCTCGGTATGGTAGGATTTAGCTTTTGAGCTAAGCTCTTCCTCATGCAAAGGACTAGATCGGTTGCATGTATGTCCTCTCGGATCTTATAGAACTCTAGGAAGAGGTTTTGCTTCACTTTTTCTTCTACTGTTCTATCCTCCTTAATTGCACAAGTCGCATTCTGTGTTAACAAAACTAGGTACTGTTTCTTATCCACGTTCGCTCTCAGCTCGCTCTGTACAGTCATTAATATTCATTAATGATTACTAATAGTCTCTTTATAAAGATTATTAACGGGTATTAATTACCGTTAAGTAATGCCGAAAAAGCTGATTCTGGACATAGACGACCCGACTTGGAAAGAAGTCCTGAAGTACAAGATCGACCATGAAATGCCTAACAACAAAGAAACTATCGTTCAGCTAATCAAGAAAGGACTAAAGTCAACGGCCAAGACTTCATAAAGAAAGGGGATATAGTGCCCATAGGTGATACTTTCTTTCTATTTTATGATGTTATCAAATTCAAATATCCACTAGCAGATCTTAATTTTGGAATCTCCTTATTCCCACACTTCCCCCTCACGGCAACGTTCCTTAAGGCAGGCGGCTACAGGGATAGACTTTGCTTCTTTCTATACACTGAGAATACGAATTTGATTTTTGAATTTTATAAAGTTCTTTGGGGCAACGAACGTTATGAAGTATAGACGGTGACTGTATCAGAGGATGGGCTTGCAACGTACATCATCTTGTTCTCTGGATTATACACCATCCCTGCGGGGGTGTTGCCGTTGAAGATTCCATTGACAAAGGACTGAACTGGGGTATTCGACGAACTAATGACCGTGATGTTAACGTAGTCAAGATTATCTACCCAAATGCTCTTGTCCGCTGAATCATACGTTACTTGATACAACCCAGAGGCGCTGCAGCCGCATTCGACGAGAGTAATGTTCTGAACTACCTTCAAACCAGAAATCACCGAAACAACACCGTTTCCTTGGTTTGCGACGTACATTTCATGAGTGATTGGACTGTAGGCTATACCAGCAGGCTGAGGTGAGAATTCACTTGATGGGATTTGAATTTTGTTAATTATACTATTGGTTGTAGAGTTAATCACCCAAACATTCTGATTGTCATCAGTGATATACATAGCATTGTTCATTGGATTGAAAGCGATTCCACAGCAAGGATCAGTATTCGGCCCGATGTTTATTGTTGATACAATAGAATTGGACGATGGGTCAATGACATAGATATATGATGGGTTGGTGTCAAATCCACTGCTCGGAACGTAGACGTCTTTGTTAAACGGGTCATAGGCAATCATTATTGACGCAGCGCCACTTGGGAGTCCGATAGTCTTGATCACTTTGTTTGATGGACTAACTGCGAAGATTTTGCTGTTTATTATTCCGTTGCTATTGTTATAGCCGACAACGTACATGTTGTGGTTTGACTGATCATATGTCATATCTTCGAGAATCCATTTCAGAGCTGTAGTTCCGAAAGATATGGTTTTCAAAACAGTAGTTCCATTTATCACGGTCAACGTGTAGGCAGTGCTTGCATAGATTTCGTGTGTTTTGTAGCTGTAACCGACCCAGCCCGGGGCCTGTCCAACATCGATGTAAGTATAATACTTGACGGGTTTTGGAACCATTTGGGCAGAATAACTAACAACTGTAGAGCTGGAGAAAACAAAGAAAAATAAGAGACTGGAAACAATAATCACTTTACGAGAATATCTTCTATCTTTGTGGATATAATTTTGCAGCGAAACTTCACGCTTCACTCGGATTGTTGCGTACGCTATTATTTATAGAATTTAGCGAAGCTCACGATTTAACAAACCGCTCGTCGAGGGTAGTAAATTTCATCACTTACCCTATAATGGTCTTTTACAATAATCGCATTTAAGCTGATTTTGGGCATATGGAGCTCCACAACTAGGACAGCTACGTTTTGCGACTGCTTGTATCCTTGCGACAGCGGCAATAGTCTCGATGTTTTCGTAAAAATGCTCCTCAGCAAGTTCTCTTTTCTTAATTGTCTCGTTTGCCACTGCCAATGCTGCCTTATCTCGATCACCATATTTTTCATTATATCGCTTTAGGGCATCCTCAAATATCAGTCGTTGCGTGTTAAGGGCCGAATCGTTAGCGTTGTGTACTGCAACTGGGGACGCTAATATATCCTGAATCCTCTTAATCTGGCTATTAATCCCACTGATTGCGTCATTAGCCGTTCTGAAATTCAAGCTACCCCAGTTTGAGAAATCGGTCGGTAAAATCGACAGTTGAGAGATATGGATCATTTCCTGCGTTAAGGTATTGTTCTTGGAGTGCTGCTCAAGTCTATCCTTAAGATCATTGAAATGTTTGAAAGCCGCTTCCAAGTATTGAATCGGCCAAGAACTAATTGAGCGGAAAGAACGAACTTCCTGAAAGTGTGTTTTGCAAAAGGGCTGAGTGCCTAAGACGAATCTTTTTCCACCATGCGCTGAGCTTCCACATATAGAACATGACATGCAGCTAATGTGGGCAAATCTGTTGCCAGCAAACTTGTACCACAAATTCGGTTGAAAAGCTCCCGCCCGAACAGGTTCCAGACATACAATGCAAGGATGTGGCAATCTATTTTCTCTTAACCTTCAAATTTCGAAGTACTTACCTTTGTCCATTGATGGCCGCAAGAAGGACATCTAAGATAATTCAGATAGGTAACATAGGTCATGTGCACTTGTTCGTTTCGTAATGTTGTGCTGTGAATGTTCTGAGTTGTTGTAGATCCCGGAGTCGAAATGGTTCCTGAAGTCGTATCGTATCTAGTTACTGTCTCGTAACCACCTTTTCTATTGATCTCCTCCCGCTTGACGATATTCTCAGCATATAGTGCCTTGCACGAGGGACAGCTTTGAGCTATTCCAAGTTGCTTGTACTTTTTTCGATAACCACGAGCACAAAGAACTAAGACAAGAACGTTGAATATAGCAAGTCCCACACCTAGAGCATGACTTACGAGAGCGAAGGGAATCTCAAAGATTGCGAGAATCACTATCAGGACAACGTATGGAATGACCGAGGGCTTTCTCATAGCTATTGTTAGTCAGCTTTGAATTTAGGTTCATATGAAATAAATGCGTTTGTCTGGCCGGAATCTTGACACGACTTTTCGTGATAAGCACGCATTCTAGTGATTCTATCTTATGTCCGTGATGTGTACAAACATGAAACTAGACCCTCAAAGTGAAAGTATCGACATTCATTTCATCGGCAAGTGTTCGCATCCTGCTATTCCTCTATGAGAATGGAGAATCCAGACATGCTAAATTCATGCCGCTCATCAAATCAAGAGGGACTCTGGGCGTATCATTGAAGGATCTAGAG
>JASHOD010000154.1 GCA_030041295.1 Nitrososphaerales archaeon
TCAGTCGCGGCGATCTCATCCTTCAAGTCTTTTAGCGTCTTTTCGCTTGGATCCTTTTCCCCTTCGAGAACCCGCGCCCTCGGCTCCAGATCCTTAATTTTCTCAGAAAATGAATCTACTTGTTCCGTCGCTTTAATTGCCTCTTCCTGTTTGCTTTTCATCAGATTTTGTAAATCTTTTAGCCTCCCGACAGATTCGGTCAAACTGAGCTGTTTCTTCGACATATCTTCTTTCTTTGATTTCAAATCGGTAAGCAGCTCTTGGTTCTCCGCTTCGTGCTTCCCGAGAATGACAAGCTCCTGTTCCTTTGCTCTAACTTCTTTTTGGTTCTCTTCTAATTTTTCTAATTCTTCCTTCGAATCTGACAATGCCAAAAGAACTTTTGCTTTGGTCTTGATCTCTCCTTGAAGTGATTTCGAGTGTTCGCTCGCAATCCTATAGTCCTCTATTCGAAATGCCTTGCGTAAGGTCTGCATCCGAATATCTGGTCTGAGAGTAAGTATCGCCTTCATTTCTTCCTGAGGAGTGTAGATTGCATAGCGGTAAATCACGCTTTGAGCCTTCGGATCAGGTGGCTCATTAAAATCTAGAATCTCTAGAATCTTCTCTTTGAGTTCCCCAGGCGTATAGTCGATGACCCCTTCAGGTGTCTTCAACACGCATTTGTCAGTTTGCTGAACCGATGTCTTCTTTCTTTTCAATTCGCGGCGGACTGTGTATTCCACACCATCGCACTCGAAGATCATCGAAACGCTTCCACTGTCTTCTCCAGCGCGCAGGAGCGACCCTCCCTTTTCAGAGCCGAGCCCAAAGAGTGCGAACTCTATCGCCATCAAGATTGTCGATTTTCCAGATCCGATATTTCCCTCGAAAAGAGTCTTTCCAAGAGGAAGATCAATTATAGCTTCCTTGTAACTACGTATATTTTGCAATTTGAGTTTCTTGATTATCAAGAAGATTCCTCAAATTCTTCTTTCAAGCCAAGTGTGGAGAGAGCATCCTCGTAGACTCTCGTTTCATAATCGCCTTTCAGCTCGCCAATTTTCTGCTTCTCTCTCGTAACTTTTAGCAGATTGACCGCGAGTAGGGACCCTTTTTCTCCCTTTAGCTCTGCTTCGGAAACCTGGACCTTGCCAATATTTTCCTTGAACAGATTTGTCTCTATCATCGTAGGGTCGTCACCTGCGAGTCGATTCGCAGCCGATTCTTTTGATGTCAATCCATATCGATTGGTATAGATGAAAATTGCACCCTTTGATGTCAGAATCTTTCTGATCCGCGTGAAATCAATATCAGTCGTCTTGCCGCCCGATAGTTCGCCTTTAAACCGAAGTATGACAACCTTGCCACTCACATCCAGTCTCTGTATGCGAGCCTCTATCTCTCTTGCAGCTTCGTGAGAATTCTTTCCACTCGCATCGTATTCAAAGTGAGCTCCCTCGAAGCTCTTTACCTCCACGAACCTAGGTTTTTCGACGATCTTGTGATCATCGAAACTCACAAGGTAGAATCCGCGTTTCGTCCCCCTTGCCGTGTCCTCGATATCCTTCCCATACCCAGTAAAGAGCGGACCTGGAAAGACAATCCTGGGATAACCTCGAAGCTCAAATTCTCCCCTTTCGTGGATATGCCCCCCTGCATAGTACGAAAAATTCTTCGGAAAGTATGTGATTGGAACCGTCTCCATTTCTGACAGGAAGGTAGGCTTTAGTTCACTAATACCGCTGTGGAAAGCGAATATCTTGAACCCATCTTGTTTCTCGAGCTTCTGGCGATCCAAAATCTCAAAGTACTTGCTCTCCAATCCCATCTTTCTCGCGGAGAGACCCGCTATCTTTGCACTGGTTTTCTTATCGGTAACAAAATCGAGCTCCAATTTTCCATCCACCATTTTGTATTTTGTAATGTTTGTCAGTATGCCAGCGGTGTCTAGAATATCGATGACGGATGTTCCATTTGGCGTGTAATCATGACTGCCATATATCACATAGATTGGAATTTCTTGCTCCAGAAGCTTTCGAAATCTACGAATCGACTCGTTGACTACTGATAGATCTGGAATGCTGACGTGAAATATGTCGCCCGAGATTAGAACGAAATCGACATCCTGATCAATACACTCTCTAACACACGCATCAAGCGACTCCATCTCAAGTTTTTGTAAAGTTGGATCCCTGAATGCGCCAAGATGAATATCGGATATGTGGGCAAATTTGTACATTTAGACAGTCACTTGGGAATGATACGCGCAGAATCTAGGTCAAACTCATCTTTTGCCGAAGTCTTCTCATTACCTAGGAAAGTTTCAAATTTTGGTGTGTAAATCGGAATCGCAAATTTCGTGAAGATACTGCTGACCAGAGCCTCGCCTTTGTCGAGACTTGCTATTGTCTTGTCCTCTTCAGAGAGATCTTGAGCTGCCGAATCGACAATTGCCGCTCTTTCAGTCACCATTTCATTACCCAAAATGATTTTTGTGTTCATGTTTGTCAAGACCATCCGCGGAATTACACTAGTCAACTGAGTTACAGCGACCAGTCCAACCTTGAATTTGCGACCTTCTCTCGCTATCGTGCTGTAGATATTTGACGACCCTTGCATGTTTTCGCCTGAAAGAACTCTCGGAGCTTCCTCGATTACGATTGATACAGGGGACTGTTTTGCAAGTTCGCCAATTGCTTTGAGTTCCTTATGGGAATCAAGTAATTCGTTTGCGATTATGCTACCTATCAATAACTCTGCGTCATCACTCAAACGAGAAGTATCTATGATCACGACCTTGCCATTCTCCAAGGATTTTACGGCAGATTCTATCGTTGACCTTCCCGCATCCGTGGAGAAGACATCAGTATCGCATATGAGACGTCCATCTCTAGCTCTCACTCCAAGAGAGGTTCTTAATTTTCGCTGAAGAACTCGAAGCGTTCCAGGAGCAACCCCTTCCATCGGAGTGCCCAAAACAATCTGTTCTATCCAATGAGTTTCGTG
>JASHOD010000155.1 GCA_030041295.1 Nitrososphaerales archaeon
GGCCCCGATGTTTCCTTCTTCGACCGACTTCGAACTTGCTTGATTGCACGCAAGGTAGCCGAGCGACGAATAGTTGGTTTTGGAAATCTCCCGACCGAAACTGAGATCATAAATATTCGCTCCAACTACGGCAGGCAAGTAGCCTGCCTCGTGATCTGAAGCTGCGCGTTTTTCTATCAAGTATCTTTGTATCCCTGAACTACATTGTAGTCCGAAGACATCTCCGCCTGTCAGAAAAATTGCATGTTTCTTAAAGTAAGTCTTGCCCTGTCCAATGGAGTCAGTATCAAAGGTGCCGGGCCACCCGCCTCTTGCCTCTACAGCTGTGACAGCAGGTCGATCAAAAAGCAAGACTGTGCATCCGGTTCGCCTTGATTTGGATACTGCGTGGCCCACTCTGATTCCTTTAATTGCCGTAATTGTTTGATTCATTGCCCTCACGATAAACAACATCAGAAGAAATTAAAGGAAATTTAAATTGTGGCAAAACAATGGATTCTGTTGTCGCCCTCACAAATTTTCACGCTAGATTTAAGAACCCGAATACTTCCGACCTAAATTTGCCCGAGTTGAAATCCTGATCATGGTCTTTCAAATGCCTCCATTGACCCAGAAAGAATTGGATGACTTTCTTGCTAAGGAGCCGATTGCTACACTTTGTACTCAAAATGAAGATGGGTCGATTCATGCAACTCCGCTTTGGTTCAAATACGAAGGAGGGCAGATATCATTTGGAACACAGGAGGACCAAAAGAAGATTAAGAACATTAAGAGTAATCCGAATGTCACCGTGCTTGTGGATAATCATGACCGTGCTCCGTATAGGGGGGTCATGATATATGGCAGAGCTAATCTCGATTATGACGACGTTATCGCTAAACGGGTAGCTCTGTTTGAGAAGTATCTGCCCAAGAAAAATGCAGAGGGGCTTGCTCAAGGGCTAGCAAAACTGAGGAAGCCTATCATTATCCGAGTCACTCCAAACAAGATCATATCATATGATTATGCGAAGGACTCAACAGGGTTGTTCTCATGAGAAATTAACTGTGAGAAGCGTGCGAATGCGTATAGTGCTGGCCAAAACTCATTTTCTCAATTCCCTTTGAAACATATGAGCGACATCTACTTGGAGTTCCGGGTGAACGTGAAACAAGAATGGTAAAGATAACCCCTCGCATCCACTAGATTGACGGACTGAAACATCCATTTGGAATAGAAATTGCGGACAATGTAGTCGAAGAAAAAGACCCTCACGATTTGACTTTAATTGATTCGGGTTTTCTCGCAGAGTTATCGAAACTCGAGTCCCGATTGCAAGACGAAGGATATGAGATGAAAGATGTCAGAAGAATTGTATTCACTCACAGTCATATTGATCACAGTCAAGCGGGTAATAAAATAAAGCAGAAGACAGGCGCAAAGTCCTTTTCTCATTGGATCGAGGCAGGATACTTACAAAAAGACCCTATGTACAACGGGCCGCCAAGCCCATGAGGTAATTGAAAAAATTGCAACAAGGCTCGGGATTACGATGGAGGACATAACGAATAAATTCGGCCTACTAACAAGAGACGCCATAATTGTCGACGAAGTCCTAAATGATGGGGACTCCGTCGGAAGTTTGAAAATCATCCATAGTCCTGGACATACCCCCGGACACATTTGTCTCTATTCAGAGGAAGACAGGGTGGTCATCGGGGGCGACTTTCTGTTCAAATCAGTTCTCGGCAACGAAGGACTGTATGTGCCTAGTTCCGAACTCTCCTTTGATCCTCTCCTTGGCGGAGTGTCGCCGAGGCGACTTTCGAAACTGCATTTTGACAAACTGCTATTGGGCCATCAGGACGCCCCACTGTTGGACAACGCATCCGCTTCGGTTGAGCGCGCTGCGAAAGATATCATTTCCGTTGCTAAACCACCTTCCTAAGATGATTTGCTAACTTTGTCCTTTGTGAACTGGGGTTGCGTCCAGATATCTTTCAGCGACCAAGGAAAAAACCTATAGTGAAAATCAGAGGCAATTTTGCCGTTTGGAAAGTTGCTTTCAACGACCTCATTGAATTCTTTTTGCAAGCCTAATGCAAGATAGATGCTCGCAACGCAGGCGCTTTCGTACTGCGACTTGGCTTTTGTTAGAACTTTGGACGCTAAATTTAGAGCATGGTCTTTCAATCCTACTTTCGCATAGGAATAACCAAGAGCGGCATTTGCTATCGGAAAGTGGTCAATAATTTCTTTAATCTTCTTGATCGCTTCTTGGAATCTTGATTCTTCTATGTAGGTCACACCCAACCAGAAGATAGGCGCGCGGGAACTTGGATTTAATTCAAGATAGCTCTCGAGTTCAGCTTCTGCCTTAAATGGTTCGTGATTATACAGGTGGACCATTGCGAAGGTCACGGCAGTCGTAGGTGATAGCGGGTCTAGTTGCCTCGCTTTCTCTGCCTCAGAAACAGCTTTTGCTGAGTCGCCAAAAGTGGCCAGACTTTGCGCGTACCAGTGGTGCGCGGTAACATAATTTCGACTCAATTCAATTGCCTCGTTAAATTCACTTGACGACTCGGCCCAGTGGTCTTCGAAACAATAATGAATAGCTAAAGAGTTATGTGCCTCTGCCAAAGAATTGTCAAGTCCTATCGCTCTTTGGGCGTATTGCCGTATCCTCTCCAGAACTCCTTGTTGGAGGCTGCCATATACGCTTGAAGCGACATAGCAATCGGCTAAACCAGAATAAGCTAGAGCGAAATTCGGATCCTTTTCGATGGCCTGCTCAAGGAATGCAATAGCTTTCGATAGGCTTGCTTCTGTTCTTTCTGTCCATGCAAATCGAGCTTTCAAATATAGTGTATAAGCGTCTGAGTTCAAGGTGGCAACTCGCTTTACTTGGTCTAACTCGCCTCTAACGAGATGGACTTCTAATGACTTGGCGACCTGCTGAGCAATATTACTTTGAATCTCAAAGACATCTTGGAGTTCTTGGTCATAAATCTCCGACCAGATATGTTCGTCAGAGGAGACATCAAGTAGTTGGACTGTGATACGAATTCTGTTTCCAGCTTTTCTTACACTTCCCTCGATCACTGAGCCTACTTGAAGCTCGTTTCCTATGCGCGATAGTTGTTGAGGAGTTTTCTTGTATTGCATTACCGATGTGCGGGAAATCACTCTCAATCCTTTGACTCTCGAAATGGTTGAAGTTAACTCCTCCGTCATTCCATCAGCGAAATATTCATCGCCTGGGTCAGGACTCATGTTAGAAAAAGGAAGAACTGCAATCCTCAGTTTGTCGAGTTCGAGTCTTTTTTCTTCAGAATAATGCGATTTCTCTAACCCCTTTGAAGTGTCGCCCCAGGGCATAACCATCTTGTAAGTTTCAACAGGGGAGCTCACATTCTTGAGTGATTTCATTCCAATGCTCTCTAAACGGAGTTCGAGCTTGTTTTGAACTTGATCGTAAACTTGCCGTGTGAGGCAAACACCACCAATATCGGCGAGAGCTTCTATCCTTGAAGCCACATTAACAGCGTCTCCAGAGATATCTCCATCATCAGATTCTACTACATCTCCGATGTGTAAACCAATACGAAGGTGAATTCTCTCTTCCTCGGGTAATACGATATTGAACTCTTTCACTGCTCTTTGAATGTCATAAGCACACCTTGCGGCATCAAGTGCACTTTGAAATTCAACGAGAAATGAATCTCCGATGGTTTTGATCTCCCTGCCGTTGTTCCTGTTGAAAATAGGTCGCAGTAGTTTTCTCTGATGACTTAGAAGTGCAAGGGAGAAATTTTCGTTCTTCTGTCCAAGAGCAGTGTAAGCCACTAAGTCTGTGAACATGATCGCGGCAAGCCGTACGATCTTGTTCTGCCTCTTCCTGACCATTGAAGATTCGAGTTGAAGCAACCACAGGAATTGGAGTTAAACTTTTGCAAAGAATTTGGTAGCTGTTCTCCGAATTCTTTCTGTTGACCCGCGCTCGCATCTCATATCGTGATTGAGATCCCTCGTGACATACGGCGTAGACGCAATGTGCACCATACTCCTCAGGGAAGACTATTCCAGTCTCCCAAAAGAGATTCTCGCCTTGCTAATTTCTACTATCGTCAAGGTCACAATTGCATCTCTAACCTTAAAGCGCCTGATTGAATAGGAATTGATCTCTACCTTAGTTAACAACGAAGATCTTAGGGAAAGCATTAGGCGAGATCATCCTTTTTCTAACAACATCAAGAGATCTAAGGAAATTTGCAAAAGACCGATAATCAGCAGTTTACAAACAGGGCTCTTGTGAAATGGTTTCTGCCCTATGTACTGATCGCTTCTTTACAGTACGATTTGACAAAGAATGGATTACAGTACTCCTCGCCGTTTGTCTTGATGGCTTTCAGATACTTGTCGGTCGGGATCATCTTTTATTTCGTGGGAGGAAGAAAGGTTCCGATCGATAGAGACACTCTTTTGGTTGCGGTATTTGCTTCGACTAGTACCGTCCTCTGGGCCTTCGGGCTCAAGATTGTGTCGCCAGGGGACTCGGCCGTTTTGAGTTACACTATGCCGCTATTCTCCATTCCAATAGCATTTATTGTCATAAAGGAAAGAGTTCTCGTCAGAGAACTCGTTGGAGCTCTCGTTGGTTTTAGCGGCGTTATCCTTTACTCTATATCGTTATCGCATGGTTCCCTACTCATCGGCGCACTATTCACTGTACTTAACGCGGTTTTCTGGGCGGCATACAGTGCCTACTACAGGAAATTGAAAACACGAGAGCCCATTCCAATGCTGACGACACAATTTCTAGTAGGTTCTATACCTATGATTATTGGTTCATTCCTTCTTCCACAATTGCGGGTTACTACGAATTTCGCAATTGACGTCGTTTATGTTATAGTCTTCACTGGTGTCATCCAGTATTATCTTTGGAACGGGCTATTGCGACGTGGGAGAGTGGGGAGGATCACAACGATGGCTTTCGCTGTACCTGCTATGAGTATCTTAATTGATTCGATTCAAACCTCAACATTTCCAACGACCTTTGAGGTACTGGGTGCAATTGTAATGTTCCTTGGAATATTCATATCCAGCTGGTACAAAGGAGCTCCAGAGAAATCAGTAGCACTCACGCAAAAGGAGAAAGATCCTCAAGGGAAAGGGTTGTTAGATTGACTCTTCTGAGAATGAATGAATGAAAGTTCCTTAGAAGATTTTTGAGATCATTCTACCAAGACAGGCTGACTCGTCCTGCCCTTTGGTTGATTTCGAGTTCCAAACCAAGCAGGAATGGCCGCTAGCAAACTCAACGATGCGAGGACTAGAAATATTCTGAACATCGCATCGTGAAATAGAAGTAAATTCACCGATCCTGATTCAACAGGCAAGCCTGCAAACAATTGATCGAGTACACTCAAAGGCATGCTTCGTGCCATAATGGCGAATGCTAATCCTATGCTGACAAGGAAGCCGCTATTCAAAACAGTTGAAGATACTCCTGAGGCTATCCCCCTTCTGTTGATCGGAACGGCATTCATAATTGAGGCGATGTTTGGGGCAATGAACATACCGCCCCCTGCCCCGACGAAAATCATTGGAATTACAAAAGCGTTGTACGAGACATGAAGCGGCAGAAAAGCGAAAATCAAGAACGCAATTCCGGATATTACCAATCCCACGGTTGCAAATTTTCGTGATCCGTACTTATCTGAAAGGTAACCGCTCAAAGGACCAAGTGAAACAAAGGCAAGTGAGAAGGGAATAATCTTGATTCCAGCCGTCAGTGCATTTTCAAGAAGGGCCCCCTGAAAATAAAATACAAAGACAATGGAAGCCGATCCCCTAGCAAGGGCTGCCAAAAGATTACTTAGAATTCCCGCAGAAAATTGTTTGGATTTGAACAGAGACAAATCCATCATGGGCTGATTAATTCTTCTTTCGATCGGGATAAAGATTGCAATCATCACAATACCAACTGCCATGATAACGATATAGATTCCGAGCCAACCCGATATAGCCCCAAAAGTCAATCCTAGTAGAAACAATGTCAAGCCAATTCCGTAAAGACCCATCCCAAATGCGTCGGGTTTTTCACCTTTCAAGGGGGAACTGACATCTTTCAGCCTGGTATAGGCCCAAAATGTTGCGAAAGCTCCTATTGGAATATTTATCCAGAAAATCGAACGCCAGCCGAGAGTCTCAGTAAGAACTCCTCCTAGCACTAGACCTGCAACTGAACCACTAATCCCTCCGATTTGATTTATTCCCAATGCTCTGCCACGTTCGCTTTGTGGAAAGACATCAGTAATTATCGCCGTTCCGTTAGCGAAAATCAAAGCGCTCCCAACTCCTTGAATCAATCTGAAGACAATCAAGAGGTAGCCATCCACTGAAATGCTGCACAAACCAGAACCAACTGTGAATACGGCGAATCCGATGTTGTACAGTCTGACGCGCCCGTGGATATCTGAGAGTCTGCCTATTGTCAAAAGAATCGTAGCCAGCATGAGCGAGTATCCCATGACGACCCAGATTCCGTCTGCCGTTGTTGTATTCGGAAGGTCTCGAATTATCGTAGGAAGAGAAATTAGTACAATGTTCGAGTCGAGAAGCGCCATGAAACTCGCAATTGTAGTATTGACAAGGACGATGTACTTGTACTCCAAAGAAAGACCGTATCCGGATTTATGAAAGAAAAAAGGCGACACTCTTTCTTTTAAGGAGAAACATGTCAGCTTGCTTCGCATACCATTTAAAACGCGCGCCGAGTCATATTGAAACTGGAAGTTTTCGAACTAAATGCAGAAGATCAAAGCTATCAGCTACGGAGTCGGTGTCATCGGCTCGATGGTTGCCAAGACAGTTATTGAGAAAAAGAAAGATTGGCTGCAAATTGTAGGCGCTTTGGATATAGATCCGAGCAAAATTGGGAAGGATCTCGGAAAGGTCGTTGGACTAGACACAAATCATAACGTTTCAATTCAAAATGATCCAGAAAAAGTAGTCAAGGAAACCAACGCGGATATCGTAATTCATACGACTTCCAGTTATCTAGAAAGAGTGGCACCTGAGCTAAAGCGGCTGGCTGGCTGCGGGGTCGATATTATCTCTTCCTGTGAAGAGCTTTCCTACCCATACGCAACCAACAGAAAGATCGCGGAAGAAGTAGACAACGTGGCAAAAGAAAATGGGGTGACAATATTGGGGACCGGGATCAACCCCGGATTCCTGATGGACGTGCTTCCGACTATTCTCACGACGCCTTGTATTGAAATCACAAACGTAAAAGTTGGGAGACAGATGAACGCCGCGAATAGAAGGATACCATTTCAAAAAAAGATAGGTGCCGGTCTAAGTCCCGACGAGTTCCGATCCGCGATTCGAAACAAAACAATCTCCGGGCATGTGGGTCTCTTCCAATCGATATCGATGCTGGCCGACTCGCTAGGTTGGGAGTTGGACAAAATAGAAATTCTGGAGCCGGAACCCGTAGTTCTTGAAGAAAAGGTAGGTAGTAGTTGGATAACAGTCGAACGAGGCAAGGTCGCAGGTTCGAAGCAATTCGCATACGGGATAATAAACGGAAAGAGAAAAATTGAGTATGAATTTAGAGCTTACATCGGCGCAGGAGAGGAATTCGATCTAGTAGACATCGAAGGAACCCCTAGAGTCCATTTCAAATCTACGCCGTGCATAAATGGAGATTCCGGAACGATAGCAATGCTCATCAACAATATCCCCAAAGTTATCGAGGCTAGGCCGGGACTGTTGACAATGAGGGATCTGACGCTTCCGTCAGCTGCTCATATTCAAATTAGTTAGCTAGAAGGATTGGAACCATTTCCAATACCGCTGCTACTTCCCCGAGGTTGCTCAGCACCTGCAATTCGCTGGTCTTGCGGCCTAGAATCGACAACTTCTCGATCCGCTTCTGGGAGCTCATACCATTTTACTTTCTCTCCAACGCGAGCGCGCATCTTCCATCTGAATGACTTTGGTTCCGAGTCGAGCGTCTTCCAAAGAGCGTCGATCTTTGACTTTACGAGTTGCTGACTCTCCTGCGTCGGAATATACCGCGGCAACGCGGATGAAATGCGCTCTAAGTTCAAAGTAATCGTCCTCCAAAGGCCCCAGTCTTCTGCGCAGAGTTGTGCAATATACTTCTCGTTAATTACATCTGACTTGTCCGTAGTTCCCAGAGTGTGATCCGTCAACATTGCGATGACATCGCGATATTCTCTCTCTGTGATCTCGTACACCTGAAGTTTTGTAAGCAAGAGATCGGCAAGCGGAAGCGTGAGACTATCGAGTTTCAATCGGTTTGTAAAGTCAAGCTTGTGGCACATTTCGAATTCATTAAGAAAGATATCGACGCGTCTTTCGTTGTCGATGTCGTTGAAAATAAGGCGCCTGAACCCCTGCATGGTATTGAAAGTGGTTCTAGGCGTGTATCCCATGTCGACAAAGAAATTCTGTATCTCCTTGCGTTCCTTGCGCGTGCCGACGAAATCAATGTCCACGTACTTTCGCTTCAGGTTATCCTTCATGGAGCTCGGGCATCGCAATCTAAACGCAATGCCTCCAAGGAGCCTGAGCGTCATCTTTCGTTTATTAGCTTCCTGAACAAGTTTCTCGGCTTCTTGGACTGGGTCTTTTTCTGGCAATTTGTAAATATCTTCGTTGTTGGAATTGTGTACTTTCAGATTCCTTGTGTTCTTCTAGGTACTATTGAGACGATCTTCCTTATGAACATGCGCTTAATGATTTTACTGATGTATAGGCTTTCTGGGTCGAAGAAGCAATCGTCTGAAGTGCCCATTTTCAACGGCCTCAATTATCAATTACTATAAAACAATTTGAACTATTTGCTGTATCTTCCTGAAATCAAGAAGAATATGAACTTGGAATCACAAGGGGAAAGAGCTGAACTCTTTAGATCGATGCATCATAGAGGAAAAGGAGTTCTAATTCTGCCGAATGCGTGGGATGTCCCCAGTGCTAGGCTATTTGAAAGCGAAGGCTTTCCTGCTATTGCAACTTCGAGCGCGGGAATGCTGGTATCTCTTGGCTATCAGGATAATGAGGATATCGGGTTGAATGACTACCTTGCTGCGATCAAGAGGATAGCCCAGACACTATCCGTGCCATTGTCCGCTGATATACTTTCGGGTTTCGGCTCAAGCAAGAAAGATGTCGAGATAACTGTAAAAGGAGTAATAGAGTCAGGAGCTGTCGGAATTAATATTGAGGATTTTGATCACGAGACTAAGAAACTTCACTCTCTGGAAAAACATCTAGAGAAGATCAAAGCCGTTCAAGAAGTTAGCGAAACGATAAAGGTTCCGCTTGTGATCAACGCGAGAACGGATGCAATTAGGTATGCAGACGGAGACGAAAGACAACGGTTTGAAGAAGTTATTAGAAGATGCCGTGCTTTCCGGGACATGGGTGCAGACTGCGTTTACCCAATGGGTCTTTCTGATAAGACCCTGATTCACGAATTCGTTAGAGCGCTAGACAGGTTCCCGACAAATGTCATGATAAGAAAAGGACTCCCGTCTATCAAAGAGCTTGAGGATCTAGGCGTTGCCAGAGTTAGCTTCGGTCCAAGCGCGAGCTACGCAACGATGGGATTCTTAAAGCGGATATCGAGAGAGCTACTGGGGAACGGGACTTTCTCACTCCTAGTCAACGACGCGATTTCTTTTGACGAGCTTTTGAGCCTTGCTAAGAAAAGGGAGGAAAAGTCCTAGACTGTTGACAGCTGAAAATCATCCAAAAATGGATCAGGGGATTAAAGATGGATAATCGGACAAGACAGTGGGACGATCTTTCTTCCTGGTACGATGTGAAGCAAGGTGAGAATGGAGATCTTTGGCACCGGGCATTGATTGATCCGGCTTTGATTAAGCTTGTCGGGGAAGTTCGCGGGAAGGATGTCTTGGATCTGGGTTGTGGGAATGGATATCTTTCGAGGAGGTTTTCAAAGGAGGGAGCCAAAGTGACCGCGATCGACTCTTCCCCTTCCATGATCGAACGAGCAAGAGCGCACGATCCCTCAAACAAACTCGGAATTACATACGCAGTTTCCGACACAGCGGATTTGCATCTCCAAGATGAGTCTTTTGACATCATCTTTGCGAATATGTCATTGATGGATATGGAGAATACTGAAGGTGCTATCAAGGAAGTAGGGAGAGTGCTAAGAAAGCGAGGACGATTTGTGGCAAGTATATCTCATCCGTGCTTCGACAACGGAAGAAATTCAAGCTGGCTTTTAGAAAGAACTTTAGAAGACAACGGGTCGGTAACGAAGATGTATAGAAAAATAAGGGCGTATCAAACTTTTTCTTCGGAAGAATACGCCTGGAAAATTTCTGACGGCGAAAGAGCTTGGACACGCGGATATCACAGACCGCTGAATTGGTATGCTAAATTACTCAAATCGAACGGACTCGCGATCACGAGCCTTGAAGAACCCGAACCTACTCCAGAATTCTTGGAAAAGGAAAGCGATGGAAGGTTCTTTCTCGAAGTTCCGTTACATTTGGTTATTGAAGCTCTCAAGATACAATAGGCGGATAAAGACCTAAGGTCCGTTTACAGGCCGGTCTGCATTCCATTATCATTAGTTTCTTCACTGTCGCTCGAATTCTTCTGAGTGACAGGCGTAATTTTGGTTCTGAGCCAAGTCGCGAGATCTGCCCCGCTCGAAAGTTTCGGATTTCTGGGAATCACAACGCGACTGTTTCTAAACATTCTACCGGCGGCAGGTGTTCCGGCTTGTTGCTTTAGGGAGAGCAGTATCTGTCCGCGCCTTTGATCAACAAATTGGATTTCAGAGTACGGAACTTCTTGTTTTCCGCCTCGAGCTTGTCTCGCCAAATGCGTTTCGTAAAATTCGTATTTTGGCCTCAGAAGGTATCCAATGAGGGTAGGGACGGCGATTACGGCTATGACGTAGACGATTTCGCCTAAAAGTCCAAAGGAACCGACCCCAACTCCGAAACCGAAAATTAGGATAAAGATGATCCAAACGAACGAGTTTGCTATGCTCATCCAAGGCGATTGACTCACAACGGCTACTGGCATTTCTCCCGTCGAGACCGTGCTCGTGCTATTAGGCATTGTCGTCGAGGCTGTTGTTGTTGCTGGTTGCTGATCGTTATTCGTTTGAAAACTAGACGGGGTTGCAGAATTTTGGTTTTGCTGTGAAACACTTGTCCAGGAGGATGAGGTCCCGTATTGAGTCGGATTTGAACTGGGAAACGAAGCAGAGGGAATCTCGATTAAAGATGCGGCACAATTCGAGCAGCTATATGAGTCGCTGGGGTTCTTCGCTCCGCAATAAGGGCAGATCTTAGACGCCATGATTCGTAATATGCCCTTCGTAAGCTTACCCTTATGAAACTTGTTACTACATTGATTCACAAACCTGGATGATTCGGACTCTCAAACGCTTGCATTTCTGCGAAATTACACCAAAAAATCCCCACAGCGGGAGGAAGAAAAGTGAGATTTAGAGCAGCCCGAGAACTGCCTGGTTTTCCCAATCCATAGAAATTAGATAGCAGATTAAGATTGAAGCAAGAATACTCCTAAAATTGCTTTGAGAACTGGTTCATTTAGGAATGTCTCATCGGTTTCTGCTGCGTTCCAGTCTATTTCGTAACTCAATCAATCGAACAATGAAGGAATTCGACTTGTTTCCAGTTCTCAGATCTCTTTTTCTCTACGTTATAGAAAGAGCAAAACTTTACTTTGTTTCTAATCCAATTACAAAGAAGTGCGAATCGATGACTGATCTCTCAAATCAGGATGAACTCTTGAGAAATAAAGAGAGGAAAAAGAAAGCTAGAAGAAGGACGAGAGGTCCCTATAGAAAGTCATCATCCCAGAGTCCTGACTATTGAACGAAGACGAAAGAATAGCCGTTCGAACTTGGTTTAGGATCCTTTCCTTATCTCGACGAGCAATATCGCGAGCCCGCAGAATCCTATCGCGAACACAATGGCAACCCAAGGACCATCCAAGGGATGAGACATCGAAACTGTCTCGAACAACTGAGATAGTATACTATGCATTCCCGAAAATTATTACCTCTGACTCAAATCAGCAAGAAGAGCACGACTTACTTTTTCATGCCCTGTCAGATTGAATTGACAAACTGCTGAAAAATTCGAGGAAAGAACGGAAACTGATACCATCTCAAATCAAATAAAGAGCTGAGATATTGAGATATACGCCCTCGGAGGAAAAATGCATAGCAGCTCATGGTCGAAATTTGGGTTCCGTATGGACCTGTCGAAGTGTCTTTTGACATTAGGCAGGAAAATCTTGCGCAGATTTTGGAACCTCAAGTGAAGAAACTTTCAAGGGAAGAAATTGATGCAAAGACTATCGAATTCTCGGGGTTTGATTCAATTCTTGTACTGACCCAAACTAACGGAACAAATCTCATTCTTGACTCGATACTCTCACGTCAGCTAAGTAACAACAACAACGAGAAGCGAGTGACTAGGCTCATCTACACGAAGGAAACTGGAGCATTCGTAAGGCGAAAAGCCCAGGAATACCAAGTCTCTTCAGTTCAGGAACTAAACACCGAAGATCTATCTGATGTCGGAACGGTCGATGCCTCCCAAGCGAAAATCTTCTCTTTGGTGAAGAACAGCTCAAATTTGGCATTGCTAACGTCTGTTCATTATGACCCACTGTTCGGCTTGACGAGTGCGGCTTCAGATCTTCTCTCGATTTCAGGCGAAGGGATGAATGAGGGTTTCAAGAGATCATGTGATGAATTACCATGTAGTTCAAGAAAATCTAACGCCTCATGGTACGCAACTAGAATTCTGCAGACGTGCCCGAACGTCAGCGTGATAGAGCTAGTGGAAAAGTCTTCGCCGAACAGCGTCCTAGGAACTTACTTCGGAGAACCGGAAGCGACTCATGCGAAGATGCTTGACTTTTGGAGCAGAAACCTTTCGAGTGAAATTCAAAGCAAGTCGGAAAGGGTGATCTTTGGTTGCGGAGGTGAACAAAATGATCGCACACTGAACGAGGCGCTGCGTAGGTCGTTCTTCAACGTCATAGAAAATGCCTCGCTCAAGGACTCAAACGCCAAGATATGCATGCTCGCAGAATGTTCTCAAGGGCTGGGTTCGGAAGCATTGCTACGCTACGTCACTGGCAGATTCACGCCGGGTGCGAAACTAGACAATCTTACTTATTTCGACGGGCTCGATGTTCTACTCTCCTTCTACAAGATTCAGGGCGAACTCGATTTATCGATGATTAGTACCCTGCCCAAGTACTACGGGGAAAAGTTTCAATTCAAAATGTACAGTGGAGCTAAAGAAGCGCCTCAAGCTGTCGTATCGCCGGGATCGAGGGCGAAGATTACAGTGATTCCCGACGGGTCGAACATTGCGGTCTCGATGAAGGAACGCGAGGATCTGAAAGCTGGCCCCGGACCTCCCTAGATTGCGTTCCAGATCCAAAAGAATTCGTTATTATAGACAACTAGGACCAAAATTGCGGCCGCAATTATCCACGTAGCCCAAAACATAATTCTTCTCTTGCTCGATAGAGGAGACACGTCATCCAGAGGCCGTAGTGAAGGTACTCGCGATGCAAAGAATAGAACCAGTAGGGCCATAAACCAAAATCCCGTCAGGAACATAACTGCCGCGCTGAAATAAGTCAGGTACTTGTGAGTTCTGGGAGTCACCGACGCGTTTGCAATATGACCGCCGTCTAATTGCCAAGCGGGAAGTAAATTCACGAAAGTCAGAAGAAATCCGAGAGAATATGCGAAATACAAGGCGCCGAATAAGGATCCGGAGATCACTCCGTTTTGTCCAGGATGAGTAAATGCGATTAGATAGGACGTCAAAATGTCAACGGAACCCAGTCGACCTGAGACACTAACAAGGGGTACTACCTTTGCCGTGAATGCGGCAAGAATCGAAACGAAAATGGTCGTGATCAATCCGGCCATCGGACCAGATATGCCCAGATCAAACAATGCGTCCCTGTTTGGAGGAGGATCTTTCGCGCTGATAACGGCGCCCATTGTTGGCAGAGTGAGTCCTGGAATCGGAGGAAACGGAATAAAGTATGGCCAAGATGATTCCATCTTGTGATGCCAAGAAGCCACCTTGTGTCCCATTTCATGTATTCCTATTATGGCCATAAGGCAAGCCGCAAAGATGGCGCCAATAGTCAGATCTTGGTTTACACTTTGTCTGTATCCCTCGAAGGGGCCCCAAAAGTATCCGTAGATGAAAACCGTCGTGATTGTTGCCAAGAAAAGCGCCAACGGAAGTTTCACGCGGGGCTTGCCCGATTGCACTGGCTTGCGAACGACTGTAATCATTAAGCCATGATCTGTATTTCGGAGGAACGCTGTGTCTCCGCTACTCTTCAAGTCCCTTGTTAGTGCTAGAAAGTTCTCCTTGGTCTCGGATTGATCTGGACTTAGGAAGAACTGCACGGATTGTGCCCCTTCCGAGATGTATTCCTGAGCAACTTGGAAATGGGCTTTGACAGAGTCTATTAGGAATTGAGTTTGTTCAGGGCTTCTAGCTCCGATCGGAGTGTCTATGGTTGTCAAAGAAAGTAATGCACGGTTATGGCCAATATAGCTATTTATCCTAGTTGACGCCAATTATGTTCCAAACAAACAAATAGCCATATTTGGAGTACCCGTACAGATCTTGGAGAACATTTTTCTTAGAAAGGTTGGCAAGTACGGCATACGCCGTGCGACTTCAAGGGACATTGCAGACGTGATTGCGATAAATTGGGCCGCCCTTCCGGAGCATTATTCAGACTCTTTTTTTGAGGAACGACTGCAAGAGTCTCCCGAGACTTTTCTCGTTGCAGAAGACGAAGCCAGCAACATCCAAGGCTACATCATGTGCAGAATCGAGTACGGTTTTTCGAACATGCGTAGATATGGCCTCGCTCGCAAGGGTCATATCGTCTCGGTTGCAGTCCTCGAGGAACACCGGGGCAAGGGGCTAGGTGGAGTCCTCTGCGAGGAGGCAATCTCTGGAATGGGTCAAAGAGGTTGTTCGGAGGTATATCTCGAAGTTCGGATTTCTAATCAACCCGCGGTTTCACTGTACGAGAAATTAGGGTTCAAGACTACTGCCACACACCGAAGCTACTATCGCGATGGTGAAGACGCCTATCTGATGAGTAGGCCGATATGACTCTTTTTCTGAGATTCCTTTCGATGATTATTATTTAGCTGAGTCTCTTTTCAAACTACCAGAAGATCTTTCTTGACGACGGTTTACGAAGATTCGGCCGACAGTTTTCAAAAATTCTCCTTAACCTGTGACAGAATCAAGGCGACACCCAGCAAGCTCGAAAAGATCAGAATCCTTTCCGAATATCTGGTCGGCCTGAAAGATGATAAGGATCTAAAGATCGCGGTTACTTTTCTGTCGGGCAGAGTCTTCCCACCGGGCGAAGTCGAACAAGAGACAAATGTAGGATATTCAACGCTCTGGATTGTTATCTCGAAAATTACCAATTCGAAGGATACGGAACTTTCTAGATACTATCGCAAATATGGCGACTTGGGGTCGGCTCTTGAAGATTTGATTTCAGAGAAAATTACGAAGGCGAAAAACTCTGGACAGCTTCAATTTAGTCAAACGCTATTTCAAAAATCTCTGACGATGTCGCACGTTTACAATTGTTTTCTCGACCTTTCGAAGAGCACAGGATCCGGCTCTCAAAGTAGAAAGCAGCAGATCCTCAGTGGTCTTTTTTCAAACATTACTGTTCCGAGCGAAGCCAAATACATCGTGAAAGTTTTGACGAATGAGATGCGAATCGGACTAGTCGAAGGCCTTGTCGAAGAATCTGTCGCGCGAGCTTTTTCGAAAACTCTTCCCGAAGTAAGGATGGCTAACCTAATTGTCGCAAACTCTGGAATGGTCGCAGTTCTGGCTCGTAATGGAAAATTATCTGAAGCTAAACTGTTGCC
Organism: Nitrososphaerales archaeon; assembly: GCA_030041295.1. GTDB lineage: Archaea > Thermoproteota > Nitrososphaeria > Nitrososphaerales > CADDZS01 > JASHOD01. The sequence goes on from JASHOD010000155.1 coordinate 15,995, forward strand.
TCTCCGTCCAACAAATTACATGCTCGCTGACACTGCAGAGACAGCAGAATCATTGTTTTTGAAATTCAAGAATTCGCCAATGTACTCTGAGTACAAGTATGATGGTATAAGGGCGCAGGTGCACGTTGATAGCGGACAAGTAAAGATATTCTCGAGAAACCTCGCGGACATTACGAGCTTCTTTCCTGAGCTCGAAGCGGGTACGAAGATGATTAGAGAGAAGAATAGTTTCATTCTCGACGGAGAAATCATAGCATACAGAGGAAAGCCGCTTTCCTTTCAGTTGCTACAGCGCCGGCTAAGAAAGATTTCGAGATCTAATAATGACGCGCCAATAAAATACTTAGCATTTGATCTATTGTACTCCAACGGTTCCGCTCTAATTCAAGAAGCTCTAGGGGATCGTGTGCAAGCATTGCGAAAGTTAACGCTCCCCGAACCAGTCATGGGATTTTCCGAACAAAGACTGGTCAGTTCGGCGCAAGAGATTTCGGACATGTTCGTCGAAAGCAAAAACCTCGGATATGAAGGGCTAGTCGTAAAGGATCGATTCTCTCCATATACTCCAGGAAGGCGAGGCAGCAACTGGGTCAAACTAAAGAAGGAGCTCGACACGCTCGACGTAGTTATAGTCGCGTGCGAATACGGGCATGGCAAGAGGGCCGGGGTCATATCAGATTACACTTTTGCAGTTAGTGATGGCTCGCAGTTAAAGGTTGTAGGAAAAGCTTACTCTGGTTTAAGCGATGAAGAAATCGCGAACATGACCGAGATCATGAAGTCACTTACAATTCAAGATCAAGGCTATCGCAGAATCGTCAAGCCCCAAGTTGTATTAGAAGTAGCGTTTGACGCAATTCAGATAAGCAATAGACACGACAGTGGCTACGCATTGCGATTTCCCAGAATCAAGCGAATAAGGGATGACAAGTCTGTGAAGGAAATTGACTCACTGGATAAAGTTAAACGGATCTACGAGGGACAGCGAGTCAGAGTCTAAGAGTAGACCTTGATATCTGCAACCGCCTGTATGTAGCGCGGCCCGACTTCCCTGACCCTTTTCCACTCTATCACTTCGGCTTTCCTTAGGTTCCGCAACTCCGCGCGATTGAGCTCTGAGACAATCCAATTATTGTCTTCAAAATTGGATGTCGGAACGTGCACGTAACAGTGAATCATTCCTTGATCCTTGGCCGCCCGAAAAGCTGCAGGAAGAAACTCGAGACTTCGCTCGGGGAGTGGCATCAAAATTCTGTCAAATTGGTTCTGGTGAGACAAAGAGTAGGGCAATGCATCGGACAAGATCGGATTGACTTTTCCCTTCAACTTTTTGTTCAGCCCTAGAGATTCTTGTGCAAGTTCAATTGCTATTGGGTTTATGTCCACGCTTTCAATTTGGACTTGTTTCTTCTTTGCGATAATAATAGAGAACGTTCCAATGCCTGCAAACATGTTGAGTATATGCTCTCCATCTTTTACGCGAGACGCGATCCGCTCTCGCTCGGTCGAAAGCCTCGGTGAGAAATAGACGTTCTTGACGTTGACCCTGAAGAGACACCCAGCTTCCTTGTAGATTGTATCGTAGTTTTCCTTTCCACCTATGAAACAAAGCTCTCGGGTTCTAAATTCTCCTTTTACGTCTGAGGACTGTTTCAGAACCGTCCTTACGTTCTTCATTCGAGCAAGAATATTCTCAGAAATTAGATTTTCCTTCGAGTGGAGTTCATCTGGAATCTTTATGATTGCAATATCGCCTATTACGTCAAAGGATGAAGAGAGTAATGCCCTCTCTTCATCGTTTAAAACTTGACCTAGTGCCTCTTTTAACATTGGCAAGGGGTCAATGACACACCATCAGTGAGAGCTTTATTCTGCCGTTGTGGGAATCTTGCCGACGTAATAGTATTTTCCTTCTTCCTTTTGCGTCCGGTCAAGCTTGCTGTCTGGCTTGTTGACTCTTGGCCTCCCGGTTGTGATATCCCGACGATATGTTATACCGAGTTCTTTCAGAAACGAGTTCATCCCTTCCGTTTTGCCTAAAGGTTTGCTAGCATGCCCGTGCCTTCCTGGTTCCCCCGAGAAAATCATGAGTGAATCCGCCACGATATCTACGAGCTGAATATCATGGTCGATTACGACGGCAGTTTTTCCCATAGACCTTACGAAACGCTGGATAGACTTCGCCAGGACTATCCTGTCCTCAACGTCGATGAATGCCGAAGGTTCATCGAATGCGTAAATCATGGCATCCTGAAGCAGCGTCGCTACGATTGCGACCTTTTGAAGCTCGCCTCCGCTCAGATGCTTGATCGCTTTTTCGTATAGCTTCTCCAACTTTAGCGGGCTGATGAGCTGGGTTTGAATGAGTCCCGTATCAACGTTCTTGTTAATGCTTCGTAAATAAGTCTGTACATCCATTTCCGAACTTGCGGAAAGATACTGAGGCTTGTATGCTACTTTCGCGGAAAGGTTTACTGTCCCATCGGTTGGTGTTTCTAATTCCGCTAGCATTTTGAGAAATGTAGTTTTACCAAGTGCATTTGCTCCCAGGATTCCTATAACTTCGCCCAGCCTAATTTCGGCCGGCTCCACGCTTAGCTCGAAAGTCGGGAATGATTTTTTTAATAAAGTGTAATCGCATATCGTCGGAGTTTCTATGTCTTCCTCGACCGGAGAATAAATGTCGAAACGCACAGGCTGGTCCCTGAATCTTACATTTTCAGCTTCAAGGAATCCGTCGAGTAGTTCATTGATCCCGGATCTTGCTGACTGAATCGTAGATGTTATACCGTACACTCCTGGCTCCCCGTAAAGAATGTGTATGTAGTCACTAAGGTAATCCAAGAAGGAAAGGTCGTGCTCCGCTAATATCACAGAAGCTTTCTTGGCAAGTTCCGCGATCACTTGCGATACCTTCATTCGCTGGAATACATCATTGTAACTCGAGGGCTCGTCGAAGAAGTACATGTCCGCGTCCTTTAGGGCGGCGACCGCCACTGCTGTCTTTTGTAATTCTCCGCCGCTAAGCTCGCTCACGTTCAAGTCAAGATTGTTCCTGAGCGACAAAACGTCAACGATCTCCGATATGTTCCTGCTGGACCCAGCCGAAGTTTTCAAGAGTTCTCGCATCGAGCCCTTCCAGATCTTTGGAATCATATAAACCGCCTGGGGCTTTATTGAGACTTTGAGATTTCCCGCTGAAATTGCCTCGAAGTGTTTTTGGAGTTCAGTCCCCTGAAATTGTTCGATAATGGAGTCCCAATCAGGAGGATCGTCATATTTTCCCAGATTCGGCTTGATTGAGCCTGAGAGCACGTTCATCGCCGTAGACTTGCCTACTCCGTTTCGTCCAATGAGACCTACGACCGCGTTCTTCTTGGGAATCGGGATCTTGTACAGTCGAAACGTGTTTACTCCATACTGGTGAACCTTTTGGGATCCAAGTTCTGAGGCGACATTGATAATCGAGATTGCATCAAAAGGGCATTTCTTTACGCATATCGAGCAACCCGTACACAGTTCCTCGCTGATGACGGCCTTGGCGTCTTCGCCTAAAACAATACAGTCACTGCCTGTCTTATTCACAGGGCAAAATGAGATGCATTCGAGATTGCATTTGCGGGAGTGGCAGGATTCCTTTTCAAGAACCGCGATTCTATGAGACGAATAAGACATTTGTTATTGAAGAATCTCCTCAAGAAAGGAAAAAAAGATCGAACTCACATTATGCAGTGACTGGCAAACACTAACATTAAAGCTCTCGATATAGTCGACGACAGTTATCTCAAAAGCAAAGTAAGTTTTTCAAAGATGTTTCATCTCGTTATCTTGTTCAATATCATATTAACTCTTTGGACTCATTTCATTAGGAAAAGGACTATTTTCCCGCATAGCGGGAATTCGGAATTCAGTATCCACAATTCATATGCGTTATTTCTACGCAGATTCGATGAAATGGAATGTGTATGAAAGGCAGAAATATTAGATTGTTTATAGTTTTAGAACTAGGAGAACAGTACTTCCATTGAGCCAGCAAGGTGTTACCTTGAAGGTGCTAGAGGCCTACACGAGAGATGTAGGAAGAGGAGTCGCTAGAATTGATTATGATGCCATGGATGCGCTTGATGCATCGACTGGAGATATAATCGAAATCAAGGGCAAGCGAAGAACTGTCGCAAAATGTCTACCTCTCTACCCATCTGACGAGGGACGTGGCGTCATAAGGATCGATGGTCTAATCCGCAATAACTCAGGAGTCGCTATAGGCGACACTGTCACGATAAAGAAGATCAAAGCTCCCCCCGCTGAGAAGGTAGTAGTGGCTCCTCTCGAAGCGATTCCTCCAATAGACGAGCGTTACCTTGCTGACGCTCTTGAGAGCGTCCCGGTCACCAAGGGTGATAATATCATGATTCCCTACTTTGGCGGACGACTTACTTTCCAGGTATTGGGTGTTAGTCCTATGGCTGACGCCGTTCTGATTACCCAACGCACGATATTTGCAATCTCCGAAAAGGGCGAGACACTAAGAGGAGTTCCGCAAGTCACATACGAGGATATCGGAGGCTTGAAAGATGAAATTCAAAAGGTTCGAGAAATGATTGAGCTCCCTCTTCGTCATCCGGAAATATTTGAAAAATTAGGCGTCGAGGCTCCGAAGGGTGTACTTCTCTATGGTCCGCCAGGCACTGGTAAGACTCTGCTAGCAAAGGCTGTAGCTAACGAGAGCAACGCTCACTTCATCAGCATCTCAGGGCCGGAGATTATGAGCAAATTCTACGGTGAAAGTGAAGCTCGACTGCGAGAGATCTTTAAGGAGGCTAGGGAAAAAGCTCCAACAATTGTGTTTATTGATGAAATAGATTCTATTGCTCCAAAAAGGGAAGAAGTGACTGGAGAAGTTGAACGACGTGTCGTATCGCAGCTTCTTTCTTTGATGGATGGACTGGAAGCGAGAGGAAAGGTAATCGTCATCGCAGCTACCAACAGACCAAACGCAATTGACCCCGCTCTGCGAAGACCTGGAAGATTCGACAGAGAAATCGAAATCAAGGTTCCAGATAAGAAGGGTCGATTCGAAATATTACAAATACACACGCGCCACATGCCTCTGACTCAAGAGGTAGATCTTGAGAAAATCTCGGCCGTAACCCACGGCTTCGTCGGAGCTGATGTCGAGTACTTGTGTAAGGAAGCCGCGATGAAGACTTTGAGGAGAATGTTGCCTGAACTCAAAATCGAAGAGGACAAGCTTCAACCAGAATTCTTGAACAGGCTACAAGTGACGATGGAAGATTTCGAGAATGCGCTGAAGGATGTTTATCCATCCGCGATGCGTGAGGTTTACTTGGAGACTCCGGACGTTCGCTGGACGGATATTGGAGGACTCGAAAGCATAAAGAAAGAACTCCAAGAAGCTGTGGAATGGCCCCTAAAGTATCCGGACCTTTACACGACGATCGGTTACAGCATGCCAAAGGGCGTCTTACTCTATGGTCCTTCGGGTACGGGTAAGACTCTCCTGGCAAAGTCCGTCGCGACAGAAAGTGAAGCTAATTTCATCAGTGTTCGCGGGCCAGAGTTGCTTTCAAAGTGGGTCGGAGAGTCAGAGCGCGGAGTTCGCGAAGTGTTTAGACGGGCTAGACAAGCTTCGCCTTGCGTTATATTCTTCGACGAAATCGACGCGTTAGCTCCTGTCAGGGGATTGGGCGGGGACAGCATGGTCACCGAACGAGTCGTGAGCCAACTTTTGACTGAACTGGATGGAATTCAATCGCTGGCCGGCGTGGTGGTTTTGGCTGCGACGAACAGGATGGATATGGTTGATCCGGCACTACTTAGGGCAGGACGTTTCGACAAGCTCCTGTACATTCCTTCGCCGGACAAGGAAGCCAGGAGATCGATACTCGAAATCCACATCAAGCACAAACCTGTCGCTGCCGACCTCGACATCGGGCGCGTTGCAGAGATGACGGAGGGATTCAGCGGGGCTGATCTCACGTCTGTCGTGAATACGGCCGTATCCCTTGTGCTTCAGGAGTACATTGCTAGTTTCCCCAAGCCTGAGGATGCGAAGAAACATGCCGCAGAAGCCGCAGTTACCATGAGGCATTTCGAGGACGCTATTCGCAAAGTCAAGAGCTCTAGAGAAGGCAAGCCTGCCGAGAAAATCGCGGTTCCTTACTACAGGTAGTAGCGAGGAATACACGATTTATTTCGTCGAGAGTATCTCCCGTACAGTCAGATGAGTGATCCCTCTAGCTAGAGGGTTTTCTTTGCGGCTTTCTGACTACTTACACACGTGCGTGTGTGCAAAGTAACTAGGGGGTTTCAAATAGAATACAGGAGGCGTAATTCTCAGCCTGATTCCAATAAGATTCACCAATTGACGACATACAGATATTGGAAGAATTGTAACCTCTCAATTGTAAATATGGAATTTATGGGGGAAGCGAGCTCGGGTGTCTTATCTTGTCGTTTCCTTGAATCCATGCCCTAAATTAAAGCCGATGTTTGAAAGTAGTTCATTAAGGACTCCAGCGTCGATGAAAAAATCCGCTCTATTCGGAATATAAAAAGGAATGAGGTAGTTATGTCGTCTTCCAAAATATTACCTAGGAATCGAAGCAGGACTGGATATTGTGCTTGAAAATCGGAGCTTTGCTCTTACCAACCATCTCCGAACAGTCGAGCATTTTTTGGCTCACCAACCAGACCCCGAACAGAACCAATTTTTGATTTTGTTAACTTTCTCGGGCGTTGCCAAGTTCTTTCGCTTGCTACATTTCGAGGAGCTAGGGTGAACGACTTCCCACTATGATAGCAGGCAATCCGAACACGAGGAAAATGACAATGAGATTGAAGTAAGAATTATTTACCGCATCTTGAAGCCAAGTCCTTCCAAAAATGTCGGGCAAGGATTACAAATTAGGTCTTCACCCGCCATTGAGCCCATCAAGGATATCCAACGATAACAAAGAGAAAAAGGGATACACCAATAGCTAACAGAACAATACCCGTGGCGGTCAAGAAATTCCGGCTTTTCACAAGTGCTTTGAAAGAGTCGGATATTGAAACGGCTTTTGCCAATTCGAATTTGCTACAGGGGGAACAATCGAGTAGTAATTCGATTTGAAGGCTCTCTCAGAGAACTGTTTTGGCTGGATTAGCTTTACATACATTTTTCCGTTCTCTATAATAAACGGAATACCTAGGTTTTCAAACACTTGCCTGAGAATGACGCCACAGGAGCCGATGATCTTTCAAGTTATACCGGTCCAGCCGCCGAGCTTATCAAAAATTCTGAAGCAAAGAGCGGGAGCAGAGTCAAGATCAAGACAAACGACGGACTTGAGTTGAGCGGACTCCTCATTCCAAGATATGAGGAAGGAGCTTCCGATTATGTCGTCTTGAAGCTCAAATCCGGTTACAATGTCGGCATAGAAGCAAAGTCAATTATTTCGATGAATGAAGAAGAACCTCCGATACAAGGAAAAACAACAGCGGTTGCACGAAATAATGACAGATCAACACTTGGGCCGCAAAATCAGAAGACTATTCTTCTTCTCAGTACTGGCGGTACTATCGCGAGCAAGGTCGACTACAGAACCGGTGCGGTAAAACCAGTTTACACCGCTGCCGATCTTTACGCTTCAGTTCCTGAGCTTGGAAAAATCGCTCGCATTGAAGCAGAGATAGCTTTCTCATCTTTCAGCGAAAACCTTTCCCAGACGCACTGGGAGGAGCTTTCCCGAAGAATAATTGACACGAAGACTAACCGTAGTGCCTCGGGTCTTGATGGAATAGTTGTAATGATGGGGACCGACACGTTAGCGTATGTCTCCGCAGCTCTCAACTTTTCATTAATCGGGTTTGGTCTGCCGGTCGTATGCGTGGGTTCCCAGCGATCTTCGGATAGGCCCTCGACTGACTCAGCCCTGAATCTTCAAGGTGCGGCTCGTTTCGTCGCATCTTCGAACGGCTCAGGAGTGGTAGTTGCCATGCACGAAAGTGAAAACGACAACACGATTGCAATACACTCCGGTGTCAGGGTCAGGAAAAATCATACCAGCAGAAGAGACGCTTTCGAGTCTATCGATGTCCCGCTAATTGCGAAAGTTCAAAATGATAAGGTGTCGTTTGTTTCTGATTACAACAATGTCTACAAAATGGGCGATTTGTCTTCTGAACTTGCCCTAAAGACGAAGTTCGATCAACGCGTATCTTTGATAAAATTCCATCCTGGCTTTGACATAGAAATGTTACGTTTCTTGCAAAGCAAAGGTGTTAGAGGATTGATCGTTGAGGCAACGGGTCTCGGTCACGTCTCTTCGAAAACAGTTGATTCCATACGTGAGTTGGTCAGAAACGGCATCTTTGTAGGGATAACATCTCAGTGCATATGGGGTCATGTCGATCTCAACGTTTATGAAACAGGAATTGACTTGGTAAATGCCGGCGCTGTGCCGCTCGGAAACATGCTAAGCGAAACCGCTTTTGTGAAACTATGTTGGGCAATAGGAAACTTCCCTCCTGAACGAACAAGAAATCTAATGACTAGGAATCTTGTCGGCGAAACGACAGAGAGAATTCCGCTCCGTTAGAATCGTCGAAAATTGAGAGGGATGCGAACTGAACATAAGCCAACAAACTGTCAGTGATGGACTCGACTACCGCGCCATGCAACTTAAAGTGGGCTTGGAGGTACACCAACAGCTCTCTACGAAGGCAAAACTGTTCTGTGATTGCCCATGTTTTTCTGGAACTGAATCCTTTGCTTCAACAACAGATCCTGATTCAGCGAGACAGATCCAATTGCGCTACCCGATCGAGTTTACAAGGATGCTCCGGGCCGCAGCGTCCGAACTCGGAGAACTGGATGCGGCCGCCAAGTTCGAAGCTAGGAGCGCCATTCGAGTAAGGTACCTTTCAAATAAAGAGACATCATGCCTTGTCGAGGCAGACGAAGAACCTCCCCATCCCATAAATCGAGATGCCCTCGAAACATCCCTTATCTTCGCGCTGGCTCTCAAATCTCGCGTCATTGACGAGATTCATGTCATGAGGAAAATAGTCGTTGACGGCTCCAACACTTCTGGTTTCCAGCGGACGGCGGTAGTGGCTCTAGGAGGATATCTGGAGTATGGGAGCGCAGGAGCAAGGGTAGGCGTTCAGAGCATCAGTTTGGAAGAGGACGCGGCACGCGCGGTGAAGCTTGGAGCCCATAACAAGGAAACAAAGATTGACGCGGAACCAGAACGTACATACATTCTCGACAGATTGGGTACGCCGCTTGTAGAAGTGGCACTTGCTCCCTTAGAAGGCACACCGGAAGAAGTGGAAGAAGCAGCTGGTTCGTTAGGTCGAATGCTTCGTTCGTCGGGCAGGATTGCAAGAGGCCTAGGAACGATCAGGCAAGACCTTAACATTTCCATTATGGGCGGGTCGGTCGTCGAAATAAAGGGGGTTCAAAAACTAGACCAGATCTCGAAAGTTGTTCGTTTTGAGTCTGCAAGGCAGAAATTCTTTTTTGATCTTGCTTCAGAGATCAAAGAGAGAGTTGGTCCGGAGCTACAAATAGAATCTCGCGACGCCACTGAATTGTTCCGGAATACCGATTCTAAGATCATACAAAAATCCTTCTCAACTTTTGGGGACGGCACTCGCGTGTTTTGCATAGTTGTGAAGAACTTTACTGGTTTTATTGGCAGAGAAAACGCTTTTCATTCGAGATTAGGTAAGGAACTGGGCGAGATTGCTAGGGCGTACGGTATAGGAGGCATATTCCATTCCGACGAACTGCCTAATTACGGGATAACTTCGGATGAAGTTACTAGGTTAAGAGAACAATTCCATTTATCAACCAAAGACGCGTTCATTCTGCTTGCCAGTCAGCAACTAAAAACTAATTTGACGAGCTCCGCGCTCCTTGAACGGCTTAGACAATCTCTTTTCGGAATTCCTCCGGAGACAAGGGCTGCAAATGAAGAGGGCGAGACAGTCTTCCTTAGACCGAGGCCTGGTGCTGCCAGAATGTACCCAGAAACGGACATTCCGCTAATCAAAATAACAAAGGATCTTCTGGACGGGCTTGGACGTTTAATTCCAGAGCCTTGGGACAAGCAGGTAAAGAAATTCGAATTGAGATACAAACTTTCTAAGCAGCTCGCAGTTCAGCTGTTTGACTCAGATAGAAGACAGGTATTCGAAGAAGTTATGAAGGAGACCAGCTTGCCCGCTAGCTTCGTGGCTTATGGTCTGATTGACGTAGTCCAGAGCCTATCAGGCGAAGGAGTCAAGATAGATGAGATTTCAAATAAACAGTTCAAGGAAGTTCTAATCGCATTAGATCAGAAAAAATTTGCGAAAGAAGCACTCCCAGACTTGCTTAGGCTTCTTTCCGAAAATTCTCAATTGACTACTGAAGAAGCCATGAACAAAATAGGGTTAAGCATGATGAGCAAAGACGATCTCAGGCTCTTAGTCAAAGACATTATCACCAAAAACCAAAACTTGGTAAAGACAAAGGGAAATGCGTCCCAGAGTACGCTGATGGGGATGATAATGCGACAGGTTCGAGGCAAAATTGACGGAAAAATCGTAAACGAGATACTTGCTGAAGAACTGAGCGGTTCAGTTAGTCAGTCAACGTAAGAGATTAATTACTCCCAAAGAAGGGGAGAAATGAGACGAACAATATTGTCTGAAAATCATCAGGATGCTATAACTCAGTTTGATAAGAATGAGCTTCGTGTCTCGCTCTCGTACAAGGATTTGAAAGCGGAGTTTTCAGGAACGCCTGAGGCTGTTCTTCAGTCGTTGGTTTCTTTTCTTGCACGGCAGATTCCTGCGCTAGATCTTGCAAAGAAGCTATCTCTAAATTACGAAGTTGTGCAACTCGCTGAAGAATTTCAGGATTACATCAAGATCACTCCTGAAGGACCAATCGTTCTATCATCAGCTGACAGAAAGCTCAGTGATAGGCAAATATTATGCTTGCAACTGGTTGGCCAAAGGATAGCTTTCGAATCTGGGAGATCAGGGACAAGTTCATCTACCTCATTATCAGAATTACAGGAAAAGACCGGGATGATTCCCAAGACGCTGAGCTCGCGGCTAAGTGAGCTATCAAAGGAAGGCCGCGTAGCGAGAGAATCGAAACCCGAAGGCAATGCTTACAGAATTACAACTCAAGGAATCAACGCGCTTATCGAAGACCTAGGAAAGAAGAAAGGAGCAAGATCCTAAGGGTTTTCGTTATCTGCTTCGCTATTCATAGTTTTGTACTCCGGCGAGACAGATTCGTCTTCGATCGAGGCCATGTCCGGGTATTTGCTAGGTGGCCGTTTCTGGACGTATTGATAGTTCCTACTACTCCCTTCTCGTGTCAATATGCTTTCCATCACAAGATCACGCAGAGCGTGCGAGACCGCAGTTCTATCATAGTGATATCCACGCCTTGCGATTTCTTCATGGACTAGCGCAAGAGATCTGCCTTGAGAAAACCAACTGTCTTGCCACAATTCAACGATCAAACCCCGGCAAGTTTTAGTTCCTTGATTGCTAATCGATTCATTTCTTGAGGAAAGAACGGCTGCTGATTCTGTAGCATTGAGTGAGGAGAGGACTGTATCAATGGCCTGTTTCAATTGGGACTCTGAGGCTGAAATCTCCACCTCCCAGCCCGCTTTGCGAAGCTTCACGGTAATCTTTTCTCCTTCAGCCATTTTTCATTCAGTTGCGCAATTGTATATTGTGCATGTTGCACAACACTTAAATCAACATGCCTATACAATATCTAATGCGCATGATGAACAATCAATTAAATGTTATTCCAAGTAATAAGCTTGAAGATGAATTCTCAAAGGCTGCTCTCGTTTCACGCCTAGGCAGTTTGTCAGGAAAGCGGGTGGTATTCAGAACCGATTTTTCGAAAGAGTCATTGCCTCTTCAGCCATTGAGCACTGAAGCTTCAAGATATTCAAATTACCATCCCCAGAGTTTCTCGATCACCCCCTGCGATAGGGTGGTTGCATCTATTGATTCTTCCTGTGCCTTGATTGGAGAGACAGAGGAAGGAGCGATTTATGCTGGGAGGGTTGCAACGGTGATATCTTCGCGTGGATCAATTCAAAAGTACATGAGGGCTGGGCCGATCATATTCTATCTAGACCCCACCACGGTTCAAGCGAATCTGGGATCGTATTCGCAAAGACGAGTGCTCAATTTGGTCGTGCAGGACAGATCCGTTGCCGAGAGATTCATTCGGGTCCAGCTAGAGAGGAAAGCCCAGATTCGAGCCTCTGAAATGCTAAGAGACGCCATTATAATGGTAGATGGTGCCCTAAAATCATCTGTTTTAGAGCAGAACAATACGACCCTTAAAAATCTTCAAGATTCATGTTTAGAGAATTCTAATCAGCTAATAGGAATGTCAAAAGCATCCTCTCTAAGAATGATTTCAAACGGAGCAGCAATCTTACAAGTCTACCCAAAGAGCCAGGTTTTCCTTGACATAACCGAATCCGTGAGAGCGCTTTTACCTGCATTCGGATCTAACAAGATTACGGTTGCCAAATTTTCGCTTAATTGTCCAATATTTCGGGTTGATTTTTCGAGGACGAATACAGAAGACGAAGCTCAACTATTTTCTGATTTGAAGCATAACGACATCTTCTTTCGCGGATACCCTGAGACGTTGAGACTTGCGCATCACCTTTCCGTATTTGATGCTGCAACAGTCTCGTCCGTGAGGGGCTACTTGGCAAGGCAATATGGATTAATTCCGATTCCCTCAGACGACCTTCGGGCAGCGGTTTTGGGAAAATTTGTCTGAATAATACAATGTAAACCTAACGGATTTAAGAAAGGAGGCAGTAAGAAAGGAAGTGCGCATCCTTGAGAAAACGGGAGATGTGATTAGCATTGTCGCATTGCCTGACGAAAGTGTCTTTCAGGGCGACTACCTCGAGATAGTCGACGAGGTGAAGGATGGTTCGGTTGTCCTACAGGTTTATGATGAATCGTACATTCCAAGTCAATCCCTGACGGAAGATATAATTCGGGATCAGGTGATACAGTCTACCGCCAACGGACAAGAAATAGACCCCCTCGAAATAAGCTCTGTCTCTCAATTGATCAAGGACATGCGGCTGCTGCGCTGCAAGGTTCGTGGCAGCATCCAGAATGGAGTAATGATTCCCAATGTATCGTGGCTCCCTTCGAGGACTCGGTCGAAGATAAGGAAGATTTCTCAATCGCGCCTGTTGGATCTCGCTGGGCAAACTGGTACTGCTGAAATCAAATTGGGTACTACAAGGGACGGAGAATCTTTTACAATCTTCGGAGAAGCAATCGACGGGAATTTGTCCATAATCACCGGTAAGAAGGAATCTGGGAAATCACATCTATCAAAAATACTCGTGAGCTCCCTTGTGTCAAGCGGGGCCGTTGTGGTAGTGTTTGATCTAAACAATGAATACGAGGGACTCGCATATTCCCGCGAAGGTTTAAGAAATGAGTTAGCGACAAGAATCATTTCCCTTGAACCGGGCAAGAATCTCAAATTCACGCTTGATTATCTAGGAGAGTACAGTCTCGTCTCTTTGATGCAGCATGTGCTTGACGCCCCAGGCGCCTCGATGCGCGAATTCATAAGGATCATCGGCTCACTGAGATCTTCAGATACTCTTACTCTCGAATATCTTTCTGATACCATTCAAAATTGGAGATGCAACGAGCTTGTAAAGGACGCTCTTTATTCAAGGTTTCAAACGATGAGAAGCGCGGGCATATTTTCTTCTGAAGGAGAAAATTCAGTAAGGATCGATGCCGTAATCAAATCCCTACTTCCGGAGGGTGGCGCGATCATAGTTTCATTGAAAAAGTGCTCTTCTCTAACCAAAAGAATGGTTGTAGAGATTGTACTTAGCAAGCTTGTACAATTGCTGGAGCGGGAGACGATACCACCAATATTCCTTTTCGCCGAAGAAGCTCACCTCTACCTACGCGAAACCTATTGGGATGATATCGTAACAAGGATGCGACACTTTGGGATTTTTACGACCCTTGTTACGAATCAGCCCGATGCAATCAAGGACGGAATTTACAGGCAGGCAGACAATATATTTCTGTTCAACTTCACGAACGAGACAGATCTCGACATGATCGCGCGAGCTTCCACCGCAGATTCAGAAACTATCCGATCCATTGTTAGAACTCTGCCTAAAAGACACTGCCTAGTGCTCGGGAAAGTTGTATCAGACCTTCCAATGTTGATTAAGGTTAGTGAAACGCGCTTTCTCACTCTTGGTCAAACAAAAAGATTCTTTGGAAGGAATTCTACTTCAAACGATGTAGCAAAGAAAATAGAGGTGAGCGCAAAGCAAAGTTTTCCCCAATAGCAAAAAGGATCGCTTCCTTTTTCCATCTCTTTGTTTTGTATGATCAACTCCAATTCTCTCGCAATTGTTTTAAACAGCCCTCATAACAATTTGAAACAACCCGATCTTTCATAGTTGCTGAACAGAAGAGAGTGAAATTAGAATATGCTAGAGCAGACAGCTAAACCGATGAAGGAATATACACGTGCTTTCATCTTTTGCCAGGTTGAACCTATGCGTGAGAAAGACGTGATGGAAGAGCTTCTTAAGATGGAGGAAGTAGTTGAAGCTCATATGATAACAGGGGAGTACGATATAATGGCCGTGGTTCAAGTAAAAAGAATATTTTTGCAAGCTGACTACGATAACGTCTTCAATTCCGCGATTGCGAAGGTCGAAGGCGCCAAGTATGTACTAGACACGAACACGGTTGTCGGCATGGCATCGAAAACCAAGTTTCCAGAAAGCCTCTAGCCGATCCCATGTCCATGCGCCCATTTGGGTTGCTTACCACGTCTAAACGCTAACATGAATCTTGCATTTTGGGCAAAAAGCTTTTTCGCTTGGGGCCCATTACATGCCACGAGCTTTTAGAAAACCGGGTAGCTTAGCCGAGGTAGTTGAAAAATGAAGAGTTCCCTTAGATTTCAGAAAGGGTTCACGAAAAGATCCCGATCACAATACCTTCCAATGACAAATGCTGAAGCTTGGTCTTTTCTAAAGAACCACTACACGTTGGTATTGTCCACCGTAGATCAGCTCGGGTTGCCTCATGTAACACCGGTTTGGTACGTAGTCCATTCCGGTCGCATTTATTTCAGGGCGCAGCCGTACAAGAAGAAAATCCGAAATTTAATGAAAAAACCCCAGGTCTCAGCAGTGGTTGAGGATGGCGAGCGGTACACAGAACTACGGGGAGTGATGATCCAAGGGATTGCGAAGATCATCGACTATGATAAGGCGATGAGGAAGCTCGTCTTTTCGATGCTCGCTGAAAAGTATGAGAATTTGAGAGACACGGAAACGATGCCTAAAATTTGGCGCGAAAGATACGGAAAGGAGCATCGAGTAGTGATAGAAGTTACTCCTACTAATTTGGTCTCGTGGGATAATAGAAAGTGGGTTGCTTCCAAATTCTGATTTCCTATTGAAAATGTAGTTTTCCCATCTTTATCGCGGATATCTACCTTCTCAAGTAATAATTTAGTTACAGGCGCAGGGGTCGTCCCTTTCTATAACCTACCCACTAACTTTATCGGCACGCGTGTCACGAACAGTTAATGGTTGGGAAGTAAGGAAATCATAATGAATTTGAGCGAGCTACAGGGACAATCAGTAATCGAATTCTCTTCTCCAATCGAGTTGCTAGATTCGGATACTCCTATTCGAAAGGTGATAGGTTTCATGAGAGACCGAGGGCTTTCCGAAGCATTTGTGGGAGAAAAGGAAAGGACGGCCATAGTAACTTTGCGCGATATATTGAAGGTTCAGAACTTTACATCAACAAAACTTTCGACAATCATGTCGTATATTCCTCGATTGAACGCTAGCAATAATGTTGCAGATGCCGCTTCTTTAATGTTTGAACATAGGATAAGATCATTGCCAATTTATCAAAACGGAAAACCGATTGGCAGGATCGAATCACTTCCCATGATCGAGAAGCTCGTCGAGGCTCGCCCGGAAATCAGAGTCGACCGTATCATGACACCTAACCCAATTACCGTAGACGAGGAAGATGACATTGGAAAGGCAAGAAGGGTCATGATTCGAAGAAAGATAGATCAGCTACCCGTCACAAGGGATGGGAAGCTCGTCGCCTGTGTCAGCTCTGACTCTATAGTCTACTTCACACCTCCAAGTACCGATCACGACAAGAAAGGCGATACTCATCTAGGAAGGTATGAGATACCCGTAAAGAAATTTGAACATACAGATCTAGTTCAAAACAATGCGAGAGACACGATAAGGCAAGTGTTTGTCGACATGAAGAAATTGCGAAAAACCTATTCCGTCATTACAATGTTTGACCATGAAATACAAGGAATTGTGACTCATAGAGATTACATGAAAGTGTTCGCAGAAGCGAGACCCACGAACGATGGAGTCCCGATGTACATGGTGGGACTTCCCGACGAAGCTTTCGAAGCCGAAGCCGCTCGGGAGAAATTCACCCGAATAGTGAACTTAGTGCGTAGAGGTTATCCAGACACTCTGGAAGCGAGAGCGATCATCAAGGCAGGAGAAACAAAAGCCGCCAGAAAGAGGTACCGCGTGCAGATCTTTATCATGACTCCGAGGACTAGATACAACTATTCGGCGAATGGTTTCGAGCTCCCTGATGTCTTTGACGAGATTGAAAAATGGGCAAGGAAACTCGTGAGCAGTTACGATAAAAAATCAAGGCGTGTCAGGGCTGACCCGGGAGCTATTTCATCTGTACGTCGTCCAGATCGATGGACAAATTGATTCGAAAAGTGTCATGAAATCTTTCTGGCCTGTTCTTCCTTGCAACATCGTTAAAACACGTCCAGGAATTCCGTCTAACTCCTAGAGATGGCGCCGAATGGTAATGCAAGATTTTTCGAGATCTAGCGAGAGAGATAGCGATACAGCCCTTCGAAAGTCGGAGAAGGAATGGGTGGAAATACTAAGAAGAGCAGCCCATGCCGGGATGTCCTCAATCGAGCATAACTATACTCCAACTTCTAGAACACGAGTAACGAAGAGAGGCGCGGGCGGAGATTTGACTTTGGAAATTGACGAACTGTCAGAAGCAGCAATTTACAATACGCTCTCAAATGATCTTGGGCGAGATTCCTTCATCTTTGTCTCAGAAGAGATGGGCGAAGTCAGAGGCTCGCGTGATGCCGAGGTTCCTAAACCAATCATACTTTGCGATCCACTGGACGGATCTCACAATGCGCAGGTTGGACTGCCTTTGTTTTCTATCTCACTATCAGTTTTCGGGTTACGAAGAAAAATAAGAAGAGGCGATAGAAGGCGACTCGGCGATGTGGACGTGGGATTGGTCTTCAACATCCCGGCTAAGGAAGAGTTCTACGCTATCAAAGGAATGGGAGCTTTTCACAACAAAAAGAATATTCCCGGAAAATCAAGCAAGAGAGTAAGAGAGAAAAAAGATGAAAGATTTTCCACTGTCGGAATGGAATGCGGCGATGTCGATTATCTAAAGAAAGTCATGGACAATCTTTCTAGCGAAAGCGTGTACAAGCTCCGCGTTTTGGGATCTGCAGCGATAAGCTACTGCTTGCTCGCCGAAGGAACATTCGACGGTTTCATTTTCGTTCAGCCGAACGGTGCGAGGACGATCGACTCTCCTGCTGGGTATCTCATCGCGAGAGAGGCTCGGAGAATTTTTGCGGATCTTTCAGGGCAAGTCAAGGATATTGACAGCGTGGAAGTGGGGTTTGACTCGAGAATTAACTTGATCGGGGCTAGAGACCAAGAGACGCTCTTGAAACTACGTCGCATACTGGGGAAGATTGCATTTTCAACTTGAAAAAGAGATGGTCGAAATCGCAAATCGTTCTAAGTAGATCCCTCGAAATTGAGCCTCGATTTTCTTAAAATGAACGAATAGCTAATCGAGATTGAAATCCGAACATTTACCGTCCATTGATTGAAAAAATCACTACTCAAGTTAACTGCTCTTTCCATGGAAGACATCGATTGGGCAAGAACAAGGGTATACTCTTCCGGAAACTTTGGTCAATTATATATCAACCTCAAGGGGCGCGAACCAAATGGTATCGTGTCAAAGGAAGACGCAGAGCAGCTCATAGGCGAATTGATGATAGAATTGGGAAAACTCAACGATCCGAAAACCGGAAAGAAGATGTTTGATAACATCTACAAGAGCGCTGACATATTCAATGGATCTACCGATTCGCCAGACATTGTTTTCTTTGATGATGAAATGAAATACAGCGCACACAGGATGTTTGAGCTGGGAAGCAACAAATTGATCACTCCCCATCCAATCTATTCAGGCAACCACAAGATGGATGGTATTCTATTTGCAGCTGGAAGGGGGATCAAAGCAATGGCTGAAGCTCCATCCGCGGAACCACAACTTGTGGATCTTGCTCCTACGATTTTGCACTGTCTAGGCAATTACATCCCTAATGATACGGACGGAAGAGTACTGCAAGAAATCTTTGATAGTACATCAAAGTTTGCTAACCGTAGGATTGGGTTCTCATTAGAAGTAGAATTGGAGACGCTCAAAGTAAAGCAAGGCGCCCGAAAACTCAATACGCTGCGTCTATTCTCAAGAAAAGATCAAGAAAGTGTAGAACAACGCCTTCGAGATCTCGGTTATCTCTAGTTTGCGATAACGTGGACAGACCGACACTTGCAGAACATCTTGTCTTGTCATATAGATAGCTGGATTGCTCGAGGTCAAGACCTAATAGACTCAAGAATCATTTTCATGACTTCTATCTTGTATTCATTAACTTCGTTTGGAGCGAAATATGGGTAAGCGCAGGGAAGATCAATCCCAGCTTTCCTGAACCGTTGTAACATTTCACCCAATTCTTCTTTGCTCGGGTTAGAGAGACAGATTTCCTTTAGTCTCGAAGGGATCTCTATCCTCTGATTTGTACTCAAACGTTCTCTCGAAGCCTCTATCAAAGAAGCTACTCCGTCCTCTTCGAACATTTTGTGGTATTGAGAAAAGCTGTCGTACTTCACAAATTCCTCGATCAAGAGTTTGTCAGCAGCCTGCTGATCCTTCGCGAAGAAAACCTTCACGTAGCACGCAAAAGACACATTTCTTGATGTTTCTTCTTCCTTGGCGTAGCTATCCAGACTTGAAATTAGCCTCTGAGCATATCGGGGGGAACAGAAGTTCAATAGCAGTCCGTCTGCGCGGCTGATTGACCTTCTCGCCATTCCGGCTCTTAGTGTTGCGATGAACACCTCAGGAAATTTTAACTCCTCTTTGATATCGGATGAGAAAGAGTCAGAAGATTCAAATCTTTTCTTGGTGTCTTCGAGCTGAGCAAACATTGCTTCAATAGTTTCTCCTGGACGAGGACCTGGCGATCCAACTCCTATGCCAAGCACAAACCGGTTCCGAGAAATCTTCTGAATTGTCTCGAGACGTCTGGCAAGAATTTTTGGATCGTGCTCTAATAGTCGCAATACTCCACTTCCAATTCGCACTCTTTTGGTCACAGCGAGAGAAGCTACAGATAGTTCGATGGACTCCGAGCCGATGGGAATATCAGGAAAAAACAAATGAGAGATTTCACTAGACCCATCTGCGAGTCTAGCAAAGTCGATGATCTCTTTAGGCGAATACAGTTCCGACCTGAGAGCCAGTCCAAACTTGTTATCCAATATATTCACACTTTTTGAAATCAAATATCCTCTTTGACCGAAAGAAAGGATGCGCAGGTTAGCGTCCTTCCGACGCCCTTCACTTTTCTAATCTTTTCCATCACGAGCTCTCCGATTGACTCTATGGAGCTTCCACGGGCCTTGACGAGGATGTCCCAATCGCCCGAAATTATATGAACTTCGTAAATATCTTCTATTCGGGCTAACTCCTCTGCTGCGTCTTTTTGAGAAATTCCTTGCAAAGGCTCAAATGAAATCAGGACGAATGCCGTGACTGGCTTTCCTAGTTTCCCAAAATTCTGCTGAATAGTAAAGCGTTTGATGATTCCAGTCTTGACTAGCCGCCTGATTCTTTCCTGAACTGTAGTGCGAGGAATTGCAAGCTCAGACGCCAGAGAAGAAGTTGATTCGCTCGCGTCTAATCTCAAACGGGAAAGAATAATCCTGTCCTTTTCGTCTAGCAAATTACGTCATATTAACGGGAATCTTTGTCAATATTAGCATATTGACGTCATTTTGCCATATATTCTAGCAAAATG
Organism: Nitrososphaerales archaeon; assembly: GCA_030041295.1. Taxonomy (GTDB): domain Archaea; phylum Thermoproteota; class Nitrososphaeria; order Nitrososphaerales; family CADDZS01; genus JASHOD01. Next base: position 36,285 of record JASHOD010000155.1, read on the forward strand.
CTTATTTTGCTTTTTGGAGTTTCCAAGTCTGGACATTTTAGAGACACATGTATACTCGGAAAGAAGGAAGTTGGTGCTAAGCAGTAGCATGGCCACCAGTCTCGTGGCAGATCACAGTGCAATTCTGTGACTTCCTACTTTACGGAAATCTTTTCGTATGTGAATTTCCTCATGACTATTTTTTAGGTCAGTTCGGCAAACATTTTCCATGACTTGGGCACACATCGTTAAGGGTTCACAGATTTGCAATAATTGTAACAAGCCCAAACAATGTCCGCCTCTTCCGAATTGTCCTTCACAACATTTCCTTGGTTGTAAGAAATATAGGGAAAAAGTCATTGCCTATCGTCGAAATAACGCCAGACTAGTTGCTAAATGGGATAGAACAAAGCAATTGAAGGTTTATGGAATTGCCGAGAGGAATTATTTGAGATTGCAGCAGTCGCAGGGATTTCAAATGCGCTATTTGTCAACAAGGGAGGAAGCTCGTTGTTGATCACGACCATGCAAATAACAGAGTACGAGGTTTACTTTGCAGGAATTGTAATTCTGCCCCGGGAACGTTTGGCGATTCAATCTCAGGGCTCCAAAAGGCAATCTCGTATTTGGAACTAGCTGACTCTGTTGTTTGATGAGTCTGCATGATATCAAAAGGAGACTATTTGTGGGGAAACGCTCCGACTCTCTACCACTACTTTTTCCAAAATCAGGTTTACACAATCTTAGTGAATTGACCCAGGCTTTTTAGAAGCGGACACGATGGAAAGTACGTCTCTATCTTTGATTTGATATTCATTGGGCAGACGCAACCCTGTTCTTGCATCAAGAGCATAGATCAACCCTTTTGCAAGATCTGTGTGTATTGAGCTTGCAAGATCGTAAACGGTGGCGCCGTCGTGCATTAGAAAGACGTCAGGCAAAACATTACCGGAGCTGTCGGAGAACTTTCCAACGTCGCTTACCGGGTAAACTGAATTCATCCGAAGGAGTTTAAAGACGGCCACATTGATCGCGAACTGGACCCCTGTGCGCAAATACTCTCCTAGAATGGCACTATTGATGTGCGAAAGCGCTTTCTGTTGCCTGTCGTTCAATTGTGCGCCCTTGACAATCTCGAATCTCTCCTCTCCCGGCGAATAGCGAATTATGCCAGTTTGCTCCGCTCTTCTGAGTGTAAGCTCCGATTCAGCACTGGCGGGAACTACGATCATGTCATTGTAAGCTTCACGAATCTTCGAGAAATTCTTCGCCGACTCTGGGACGTCCATCTTGTTTGCAACTATGAGAGTTGGTTTTGAAACCTCCCTTAGCGCCCATGCGAAATCTATCCGTTGTTGCCCAGTCCAACTTTCCGCCTCTTCCCCATATAGTTTCTTTCTACGCAGGGCTACTAAGACGTCCTCGCGAGTCACTCCTATCCCATGCATAGATTCACTCAAAGCATTGGCGAAATCCGTGCCTCGTACCGTCTTTTGGAGTCTGAAGACCTTCTCTGAGTTATTCTCGAAGAGATGGAGGAACCACATTGCGAGTTCCTCGTCGATGTCCTGTATGTCTGCCACAGGGTCTCCCACTCCGGGGCTTGCGATTTTTCCCTCTACGTCTATGCTTCCCGAGGCGTCGATGATGTGAAGGAGAACGTCGGATTGGGATGCGACCGAGAGAAACTGGTTGCCGAGCCCTCGTCCCTCATAGGCTCCCTTAATCAACCCTGGAAGATCGATGATTTCAAGCGGAATCATTCGCCAGCCGTCGACGCACGCCGAATTCTTGGGATTATCCTGTTTCAGTCCCAACTCACGGTGGACGCAAAGAGTTGCAGCCTGACCGATTGCTGAATTGGGAGTCTTTGTCGTAAATGGGTAGTTGCTCATTTCGGCATTTTGCAAAGTTGCGGCATTGAAGAACGTCGTCTTGCCAGTGTTTGTCTTTCCAACTAATCCAATTCGAAGGTTAGCCAATTATAGTATGCACTTCTTTAGAATACTGAGCTCTCACTAAGGAAACAAGTTAGCGTTTTGTCAGCAATTAAACCGTTCTTTCATCTTTTCCTAGTGATCGCGCGAGTCAAAGTTGCGCAGGCCAACTGTTTTAAACTTCCTGTCGATACCCTTTGCGCATAGTAACGAGTTTCATTACCCAATGTAGTTTTCGCAACGAATTCTTGTCCATTTAAGAAGATCATGTCAAATGACCCGAACCATTTCTAAACTTAGCCGCGAGGAAGGGGGCATTTCGATCTCTAATGGTAACGGGATCACGATCGCGACCGACTCCTTTTCCATTTCGCTTGATCCAAAGAGTGCTAGCAAATGCGATTATACGTTTGTTTCACACGCTCATATTGATCATGTTCACGTTCCAAACGGCAAATCAAAAATAATCGTTAGCGGGGAAACAAAGGAGCTTGCAAAGTTACGCGGTTACAATTTGGGCGAAGTCATAAGCGAAGCCCCTGATACAGAATTGATCGACTCTGGACACATACTAGGTTCGAAGGCGATACTGATCAAAGATCGCGTGCTCTATACCGGAGACCTGTGCAGCCGGGATCGTGCTTTCCTCAAGGGCTTCAAGGGGACGAGTTGTGAAACTCTGATCATTGAAAGTACCTATGGTAGGAGACATTATGTTTTCCCTAGCGTTGAGGATATTGTTGTCGAAGTTAATCGCTTTATCTCATACTGTTTCGACAGCGGCCGTCCGCTCATTCTAACCGGATATCCGCTCGGCAAGGCTCAGCTTCTATCATACCTGCTAAGAGATTGGGATCCGGTTTATGTCATTGATTCTATACACAGAATGAACGACTGCCACGTGAAACTCGGAGTCGATCTAAGGGAGTTCGAACTTTTCAGTTCGTCAAAAGCTTTTGAAGAGAAAGCCAAAAGGGGTCCGTGGATTCTGATCGCGCCATCAACGGGTGGGAAATCTAGTTTTGTTCGTTCGATGAGAGAGAAATACAATCCGATCATCACAACTTTCAGCGGATGGGCGGTCGACTCAAGATACAGGTTCTCCATGAATTTGGATAAGGCGTTTCCATTGAGCGACCACTGCGACTTTAGCGAGCTCGTAGATTTTGTTCGTAAATGTAGCCCATCCAAGGTTTACACGGTCCATGGTTTTGCGTCGGAATTTGCAGCTCATCTGCGAGGACTGGGATTTGACGCAGAGCCCTTAGAGCACGGGGACGGAGAAAATGATTACGTATCGCAGAGAACCCTTACGAGCTTCTCTCATTAAACGACATCGATTCTTATTTTGGCTGCGTCCAGTTCCACACTTTGCCAAGAAGCACTTTCTGCAGGCAGATCCGGATAGAGTTTCACTTCTCTCACCCTCACGAGAAAGGCGAGCTCTGATTTCTTTTTCTGAAGCATATCGAAATTCTGCTGCCCTAATCCCGCAACAAGAGCGGTCGAGAGAACGTCTGTCGGATTGAATTTCTTTTCCTTGCGTAGGGATTGCAGATTTCGTGCGACGTCCCGAAGGACGCCCTTTGCGATCAGTTCTTCGTCCCTGGAGACATCGAGTGCTAAAATCATTCCAAAGTTCTCCGCAACCGAGTAGTTGGGGGAAGAGGGTGTAAATGAAAACTGCAGTTCCTGCGGCTCTAATTCAAAATCTCCAAGCTTGACTTTTCCCTTCTCTGACAATTCGTTGTACAACTCTACGGCATGAGTTCGACTTAACGCTTCTTGTAGGTCCTTCAGTTTCTGTCTGGCTCTTGGCGCAACTAACTCTGAGTTCAATCGCACGCTAAGAGTTAGCGGCGTCTCAGCGGGATCATCCTTCAACTCGAGATCCTCGAGATTAGAGAGTTCCAAGAGGAGCTCACGGTTTGCTACGATCAGGTCTCTCGAGTCTTTGCTCACAAGACAAATCGCCTTGCGAAGCGGCCAGCGCCTTTTTGTTTTGGCTTTCATTCGAGCCGCATTCGTAAGAGATACGAGCTTGGTAAGTAGGTCGAACTCGACCTCCAGTGTCTCTTTGCGAAAATCCGGAAGAGAGGAGGGCCATTCCTCGAGCGTCAAAGCTTTTACTCCGAACGCTTTGGAAGAGAGAAAGTCCGTCAAATAAGGAGAGACTGGATGAAGAAGCTTGTTGCAATTAAGCAGGACAAATCCCAAGACCGTGTAGATCGCCTTCCTCCTGTTCTTCCCCACTTCACTCTCTTCCCACATTTCGCTACGGACGATGGGAACATAGGTTTGACTGATGTCCTCTATCAGAAACTGTTCGATCGCTCTAGCTACATCGTGGTATTTTGCGTCGATGTAACTCCGAGTGCATAGATCTATCAGAAACTCTAACCTTGAGAGTAACCACTGATCCTGTTTCTTGAAGTTGCTCCTCTCTGATTTTATCCTGCGCGGCGCCTCGTCCGCGGTCAGCGCGAAACCATCATAGAGACTGTTCTGTAGGTAGAAGACGTGCATGTGGTATAGCGTGTTGAGTATCTGATACGGACGGGTCAAAAGCTCGCTTTCATCAAAGTTAACAGAATCGATCGGGCTACTCTTCCATGTAAGATAAAGCCTCGTGATATCGACCGATTGTTTTTCGAGCAGGGACTTGGCTCCGATGTAGTTCCCCTTGCTCTTGCTCATCTTCTGCCCGTCCTTATCAAGTACAAAACCCTGAAAGAGGAACGAACGGAAAGGAGACTCGCCCTTCATTTTGAAGATCACGTTCTCTATCAGGAGAGTGTATGCCCACCCTCTTGTTTGATCTATCCCTTCTGTCAGGAACGGGCAGGGGAAGTATTCCTTGTACTCTTCATCCGTGTAAGATGAATACGGAGACGAGCCGCTGTTATGCCAGGTGTCGAGAACGAATGGTTCTCTGCGCATGTCCATCTTGCATTTGGGGCATTCGACTATTATCCTGTCTATCCAAGGCCTATGCAGTTCAAAGTTCTTGCCATCTGGAAGCGACTTGGCATGAGCCACGATTTCTTCCCTCGAGAACAAACCCATCTTCTCGCCGCAGGAATCACATTTCCATATCGGAAGCGGTGCGCCCCAAATTCGCTCCCTAGATATGCACCATGGACGTTTCTCTTTGATGATTTCTACAAACCTATTCTTCGGCTGGTCGTAGTAGCATTCGACTTGGCTGACTGCATCGACAGCTTTGTCTTTCAGACGGTCGACAAAGTAATAGTATTCACGCCTAGCTAGCCAAACAAGTCTATGACCCGATCTCCAGCATACGGGATACTCGTGCTTTAGCCTGCCATAGCGTAAGAGGAGACCTCTTTCCTTCAACAAGTCTCCGATTCTTTGATCCGTCTCCCTGACAAACTGACCAGAGAGCGGCCCTGCTTCCGCAGTGAACTGCGCTTGACCGTCGATCGGGTTGAAAACTGGTATGTTGCGGCGTGACGCGACTTCGAAGTCATCTTCTCCGTTCACGGGAGCCATGTGGACAAGTCCCGATCCTGTGGAGACGTCTACGAAGTCCTCGGCGACTATAGAATGCACGGACTTGTTGGTTGCGTCTAATTCCTTTTGTTTTGGCAATATGTCGACAAGAGGATGCTCATACCGAGTCCCTTCGAGAGCAGCCCCTCTCATGTGTTCTTTGACAGAATATTTGCCTTCGAGGTGTAGCTCTTTCATCATGGCTTCGAGCCTCTCGGCGCCTGCCAGCCACGTCTCAGAACTACCTTCCTTGGTCTGAACTGTAATGTAACAATATTCAGAATCGGGTTTTACACCGACCAGTTCATCGGTCACTAGGGTAAAGGGCATTGTAGTCCAGGCAACAAGAAACGTATCTTCGCCCTTGTTACGCAACTTCATTTTGAAGTACATGGAAGGGTCTTCGAGGGTTTCGTATCCTCCCAGTGCGACCTCGCCCGCGCTTAAGGGAGTCTGGCAACTAGGACAAAAGGGAGTGACTCGGAATGCTTCGTCCAGGATCTTGCCATTCCAAGCCGCTCGTATAATCTGCCACTCTCTTTCTATGTATGAATCATGGAAAGTATAGTAGGCTTTTTCGTCGTTTATCAAGAGTCCTAAAAGTTCGTCGGTTTTTTTCCAGATATCATGATACTTCACAATCATATTCTTGCAAGCTTGAACGAGTTTCTCTTCACCTACAACCTTCAAATTCGCAGTCTTGTCACCAGTGAGTCCAAGTTCTTTCTCTGCCTGAAGTTCAACAGGTAGACCCTGACAGTCCCATCCACCCCGAAAATCAATGTTGGTCCCGCGAAGCGTTTCAAATCTATACCATAGATCCTTCATTATCCTCCCGCGCAGATGTCCCATGTGAGGTTCGCCATTTAGTGTTGGAGGGCCTTCGACCCAGCCAACTTTCTTTTTGTTCTTGAACCGTTCCGCAATTTGGAGACGCAGATTCATACTCTGCCATCTCGCCCTAACTTCAGCCTCTATTTTCTTAGGATCATAGCTGGGGGCAAGGATAGTAGATGATTGTTGTTCGGAAAGGAGGACTTCAGTCAATCAGTTTCGTAACTCCACGAAATCGAAGGAAAACTATTGAATAATGACTTGAGTTAGAAGCGCTCTGAAAAACAAATTGACTAAACAGGTACTGCAATGGGCGATCTGTTGCAGAAGTAGTAGTAGACACGAATTTGAAGGTCACCTTTCTGCAATCAAACTCCCCTTTTTGATATGTTTTCTACTCATTTTGAGGCTCGCTAGCTATTTAGAATTTCTCCCATTTGCAAGTTGAGGAGTGCGTATATCTGCTTTGGAATACAAAATCTGCCAATAACTCAAAACTCAATGATATTGTAATCCGTTCAAGCAGATTCTATCGCGTTGTCAATACAAATTCACCTAGAATGTTAACCTTCATTAGTTTCTGCTTGTTCTCTCGGTGCTAAAGACCGTATGTCACAGTTTTCGTCAAGATGGCAAAAATCTTCTTCGGAGGGCATCACCACCCGAATTAAGGACACAGTACGATCACCCGGCCCGCTCAAACCAAGGCTAGAGCAGGCAACGAGACAGATACAGGTACAAATTTCGAAACTCGACGCAACCTCAGCTAAACTCCGCGAAAGAGACGCTTCGATCTTCAACAAGGTCGTTGCATCAATTCAAAAGCACGACACGCAACACGCGAACATCCTTGCAAACGAACTGTCAGAAGTTCGCAAAATGAACAAGATGGTAACTCAAGCAAAACTAGCACTCGAACAAATAACCTTGAGACTCAACACAGTCCAGGAGCTAGGCGACATTGTCGTAACACTATCCCCAGCAATGGGCGTTATCCGCAACGTCAGAAGCGGATTGGTGAGCGTCATTCCAGAAGCCGAACACGAAATCGGTGAAATCTCGGGTTTGCTCTCAAGTATCCTCGTCGATGCTGGACAGCTAGGCGCAGGCGTAATCAACTTCGAGTCTGCAAACGAGGAAGCAGACAAGATCCTCGCCGAGGCCGGCGCAGTAGCAGAGCAGAGAATGAAAGACAAATTCCCAGATTTGCCGGAATCCATTCCGACTGGAACAGAAGCAACTGGCTTCTCCTAAGAAGAGATTTAAAATCATCGTAACCATCCAATGAAAGATAGTTGAAGTGAAGAGTGTACTCCCGCGTCTCGAATAGAGTCCAGGAGGTATCTCTCTCCTTCTTCTCATTTTTTCTTGCATCTAGAGAAAGCAAGAAACCCGACGAAAGCTTGTTTTCGGTAATTTAGTCGTCAAAGACAAAATACAAAGGAACGCGCTGAATAAATGAGCGAACTTGTTAGCTGTAAAGAATCCTCAGATCGTGCGGATGTTGCTACAGCTATTTTACCAAGTGTTTCAATAATCACTAATGAGTATAGTTGTTTTATTGTAGGCTCCGGCTCTCAGAGACGAATTCCGGAAGCCAACAGTTCTTTGATCAGGGCTCTTTCTCTGAATCAAATATGTGAAAAAAAGAGGAGCTGAAAAGGCAAAGGCGATGGCTCCTCCGTCATTACCTTCCTTCACTGGTTCAGAGGACAAGAACGTCAAAGACAAGATAAGTTATGCAATAAGGCAAGTGGAAACTCAGCGCAAGGAAATCGAACAACTACGTTATCGTCTAGATGAACGTCGGAAATCAATCTTCGGATCAATTGTCCGGGCTTACGAACAACAGGACGATATGCGCGCAAGAGTATTGTCAGGCGAACATGTCGAGCTTCAGAAAGTCAGTAGGGTTGTAAACGCATCGGAGTTAGCTTTGCTCCATATTACCGTTCGTCTCGAGACTCTAAGAGATGTAGGTGACGTGATGTACGCTCTTACGAACGCGTTCAGAGAAGTCAAGCGGATCGGCAAGTCGATACAGAACCTCGCGCCAAATCTAGAGACAGCAGCGAGTGAGATCAATAATTCGTTCTCAAACATATTAGCGGAGCTTGGAATATTGACGCCTTCGATCAGTCTTGCTCTGACTGATACCCCGCAGGAGATTTTTGAAAAGGCTCAGAAGCTCATCAGCGAACGCACTTCGGAACTTGCCGAACTTCCCAAATCAATTGAACAAATAGATCGCTCGGCGGGAACCTCCATACTAGAACGAACGAAAAGAATTGCACTTCTTGCAAGTGGTGACTCGAGCGAGGACGAAGAAAATAGTGAGAACGACGAGGAATTCAGACCGACAATCATGATTGGTGAATCCTCCTCGTCAGCAGTGAGCCGCGACACGGAACGCGCCGTAAGGGATTATATCTACGAAACTGGTAACGGGAAAATCGACGTCCTAGACTGCTCAGCTCAACTGAATCTACCTGTCGATCTTGTTGAACAAACATACATCAAATTGCTCTCCGAACGAAAATTTAGCGCACACTCAAAGAACTCAACAAGTTAAGTGTCTTTAGAATTAAAAGAGAGATATTCAAAATTGCGAAATAAAACCAAGGTTTCGACGAAAAAGAGCGTAAATTATAATCAAAGAGCTAGTGCAAAACCAGTAGTCGTCATTGCGGGCGGATTAGGACTGGTCAGTACGGCAACAGCCGCCTTCAAGTGGAGGATCACTGCCTCTTGAGCGAAAGTGCAGCAAAGGTACTCGAGACAGCGGCACAAAAATACGCCTCGGAGGCAATCAGGCTTGACTCCCAAGGAGCCCGAGGCATGGCGATCAAGAATTATCAAAACGCGATTCAGACCCTAGTTCAGCTTGCTCAGCTTTATCCGGATTACAAATTGAACCCTATGTATCTGCAGCGAGCCCAGTTGTATCAGGAAAGGGTCAAGGCGCTACAGTCCGCCCACGGCATAGAACCCCCAAGTGAAGACGCTGAATCTGGCCTTGGAAACTTCACTTTCACAAGACCATCGAAATCTGTGGCTGTTCAACAAAATGCCAGCTCGCCTGCATCTTCCTTTCCTTCGCCGACTAACAGTATTCCTGTATCGGGCAAGTCGCCACAGGTTGTTCAACAGCTGAAGGCAAGTTACAACGACCTGATCATGAAGGAAAAGCCGAACGTAAAGTGGGACGAGGTCGTAGGTCTCGAAGATGCAAAGAAAGCGCTTCGCGAGTCAATCATTTTTCCGGTTCACAGACCAGATCTTTTCCCTCTCGGATGGCCCCGGGGTCTGTTAATGTACGGCCCTCCAGGTTGCGGAAAGACACTGCTAGCCGCCGCTACCGCTTCGGAGATTGATAGTTATTTCATAACCGTTGACGCAGCCTCAATCATGAGCAAGTGGCTAGGGGAAGGGGAAAGAAATGTTGCAAAGCTCTTCAACTCCGCGAGAAAACTACTCGACGGAGATGCCAAATCCGTGATTGTGTTCATAGACGAACTGGATTCAATTCTGGGATCGAGGTCAAACGAAGTTGGCGGCGAAGTTCGGGTTCGGAATCAGTTCTTGAAGGAAATGGACGGAATCGCTGACAAGGGAAAGAACCTCCACCTCTACATCATAGGAGCTACAAACAAGCCCTGGTCACTAGATATACCGTTTCTGCGGAGATTCCAGAAGAGAATCTACGTTCCCTTGCCGGACGTTCGGGCGAGAATGCAGATGTTGAAACAGTATACCGCACCGCTCAAAATGGATACCGAACTGAAGCTCGATGACCTCGCAAAGATGACAGAGGGTTACTCTGGTTCTGATATGCGCGATATCTGTCAGGCAGTTCAGTTGCGGGTCGTATCGGAGCTCTTTGATTCACACGGGGCCGAAGACAAAGAAGTCCAGCCCCGACCGATTGATGTCAACGATTTCAAGGAAACACTCCGAAACAGACGCCCGAGCGTCTCGCAGGATATGTTACGCGGATATACCGCCTGGGCGGAAAACTTCAAGGCACTATAATGTCGAGAGCTATGTTTTCCTAAGATATTCCCAAGCAACGAAAGCGACAAATGAGATAACGAAAGAAGTGACCGCTACTAAATCCTCGGGTACGGGCACGTAGACAGAAAGTGGCGAATACTGATGGACAAAATGATTGATCAGATTGTCGGCGACTACATATGCCCACAAGATAAGAGAATAAATCCATAGTCCCATCAACGCCGAGGTGGCAAGTTTTCTGGTTTTCGTCAAGTTTTTCTCTCCCTGGCTTTGGATTTGAACAAAGATTTCTTGGAGAAAATATGATCTAACTAGGGTTTCAGCCGCTCGGGGGTTCTCGGAAACAAAGTCGCTTCTCTGATATTCTCAATTCCAAGCACCTGCTTTGTAAGGCGCTCAATTCCGATCGAGAAACCACCGTGGGGAGGCACGCCATACCTAAAGTTCTCAGTGAACCAGGATATCTCTAACTCGTTCATCTTCTTGATTTTCACCTGTTCCATCAGTTTCTCATTTCTGTGCTCCCGCTGACCTCCGGAGGATAGTTCGAGGCCAAGGTAAACGAGATCAACGGACCTAGCCCACTCTGGATCTTCGTCAACCCGCATTACGTAGAACGGCTTTACTGCGAAGGGGAAGCGATTTATGAAAAAGAAATCGTGCCCTGTTTTTTCCTTCATGTGTCTTGCGAGGGTTTGCTCGGCTTCCCTGTTCAAATCTTCGCCGTGTGGGACTTGCTTTCCGTACTGCTTTAGAATTTCGTAGATTTCGGGAAACCGAATCTCGGGAAAAGGGGTACTTGGTTTTTCTACCTTCTTTCCAAGAATCTCCAATTCCTCTTTGCAATCCGCCGCAACTTTTCCGAGTGCATGAGATACAAGCTCCTCTTCTACTCGTTCGGTGTCGGTTTCGTCTGAAATGAAACTGAGCTCACAAACGCAGCTCCGATGCTCAGACGTATGGTTCGGACTGTGAGACATTTCAGCTCTCCAATTCGGGCCAAATTCAAACATCTTGTCAAAGCCCGCCGCCATAGTAAGCTGCCTGTGGAGCTGAATATCCTGTCGCAGTGAGGCAGGATTGCCATAGTAATCAATTTTGAATACTTCAGCTCCGCCTTCACTTACTCCCCCAATTATTGAGGGAGTTGAAACTTGGATGAAGCCATTCATCCTTAGCCATTCTTCCAGTCCTTCGATCAGTTTTGCTTGGACCTTGAAAACCGCAAAGTTCTTGGGTCGGCGAAGATCTAAGGCTCGCCAATCCAGCCTCGTGTCAAGCTGAGTTTCCGCTTCACCGCTCAAATCAAGCGGAAGCGGAATCGCTGCTCGATTCAACACCGTGATCGATTTTGGTTGCAATTCCGGTCCAATTTTGGCAATTTGCTTTTCTAGAACAGTACCAGTTACCGCAACCACGTCTTGGAGGTTGAGCGATTCTGAATTCTTCACGACATCTTGAGGAGAATTTTTCTTATGAACGGTAACTTGCGTTATGCCCGTTCGATCCCTCACAATAATGAACCTAAGATTGGGAAGCTCCTTTACATTTTCAACCCAGCCTGCAATGGTTACCTCCCTTCCCTTATTTTCCATTAAGGAGTTTGAGTAATGAGTTCTAATCATTGAATCCAACGCTGCCAGAAAATAAATCTCCACAATGAGCCTAGGTTTTGCCTTTCATGCTCTATATTTCATTTTAAGCCCTACGATGAGAGTCTTCGAGCTCTCGGAATTTGCCTACGTTCGTTCGAACTCTACCATTAGGTCGATTCCGCGGGACTCTTGTAGAATCTTTCCGATCATTGCCGTGTCGTGCGGAAATCGTTCAGTCTTGCGCCCGGGAATCACAACCTTGGTGAGTTTGCTTCCATCGGGCAACCAGGCTGTGTTTATGTTCGAAATTCTAACGGGGAAGAAGAGATCTTCAAGGACTTTTCTGTCGGTCGTGTCCGCTTCGGTCAGCCAAACCTTGCCGCCGAGGATCGTCTGAAGTGTTTTCTGGAATGCCGGATCTCGGCGCAGAGGTGCCAATGACCCCGGTTCCAAAGTCAAAAGATAGTCCTGATCTACCTGTTCTGCCTTTACCAAATTTAGTTTCGAAATCTCGGGATTTTTCTCCCCGACCTTGGTTAGTTTTATCGATACCTCTACGTCGCTATCGGTGAGTTGTCCGGACTTTAATTTTGCGTCACATTTCGGGCAAAGAATTCCTGTTCGAGCGTCAAAGGAGCAAATAGGAGTTTTCATTCAGTAAAGTGTATTTGAGAAGCCTTAATCTAAAAAGATAGTGGCTTCCAGATAATACAAAGAAACTCTTCCGACGGTCACGTTAAGGCGGGTGGTCTGCGGAAGAGCCAATCTTACCCTCGTCTGAATCCGCAAGACCGTTGTTCGGATTTAATTTTTCGTTCTTTTCTACTTGCTCTTTAATTCTAAGGAGCTCAGATTTCTTCAAGGTCTTACTGGGTTTTTCCGAGATCAGGCCCTTTGGTCTAAAATATAGAACCAATATCAGCAGGGAACCGATTGCTATTGGAGTAACAGCATTGAGATCTATTGGTATGGAGATATTATGAGATCCAGCATATGTCTGAAAGTTCGTTACAAAATCAATAATCCCCTCAAACGAAATTGCGCCTATGACCATCCCAAAATTGTTAGCAGCGCCCCCAAGGATGACGACAACGAATGGATACAGCGTGAAATACTGTCGTGTAAAAGTTTCTGGGCTGATATAGGCTTGTTGTGTCACGACGAGCGCCCCAACAATACCACAGATTGCCGAGGAAACGATCAATATGTTTCTTCGAATGGCTACATTATTCTTACCAAGTGATGCGGAAGACGCTTCATTATCCCTGACGGCGCGCATAGTTCTCCCTAAGGGAGACCTCGCTACCCTTTCTGAGTAAAGATAGACTCCTAGCGTGAAGAGAGCCAGTAGCCCAAGTAGCACAACCTTGCGATAGTCGAGGGTAGATCCTGTAAATCCCAAGATGTCAGGAATATTGAGCCCGTTGGGCCCGTCTGTGATTGGGGAATATGCTTGAACGAAAATGAGGAAGAATTCACCAGCCGCGAGCAAAAGCATGGCAAGATAATCTTCGCGTAGTCGAATCGCCGGATAGGATGCCAAAAAGCCGAAGATACCACCACAGGATGCTCCGATTGCTATCATGAACAAGAATATGCCCCAATTAAGCAGCGGATGACCATTTAGGGCCAAATCCATTGAATTGTGTAGTCTGAATTGATTCTGAAGAAGGTCGCTAGCGCTTCCTCTTATGTTCAGAATCCAAGCCATCAAATAATAAGAGAGGGAACCGGAAAGCAAACCGCCCGCCGCTACGAATAGAACCTTCCCAAAGTTTGGGACCCCAGCATATCCGAATTCGAGGTTGATCGTAAGAGCTACTAGAAGATAGATGAGCGCTGCAATTCCAAAATCGATAAGCGTAGAGATTACATTTATTCCGCCTATGGTTACAACAGGGATCATTTTTTGCTTCGCCTCATGATTCGCCGCCATCCGACGGCCGTAAGGCCCTGCGGGGCAATCAGTAGAGTGATAATCATAATTGCGAGTGGAATGCCTAACTGAAAGTTGTCAATATCGTACCCAGCGGAAGCGCTCACAAATTGACCCACAAGCTGACTTAGACCTCCAGTTATGTAAATTTCACCGAATCCAATCAGTAATCCTCCGATGATTGCACCATAGATGCTATTGAGCCCGCCTAAAACGCTACCAGCAAATATCGAAACAATGAGCAGTGAAGCTTGATTTTGGTTAGTTGTGTAGACAATTGAAAAGAGCCCTCCGGCAAAACCGGCAATCCCGCCCGCCAAGAACCACGAGACCACGTAAACTCTTTCCACGTTGATTCCGACCGTCTTGGCAAGGTTAGCGTTTTCAATAGAGGCTCTCATCGCGATTCCGAACTTGGTCTTATTCAATAACAAATAAAGCGCAATGGAAATAGCGATCACCGATATCGGCCCTATGTAGAGTATTCCTGGCTCGCCAAATAGTCTAAAATCTCCCAGCTCATAAAGCGTATAGAAGTTCCCATAACCTCTGTCGCTTATTATTCGTCCATACAAACTTTCAATGTTTTCGACAAAGAGCAAATCTGCCCCAACAAAAATGAGATCTACTGCGAGAGTCGCAACCATCAACATAATTAGCGACGAGCCTTTTCGGATAAGAGGTCGCAGAACGACTAAATACATTAGGACGGAAATCAGTCCTCCAAACAAGAATCCCAACGGAGTAGCAAGATACGGACTGTTTAGCTTCCACAGAATAAAAGCAGCGGCCGTTGCATAAGTTCCAGTCGTAACAAAATCAGCAGCCGCAAAATTAGGCACTTTAGTGGTGAGATAAGTTAAGGTTAGCCCCAAACACATAAGCGATACTAGTGAGCCAAATATGATTGACTGTGTGATTAGGGGACTAATCAATAGGGAAAGAACTCTTCCTAAAGTCGATGAGAACCATTAAATACTTTCTGTCAATCTTGAGTTTTCATGAATGAACTAACGCGCAAAGCAATTTCCACGATAGCTGTCGTCATAATCGTCGTCATAATAGTGATCGCGGCGGGCGTTGGCGTATACCTTGCCACAACTACCTCGAAGACGACAACGACATCATCATCTACTTCGAGCACCAGCACGAGTACCTCATCCATAGCACCCACATCTTGTACTAGTCCATCTACCTTCTGCTTCCCTGCAAAACCTAAGGGTAGCAATGCGACTTTGAGTGGCACGGTGACCATCGGAGTCATCACAGACTTGACCTCCAGTCTTTCAGCCATTGGTATCCCGATAGGATATGCGACTCAACTGGCCGCGCAAAATATCAATACTTGGCTTGCAGGAACACAATGGGCAGGTAAAATCACTTTCAAAGCGGATGTTGTGGACTACGCTCTAAAAAGTTCACAAGCGCTAACTGACCTCAGCACATTTGCAACTGATGGCGTTTCTGTAGTGATAGGTCCACTTGACAGCGGTACAGTGGGAGCGCTATACTCTACAGCAGCATCAGACAACATTGTACTCATCTCTCCATCGTCAACTTCAGTCCTTTTGGCAGGAGTTAGCAATTACCTCTACAGGACCGTTCCAAACGACGCTTTCCAAGCCCAGGCAGATTCACAGGAAATGTATCAAGACGGAGTCAGAAACCTCATAATCGTTTACACCAACCAAGCCTATGGTTCAGGACTGGCCAATGCCACTGCTGCCTTGTTCGCTGCAAAGGGCGGAAATGTAACTGCCAAGATACCGTACACGCCATCTACTACCTCGTTCGGACCCACTCTGCAATCAATGGATTCAGCTTGGACAACGGCTGTAGCAAATGCAGGAGGCAATTCTTCCTCGGTGGCTTTCCAGGTAATCGGATACCAGGAAGTTGGAACACTTTTACAACAGGCATCCTCAAGCTACCCAGCTCTTCTAAACACTACTCAGCCATGGTATGGAACTGACGGAGAGGCAGACAACAATGCTTTCACAAATACAACCTTCGCTACATATTCTGAGATGGTTAGACTCCCGTCTACTTTCTATGAAACTACGAATACTTCGGCTTCAGCCAACATATGCTCTGCAATCAATGCGAATACGAGCGGTGGATGCGATCCATATACTTTAGGCGCATACGATGATACATGGTTAGCTGCTGATTCAATAATGCAATGTGGGGTGAGCAGCGGTCTAGGAACTTGCCTTTCAAGTGGGGCAGTTGCTCAAGTAGCCAATGAATCAGTGGGTGTGACCGGGCCTATGACGCTTGGCTCCGATCATGACCGAATTGGACAAGCTTATCTCATCTACGATGTCCAAACAATTTCTGGAGCCGCAACTTGGGTTATCGCGGGAAATTGGACCGTTACGACTGATACGGTCACATGGAACCAATACGAACCGAAATTCTAGGGGAATTCCTCCCCTTTTCCCTTTTTTTGTGACTTCTATGGTATACGCGATCGAAGTCGAACACATCTACAAGTCATTTGGAAATTTGAAGGCTCTTTACGACGTTTCTTTGACTGTTGATGAGCATACCATTACGATTCTAATGGGGCCCAACGGATCCGGCAAGACCACTCTGATCAATGTTATTAGCGGATTTTACAAGCCTGACTCGGGCAACGTAATTTACAAAGGAAAATCAATTACTGGTCTACCTCCTCACAAGATCTACAAAGCTGGGCTCGCGAGAACTTTCCAGATCCCTGCACTCTTTCTCAAACTTACTGTTCTTGAAAACATAATGGTGGCGCGAACGGAAAAGAAAGGAGAAGGATTTAGAAGTTGTCTATTTAAAAATCGTTGGGTTGACGAAGAGCGACAGACAGCCGAGGAAGCATTCAAGATTCTCGACATCGTCGGTTTGTCTCACATGTGGGATAAACAAGCAAGCGTCCTAAGCGGAGGTCAGATGAAACTACTCGAATTAGGGCGGGCACTCATGACTGGCGCGGAGACAATTCTGTTAGATGAACCGATTTCTGGTGTCAATCCGAGCTTAGCGCACGATATCTTTGCAAAATTAGTGACCTTGCGGGATAACTACGGTATCACTTTTTTCATAATTGAGCATAGGCTCGACATCGCTTTAGGATATGTCGATAAAGTCGTAGCCATGGCTTTTGGGAAATTTGTCGTAAGCGGGTCTCCACAGGAGGTTACTTCCGACAGAAGAGTGATAGAAGCCTATTTAGGCGGCTAGGAAGAGGTAGTTATTCCTCACGCTCTCGCTAAATAATGTGTCATCAGGGTATGGCAAGCTCCAGATTCTAAGCGAAGTCTCCATACAGGCTAATGCGGCTGAAGTTACGGTCATTGTAGGGCCAAACGGTTCTGGCAAGAGCACTTTGCTCAAGACGGTGGCCGGCTTAACCACTGTTCTCGGTGGAACGGTGGAGTTTGATGGTCAGGATGTAACAGGCTTGCCAGCCCATGTAATAGCAAAGAAGGGAATCGCTTACCTGCCGCAGACGGAAAGCACTTTTACTCAGCTGACAGTTTCAGAGAATCTGAAGATGGCAGGTTACACGGTTGAGAAAGCTCAGTTTGATGAGGGACTTAAGACGGGGTTGCGAATGTTTCCCCAGCTGTCGAACTACATGACTTCCAAAGTCCAAAACCTCAGCGGCGGAGAACGGCAAATGGTCGCGATGACAATGGCATTGATTCGCAAGCCGAAAATAATAATGCTTGATGAACCGACTGCTAACTTGTCCCCCAAACTAGCTACTGAGGTTTTGAGAAACGTCGGTTTGTTAACGCATGATCTCAAAATGGCAGTGCTTTTGGTGGAACAGAACGCAAGAAAAGCACTCGAAATAGGAGACAAAGCATACTTGCTTGTAGGCGGAAAGAAGGTTTTTGACGGTTCTGCTAAAGAGCTCTTAGAGCATAACGAGCTCGGGCAGATGTACCTCGGAGTAAAAACAGCATCTGCTACCTAGTTCCAGATATTACGATCTGGGCAATACTGATTTATTCGTGACGGGTTTTAGGGCGAACAACGAAAGAGAAATTACGGAAGTCGCGACAAAAACACTTAACACGATGAAAAGGAACTGAACATTTGTCAAGGTACCTATGAAGTACCAACTCTTGGAAAAATTCGAAATTTTTCCATTCGCGATCAAGCTGAAACTCTCAGCAAGGTTTTGGTAAACCGTCATATACTCAAGATAGGACAAAAGAGCAGAACAGACCAGAATGGTGTACAATATCGATTTCAGCATTCCGAACCTAAAGAATAGTCTAGCCATCAGAGAGGCAGTTCCTACGATGAAGAAGAAAAATGCTAGAACGTTCACATATTCGTAGAACGGGGCGAAGTAAAAAGTGCTTGGTAGATTACCATACACCGTATGATATAATTCCGTATCTTGTGTTAGAGAAATGAATACTGGGACGTAGTATGCTCGGTTAGTTACTTCGTTCAGAATAGTAATCAATTGTATGATGAGGCCGGGGAGGAAGAATAAGATGTTCCTCTTGTACATTGCTATTGAAAACAACAGCGAGCCTGTTATGATAAGGCCAATGGTTATCTGGTAAGCTTCTAGCCGCACAAAATCATAGAAGGGATAAATATCAAGTCGGGGATCGATACTTGCCATCGTAAAGGCAAGGAAGACTAGATTAAGAGTGACTAATGCTACAAAATCGAGGATGGCAAAGAATCGCTCTCGATTTCTCGTTGATAAGGGCAATTAACTATGAAGCAGAACGAGGACCTATAAGAAATTTGAATTCGTAATTCTGCTTAATTCAAATTGAACTCGATTAAAATTAGTTCTGAGATAATACAGATCTGTCTTTGCAATCGATGCGGCAAAAATAAGAAACGGAAATATAGCCTCTTTCGCAATTTTTCTTGTGGAAATCCCTATATCCACTGGAGTAGGAGAGCACTTTGCAAGAGATCTACTACAAGAACTAATTTTTCTCGAGCGAGTGAATAAATAAATTGTCATCTGACCAAACTAGTCCCGATGCCAGTACCAGTGGCACTAGCAATACTACTGACGATACTAATCCAGACGTGAGACAAGAGATAAAGTCGAACCGTGGTTTAGCAAAAAATCTGGAACTTTTCATACCTGGATTGAGTGGTTATAGAAAATCTGAGGATGTAAGGGCGGCAGACAGCATTGTGAGAAATCAAGTCGCCGATAAGTTAGAATTGTCCATGACAAATCTGCAGGATCTGCGTAGCCAGATGGTATCGAATAACGATTTTACAAATCTGACCGCGGTTGGAAGTTTAATCTCCCAGATCCAGCAGATGAGCGGGCAAGTTCGTCATGCACAGCAAGGGTACTCGGGGTTTGCTGCGAACATCAAAATAGACCAGAATAAATTGAACAAGCTATACGAGTACGATTATGACTTTCTGGCTTCAGCAGTAGGCTTGCAAGGCAAGACGTCTATCGCTTATGATCCGACTACGCCGAATTCCGTTCAATCGGTTTTGACCGACATCTCGAATGCTTTGCGAACGTTCAAACAGTCTTGGAATGTCCGGATGGAAGCTATTGAAAACGTTCTCCTAAAATAATCTAAATTTCAATGAGGATAGGAGCGACGAGTAAATTGTTTGGAAGAGGCAGTAAGACCGCAGATAGCACTGTAACACAGAATCCCGCTACCGGTGGAAGTGTACTTGGCTCCACGACGATCGCGTGGAACGACCAAGATAAGCTCAACAACGTAATGTGGAAGGTTCCAAGACTGATTCGACTCAATGATAATATCGTCGTAAGAGAGGATGAGATCGCAGTCTTCTATAGAGACGGAAAAGTTCTAACTTACTTCGATCAGCCTAACAGATACGCACTAACTGATTTCAATGCTCCAATCGTCGGAGGCCTGATGAAATTTTTTACCGGCGTGCAGCAGCAGGCCGAAGTTTTCTATGTGAAGAAGATATTCATGGACGGCAAATACGGCAGCACACAACCATACCAGTTCACTGACCCGACTTTTGGTATAGTCAACCTTAGAATCTACGGGGAATATAGGTGGAAGGTTTCTTCGCCAGAGAATTTCATCAACCAGTTTGTCGGCACTCTGAGCATAGAAACTTCTGATGAAGTCGAAGCGAGACTAAAGGAGCAGCTCGTGATTTTGGTCTTTAACGCGATCGGGAAACTAAAGTCCCAGGGGATGAAGGTAACGGATCTTGCCATGAATCTGACCAATATTGAGCAGGTCGTGCTATCTCTTGCACCAGACAATTTTGGGCAGTACGGGGTAGAGATCAACAAGATTTCAGGACTGACTGTCAGCTTGCCGGACGAGGTTCAGAAAGCGATTGACACAAGATCTGAGATGGGCGTCCTCGGTGTGAACTACATGCAGTATCAAGCAGGACAAGCAGTCGTGGATGCGGCGAAGAATACATCGGGTACTGCGGGTCTCGGAGCAGGGCTTGGTGTAGGGCTAGGAGCAGGAGTAGGAGTCGGCGGAGTTTTCGGCAGTGCCATGGCGCAAGGTATGAACCAACCTACGAAAACCTGCATAAACTGCGGCACTCTTATTCCACAGTCAAACACGTTCTGCCCTAACTGCGGCGCTAACCAAACCGAAGCTCCCAAGACACAAACATCTCAACAATCAAGAAGTAGCGGTGCTTTCTGCGCCCAGTGTGGTCAATCACTGCCTAGCGGGGTTAAGTTCTGTCCGAACTGCGGAGCGGCTGTTCCTCAACAAATGGCACAACCAAAGACTTGTCCTAATTGTGGAACTGCGATAACAGGCCCGACAAAGTTCTGCCCTAATTGTGGCACAAAACTAGGTTCGTAGCTCCATTCTAAACAAGCGAGCGCATGGGGCAATTCTCTCACCACTTCCAAGCCGCTAGGAGTGGGATGTAACCCAAATAGGACATTGCGATCAATACAGCGAGCCCAATAAGCACAGGCATTCTTTGGTATCTTACCTTACTCCATATGATATTGGATACCCTCGATAGCAGAGGTAATCTAGAGAAAATCACGAGCGAGCAGGAGAAGAGTACGAGCCAGTTCGAGAAGACATACTGGCTTGCAAGATGTTGCCATCCCCCATCGTTGTATCCTCCTACCCAGAGCCAGCTTGTAACGTGCCAACTCATGTCTTCGACAGCGTAATACCATAGGGCCAACTCGCATGCAACTATAATCGGAGCTCCGTAGAATGCAACGGCATCCTTGAAAGCGGACCAAGTTCCTTTGCTAATCCTGAATACGAACATCATAGAAATGGCAAGAAGGAAGAAAGGCGGCCCCTCCTTGTCCGGCGGCAAAGGGAACTGGTTCATGTGGATCCCATAATAGATTGCGCTCAACCATTTGTGCTTGTCCAGCTGGTAACCACCATTGTAGCCGCCCGTGACGTCTAGATATGCCCAGAAGGCGAATACAGACATGCATGCAAAGGAAAGGAACAAGGCCATATATCTGACGATGCGTGGTACTCTCAATGGCTTTTTCAGAAAACTAAAGTTGTAAGACGAGAAGGCTTTCTTGAATATTAGAAGGGCGATGAAGAACGTCACCACGGTTTCCACTTCAGTTCAAAAGAGAGGGGTGGGTTTCGCTAGATTATCATGAAAGGGGGGCCTGATTATCAAAAGACGCGAGATTATTATGGCTATGACAACGGTCAGGGTTGATGCAAAAATTGAACTTTTTCTAGTCACGATCGCGATCACGGATTCGCAGAAGAAGAATCGGCTCTCTTGGGATGCTTGTCAATTTTCTGTAAACCTTGTCCTCATGTAGCTGCTTTGCTGACGTATTTACAGAATGCTGCAAATCCAAAGCATGGGAGCATAGGAGATCTTCGAGGTCAAATCTAACACACATTCAAACTTTAGAGTCAAAACTATGTCTATGTATGAACGGACTCAGCGGCCATGGAAAATTCGCCAGCATGCGTTCAAGAAACGTCATAGAACTACAAGTTCGAACGGGCACTGGCATTTCATAGCCCATATGCCTTTGGATCTTGAGCGCTGTCAATGTAATCCTCTTGCTGAGGCGACGAGAATGTCGTAGTAGTAGTAGCAGTGAAACAGATAGTAAAAGCGATACCAAGGTTCGTAGCGATCTCCTTGATTATGTTGCTAGTGCTTTCCAAAAAGAACTCTGTCCCTCCAGGGACATCGAAAGAACTAATCCGTAAAGAAATATGTCATCTTGGGTTTCATAGGGGTCCACGTGAAGAGTTCCAGGCGGACTGGATCGAACTAGACAAGAAGGGAGCACATTCTCATTTTGTGGAAAGAGGTTGAACATTTTCATGACAAATATTCATACAAGGAGCGCAGTATCGAATAGATCTCTAGTACACTTGGATTCATGTATTCAGCAAAAGTCTGCCGCTTAACAGCTCCGCTAGTTTTTCACTCTTCGTTATACGTCATCGTGTTTTCTCATCGTCCTTCATGCATATAGCCGGGCCTCTTCTTTCTGCTGCTGATGGAGTAGGAGCGCCTTGCGGGCGGCAACGCCATCCCAGACCAAAAAGAAAAAGCCGAGCCAATTGGACTAGCCATGAAGAAGGAAAGCC
>JASHOD010000156.1 GCA_030041295.1 Nitrososphaerales archaeon
CTCCAAGCTTCTGCCCCTCGAAGGAGGAAGGACGTATTTTTCACCGGGGACCATACTGCGATGCCTAAACCTCTGGGCGTTCTCGATATCAATGATATATTCTTCCGCGTTTGAGAGCGCAATGTTTCCACTACCAAAGAATTCAGTGTGGAGGTACATTGTCTCTCCGCCTCTCGATTGAAAAGCAAATGTACATATCCGTTCAGCACCCTCTTGACGTAGGGAAATTAAGCGGCATCGTTCGATCTTTTCTCTAATCCTTGTCACAAATGGTTCTGCTTGATCAAGGGAGAGGTTCTTAGTAGTTATCCATGGAGCGAAAGACGAGATAGCAATGAACTTCTCTTCTTTAGTCTCATGTCGCATTCTCAAAAGCAATCCGCCTCGAATTGAGTAAATTGAACTGACAGAATATCCCTCAGTTATCGGAGAAATTCGTCTGCAGAGCAAATTAATTTCGGAGGCTGAGATTTCCAAGATTATTGATCATCATGCCATTTACCGAATGCGATCGATTACTTGTTCACTCACCGAAACCCTAAAAAGATGTCGAGCGGCAAAATTGTAAGAAAATCGCCAAGAGTTCGTGATATTTCTACTACTACGGTTGAATTTATGGCGCACACGAAGATTGAATAAATAAGATCAAAGGCAAAAAAAGTCATGAGTTCGAGTCCAAGAGGAGGAGGCGGTAGCAACAATCCGAGGCGCGGCGGTTCGAGTACTCCTCCTGCCCCTTCACAACCTCCAGTAGATCGCAACTACATAAGACACGAGCTTCAAATTCTTGCTTGGATACGCGTTGGGCTTGGAGCGCTAGCGGGCTTTTTGGCTGGTTTTCTTCCATTTGCGCCCTATGGAACTTTTAGTTCAAACAGCTACGCAGAGGCTTATTTTGCTGTGTTCATCTACATAGGTTCCTATTATCTAGCAAAATATGGTCTGCGAATTCCTCTTCCTTACAAAGACCGGAATAAGTTAATCACGCAAGGGATAGGCGGGTTCATCATGATGTTCCTATTCTTCTGGATATTGTACACCACTTATTGCTATAGTGTGGGGAACGCCTGTCCTCACATCCTACTTTAGGGCATAATTCCACGACTTTCGATTCGGAAATTAGTCCTTTTGTTCAAGACGTATGGCTGAATCACTTCGGCTGTCCTAGTATCGCCTTGTTTTGTAAAATGCACTCGAAAAAGTCCGAACTGGGATATTATCTCGCCTGTCGTTTCCCGTTCTACGCCTCTTGATCCTGCGTTTAAATTTCCTAACCCAGACCTGACTGAGTTTGTGAACAAAACTGAAAGGTTTTTGGACAGGGCCAGATAAGCCAATCTTCTAGCATAGGTTGCGAGTTGGAAGTGCCTAGTGATGTAGACTTCTTCTTTCTCGTTTTCGCCCTTCTTCTTCTTGTTGTCGTTGTTAGCATCAAGTTCATTGTGCTCCTTACCAATATCCTCATCAATCGACGAGTACTCGGCGGTGAAATTCGTAGTGACATCGTCGACAATTACAAGTTCACAACGATCAAAAGCTTCATTCACGAAGATACGCTCTGTTGCCTCGTGCTGCTCGGCGACGCTCCTGACGTAAATCGATAATATCAAATCTAGAATTGCCTTACTTCGAAAACCTCTGGTCTCTGCAATTTCCGCAACCCTCTCGGGTCGGAATGAACCCGCACAGTCGACAAACACAACGAGAGGCTTCCGTGTCTCAAAGTTCATAGCGTGTACTGCTACCATCACCGCGCTCTGAAAAGCAAACTGAGTCTTTCCAGTTGCCGCAGCTCCGAAGACATCTGTCAGAGCGCATTTAGATAGTCCCCCGCCAAGAATAGAGTTGAGAGCACTAGACCCCGTATCGATTCTCTCGGCAGGTTTTACTTCAATCATGACAAGTGGAGGCTAATGATAGCCTAAAATCCTTAAAGAGCTTACATCGATATTTTGAGTGAAAAGTCCCCAGAAAAAGGGCCAGTAGCGCAGATCTACATTCTTTCGATCAGAGAATCGAAAAGTAATGAAAGAGTGAAACATGGACAGCGCGGCAGAACACGTATCTGGTGTGCCGAGCCTCCTAAACACTTTGAAGCTATAGAGATAGCTGTAGGTCCTGGGTTCAAATCCCAGCTGGCCCGCTCGTCTTCAAATTGTTAAATCGAACAACTCCATGCCACTTATGCTACGCCTTGTCGACTCGGACCTTCTTCGTTCTTGGTATGTCGTTTGGATGTGGGCCCAAATCATTGTCCTCTGGAATTGACTCTCTCCTCTCCTCGGGTTTCGCTTCTTTTCGCTTTGCTTTGTAAGGATCTTTCACGGACATTTCTTGAAGTTCACCTCCCTTGACCGTTAGTTTAATCCAATAAAACGAATTAACGCACTGTAGATTATTGTCTAGATTTAAGAAGAATGTCATGTTCGTGCGTTAGGACCGCGAAAGATCCTGTCAAGGATAGCAGCCAATTTGAAATCGTAATTGGAAAGACCGCCCACATCATGAGTCACCAAATCAATTGAGACTTTATTGTATACATTGAACCATTCTGGATGGTGGTTAAGCTTTTCGATTTCAAGAGCTCCTCGGGTCATGAAGCTGAACGCTTCCTCAAAGTTATCGAATACAAAGTCCCTGTGAAGCTTTCCATTTACAATCTTCCATCTTGTCGCTTTTGATAACTCTTTCTTAATTTCCTCTTTCGTTAGTTTTCTATACTCGCCATTACTCGCGTTCTTACTATTTGCAGCTGTCATGCATTGATGAAATAGTCAATCCTAATAAAAAACAAATCAGGTCAAACTCCTCGAGGGCAAGTCTTTTCTATTTTGTCTTGGTCGAAAAATAAATCTGCAGAAAATGAGCGACCCTGCTGAATATGTTGAAGAAGCTTGTTTCTACCTGGCCGAAAACAAAATTAAAACGAGCGAAATAGCGAAAGCCTTCAACCTGACGTTACCTCAAGTTGAGAAAGCTATCATCTCTTATAGAAAGAAAATTGGTCAAAAAAAGGCGAGATTTGACGACGATACGAAGGAATTCTGGGCAAAGAATTTCAAGGAAAGTTCGGGGGACGAGCGGATCACGATGGTTGATGACAAGGGGAGATACTATCACGGTTGGAAGTCTGAACTGGAGAATCTAAACTCCGAGAGAATCGTAGAGCTTCTCGTGATAAACAAACAATATTCGGACAAACACCCCCTCTCTGAGTTTTCAAAGGGGAAGGCGGTAATCGGATATGACCCAATAGTCCCTCTACGCGATATTAGGCGTACGGTATCAATTTTGGAGGATCTTCTTCGAAACAAAGAGGGAGAGGAACAGAAATCGGTCTCTCCAAACGATAAGAACGAGAGAAAACGATCACCGCGAAGAGCTACATCTTAATTTTCCAATCTGCGCAGAGACCTGCTTTGACATTTCTGACAGAATTCATCATTTCTCTCTTCGCAGGAATCCTTACTCTATTTGTCATTTTGGATCCAATAGGCGCGCTTCCATTCTTTCAGGCTTTCACGATTGATCTTTCGGACGACGAGAGGAACAAGTTGGCGCGCCGCTCTGTCCTGATTGCCATGGGGCTGCTGCTCGTTTTTGCTTATCTTGGTGCATTGATTCTGAACCTTCTCGGTATCGGGATCTATGACTTCGAAATCGCGGGAGGCTTGCTTTTGTTGATTTTTGCTCTTCGCGACGCTTTGTTTAGCGAACCACTTGGAGCGAGAGAAACTACCTCTGTCAAGGAAAAGACCGGGGGCCTGAATAGAGCTCTTGACACTATCGCGGTGATTCCTATAGCCACGCCTCTCCTTGCGGGGCCTGGGTCACTCACAACCGTGATGCTTCTTACACAATCAAAACAGGGCTGGGAGGGTCTCGTGATAGGCGGTGTCGCAATACTTTTCGATTGTGGACTCGCGTTAGCCGCATTTCGGATGAGCGGGAAACTAAACAAGCGGATCGGTCCTTCAGGTCTTCTTATAATCGGTAAAGTGATGGATATACTCATGGCCGCGATCGCAATTTCATACTTGTTTCACGGAATACAAGGAATAATTCAACTAACAGGAATATGATAGAACATGGAAAGCTTTTTTCAAATGAAATGAAAATTAAAAAGTCGAAGAAGATTCATAAACTGCGAGGGTTGCAGAGCCTGGTCAATTGCGCGGGTCAAACGCAATGGCGTTGCGCGAAACTTAAGATCACCAAATTCGTCTCCAAAGGGCGGAAGCGGTCACATAACGACCTAGGCAAAAAGGGTGATAGGGCATCCCGTCCCTTAGGGGTTCGTGGGTTCGAATCCCACCCCTCGCACTCTTCCCCAATTGAATGATTGCTGTCACAAGGTCAATCAAGAAGACGCATCACGCAATAGTGCGTTGAACCGTCGGAAAATTCACGCCTGCGCGATGAAGCGCTGAATGCGCTTAACAAAGGAAGGAAGATGACGTAAAAGCAAATTTCTACCATTGGAGATAGAGAACAATGACTATGGAATTAGGGCGTATAAAGAGATCTAATCCCAATTGAGATATTTCTCAAAGTGGCGAAGATAGGGAGGAGTTCGCTCCACGATCTGGTCAATATCGTGTCATAGATAGATTCTCGTTAAATTGCAATTGCTCGCTTCTTTATGTATTCACAAGAGTTTTTGAAATCTAAGAGATATGTCTTCCTTAACGAATTGCTTTTCAAAGCCAGCTCTATGCGAACACGATCGCACTTTTTCTACTCTGTTTTTTCGTTCTTGTCCTTCCAATCTTCTACCAATTGATGAACTTGGAGGGCGGATTGGAGTGAAGAATTGCCTTCAAGAGTGAGCGAGAGCGTTCCCTTGTCTTGCCCCAAAAGAAAGAACAGGGCGAGGACTTTCTCCCAGCGTATCGAAGACCACAGGAGATTTCCGTCGTACGGGATGTACCCTTCGGCCATTTTCAAAATCAAGACAGCCTGTGTCTCTAGTCTCTTCTCGATTTCGATCGGCGTCGTGGACTGGACTCCGGGCTTCATTCCGCCAACGTATCTTCTTCCATAATCATCGGTGACGACTGCATATCGAACGAAGGGTAGCTCGAAAAGCCTGTTTACGAGCTTCTGGTACGAGTCCTTTTCCGACGACGATGACGAAGTTGACAAATATTCACTTATTGAAAAAAGATCGATATATCAACATGCTCAATCTTGTAGGGCTCAAATGACTCTTGGTTGCTTGCTTGCAAGTTCCGCCGACAGCTCGCGGATAGACCTCGCTGAGGCATCCCCGTCGCTTGGAGACGTTGCACTCATTGCAAAAACAGGATGAATTCCGTCGGGAATTAACACAACCCGATCCAAGACTTTGGAGGGCGTTCCAATGAGTGCGAAATCATTCAGAAACTCGTCGCTAATCTTCTTGCTTGCCTCCAGAGTGCTCGCTCCAGATGAAACTGCTGCTTGGATTTCTTCAACTTGCTTCCCGTAGCCGAATCTTGCGAGGTTCTTCGCGTAGTATTTTCCCATCGACGCGATGTAAAAAGAAACGAACTTCGCTAGTTCGCTCTTTGCCGAAGTCTCTTCACGTTCGTTCCACGTTAGACACAATGGAATGTACGCAAAAATTCTCTTCTTCTTTCCAGAGCCGCTGTCTTGGTTCATTAGAGCGTGAGCTTCAGCAAGTTTTGATATTGGGTAGAGTGTCACGATGGCTCCGTCCGCAATTCTACCCGCTAACGACAAATTCTTCTCGCCAATCGCCCCAAGATAAATCTGTGTGGGAGGCTTTACCGGGGCAGTGAACAAGCGAAATCGACGGAGCTTCACAATCTCACCTTCATGGTCTATCTGCTCGCCGCTTTCGATCTTTTTTATTACGGAGACGTATTCCTCGGTGCGCTTGAGACCTTTTTCGTACTTTACTCCGTGAAAGTCTTCGACGAGACCCTTACCGCTAGTTCCCAAACCAAGTAGAAATCGTTGAGGGGCAAGTTGGTTAAGGGTTGAACATGCCATGGCGATCGTACCGGCGGAACGGGAGTACACGTTGACAATCCCCGTGCCGATCTTGACTCGCTTCGTGACCGAGAGTAAATGACCAATAGAGGAGAACGCTTCCAGTCCCCATGCTTCGGGGACCCACATATAGCCGCACCCTGAATGGTCAGCTTGAAGGGCTATGGTCGTGAGAGCTTCTAAACTCGCGCCACGCCAGTCAATCGTTACCCCGAAACGCTCGATCATTTCTTAGTTTAACCATAAAACGGAGTATCAAGCACGCCAGAGTTCTGATCTTTCTTCTTGTGAACCTTAAGCGCGTTTACCGTGTCTAGCTCAACTTCGACATATCCCTTCGTATTCTTCACAATCGTTTTCACAGTTCGTTCGATTGACGGAGCTTTGTTTTTGAGTAGTATCTTGATTGTATGATAATCCAGGACGTTGATCTCTATATTGGGCTCGATTTTCCGAAGCTCCGAAAGGCCCTTCTCATAACAAAAATCGTTGTTGTACGTCGCGAAGATTTCATCTTTCTTAGGTCGCGGCATGTTGCATTTTCTTTCATTAAGAACAAGTCTCTTTAAGATTGTGGTCTTTGACTGGCAATGTATAGAGAATAGTAATTCGTGATATCAAATGCTTTAATGATGTACTGAGAAATGTAAGGCCTGTGTTTTGCAATTGAGAGTATTAATCACCGGAATCAATGGCTTTGTGGGAAATCACATTTCAAAATATTTGAGGCGAAGGAACTTTGAAATTATCGGGTTAGATGTTACGCCAGGAAGTGACTTTACTGGTGACATCTCCGATTCGGATTTTGTATTGAACGAGTTAGGCAAGGAAGATTTTGACGCCGTAGTACATCTCGCGGCTCTAGCCGACATTAAGAAAACAACGTCAGATCCCTATGGAACCTACAAGGTGAACGACTACGGCACTTTGAATCTGCTAGAGCTAGCGAGCCGTACGAACGTCAGCCGGTTCCTTTATGCCTCGAGTGCTAACGTTTATGGCGTACCTGTTGATCGACCCGCGACCGAAATGACGCCATTCAATCCCAGACTCCCTTACGATTATAGCAAGGTGGTCGCGGAGATGCTGGTGAGAAGTTACAGGCTTCACAAGGGACTCAAGATCTCCATCACGAGGAGCTGGCTTTTGTTTGGCGAAGGGGAACCGAAGACTAGAGCGGTGCCAAGATTTGTTCGAGCTTGCCTCGCAAACGAAAAGATTCCTCTTTTTAATAGCGGGCAAGACGTGACTGATCCGACTTATGCTGAAAACTATGGAAGAGTAGTCGAACTCATTCTTACCAACGAAATGGCAGTGGGGGAGGCGTTCAACGTCGGGTCCGGAAACAAGATGTCGATTAAGGATATTGCAGAGAGAGTCAAGAAGGTGACAAACTCTTCATCGGAACTAGAGCTCCTTCCTCCGAGAACGGAGTTCGAAAAGGATCCTCAGATATCATATCCTAGCATAGACAAATTGAAACGTCTGCTCGGATACGAGCCAATAGTGAGTTTTGACGAAGGCATCAGTAGAGTGGTGAACTGGATAAAGCAGAGTGGTTAGCCCTAAACCACTAATCATTCTCTGACCCGACAAGTCTTATATATCGAATACGAAAACTTCGTTGTTTGCGATTTCAAAATGGAATATATTTACGCCGCATTATTACTTCACAAGCTAAAGCAGCCGGTCAATGAAGACAACGTCAAGAAAGTAGTTTCCGCTGCAGGCGCATCTCCGGATGATGTGAGAGTAAAGGCTCTTGTTTCTGCTCTGGGCGAGATAAATATTGATGAGGCTCTAAAGAATGCTGCAATGGCACCAGTTGCCGCGGCACAAGCTCCGGCTGCAGGCGCCGCAGCACCAGCCGCAGCTGCTCAAAAGCCAGTTGAAGAAGCCAAAGAAGAAGAGAAGAAGGAAGAGCAAGCACTAGAAGGCCTATCGAGCCTGTTCGGTTAGACCTCACTTATCTGTCCTAAAATTCGTGCCACAGGAACATTGGCACGAACTTCCGATCTTCGTTCTTTTTCGTTAGGGGAAACGTCCTCCAGCAGGATGACCTTTTTCACTCTGAAGGGTTCGTAAGCCTAACCCGTCTTCCACACTCGGGACATTTCGCGTACAGTTTTTGCTTTCCCACATAGGTCCATTTGTGTCCGCAATAACAACATTTCATGATTACCAACCATATGAATCCTAAAGGGAAAAACAGACCTCTTTCCTTTGGCGAATTCACAATCTTAATTCATGGCCTTTCCTTCTTTTTTTCCTTGAGATCTAAGAAGACTTAATATCTCGTGCCGGATTTTGCTTCTCTTAGAAAGAGATGAACCATTGTAATCTTTCTCGCTTAGAAGGTTCGATGAAGGCTCCTCGATTCAATAAATTGTCATCAGGAGGCTTGAAATAGAAAATGTCAGCTGCAATAGGAAACAGACGCTTCTCTGAAGAACTGCTTGGAATGGTGGGCAGAAGAGTTAGCGTAACCACCGGCGACGGACGACAATACGAAGGAGATCTTCTGGGCATCGACGACAGGCTGAATTTGGCCATGGGTTCAGTGATCGGCGCACACGAGGGAAGCTTGAAGGTCGTTTTAAACGGTGCATTTGTAAAGGAAATTCTTCTCTTGGAAAAGCCGTTTGACCTTAAGGCATTGAACGACAGGTTGGGAAGAGCTTTTCCTGGTATGACGAGATTAAGGGAAGATATCGGCGCAATCATAGTGATGGACACAATCAAAGTCACAGAAAAAGGCGTCGTGGAAGGCGGAGACAGACTGTCGGCCACTCGCGTAAAGCAAATTTATGACGAGTTTGCGAGAGAAACAGCCGCCAGTAAGAAGTAAATCGAAATAAGAGGAGTTAAGGCGGGCCGTGGCGCGAAGCTCGCCACCAATTTTTTCTTTCCCCTCTCAAGGATTTTATTGTGGTCCCATTTTGAATTCTGAACAACCTTAGTTGATTCTAATGAAAAGCGCAAGTCTCGACGACTTTTTTGAACTAAAAGCAACCGACCTTGGGGGAAGAATAGGCAACCTAAGAACCAAAACATCCACAATAGAGACGCCGGCTCTACTTCCAGTCATTCATCCAGTTCGCCAGTTGGTTCCTTGCAACGAGATTGCGAGAATGGGCTACGAGGCCGTAATGACTAATGCATACACTACCTATCGAAAGATTCGGGAAAGATCCCGAGATGGAATACACAAGATCATTGGATTTGACGGTTCAGTTATGACCGATTCCGGTGGCTACCAGGTCCTTGAATATGGATCGGTCGATATCGAACCCGAGGAAATGGCCACTTTCGAAGAAGAAATCGGTTCAGATATCGCGATAGTCCTTGACAAACCTACCGGTCTTGACGTCTCTAGGAAATTCGCTAGAGACACGGTCGAGGAAACACTCATGGCTGCAAAAAGGACAACAAGAGTAATCTCTAAAGAGGACGTAATCTGGACTTTGCCAATTCAAGGCGGAAAGTTCCTAGATCTAGTAAGGAAGAGTGCAAAGTCATCTGCAGAGTTAGATTTTGGTTGTTTTGCACTGGGTTCACCGGTTGAGGTTATGGAACAGTACGATTTTTCATTACTCGTTCAAATGGTTCTTGCGACAAAGAAACAGCTGCCTGAGAATCGTCCGTTCCATCTCTTCGGAGCCGGGCATCCCCTCGTACTTCCCTTAGCCGCATCGCTAGGTTGCGACATGTTTGATTCCGCATCTTACATGCTGTACGCGAAACAGGACAGGTACATTTCTCTCACGGGAACTGTGAGACTGGACCAACTGGAGTACCTCGGTTGTGCTTGCAAGATTTGCGCCAACTACTCCGCGAAAGAATTGAGATCCCTTCCGAAAGAAGCGAGGGTTGCGGCGCTGGCAAGACACAATTTAGCAATTCTCAAGCTAGTAATCGAAGAAACGAAACAGGCAATTTGGGAGGGTAGACTGTGGGAGTATGTGCAATCTAACGCGAGAAATCATCCGAATGCCGTTGAAGCTTTTCGAACCGCTGTAGTATCGAGCGATGGAAAGCGACAATTCCTCGAAAGAGGTACTCCAACTTTCAAGGATCGAGGTCTATTCATTTTTGATGAGTTTGATTTGAAACGACCCGAACTTGCGCGCTACCAGCAGCTCATCGAATCACTTGACCTCAAAGCGCGCAAATCCCTTTTGATATTACCGGAGACAAGGACGAAACCCTTCCTAAAGTCGAAAATATTCCAGGAGATCGAACAGTTTGCCGGGGGTAAGCTTGATCGTGTGTTGATAACGAGCCTTTGCTCTAATTTTGGATTGGTCCCTGCAGAGCTTTCTGACATTTTCCCCCTTTCACAATGCACAAATGCATTCATCGAGTTACCTCCCAATGACCCAATTCTCAAAATGAAAAAGTGGGACAATATCATAATTTTGAGGAGGCTAGAGGCAGATGATGAAGCAAAATGGCTTGAAGATCAGATCTTGAGTTACCCCACCGCGAATAAATGGATAAAGAAAACTAGCCTCTCCTCGCGCAAAAAAGGAAGCAAGATCTTCCACCCTTCAAAGGCAACAAAACCAGTGACAGTTGTAGCAACTTCGTACAAGGAATTCAAAATAATCTGTGCAAAACTGTTCGCAACGTTATAGACTTTCGTAATGTTATAGGAACAAAAACCACAACTTACGACAGAACATACTACAACACGCACAAAGAACAGCTAAAAGCCAACCAGCGCAAATGGAATGAGAGACACAAACAACAACTCAACTCATACTCGCGCAAATACTACACAACGCACAAAGACCAAATAAACAAAAACAGACGAACAGAATACCAACAAAACAAGACACAGGAACACGACAAGCAAAGAACA
>JASHOD010000157.1 GCA_030041295.1 Nitrososphaerales archaeon
TGTTCTTTCGAGTTGTTTGTTGTATCACGCCATCACCTGCTTTTGGCTGACTAGTCTTCCCTTGCACATGTCGAATGCCTTCTTGGTCAAAACCTTGCAAACATGTTTCTTGTAGTTAGATGATCCCTGAAGTGTGGAAAGAGGCTCAATGCCTTCCAGAGATCTGTCTATCTCTTGAATGATTATAGGATCCAGAAGGTCTTTGTCTAGCAGAACTTCCTCCACCATGGTCGCCCGAAAAGGTACGCCCGAAACGTTCCCAATGAACACTCTTGATTGTTTAATCTTCATAGTGCTATTGATTGATACGTCCATGCCGCAAGTAGCGATCCCTATATCGAAACCACTTCTAGAATGCTTAACAAAACTTGATGCAGATCTAAAAGACTCTTTTTTGGGAACTCTTACTTCAAATAGGATTTCGTCAGTTGCTAAACCCGAAACTAGGTTATCAATGAATAATTCGCTAACGGGAACTTCTCTCTCCGAATTCACGCTCTTTATCAAAGCAGAACTGTTTAGAGCACATAATGCAACAGGCATGTCAAAGAAAGGGATTGATGCACAAATCGTTCCTCCTATGGTTGCTACGTTACGAACTTGAAGCGGTTCCACGCACTTGAGAGCATCAGAGATTCCCGCAAGATCACTGTACGATAAACGTTCGTTTGTAAGCAGTTTCGACATTGTCGCAGTCGCGCCAATCCTGAACACTTTGGCATCTTCTGTAAAATAGTCCATTCCAAGCTCTCTTAGATCAATGATGTATTCGACATCAGAGAAAAGGCCCCGTTGGGCGAGTTCAAAAAAGGTTGTTCCTCCTCCAATTATTTTCCCTTTTCCGGTATTGGAAAGATTCAATGCCTCCTCGATTGTCTTGGGAACAAAGTAGTCCTTGAACTGGGCATCCTTCGGCATTTTCTCATAATGGAGCCCCGCCGTTCATTTATTAGCTTTCGCGGATTCATCTTTGCCGGAGAAGCTTGCCGTTTAAGATAGTCGAACCCAAAGAATTTCCATATCTCGACTACAAGAGGTACAGCTTTTCTCTCGGCGTGAAAAGTGGAGATTATGTATTTACTTCAGGCAGCAGCGCGAGCGAATATGATGATCACGTAAAGAAGATAGTTTGTAGAGGAAATCTGGAAGACCAAGTACGCCTAATTCATGATAAACTAAATTTGATACTAGAAGCAGGCGGATCGAAGTTCGATCAAGTCGTAAAGATTACCGATTACGTAAGCCCACAAGCGGCAAATCATACTGAAGCAATTGATAAGGTTCGCTCAGAATATTTTGGAAAAACACTTCCTTTTCAATCCAAGATTTTCGTCGAAAGTTTGGTTAGACCGGACGCATTGCTTGAAACCGAATTTGTTGCGACAACGAATGGAAACGGAGACTCAATATTCAAGTTTCTTTCATCAAAGACGCCAGATTCGTCGGTATTCAGAAGAGGAAACATTGCCTTCGCGTTAGGCGTTTCTGAGCAATCCGGCAGCTTGAAATTGTGCGCTGTTAATGCTTACAAGAGTTGCATAAAAAATCTAGCACTTGCGGGCCTAAGCAAGGAGGATATCGTCCTCATTAGTGAACGCGTATTGATTGGTCAGTACGGCAAACTATCCTCTTCTTCTGATCTGACACAAGCCAGAGCAGAGATATTTGGATCTGATATACCACCCGTCACGACGATTCACGTTGGAAAATTATCAAAACCCAACTCAGTGATCGAAATCGAATGTACTGTGTTTGTGGATGGAAATAGTGAAAAAAGTGCCAAGCATATTATTCGGTTTTATCAACCGAATTTTCCAATTGAATGCAATGCGGTCAGAAGTGGTGAACTATATTTCATCAGTTGTGTGCAAGGTTTTCCCCAATTAGAATCGCAAACAGGAGCGAGGGAGATAGTTTCTCAGACCGGGTTGATCTACCGAGCTATCGAAGAGGCTCTATCTTCACTCGGCTCATCGAAGAATGGGATTATGAAGACTGTTGATTATTTCACAGTAAGCGATAGGGACAATTACAAGCAAACCGGCAAACTAAGACATGATTTATTTTCGGGAAGATTTCCCGCGTCAACAGGGGTAATGGTCAAGAATCTCTTCCCCGATACGTCAAGGATCGCAATCGAGTGCATAGCATCAAATTGAACACACATCTCACGTTCAGGATCATTCACCTATCTCTTGATTGGAGAGAAACCTTGGAGCAAATCAATGCAAGGCAGAGCTGCTTGCATTCCTTTTGTTATAGGTTTGAATGTTGGACTGTCGGCAAGGGGATTGATCCAAATCAAATATCCTGTTCTCTCTCTGATCTCTCCTAGTTTTGCTGATAGTAGCAACGTATCGCCGCAATCAAGTCCATCGCTTACAATAATTAGAACACTTTTTCTTCTAAGCGTTTCAGAGTAGTCATTGAGTAAAGCGCAGAGAATCTCTCCAATTCTTGTTCCACTTCCCCAAGCATTCGAACCCATATATGATGACAAATTCGTCGGATTAAATTTTATTGCCTCGCGCACAAAAGTCGGTTTAATTTCTTCCAGTCGAGTACTAAAACAGAATACATGCGCTCTCGCAAAATAACTGCATGACGTAAGAATTAGCGTAGCAAGGTCACGATAATATGCTGTCATCGACCCGCTAACATCGCACAAGAGTATGACGTCGGGCCGTTTCTTCTTGCGAACAGTTCTAACCAGATGGACGAACTCCCATCCTGACGAAGAATTTCGTCTCAAAGTCCGTCGAATGTTTATTCTTCCATCGTGATGTGAAGCGATAAGCCTCCGGCTTTCACGTAGCTCAAGGTTTGAGATGAGTCTCGAAATATTTCTTCTCATTCTTGAGATTTCATTACTATCAATCGCATTGATAGCATGCTTGCCTTGCGCTTGACTGTCGAGATAACTGTAAAACGATCTCTCTTGTTTTCTCGTTTCGTTATCTTTGCCTTCATCTTCATTTCTTTCATTTAGTAAAGATAGCTGTTCTCCTGAAGTTCTCTCGTTCCCTGAGGTACTTGGCTGATTGTCTTGATCAGCTCTGGGAAACTCTGATTCGGAATTGAGTTGTTCTCCTTGAAGCGCTGCGCCTTCAATCCAAAATTCTTGAAACAGTAGATCAAAAAGTTGAATTTCGTTCAAGCGCTTTACGAGCGTGGCTTTTAGAGTATGATAAAATACCGAGCGATCATATAAGTCGATAAAAGTGATTGCCTTAACAGCATCGACAGATTCCGACGTAGTTACGGGAATCCCATTTGCACGCAAGGTTGCACTGAAAATGCTTATCTTGCGGACAAGGGAGGAGCCGTTGTTCTCCATGTTTAGTGATCACTGTCGAAGGATTCGAATTGTGAAAAGTTTCCTTTATCCTACTTCACTTGTCTACCTTTTGCCATCTCTGGTAATATGTTCTTCTTCACTAATTCTAAATCGTTGCCATTCTTTAAGACGCATTTTATCGTATTTTGAATAGTCTCCACATCTAGCTCCGTCTTTCCAAGAGCTACTAGAGACCAGGCCCAGTCCAAGGTTTCAGAGATTCCCGGCTTCCTTGTTATCTCATGGTTTGCTCTGAGCAAACTTACCATTTCGACTAATTGTGCAGAAAGCGTTTCCTCTATCAGAGGTACTTTCAGCTTGATTATCTGTAACTCCTTTCTTATGCTTGGATAAGTCACGTTAAGGTATAGGCATCTCCTTCGAAGCCCATCGCTCAATTCGCGTGTATTGTTAGAAGTTATAATTACAATTGGTGGAGGGTTTGCTTGAAATGTGCCTAACTCAGGAATGCTCAGCTGAAATTCTCCCAAAAACTCCAAGAGAAATCCGTCAAATTCTTCGTCTGCTCTATCCAATTCGTCAATGAGTAATACTGGTGGTTTAGGCCCTTTGTGTCTCACAGCCTGTAGAAGTGGTCGTTCCAATAAGAAACGCTCACCAAAGATCTTCGGTTCGAGATCATTCAAAGTGTTTTTTGCTTCTTCCATCTTTATTGTGAGCAACTGGCGCAGATAGTCCCACTCGTAAATTGTAGAATTTACATCGAGCCCCTCGTAACATTGCAATCGAATGAGATCTGTTTGGAACGCTTTCGACAAGACCTTAGCGAGTTCGGTTTTGCCGCAGCCAGGGTTACCTTCGACCAGGAGAGGTCTTTCTAATTTTAAAGCAAGGAATACAGATGTAATCGTATCCTGATCTGCTACGTACGACTCCTTTTCGAATAATGGAGTCAAATCATCTAATGTTCGTATACCTAATAAATCGGCGTTCCCAGTCATGCGCAATGTTCTATTTCTGGCATTAGCGAGATATTAACATCGTGTCCTCAACAAGGCTCGGATTCCTGCCATGATAGTGAGTTAACTGGCGGCCCTCTTCACTCTGTCAGAGTCTTTTGTCGCAAATCTGACAATGACATTTTGATTCTTTCTCTGCTGAGCGGCAGCTCAAAGATTCTCGCTCCTGAAGCATCGGTAATCGCATTCGCAATTGCCGCGGCTGTTACCACAAGCGAAACCTCTCCCCCTCCCTTGGCAAGAACTGGATCTCTCGTATTGCCTTGGGAATGAACTAGAACTATGCTAATCGAATCTGGAATATCGGCAGCGGTAGGAACTTTGTAATTGAGAAAGTCAGGATTCAAAGTAACTCCGTCTTCGATGAGTAACTCCTCGTACATTGCACCGCCGATTCCCATTACAATCCCCCCTTCTAATTGACTTTCCAAGAGTTTCGGATTAATGATAGAGCCGCAGTCACAGGCAGCTGTTATTTTTGTGATTTTTGTTGTCCCAAGATCTTGATCAATTTCGAGATCCGCAATTTGTGCAGTGTATGAATAATATGCCACAGCTCTTCCATCTTTTACTCGACCCGTATCCAAATCTGGTATTTCTGCACTCTCGATTCTAGTCGCTTTTCCGATTAGCTCTCCTCCTTCCTCTAGAAAAAGACCGAATTGAAACATCGGGCGGAATATCTCGGACACTTTCATTCTAACAGCTGAGGGATCGGCTGTAAGTGTAATGTTACCATCCATCAAGTCGAGGTCGGCTGGATCGATCTCGAGCTTTCTCCCTGCTAGCTCAAGAATTTGTTGTCTAGCATCCTCAGCAGCCGATTTGACGGCGCTTCCAAGAGTATGAGTAGATCTACTTGAGATTGCGCCTATATCGAAAGGAGTTATGGACGTATCACATTCGAGTACTCTAACTTTGCCTACGTCGCATTTGAAAACATCAGCAGCTATCCTCGCTAGAGTAGTGTATACTCCCTGACCCATTTCGATGGCACTAGCTCTTACTTCAAGGGACCCGTCAGTGTGAACTTTTACAAAAGCAGCTGAAGCAGTAGGAGCTAAGCTGTATTTATTTCCGATAGCAACGCCACGGCCATATGATTTTCGGCCTTCGCTTGAATATGTTTGAGATTGGCGAGGGTTTGACGCACATTCTTTCTTTATTGCTTCCAAACATAGGTAAAGACCATCGTCAAATACGTCTTCTCCCATCACGTCCTTGTCTCCTTTTCTCAAAATATTGATTGACCTAAAATAGAGTGGATCCATGGACAACTTCTTAGCGAGTATGTCCATCTGCTGTTCTATAGCAAATTGAATTTCCATTGATCCAAAGCCTCTGTAGGCTCCTCCGATTGGATTGTTTGTGTAAACACAATAAGAATCTAGACTAAAGTTCGGAATAGAATATGAACCGACAGAT
The DNA here is from genome assembly GCA_030041295.1 of Nitrososphaerales archaeon. Taxonomy (GTDB): domain Archaea; phylum Thermoproteota; class Nitrososphaeria; order Nitrososphaerales; family CADDZS01; genus JASHOD01. The sequence continues at coordinate 5,743 of JASHOD010000157.1, forward strand.
CCAAAAGCTGCATTTCGATTTACAATGTACGATTCT
>JASHOD010000158.1 GCA_030041295.1 Nitrososphaerales archaeon
AGCTTTTATTTTCCCTAAAGCAGCAAATCGAATTAGCTGCTCTAATTCCGCTTTATTGCCCTGAGTAGAACCCAGCCAATTTGTCCCCTTGAAGAATAAATGTCTCAAGTCGACTTTCGCGTCATATCCCGTCGTAGCCCCGGCAGTGACAATTGTTCCTCCATATCTCAAAAGCGTAACTGCCTGAGAAAAGATTGACCCGCCGATGTGCTCAAAAATCACATCTATTCCAGTCGTCTTAGTTTGTTCACGAACTTTCCTGTACCAATCATTTTCTCGGTGATTAGCAACCGCGTCTGCTCCAAGAGACAAACAGCTTTCCATTTTTTCTTTGGTTCCAGCTGTAGCGATAACTCTGCAATTGAATAATTTAGCAATTTGAATTCCAACTGTTCCGAGTCCACTTCCTCCCCCCATTATCAGCACTACTTGTCCCGGCCTTATTCCACATCTCGTTACGAGCATATGCCAAGCAGTCAATCCAACCATCGAGAGAGCAGCAGCCTGGTTATAGGATAGTTCATCAGGAATCTTCAATACATTGACCTCTGGAAGATGTGTGTACTGTGAAAAACCTCCCCAGAGCGGCCCAGTCTCAAAGCCCCAGATTCTTCTATTCGGGCAGTCATACTCCCTACCTGATGTGCATAATGAGCATGTCCTGTCACTAAGATTTGAATGAGAAACTACTTTGTCTCCTACTCGAATAGATTTTACCTCATTTCCCACTTCGACAACCTCGCCCGCGGCATCACTTCCAGAAATATGAGGCAATGGCACCTTGATCGGATCTCCCCAGAGCGCCCAAAGATCGTTGTAATTGTAGGCCGACGCTTCGATCCTTATGAGTACTTCATCAGATGACACTTTTGGAGTATCAATATCCTTCAAACGCACATTATTTCTAGGATTCTTGTCGAAAGTCTCAAAAACAGAAGCTTTCATATGAAATCCGATTCCAGGTCTTGGATTTGATTAATGAAGTTTTGGATTTTGCCATTTCAAAGAGGGAATATTCAATCAATTACTTCTTATTATTGTTCTGTTTCCGGATATCTTTGGCTTGTGAGCTAGACGATTCTGCCAGTGCTCTGATTACCTTTAACGCCCTAGACACTGATGGATAGACGGGAATCTTATTTTGATATAATATCCTCGACACTTCAGAGTGGGAAATTGTTCCCGACATGGTCCAGATTGTGTATACTGGCTTTCCCACTTGGAATCTGATCGAGCTTTGGGCTTCGACGATTGCCTTGGCGTATATCTCCGCCAATTTGCCCCCTATACCACCATTGGCTAAAATAACTGTGTCGATGTTAGGTTCCACCGCAACAATCTCGGCGCATTTTTTGATTACCAGACCTTCCTCGTATACCGAAGTTGCTTTGGGGGTGTACTCATCGATCGGATTGGAAGCTTTCACTCCTAGTATTTCTTCCAAGCTAGCAATCGCACGATCAGAAAGTTTCGGAAGCTCTAATCCAATTTCTGTGGCAGTGTCGGCAATCATACCATTAAGTCCCCCTGAGCCGGAAATTACTCCTATTCCGAATCCCCTCGGCAATGGCTGGAAGTTAATTGCCATAATCAAATCAACCAAGTCCTCCACATCGTTCGCTCTAAGAACTCCATATTTCTTGAAAATTGCTTCATATACTTCGTTTGAACCCGCAAGAGTTCCAGTGTGAGATCTAGCCACTTCTGCCCCAAGTTTCGAGCGCCCGAGCTTACTTGCAATCACAAACTTTTTGGCGTTGGCGCAGGCATCAAGAGCCTGAACAAATTTTTGGCCGTTTTTGACTCCCTCCATGAATAGGCAAATGACGCTGGTGCTCGGATCTCTAGAAAAGTAAGCGAGGTAATCGCTAATCTCCAAGTCAGCCATATTGCCACAAGAGATCCAGGTGCTCACGCCAATATTTCTCTCTCCCAAATAACATAACAACGCAGAACCTATTCCTCCACTCTGTGTTATTAGTGCAATTTCTCCCTGGGCGATTGAGCTAGGGATGGCAGATCCAAAATCCGCGCAAAGATTAGCCGACGGAACTATTATTCCTTCACAATTGGGTCCACAGATTCTCATCCCACCTTTTCGTGCAATACTAACCATGGTCTCCTGCAGAACTTGTCCTTCTCGATCCGTTTCTGCAAAGCCGCCAGTGATCATAACACAGGCTCTCACTCCTTTTTTGATGCATTCTTTCGTTACTTCAAGGATAGAACTGCGCGGTACGATAACTATAGCAAGATCTATGGGGTCAGGCACGTCACCAATATGAGCATAACATCTCTTGCCCTGTACTACCGTTTCTCGCAAGTTTATTGGATAAATTCTCCCCAAGAAACCATGCTCAATGATATTCCTCAATAACCTGCTACCTAGCTTTGAACTGTCACTTGAAGCTCCTACGATCGCCATTGAATTCGGATGAAGCAAGGCTTCCATCGAGCTTTCTTGTAAGGGAAAATACTCCACCTCATTTGGCTCCCTGCCTTCATACAATATCTTGGCATCGGCTACTATCGCTTCATGCTCTCGTACGATCACAGGATTAAGATCAATCTCTCTCAATAGTGGGTCGTCCGCGACTAGCTGGCAAAGCTTCGAAATCAGATCAACTATTTGGTCGATCGCAGCGGGCTTTCTTCCCCTAGCTCCCGCCAGTATCTCGTAGCCCTTTATACCTTTGACCATTTTCCGGATCTCTTCAAGTGTCATGGGTTCAATTCCAATCGATACGTCCTTCAAAATCTCCGTGTAGATTCCACCCATGCCGAATAGATAAACGGGTCCAAATTGGGGGTCTCTTTTCATGCCCAAGATTACCTCAGTACCTTCAGGGACCATCTCTTCGACTGCAACTCCAGATATTCTTGCAGAGGGGGCGTGTTCGTGAATTGTTTTGAGCAAATCTGAGTAGGAGTGTCGAAGATTAGAATAATTAGTAATCCCTAATCTGACACCACCGACTTCACTTTTGTGAAAAATATCAGGAGAAACTATCTTTAGTACAAGTGGCCATTTCAGATTTGAAGCTCGATCTAGAGCATCTGTTAAAGATACAGCTAAAAATCCTCTACTGCACAAGACTCCGTGCTTCGTAAGCAGATCTCTGCACTGACTCAAATCATCGACATGCGACTGTGTTCCCATTTCGGAATCGAATACTTGCCTAACGTAACTCAGAGAAACTTTAACCAGGTAGTTAAGTCGCTCTTTTTCTTAATTTTAAGTAATCGCAAGATTGCGACAGCAATTTTTCGCCTCAATTTCTTGTAAAGGAGATGAACCACTTCGGAAATCTACGCTTCTTCGAGATACTATGATTGGTTCAATCTTGATATTCTGTGTTGTGGGAGAAAGGCTACTCTGGAGGTATTTCTTTGAAACTCAGACTCAAGCTTGGACCCCTTATCAATCTCGAAATTGCATAAATTACGAAGCACGCAATGATGGAACTCGCCGCTATTATTAGACCAGCTCTTGTATTTGCTCCGAAAGCTGAATTTGTGAGATAAAAGTAAATCGCGGTTAGATCCAACGCAATAGCTACAACTCCCGCGATTACTAGTTCCGCCCCCTTTATCGGCAAGAGTTGATAGATTGCGCGTCTCTTCAATACAACAATTGCAGCGATTCCCATCATCAGGTAGGGGACCATATCCCAAACCAGAGTGATTATTGAAGTGAAAAGGTAGATGTAAGCAGTTGTAAATGGTAATTCGATCGCAAAGAAGAGTATCAAACTGATAATTGAAGCGACTACCGTGGCTTTGAGGGGAGAATTCGTTCTAGGAGATAAATCTGAAAACCATTTTGGGAATATCCGATCAAACGAATATGCAAACAGTCCTCTTGAAAAGTACATGTATGCTGCTGGCGTGAAAAAGAAAAGTGAATAGGCGCTGACCGCAAAAATGATGACTGCAATCACTGGATTGACGGCGACTGCGATAAGTGAGTCAGTGTATGGAAGAAAGGGCAACGGTACGCGACTCGGTGCTGTATAAAGAAGATAGTTTATTCCTCCGTAAAAATTGCTGCCAAAAACGTTAGAGGACAAGATGATTGAAAGAAAGATTACAATTACAAAAAACACTGCAGCCCCCACGTTTGCCCACAATGCTGCTCGCTTAACATTTCTGGTTTCACCCAAGAGCTGAGCTCCATTTGTTTGGACGATTGCAAAGCTCGATATGAGTGTAAACAGCGACAACGTGGCAAAAAGAGAACCTCCAGGAGCAGCCCATCCTTGATCAGTTGCCGTTGCCGTTACATTTGAATAATAATCAGCTTGACTCCCAGTATATTTTGAAGTAAAACTGTTGAATGATGAAACGAAATTCGCGTGTGAAGTAAACGCAAGAGATGCCAAGAAAAGCGCGACCGTGAAAAGAATGATATACAAAGAGATTCTCTGGATCTTCAAGTAGAGTCGTAATGAAGAAATCGCAACAGTCGATGCTAGTCCAATGAAAATTATTCCAAGAATGATAGTTCCTGTTTGTGAAGAAGCAAATGAACCCACGTTGGTCCAAAAGGAGCTATTTTGTGTCACACCAAGATATGAAAATAGCGCGCCTAATCCAGTAGTGTTGAATTCAACTGCGTTTACAGATACATACACAATTAAGAAAAAGCCAATGAGAATATTTCCAACAAACCCTAAAGAAGGATGCAGTACTCTACTCACGTAGACATAGTCTCCACCGGATCTGGGCATAGCAACGTTGAACGAATAGTATACAACGCTGAAAGCACCTATCGAGACGAGACACAATAAGAACGCACCTCCGATATTTCCGCCCAAGAGGGGAGCGAGTGAGTCAGCATAATAAGTGTCAAAGAATATTCCTAAGACAGCAATAACAAAGAAAAACATCCCGATTGGCGAGATCTCGCGAACTAGACCTGTTGCATTTCTTGCGAAGATAGCGGGTTTTTTATCTTCCACGATATTTACCGACCGTCAACTTGTATATACAGCTTTTGAATTTGAAAAAAGCTCTGATTTAGAGCAAATATCGGGATTCTTTGCTTCAAAGGTCCTGAACAAGGCATTTTCTGTGGGCGAATTACATTTTGTGATCGCGCGAAACTCCCATTAATTGCCGAATTTTAGATTGTCGAAGTTCAAAAACCTGAATTGAACTTTCGAAATATCACAATCTTGAAAATGGAGTCAAAATTGGAATTTCCAAATGCATAACTAATCCTATATCAAGAAAAAACAAAGATGGGTATGACGGGGAAAAAGATCTTTTTTGGTCTTGAAGTTGGGCCTGAGGGCTCTTTGAGTCAAACTAGCAACGTTTCCGAATTTATTCAAAGTACCGCAATCGAAAGTGAATCCCTTGCGTTTGATTCATTTTGGTTACTAGACTATTGCGCTCTGGTACCTCCAATTGAGCCATTCTATGCTATTCACAACACTAATGAGAAAACCCCTTATCCGGAGTTATGGACTACCCTCGCAGCTGTAGCTGCAAAGACTAGTCGAATCAAACTCGGGAGCCTGATTACTTGCATTAATTTTAGATTTCCAGTCATTCTAGCAAAGATGGGAGCCTCCCTAGATCTAATCAGCCAAGGCAGACTTATCATGGGCCTTGGCGCTGGGGAATCTGAGAAAGAACATTTCGCTTGCGGCTTTCCTGCTGGAACATTGCAGAATCGTCTAAGAAGGCTCGAAGAAGTGGTCCAGATCATAAAGAGGCTTTGGACTGAAGATCAAGTTTTCTTCCATGGGAGATATTATGATATTAATGGGGCAAGCTGTTATCCTAAGCCGGTAAGTAAACCACATCCTCCGATTTTGATTGGTGGTTCTGGCGAAAAGTTCACATTGCGGATTGTGTCAGAATTCGCGGACTGGTGCAATTTGACCGTAGACGGGGGCGATCCTGCAATTGCAAAAGCAAAACTCGAAGTCATTCGCAATTATTGCTCTAAATTGGGAAGGAACCCAGCGGAAATTACGAAGAGTAGAGTAGGAACGTTCCTAGTAGGTAGAAATAGAGATGAAGTTAGAATGAAAATAACCAAATTCAAACCATCTAGCATTCCTGATGAACTGTATAGAAAGAGAATAATTGCGGGGACGCCAGACGAGTTAGTTGACAGATTCCAGTCATACCTCGACGTTGGCATCACTCATCAGATAGTCACTTTTCTGGACATAGTGGATGGGGATTCAATGCGCATTTTTGCCGAACAGGTTATTCCTCAATTCTCTTAAGAAATTATGAGATAGATTCGTGCAGGGGGTGGCATCTCAAGCAATGCTCTATAGCTCTCTACCAACCTTTTGACCGTCGTACATTGCCGAACCAATTCTCGCTCCTCCAATGTTTGCATCTCCGACAAGGAAAACATTGTCAATCTTTTCTTTAAACGCAGCAAAGAGACCGTCATTTTGGACCTTTCCCGTAATCAAGATCAGATTGTCAATATCGTTGATAACTCGTTGCCTTTTTTCATCAAACACATTGTAAACTGAAACAAAATGTCCTTCAATTCTTCTAATCCAAGTAAAAGGAGTAATTTTCACATCAGATTGAATTAGTCTCGGAATCACATGGCTCCAATGATTAATCAACCGGAGTTCTAATCCTACATATGTATGAAACGTTATGATTTCGACATTCTTTCCTTGTTTTGCCAAAAGTTCCGCGATTCCTGGAGCTTCTATGAAACTTAAGGAGTCTGCAATCAAGATATTTGTCCCAAAATCTATGCTACCTGATAATGCATCAATGTCTGTACAAACGTTAGGCTGATTCCATCCAGGTATCTCATTGAATGTGTACGGCTGGAAACCATTCCTTATCGCCGTGGATCCTGTTGCAATTACAACTGCGTCCGGCTTTTCTTCATCCAGAACGAACCTCACAGTCTCGGGATCGGGCGTCAATTCTAAGCCAAGCTTGATTTCAACACCATGCTGTTTGATTTGCCCTAACTCCCAATTGACTATTGCCTTTATATCGGCCCTTCCCGGCAATTTTGCTGCTAGAAGAGCCTGTCCCCCAAGGTTACTGCTCTTCTCATATATGACAACTTGATGACCCCGTTCAGCAGCAACTCGAGCAGTTTCAAGACCAGCAATCCCACCTCCTATGATTAAAATTTTCTTCGTCTGTTCGGCCTTTTGGATTGAGCCGATTCCCCATTGTTTTTCCCTGCCTACTACCGGATTGACGGTACAAGACATCGGCAGACCCTTTAACATCCGACCCCAACAATCCTGAAGAACACCAATACAAGGGCGAATGTCCTCTATCCTCCCCTGCATTGCTTTATTAGGCAGCTCAGGATCTGCGATTAGGGCTCTGGTTAAAGCTACCAAATCAGCCAATCCTTCAGCGATTAGCCTCTCAGCATAATAGGGGTCAACGTATCTCCCTACAACGCCAAGCTTTGTCTTGCGAAGTACTGCTTTTATTGGAGAGCTCAAACCTAAATTGTATCCACTCTCGATATACATTGGAACGGTCTGCCAATCTTCATCGTTCGGCATGAGGCCTCTATCTGGAGTTATGCAATCTACCCGTCCGTCTAGCATTTTTGCGATTTCAGCTGATTCTTGTGGGGTGATTCCCTTTTCCAAGTTTTCATTTCCAATTAACCTAACTTCGATCGCTAGTTCGCCACGAGTGTATTCTCTAACTCTATCTATGACCTCAAAGAGGAATCTAGTTCTATTTTCTATCGATCCGCCATATCGATCTGTCCGTTGGTTCATCGCGCCTGAAAGAAACTCGTTAAGAATTGAACCTTGTGTAGCGTGAAGGTCGATACCATCTAATCCTGCTTCTCTCACATACTTCGCGCAGAGGCCGAAGGATTCCACCATTTTCTCAATTGAGATTTCGTCCATTTCTCTTGCCGTAAACGGGAGATAGACTCCGATAGGCGTTACCGAGGGGCCAGGATATTTTGAAACGCCCATGTCACTGATATGCTGAGATCCACTTCCTGATAATTCCATGAAACATTTCGAACCATACTGATGAACTGCCCTGGCAAGTTTTGAATAGCCATCAACTATTCTTGGATCTGTTCCTCTAATGGGCCACCTACCGCTCAAACTGGCAGGGTGTGCGCCGC
>JASHOD010000015.1 GCA_030041295.1 Nitrososphaerales archaeon
TCCATTTGACCGTACAGCCAACTCGATGTCGTGAACAATTTCCCGAGAATGATTTGAAGAATTTAGATTTTCAGTCCGTGTTTCTGACCATTTTACTGGTCTATTCAGTTTCTTCGATAAATATGGAATAATAACTTCTTCTGGAAAAAAATCAATTTTTAGACCAAACCCTCCGCCAACATCCGGAGAAGCTACACGAACCTTTTGCTCGTCTAGCCTGAGAGCCTGACAAATGTATGTCCTTGTCAAGTGAGGGACTTGGGTGGAATCCCAAACGGTCAAAAAATCCGTCTTTCCGTCGTAATCAGCTAGTAACCCTCTTGTTTCAATAGGAGCAGCCCCGTGTCTATGCACCTTGAGAGTTCTTTTTACTATCTTGTCTGCCACTGAGAACCCGGAATCCACATCTCCAGAACTAATCTCATACTTACCCATTATATTCTCACCCCATTCAGGATAAAGCAGTGGACTGTTTTTCTGAATAGACTTGATGCAATCAAGGACGATGGGAAGGGGTTGATACTCGATCTCAATTTGACCTACAGCATCTTCAGCCTCGTATTTGCTTGAAGCGACCACTGCGAGAATAGGTTCCCCTACAAATCTCACTCGTTCAGTAGCGAGGTAACTTAGATTGGGTATTTTGCAATCCTTGAAGAGATCGATTGAAGAATAGTGCTCGTGAATATTTGCAGTCTTCTCTTTGAGTTCTCTCCCGTCTTGGAGACAAATCACATTTGTATTGTGCTCGACTTTCGATAGATCAATGTTCCTAATTAGAGCATGTGGGTATGCACTTCTTACAAACGCACAATAGACGGTACCAGATCTTGCCAGGTCCTCTACAAACTCGCCTTTTCCTTGAATGTGTCGCCGCCCAGAAAGGCTTGGAACTGATTTGCTCATGAGACGTACCAATTATTTCCTTGTCCTGAAATCCGCGATTGTTACTCTCCTTACGAAGCGTATGAGAAGAATACTTTCCCGATTAGAGAGCGATTCGAGCGCTTAAGAGTTCGCCGCTTTTTCCTCTGCCGTGTATTTCTGTAGGGCAAAGAAAATATCCTCTGGAGTTGCCGGCAACCTTCTGACTACTATATTCGTTGCTCTGTATATCCCATTCGCTACGGCTGCCGGTTGAAGAAAGTCGGTCACTTCTCCTCCCCCTCTGGCTCCCAATGGGGCGTCACCCAAATTGTCTTCGACTATGAGCGCCTCCACGTTAGGGACATCGTTTGAAGTCGCGATTAGATAGTCCAGCAGATTCGGATTCAATGGATTCCCTGATTCATCAACTCGTAGCGATTCAAATAATCCGATTCCGATGCCTTGTGCTGCACCACCGAACAATTGTCCGCGAAGCCCCCCTGGATTTATCACCTTGCCAGAATCTTGCGCAGCAACGAGTTTTCGAACAACAACTTTTCCAGTTTCTTCATCAACCTCGACTAGCGCAGCATTGGCAGCGAAAATTGGTTCAATTAAAGAAGGCAAAAGAGAGAAACCTTCTATCCTCTTAGGATCACTTGGCGGGAATGTCGTGTTGAATGTACCTCTAGCTGCGATGTCTTTACCCTGCCAGTGTGCAGCACTAACGATATCCCCGATAGACATTGATTGACCACTGGGGCTCACAACTTTTCCCACTTTGATCTCTAATAGATTCGAATCTGTTTTCATAAGGGTAGAAGCAAAATTGAGCAGCTCGGCTTTTGCTTTCCTTGAAGCTAACAAGGCAGCATTGCCTGCAGAATAAGTTGTTGAACTTCCCTGGGCACCATTATTGTAGGGAGAAATCTCAGTATCGCTTGGAGCTAAAAATATGCTCTCTGAACCTATTCCTAACTCGTTTGATACGATTGCCAAGAGTCCTCCATACATTGCACCACTACCGCTATCCGATGCTCCTGGTTTGAAAGTGACGGAACCATCTGTATTGAATTCTACTTCAGCTGTGCTCGGATGCATCCCGTACGTTCCATCAAAGGTGCACACGTAGCCAATCCCCTGGCCTTTCTTTAGCTCTTTCTTCCATGCTTTTGATTGTTCTAATACTTTGGAAAGAACAGACTTCAGTGGGAATCGCTCTAACTTTTGTCCCCACGGAGTGACATCTCCATCATCCCATAGATTTTTCAATCTGAATTCAATTGGATCAATTCCAATTTTGTCCGCCATCCTTTCGAGTAGTGATTCAAGTGCAAAGATTGTTTGTGGTGCTCCAACGCCGCGATAAGAACCACATCGTTGCTTATTCGTGTAAACGCCATAAATTTCTGCAAGTACGCTCCTAAATCTGTAACGACCTGCCACGAAAGGAGTCATTACGTTCACATAAAGTGGGCCATCGCATGAGTAAGCTCCAAAATCCATAAGAATTCTTGCTTTGAGCGCTTCAAGAGAACCATCTTTCCTAGCCCCCATTGTCATAGTGAATTTGATAGGAGTCTGTGGAGTACCAAACATCATTTCCTCGCTTCTCGACAGAACCATTCGCACTGGACTATGAGTTTTCATTGATAGCGCGACTGCATATGGCTCTAGCATTGCGTGAACTTTACCCCCAAAACCACCGCCGACTTTTGAGCCAACGACTTTGATCTTGCTCTCAGGGATTCCAAGGACCATAGAGATATCCGATCTTGCGACAAAGGGGGATTGAGTCGAAGTCCAAATTT
>JASHOD010000159.1 GCA_030041295.1 Nitrososphaerales archaeon
ATATGGATCTAAAACTGACTTTTGTAAGATGCTAATTGGAACCATAAGGAGCGGAGACTTGATCTCGGTAGAATTTTCTATCGACTTTGTTAGTAGTCCCACTGCCAAATAGAGAATATTAATGCCCTTGTCTTCGTAAGTGTCTTGGCACTCCCTACGCAGTTTTCTTAGTGTCCGCTCTACATTCTCGGAATCTACAGTGAGGAAAAGCAGCTCATTTGATTTGAGTTCCTCCTTCTTTTCCTCTATCAGAGTCGACTCGTCAATAGCCACTCCGTCGAGGGTTTGATTTTGATTTATTAGTGCAACCTTGAGTTGCCCTTGTCTTATCACAAGCCTATTGAAAAGAGACTCTAGGTCTGGCGCAGCTAATTCTAGAGTCCTTCTCTCATTCAGGTAGAGAAGTGGACTTCGCTCGCTGAGATCAAGAAGATTCTGTTTCCACTCCTTCAGTTTGGAGCTTACTTTGGGATCAATTGACATTTCGAATCGAAAGTGAGTTTTTCCCGCTAGCAATCAATTAGAAATCTTCGAAACGCCGTCCGACTTTGACACTTTGTAGACTTGGTCGGCGAAAGCTTCCAGCTCTCGCTCGTGTGAAACAAGTATCACCTGCGGAGATTTAATTTCGTGCAAAATATCCCTGATCCTGTAGAGTTGCTCCTTGCTAAAGCCGTCGGTTGGCTCATCCAAAATCAGAAGATTCTCTCCTTCCGTTGCTACCTCTTGGACCAAAGTATTGAGAGCGAGTCGATAGGCTAGAGCTACACTTGTTTTCTCCCCACCGCTCAACGTCCCAAAGTCTTGTAAATATTCTTCCCTTTCCATTATCGGCGAGAAATCTTCGTCGACTCTTGCATGCAATGAAGGATCATCTAATAGAATCTGGAACCATTTCTGGAACTGCTCGTTGAATCTTTGATTTATGGCGGTCATGACCTGTTTTTCTATGCTTTCAATCGTCGGGGCAAAGAAACCATCAACCCATATTTTGTACTCAGATAAAGAGGTCTTTGTTTTCGCTTGAGCCTCCTTTTTTATGATCTCCCCTTCCAACTTTGCATTTTCTCCTCGAAGGTCTTCTATTGCCTGTTCTTTCTTTGCGACATCTTCTCCCGCGGAGCGTCTTTCGTTTTCCAGATTCTCCTTTTGATTTCTGACAGCTTCGATCTGAGTTAGAATATTTTGCAAAGGTTCCGCAGCTTCTTTGGCTTTCGCGAATTGGTTTTCGAGGCTAGTTATTGATTCAACGACACCATTCAACAGGACTTGAGTGTTTGAAATGTAGCTCAAAGTGTTTGTCTTTTCCCTTTGATAACCTTCTAGTTTAGTACGAGTCCTTTCGTACGCATTAGCCCTCTCAATTAGAGTATCAAGACCAGAGAGTGATCCATTAGCAGACTCGATCTTCCGATCTAGTTCTTCTTTTTCATGCTCTAAATGCAATGTTTTGCTCCCATAATCTTTTGGATCTACTGGTTTTTCGCAGACGGGACAGATGGACTTTTCCAAGAGTGAGGTAAAGTTTCCGATTCGTTCTTCATTTTTCGCGTGAATTTTCAGTAGTTCATTAACGAGGTTTTGCTTTTCTCTTCTTTCATTCTTGAGTTCAGCTTCTGTTTTATCTGTCGGAGCAACAATACTTTGAAGTTCCGCTATTTTCGGTTCAAGTTCTTCATTCAGGTATGATCCATATTTTTCAATCTCATCAGAATGTGTCTGCTTGGCTTTTCTCTTTTCCTTTAATTGTTCTGTTAAGGTATCGACTCTCTCTACAGCCTTTTCAATTTCGTTCTTTCTGGTCTGCAGGCTGTCGTATTCAGCTGACTTGCTTACGTACTCTTCATTTTTCTCCGAATATTTTTTCCGTAGCGGCTCAAGCTCTCTTTGGAAAAGGCGCAATTTCTCCTGGTTTGAAGTAAGACGGGATCTTTCAGTATCTAGTTCCTTTGTTGCTCCATCTAAGTATGTGATTCTATTCTTTATGACACCGCTGATGGTTGACGAGTTTTCCCATGCCTGTTTGTATTGTTCCATGTTGAATGCTCTTCTTAGGGTCTGCAGTCTCTCGTCGGGTTCCTTGAGAACTACCTCCTTCATCTCTTCTTGGGGCGTGAATACGGCGTAACGATAGATTACGCTTTGCGCTCTAGGATTCGGAGGCTCGTTGAAATGTAGTATTTGCAGAATCCTGTCCTTGAGTTCTGTAGGGGCGAGCACCTCTTTCTTTGTCGGACTCTGGAGGTAGCATTCCCCTTGCTGTATGTTCTTCGCTTTTTTGACGAGCGTTCTTTGGACTTCATACTCTACCCCTTTTGTTTGAAACCTGAGGGTAACTTTGCCCTGCCTTGCCCCATTTCGAAGAAGGAAGGATCCGGAGCCTTTTATGGAGCCTAACCCAAAGAGCCCAAATTCTATGGCGTAAAGAATAGTCGATTTCCCCGATGCGATGTCGCCCTCGAAAAGAGTGACACCTTGGGAGAATGGGACATCAAGTCTTTCGTAACTACGAATGTTTTCTAACTGGATGTTTTTGATAATCATCCCGTCGTCTATTCCTCCTCTTCCTTTCCATCGTCAACGAAAGCGTCCTTCAACTCCAAAGCATTTATCGACTCCCCAGCTATCCTAGAATCATACACATCCTTTGTCTCGACTCTGGGCTGCCTAAGGATCGATAGGAGCTCCTTTGCTAATTTAACACCGGCTTCGCCCTGAAGTTTCGCATTACTTACCTGAATCGTGCCGATATTTTGCTTGAAGAGTTTCTCTTCAATCTCCTGGGGATTTTCTTCCGCTATTTTAATCTCGGAGTACTCCTTGGATGATAGAGCTTGATAATTCAATATGAAGGCAGTAGCACCGTTATCTCTTACATTTTTTGAGATCGCACGAAAATCGATGTCCGAGGTCTTCCCTCCAGACATTTCTCCAAACACCCGCAGGAGGACCAATTTATTTTGAAAGTCAGAGTCTGAAACTAGATCCGACAGACCCTTCTCAACCACAGAAGAGTTCTTGTTGGTGGCGTTGAATTCCAAGGGAAGGTATTCGCAAACGGAAATGGGAACGAACTCGATATTTTGTAACTTGTTCGAATCAAACGTGCCGATGAACAAACCCCGTTCCTGTCCCTTGGAACTGCGTTCCAGATCCCTGTAATCGGCCGCGAACATCGCACCGGGATATCCAAGGGTGAAGCCGTATTCAGTCCCTAGGAATTTTTCATGGATGTGTCCCGCAGCGTAATACGCGAACCCTTTAGGCAGCATTGAGATTGGGATTGATTCCATCTCTTTCGAGTATTGTGGTTTGTATATCTCTATCGCGCCATGAAAGACGAATATTTTCAATCCGTCTTCTCGTTCAAGCAATTCTCTGTCCAAGATTTCAAAATACTCTTTTTCGATTCCAAGACGTCTCCCAGAGATTCCACATAATTTTGCTCCAGTCTTCTCATCTATCGCAAAATCAAGCTCAAGTCGGTCATCTACTACCTTCCCTTTCGTGACTTTTTGAAAAAGACCCGCGCTTTCCAAAATATCCACAATGGATGTTTGTGTAGGGCTAAAGTCGTGGTTTCCATAGACGACGT
>JASHOD010000016.1 GCA_030041295.1 Nitrososphaerales archaeon
GAGCAGAACGCTCTGGGGTTACTGGCAGGCACTGAAATGGGTAATTCTGTTTGGGATTTTCTCCGCGAGTAACGGATTTCCGGGTTTCAGTAATCTGCCTGAGATAATTGATATGGCCGGACGGGGCTTCGGAAACTGGAGCCTGGTGCTAAGGATTTTTGAGCTACCACTAATTCCCGGCAGTGCGCAGGAAATCATTACTCTCATGCCTACGATGGAGATTCAGTACCAGATTATCGTTTACTTTTCTACGGTGCTCATGTTTGTCGTAGCGTTGCGCTTCTTTTTGAAATTCATTAGGGATGTCGTCATCCGTGCGGGAGATAAATGGATCCGCGACATATTTGTTGCCCTAACCGCGATAATGTTCTCAGTGTTCCTTCAAGTTCCCTACTGGGCCATGGACGTGAGAATTCCATACGAATGGGGAACGGTCACGACGATATTGGTCGCGTTCTTTGCACTAGCGATGTTCTATCACTTCAAAGCGGGGAAGGAATCCATCCCGCTTGCTCAAAGAAGACGAGCGGGTGTGATAGTTACGGCCATCATAATAATCGGGGTTCTTCTCATAAATCTTGGCGCGTACACTTTCTACACTTTGAACTTGACGAACAACTATGTCGCTTACGAATGGGATCCGCTGACATCGAAGCAGGTTGCAGTTACCCAGTGGGCCGCCGGAATTCAGAATGTCAATTCCTCATCTATTACGAATATCCCGAGCGGGAATATGTCAACTACGTTGTCGTTAATACGTCAGTGGAACTCTAACGCATCTTTAACTGAAAGCAAGAACGAGATTGGCGTTAACTGGCTGCAGCTCACTGGAAACCCGCAGATCTCTTTTGTAAATGGTCAAGAATATTGGGTTAATCCCACAACATTCAATTACCCTTCGGGGTCCAATTGGCAGTCGGAGCATCTAATCTATACCTATAGTTCCAAAATCATAGTCATGAACACGCACACTGGGCAGTTCGTGCCGGTCACTTCGGCTTTTAACATAACTAATCAGCCTCTCATGTTCTACGGAGAAGGATGCGTTACCAATTGCAGTCAAACCAGTCCAACTAATGACGGGTTCTTGAATGATGTTTATGTCGGGCTGAGTAGTAATCTTCAGATTAATGGTGTGAATTATACAGGTGCGCCAGACTACACTCTCTGCGGTGCTCAAAGGGCAATATGGTTCCTAGCTCTAGGGCAGCTTGGCTACGCTTTTTCTCCGCCTCAGAACTGTATCCAAATGTTGCACAATAGAGATGTCTTCAACAGAGTTGGAAGCATATTGATCAATGGCTTGGTCGAAGATCCAGATGCATACATGGTAACAGATTCAGGACAGCTTGGCGGAGGAAACAATCTGTATTTCGCTGTCCAGGTTTACATAGATTATCCATTACATTCAGCTTTTGCATCGGGATCTGCAAACGCCCAAAATGGAGGATCTGCAGGAAGTTATCTGCGGCTCTTCGGGGTTGTTTTAATCAACATTGCAAACGGAGATATGCAAGGTTACTATCTTGGTCAAAGCGACAACTTTCTTAGTTCGTTCTATCATGAATATTATTCTAGCTGGGGACCAGCTCCAGCTTGGCTCCAAAGTCAATTACGCTATCCCCAGGCGTTGCTTGGAGACCAAAATAGTCAGGGTCAGCTAGATGAGGACTTTATCTGGCATGTAACTGATCCAAGTACCTTCAGGAGTGGTGCCGATTTCTTTGCACGTCCCTCGGATACAGAAGTTCTATACATCCCCTTTGTAATTGGTAACAATGTCACATTTACTGCTGTGCAGCTTGTTCAGTTCTCTAGTTCTACCGGATATAACCTCGCTGGAATGTATGTGGCTTATGGAGGCAGTCAACTGGGCCAGATAAATCTGTACGAAGCTAGTTATAGCACATCTAACGTCACTTTTCTCGGCCCTGACGCTGCCTCAAATGCCTTCACTTCTAATCCAACGACAAGGACGGAGATGACGTTAAACGGTGCCATCGAGGGGAACATTCTGCTCTACCCGGTGAATGGTCAGCTGTACTATTTCATCCCTGGTTACGTCTATCCAAGTACGTCAGGGGCAGTGGTTGTGCAAAATCCCTTCATAGACGTGATTAGCGCCGAGGGATCTAACGCGACTGTTCGTTATATACCGACAAATTCGAGTTTAGACTCGAATTATGGCTTTTCTGGAGTAACAATAGCTTCAAACTCTACTGCCAACACGAGAAGCGCATACGTGGAGAGTCTTTTCAAGGATCAATCTATTTCAATTCGAAACGTGAGCTCTGTCAATCCTTCATCGGTTAACATCGACCAGTTCGGCGGCAATACCACCTATGCTCTTGACTCTGAAAATGCGACCGCTACCGCGCTCGTCAACTCCTTCATTACTAACGATGTGAAAGCAAACAATGTTTCTTCGGTATTCATGTGGTCTCCATCTGGTGGCACAGTGGACTTCGGCTTTATTGTGAACACATCTGGAATAAGCTATCTGTATTATATTGAAGTTGACGTAGGAACATAGTAATCAGTACTCAGATTCAAAAATGACAGAAACGAGTCTAGATGATTTTAGGGCCTGGATAGTTTCACGGAGCTCGAGACCGTACTATTTAGGCTCTCATCGTTTTGAGAAAGCTGCGAGCGGTCAAGTAGTCATAGACCGAGGCGTCTTCGAACTCGAAGAGGCTCAGGAAATTGGCATTATGCTTTTGTCGAAAAATCCGATTAGTCGTTTGACCGCGGAGGTAGGAATCTGGGAGAAAAACGGGACCCTGCTCAAAATAATACTCATAGGGTCAGCGATTTTGGGATTAATCGCGCTATTTATTTTCGCTCAGTAAAAATGGT
Source organism: Nitrososphaerales archaeon (assembly GCA_030041295.1). Lineage (GTDB taxonomy): Archaea > Thermoproteota > Nitrososphaeria > Nitrososphaerales > CADDZS01 > JASHOD01. The sequence goes on from JASHOD010000016.1 coordinate 2,860, forward strand.
AGATTTATCTCGAAGGAAAGAGCTCGGCGAAGTAACGTGTCAGAAAGAACCATAGTGCTCAAGCTTTCAGGAAGCATCTTTTCCTCAGGTGAGTTCGGAAGAATAACAAAAGTAATTCGGAATATCGTGAAAACCGGCAAAGCCGGCCTTTATCTCGTTCTAATAGCTGGCGGTGGTGAGACAGCTAGAAAATACATTGAATCTGGGCGAGGGCTAGGTCTTGATCAGGCGAGTTTGGATGAATTAGGCATTGCAAGCTCTAGGTTGAATGCGAGGTTATTGATAGCCGGTTTAAACGGGTTAGCCTCGGAGAAAATTCCAACTAGCCTTCAGGAGATTATTGAAGAATTAGAATTAGTTCACTCCTCACCGAAAAAGAAAATCCTCGTTTGCGGAGGACTTTATCCGGGCCAAAGTACTAATGCAGTTGGCGCCATTATCTCCGAAGCTACGCACGCGGACGAATTCGTCAATGCGACCGATGTAGATGGCGTATACGACAAGGATCCGCGAAAGTATTCTGACGCTCAAAAATTAGCGAAGGTCAGCGCAGGTGAACTAGGGCGTATCTTGGAGAGCGAGTCGGTCGAAGCTGGAATGTATGATCTCATGGACCCTGTCGCACTCAAGATTATTGCAAGGTCAAAGATTTCAACAAGAATCATAAAGTGCGATGCGGGAGCCCTGCGGAGCGTGCTGGTAGGCGACGGAGCAATAGTAGGAACGAAAATAGTATTCTAGGACCGTAGTTTGTAGCCTAGGTACAGGCTCCTTTTGTAAGCAGTTATCGTTATTTTGAAAAAGAGGTACTGCTTAATCATAGAACGAAGTACTAAGCTTCGGAGGGGTAGCGAAACGATTGATTGTAATTCGCGCCAAGCCTGGTCAAACGCGGCGGTCCTTTTACAACGAAGAGTGAATAAAGGTGCCGAAACTCAAGATCCCAGCGCTTGTGGGACGCGACATCCGCTCCCTTAGGGGTTCAAGGGTTCGAATCCCTTCCCCTCCATCCATACCTAGAACCACTCTTATTGTTGCTTCGACTCTTCATTGCGAGTGCCTCTCCGACGTCGCGGGAGCAGATAACTTGCTCCGAGCCCGATTATCAGCGCAATAATAATCCACCGCCACGCCCAGAAATATGAAAGACCTGCCGGAGACTTCGCTGTGCCTAATATTGTCGTGGTGGAAGCTGGTGGGGGAAACGCAGGAATTGAAGTGGTTGAAGTTACTGTGACGTTCTGAATTGCCGTGTCGATGACATTGCGATACATCGTGACCGTGGTTGTCGTCACGCTTCCTGTGGTCAAAGTATTTCTCGAGACTTGACCACGCTTGGGCTTCTAGGTCCAGTTCACAAGGTGAGTTCGTCGTAGTCATTACATCTGATGAAGCAGCGCTAACCAGTAGTCTGTATTGATGGTCTTGTGTCAGGGTTGCACCCGAGGCAAGATTCAGAACAACTGTGAATTGTGATCCCCCTACGGTAGGAACGTTAGTTATGTCTTCATATGCAGTAGCAACGGTAACGTCGCTTGAAAGATCCACCAAAGAGGCGTTCACGGGCCAGATGTCACTTGGAAGCCCACTCGTACTTAGGTTGAGCGTATCTGAGGCAGAGGTAATCGTGAACGAAGAACTGTTGTAATCGTACGAACAAAAGCTTGCTCCTCCGTCATTCGTGTTGTTTGACGTGTCTTCTTGGTCAATGTAACTAGAGCCACTGATCGCGGAGGGCCGAAGAATCTAGACCCCGGTCTCGGGAGAAACGGTGCTAGTCAGACCCACGCATCCGATGTTAGTGCTTGGTGAGGCCGAAAAGTCGGGATAAATATTCAAGGACATAGTAGTATCCGCTGCGTGGACTCTCAGAACAGCTCCGCACGAAGGGAGTGCAACAAAACCAAGGGCAGTAAGACCGAAAACCGTTATTACCAGAAACTGCTTGCTTGCCAACCCTGTAGATTACCTCAAGCCAAAAGCAATGGATGGATTGGCTATAAAAAATGCCATTGCGGAGATTCTCATTTTTGAACCGAGTCCTAAGAATCATCCGATTACAAATCTGTTCATCGTCAAATCGATTTCAGATACCCACTGAAAATTTGATGTACATAAAAGCTTGACGACGTTGTGAAAATCACCTTTGGTCAAAAACACTGGTTTCGTAGACAATTCTATCCATTAAGAACAAGTATCGATCTACTTTTTTACTGTCGGGTAACGTTCTTACACATCGGGTCTCATCTTTGGCAATCTTGTGAGCCAGAGATTATGGTTTGACGGCAACCCGGTTACCATTTGACAATGGTACTAGCCAGTCATGTTATGGGAGATGAAATGGAAGCTGAAGTGTCTTGCTACGTAGTACTTGAGAGAGCTATTCCCCTTCTTCCCTCCAACGTTAATACCAACGCCAGTGGTAGAAAATAACCCAGAAATATCAGAGCAAGGTACTATCAGTTCAGTGAGTTTCTCATGAGTCCAGCAGGAGCATCCGAGAATAGCTCGTGCGTCGCCTGCAGTCGATTGATATCAAATGCCTACCGCTTCTGCAATTACTGCGGCGCGCGTAATGCATCGTATAATCCATCACTAAAGCCGCCTGCCCCGAATTGGAGATTTTATCAGCCTCCAAAACGGATCTCGCGCAATTCTTCTGGTCGCAATGAACAAGAACCACTTGGGACGGAATGAGGGAAATCGCTCTGTTTGCCGATCTGTACGGCTCACTCTGCTCGCACGAAAACGCGTTTTTCGATCTCCGTCAACAATTTCTTGGATCAAGAGTTTCCAATTCGTATTACAATCCCAGTTTCTCTTTCAATTGTAATTGTAAGATCGTTCCGTCTTACATTCCGAATAGAGGCGCGGATTTCACCGGCGCGTAGGCTATTATACAGACTCTCAAAAGACTTGGAATATCTTCGTTTTGCTCTGGGAATCTATTCAACGGTTAACTTTTGATTATTTACCCTCTACCGGAGGCCTTCTACATCGGCACGGGAGTCCTTAATGAAGTACTCACAAGCCTTGGCTTTGCCCTTTAGGGTATCGTCGAAAAATTATCGTAATTTGAACGAGTTCTCTACTATTCTGCGCAAGCGCGATTACCTACACTTCGTTTTTTCTATAAGTGCGAATTGCATTGATGGTACGACGACCTAGTCATTCGTCTTCGGTATACTCGATTAACCGGCATATCACCTTGAAATGACCAAACTCCACTTTCTAAGAGCAGAAAGGAGAACCCTTCTAGCTTCAGTCAATCGTTCTAAAGAAGGACTTTTCTCAGCCTTTTCTGCAACATCGTTTGCATTCATAAATTCGGTAACAAGGTTGTCAAGCTGGGGGGCGGTTAGTGCCTGAGGATCTCGAATCAAAATGGAGATTGACATTATGAGTTCAATTTCTCTTTTGATTGCTTCAGCCTGTTTCCTTAGTGTTCGATTTTCATCAAGTAATTTTTGGAGATTAGACTGATTTTCTTCCGGAGTTGCTACTGTTACGGCCACTGCTGACTTCTCCTGTTCTTGCAATCTCCCCGCCAGTTCTTTCTGCTTACTCTTGTATTCATTTTCAAGCGACTCTTTTCGCTTAGAGTATTCAATTTCCAAGGATTCTATTTTCTTCTGAGATTCGAGAATCCTTTGATCAAGCGATTTTAGACGAGTGGCTGAGATCTCCTCATCCTTTCTGCTTCTCTCAATTTTCTTTTTGCTTTCCTCAAGCTCCGATCCAATTTGCTTTATAGATTCACTGATATTCTTGGTCTGCATCACCCAGGATGCAACAATGCTGCCAGCTTCTTTGGGATCAATTTTGAGGCGCTGCAATTCCTCCACGACCTTTCTAATTACATCCTTGTCGAACCCAAATTGACTCAGTTGCTTTCGCTGATCGATATACGATAAAACCTCAGCTAGCGAAACACTATCTTGCCTAAGAGATTCCTGCACTTGGCTCAAATCTTCCAAATCGGATATTCTGGCTTGAAGGTCCTGTTGATTTGATTCCATTTCCTTAAGCGTGGAAGCAGCCTTCTGAATCTTTTCATTCTCGTGCTCGTATTCTTCGACCAATTCACTGTATGGTTTCCCGTACTCTACCCTCAGATTTTCTGCTTTCTCGATTAAAGATGCCAAATTCGAAATTGTAATATCGTGTTTTTTTAGTCGCGAGAAGGTTTCTTGCATCTCCTCAATGGAAATGCCCTCTTTGTTCAGGAAATTCTGAAACTTCGTCAAGGATTGTATGTTTTCGATACTTAGGTCGCTTTTCTCAAGAAAGATTCTGAACTTTCTGATCTCTTCGGGCGTTTCCAGTTGTTTTACTGCGTCTCGAACTTTTCGTAGTTCTTTGCGTCTTTTCTTTCGAGTTTCCTTTTTGCTCGGACCTTGATTTTCATTCTTTGATGATGTTGGCTCGATCATTTTTTTCTTGCGCTTCACGTTTGTTTCCTTCGATTTTGCGAATAGATCCAGAGCACAGGTTGCCCGTGATCCATAGGTTGACTCGGTTAAACTTTAGCCTTTGCTTTACTTTTTGTGTGCCCGTTATGGTCGTGAGACTATCTACAGGACGCTAGATGATGGTCAACGCAGCTGCGAGAGCGCCATATTCAGCAGCCAAAGGAATTTCTGCGCCCACTACTAGTACCATATCTCCTTCCGCCAGCCTGCCAGATTTTCTTATAGTTATCCAAGGCTCTGACGGCCCCTTAGATTCACAGTTTGACTTAGTCGAAGGGATTAGAAATCTATTCTTGGAGTAGAAAACAGTAAGCGCAGCGCTGGCTCCCGCCTTAATTGCTTCATCTCGTTGTTCTATTCCCTTGTTGACTCTTCCGTCTTTCTCTCTAACAATGAGCCCATAACAAACTTTTCCGATACCTAATGATGAACCGTCAAGAGGCCCTCTCCAAATAATTCTGCTTGAAAAATAATCGTATTCCTTTCTTCCTGCCTCGGTTAGAAAACACCCTTCGGCTCCTACGCTGATCAACGCCGTTGACTTCAGCCTTCTGATCAGGGTTCTGACCTCACCCTGACCTAAATCCAAAATCTCGCTTAGTCGACCACGCCCAACGCTACCATTATCTCCGATTGCGAGAATCGCCTTTATTACATGCGCTTCCGTCAAACCTATTTTAGGACCCTTGTAGTCCGATGCTAGTACTTGGGCTAGCTTTTGCCTAGGCATGTATGAAAAACATTCAACGAAGCTACTATTTCTCTTTTAGTCGTACAAATCGAGTCTTCCTTGATAGTAACTAATTTTAGAGAGTTACGATTATATTCAAAACAACAATAAAAGAATCTGAATTGCCCGAGCCTTCATTACCTGTATTGAACTCTAAAGAGATGAACTGCGTATTTTGTGACAAGACGATGTTTTATTCTGGTGAGAATTTCGTCCACGTTTGCCTCGAACAATCACATGGTACGCTATGCTATTTTGAACCGGACCAATGTTGGTTTGCAGCGAGCGAGAGCACGGCTCTGGAGCTTGGGAAGCGAGGGCTGAAGTTCCACTTTATTCCGAGGAGTGTCTTTGAAAATGCGAACTTGACCGAGTTTGTGTGCGATTACAAAGAGGAAGACAATAAATCCAGTCAAGTTTCATGACAGATTTCTCGCTCTTCTATTCGACTCTAAATCGATAATTTTTGGTATCTGAGAGTGCTGCGAATTTCGCAGCTAGCATGCTAACAAAGCAAAGGGTCAAACTTTAAACCATTAACCAAAGATAAAAACTAAAACGGAAAAATCAAACTCAAAATGGCAGATACTATTCGTGTGGGTGTAGTAGGAGCCTCCGGTTATGTCGGCGGAGAGCTCCTTCGACTTCTCGTGAACCATAGAAACGTAAAGTTAGCTATTGCAACCTCAAAGCAGTACAATGGCGAACCGGTTTTTCGGATTCATCCCAATCTCAGGTCATTTACTGACGTGCAATTCACCGAGCCTGATGCAACCCAGCTAAAGCAAAATTGCGACTTTGTCTTTACGGCTGTTCCCCACGGTAGTGCCGTAAAAATAGTCCCCTCCCTAATTGATGCTTCTCTCAAGATTGTCGACATGAGCGCAGATTACAGGTTGAAGGATCCTCGCGCCTATGAGCACTGGTACAGGTTCGCTCATCCACAAATCGAATTGTTAAAAAGTACCACCTTGGGTATACCCGAACTGTATCGAGACCAAATCAAGACTTCGAGGTTCGTAGCAAACCCGGGCTGTATGGCGATTACGAGCATACTAGCTCTCGCCCCATTTGTAAAGGCCGGTTTTTTGGACCTTGAACACATCGTGGTTGACGCCAAAATTGGCAGCTCCGGCGGGGGCGTAAAACCAACTCTTGGAACTCATCATGCGGAAAGATATGGGGTCATGAGGCCTTACAAGCCCGTAGATCATCGACACACCGCTGAGATCGAGCAGGAATTGACGAACTTTGCAGGAAGAGAGGTGAGAATATCGATGACTCCACATGCGATGAATGTGGTGAGGGGAATTCTCTGTACAATCCATTGCTACACAGTAGATCACGTAACCAATCCGCAGGTTTGGAGACTCATTCGAGACTTTTACCAGAACTGTCCGTTCATAAGATTCGTGAAGGATAAGAAAGGGATTTCGCGCTATCCAGACCCAAAGATCCTTCCGGGTTCGAATTTTTGTGACATTGGTTTTGAGATCGACGAACGAATGAACCGTCTCCTGTTACTTTCGGCGACCGATAACCTGATGAAAGGCGCGGCGGGAAACGCGGTTCAATGCATGAATCTGATGATGGGTTTCGATGAAAGGGAAGGATTAGAATTTCCGGGGTTGCATCCTATTTGATCGAAGAATCAAGCACGAAATCTATTGTTTGCAAAATCGGGGGAAGCATCATCGAAGGTGTGGATCCTTCGATTGTCGACGATATCAAGTCACTTGGGGCACGAGGTGTCAGGACGGTCTTGGTTCACGGCGGGGGGGACCAGGTTACGGAGTATGCGGAGAAATTGGGTAAGAAGCAAAGATTCATCACCTCTCCCGAGGGAATCAAGAGTAGGTACACCGACAAGGAAACTGCTGAGATTTTCACAATGGTGATGAATGGATTACTGTCAAAGAAAATTGTCCAAACACTTTTAGCGAATGGGATAAACGCAATCTCCCTTTCGGGACTTGACGGCTCGCTCCTAATGGCTGAGAGAAAACAGAGATTAGTGATTATTGATGAAAGAGGCAGGAAAGTGGCGATAGAGGGAGGCTATACTGGAAAAATCTCCGCTGTGAATACAAAGCTCCTTTCGAACTTGTTTGATCTTTCCATCGTTCCCGTAATATCCCCCGTGGCTGCAGAAAATGGCAACTGGAATTTGCTCAATATTGACGGAGATCGAGCCTGTTCTCATATCGCTGGAGCCTTGAAGGCAGATGCGTCGATTTTTCTAACTGATACAGAAGGATTGATTCTTGATGGCTCGGTGGTAAAGAATTTGACAACTGAAGAAGCGAAGAAAGCTCTTAGCTCGATAGGTCCCGGCATGGACAAGAAGGTCATTGCCGCCGTAGAGGCCGTAGAAATGGGATCAAGAAAGTCAGTTATTTCGTCAGGGCTCAGGAAGAACCCAATTCAAAAGGCCCTTAACAACGAAGGAACAGTGATTATCCGGTCAGATGAGCTGGATTATTCTGTGGAGCCACAATTAGCACAGAGGTAGTTGAAGAAATTTTGAGTTCAATAGAAGACGAGCATCTTGTTCCCACCTATCAAAAATTTCCAATAAAGATAGTTCGAGGAAACCGAGCTTTAGTCTATGATGAAAAAGGACGGGAGTACATTGATCTTTCGGGAGGGTATGGCGTTGCGATAATCGGCCATTCGAACCCATTCGTCGCTAGCGCCATCGCGGACCAGGCAAAGAAGCTAATCACCTGTCACGGCTCGCTGTACAACGACGCAAGGGAGAACTATCTCTCTGAGCTTGTGAAGGTCTTGCCTCAAGGTCTAGATCATGTTTATTTCTGCAACAGCGGCGCAGAAGCAAATGAGGCCGCCATAAAATTTGCAAGAAAGAAAACCGGAAGAAAAGAGATACTCGCATTTACCGGAAGTTATCACGGGAAGACGTATGGTGCGTTGTCCGCTACTTGGAATCAAAGATATCGAAAGCCATTCGAGCCGCTGGTCGAGGGAGTTAAATTCGCTCCGTTTGGAAATCTCGAGAAGGCTACGGAGCTTGTAAGCGATGCAACAGCCGCAATAATTGTAGAACCAATTCAAGGAGAGAGCGGCATTCATGTACCTCCTCCTGATTTCCTCCCCGGCCTTCGAACCTTGAGTAGGGAACGAGGGGCACTATTGGTATTTGACGAAGTGCAATCAGGTTTCGGAAGAACAGGGAAATTTTGGGCGTGCGAGAACTGGAATGTATCGCCAGATATTTTGACGGCGTCCAAAGGCATCGCCGGAGGTGTTCCATTCGGTTTTACAGCTGTATCTCGAGAAATTGCAGCATCGCTTAAGCCGGGAGAACAGACTAGCACATTCGGTGGTAATGCTCTTTCATGTGCTGCAGCATTGGCCGCGCTTCAATTTCTTCTTTCTGAAAACCTTCTTGAGAGAGCCAGGAGCACAGGCGAATATTTCAGAGGTAAACTCGAATCAGAAGTACTTGTTAGGCATCCCAGTTTAGTAAGGGAAGTGAGAGGTAGGGGCTTGATGTTGGCTGTTGAACTCAAAATCCCCGTAAAGGATGTAATCCTACTCGGATTCGATTATAATTTGATTTTGCTATACGCCGGATTGAACGTTCTGCGATTTCTCCCGCCCCTAGTCATATCGAAGGGTCAAGTCGACAAGGTTACTAGTGCCTTGGATGCGATCCTATCATCAATAGAATCGAGACTAGCCAAATCTCGACAGGAAGTTCATACTACGTTGGAGGCTGAAGCCTAGAATGGCTGTTCGAGATCAAGTTGATGATAAAATCATCTCGATTCTTCGTGAAGATTCAAGAAAGCCCTTCGTAGAGATTGCAAAATCCGTGAACCTCTCCGAAGCTGCTATCCGAAGACGTGTTTCCATCCTCGTCAAACAAGGATTCATTTCCAAGTTCACAATCGAGACAAATATGACGCCGCAAGCTAGAGCAATAAGTCTCCTTTCGGTAAACCCAAACTCGCCCACGACAGAAGTATCTTCACGCCTGAAGAAGGTAAAGGGAGTTGATTCTATTTATGAAATAACTGGCGAGTACGACATCGCTGTTATAGTTTCTGGTTCGAATATAGCAGAGATAAACTCTACGATCGACGAAATACGCAAGCTTATCGGCATAGATGATACGAATACCGTAGTTGTCTTGAAGACTGTTCGCTGAATTCGCAGCAACAACGGTTATATTCGCAGCTTTTCAGTTGTCCTGCAAATACGTAAAAACTGAGGAACATTACTTGCAATCAGCATCAATAGAATTCAAGAAATTGAGCAGCTCAAATATTCATTCATTAGAGCAGATAAAGATTCTAGATTCCACTCTTCGCGAAGGAGAACAGAGCATCGGTATTTCATACACTAAGAGACAGAGACTCCAAATCGCTTGGATGCTCGATTATTTTGGAGTGGATTCGATTGAGATCAGTCCGGTAATTTCGCAGTCACATAGAGAATCGCTTGTTGAAATGAGAAAGGCTGGCCTAGCTGCACAACTTGTGTCTCATGGGAGGGCTCTGCCCGAGGATGTTGACATCGCTCGAGCTTGTGATGTCGAATGGGTTGCAATGTACCATTCTGTTTCGGACATACACCTTACATCCAAATTGCATGTAACAAGAGAGGCCGCTATTCAGCGTTCTATATCAGCGATCGAATACGCGAAATCTCACGGATTGAAATTACGTTTTACCGTAGAAGATGCAAGTCGTGCCGATCCAGAGTACCTCAGTTATTTCATCAACGAAATTTCAAAAGCTGGCGCAGACCGAATTGGGGTTCCTGACACGGTCGGAGTTATGTTACCTCAGGGGATGGCTCGTCTGATACAGCTTGCGAAAAATGCTACTGACAAGCCAATGGATGTTCACTGTCATAATGACCTCGGATTGGCACTTGCAAATTCCCTTGCAGCCGCCGAGGCAGGAGCTGAACAAATCCACGTAACAATAGACGGGCTAGGCGAAAGAGTCGGGATAGCTTCACTAGCAGAAGTCACAATGGCAATGAAATTGCTCTATCATTCAAATCGTCAATTCCGGTATGAAATGCTAAGCGAACTCTCCACATTGGTATCGACCTATACGAATAATCAACTCTCTTCGAATAGGCCCATTGTTGGCAAGAACGCATACACACATAAGGCCGGAACGCATCTTGGCGCGATTCTTCACAATCCAGAGGCTTACGAAATAGTTCCTCCGAAAGAAGTTGGTAATTCTCGTAGGTTAGTATTCGGCGAACTCTCAGGTAAGAACGGGGCTGCTTTCCTACTGAGAATCTTGGGAATCACTCCCTCGCCTGAAATGAGCAGAGAAATCGCAAGTGGTTTGAAGAATTTGCAGTGCGGAGATCTTTTTGAGCTTGAACTAGACGATAGGCTCATCTCGCAGGCTTTCGAAGCTGAGCGAAATGTTGCTTCAGCATCTACTAAGATTCTAACTTCAACATCAACGACTCAATGAGAAATCCAATTTTCAATGGAGGTGAAAAAGGAGTAAATGACAAACTGCTTAGAATGTGATCAAGAAATAAGAGTTCCGAATGATGCGATAGACGGTGAAATCATAACATGTGGAGATTGCGGAAGCTCTTTTGAACTACAGATATCAGAGGACGGAGTAGTCACCTTAAGACAAGCGGAAACAGTGGGCGAGGACTGGGGAGAGTGATATGCCCCAATTTTGACCACTAGAATTTCGATGGTATACGATCTCGTCCGCTTAGAAGAAAAGGCGATTATTGAAGCCGCAAGAAAACGATCTTCTGAAGTGGAGCTTAAGGCATTCGATTCGAAAGACCTCAGATTCGATCTTATCACTGGCGCCGGAGAGGCTAGAGAGAAATTCGGATCTATAGTTCTGCAAAGGTGCGCATCCTACTTTAGGAACGTCCATCTTACGGGAGTGCTCGAAGGGTTTGGCTTGGATGTAGTGAATAATCTTTCTACCGCACTATTGACTGGAAACAAGGCATTTACAACATTGGAGCTTGCAAAGGCACATGTCCCTACGCCGAGGACTATGCTTGCTTTCACCCAGGAAGAAGCCCTCGCTGCGCTTGATGAGCTAGGCTATCCGGCAATAATCAAGCCGACAATAGGAAGCTGGGGAAGGCTGGTTGCATCTGTTAGTGATGTCGATGCCGCCAAGAGTGTAATCGAAGATAGAGAAGAGATGCCAGCGATGTATCACGTGTTTTATCTTCAGGAAAGAGTTCGAAGGCCCCCTCAGGATATCAGGGCGGTGGTCGTGGGAGATCGAACCGTTGCAGCAATCTACAGAATTTCTACGACGGGAGACTGGAGGACTAATACTGCGAGAGGTGGAAAGGCAGAGAATCTACCGGTCTCGAAGGAGCTTGATGACATCTGCATTCGTGCGACAAAGCCTTTTGGAAGCGGGATATTCGGAGTTGATTTAATGGAATCAGAACGAGATGGTCTACTGGTACATGAGGTTAACAATACAACGGAATTCAAGAATGTCCTAGCTCGGAGTGGAGTAGATATTCCAGGATTGATCATCGATTATCTGGTGGGAAGAAGCAAGAAGTAGAATTTAGCTTTTCTTACTTTTATCAAGTTCAAAATCAGGAAGTGTATTCATTATAACCAAGGCAAGACAAAGAAGTTCTCAAAGTCAGGAAGACCAATTGGAATACTCGAAATTCAATGAAGAGGAAGAAAACAGAGCTAGATTTGCCGAGAGAGTTCTCGAAACCTATTCGCCTTCTGGAGAAGAATCTGCGCTGGCGTCGTTATTGTTGAATGAGCTCGATAGTCGTGGACTTTCGCCAAGAATAGATCGTGCTGGAAATGTAATTTCCGAAATTGGAAAAGGGCCGCGCAGTCTGCTGTTGTGCCCTCACATTGACACAGTACCAGGAATTCTGTCCGTGAAGAGAGAAGGGAACCTTCTATATGGAAGGGGTGCTTGCGACGCGAAAGGAGCTTTGTTATCAATGCTTTTTGCTTTCGAAGATCTCGCCGAAGAATACCGAAAGAATCAATTGAATTTGCTTTCCAGCAGGGTCGTGTTTGCTGGGGTCGTTGAAGAAGAGAGAGAAAGCGTTGGTCTTAGTCAACTGATAACGGACGGTCTAAAGGCGAATGCTGCTATATTCGGTGAACCTTGCGGTTCATCAAAGGTTGCAATTGGCTATAGAGGTCACGTTCCAATTTCATTTGAAATTAGGACGAAAGAAGGACATGCGAGCGCACCTTGGAACGCAACGAACGCTGCTGAAGTGGCCTTTACCTTGTACGAAAATATTCGAACTAAATTGACAGATAGCAAAGAACCGGAGAGTCTCGAATCAGTGTCTGTTGCAGTTACTCGAATCGAGTCTGGCACGGCTCACAACGTGATCCCGGGTCTATCCAAGATGTCGCTTGATATTCGTTTGCCGTTAGGCACTAGCTCAAACAATATCATCCCAGAAATCGGACAAATTATTGCTGAAATGGAAAGGAAAGAGATGTGCACTATAACTTCGAATCTCGCTCGCCCAACAGAGCCATATCGTGTGAGACTAGACAGCAAAATAGTAAGAGCAATCAATCGCTCGATTTTGAAGTTGGGTTTCGAGAAACCATCGTTCATCGTAAAATCTGGGACTGGTGACATGAACACATATGCTCAAGCATTTGGGGTGGACGCATTAACTTACGGTCCTGGTGATACGAAACTTTCTCACACTTCAGATGAGTTCGTGGATCTCACCGAAGTTTTCAATTGCACAAAGGTACTGGTCCGAACAGCCGAAGAATTCTTCAGACTGGAAAGTTAGGGAATGTGAAACATTCCAGTTGCAAGGCAAGACTTTGTCCGAAAAGATAATCGGAGCCCACACCGCCGAGGGCGAAGTTTCGGCGGGCGAGGTAGTTGTTGTCAAGGTTGACTATGCGTTCTCACACGACGCGTCTGGACCTCTTCTGATTAGTCAGATGGGAAGGCTGAAGCTGGAAAATCAAATCGGCTTTGATAACAGAAAAACGTTATTTTTCATAGATCATGCAGTTCCGAGTCCAACAAAAGAGCTTTCGAATGATCAAGAAATGGTTAGGCAGTTTGCTTTGAATAATGGGCTGATATTATCGGACGCTGGAAATGGTATCTGCCATCAGGTTATGGCGGAGGATTATGCGGCTCCAGGCAGTCTGATAGTCGGAACGGACTCTCATACTTGCACGTCAGGAGGTTTGTGTGCCTTTGCAACTGGAATGGGGGCCACGGACATTGCTGTCGCCATGAAGCTTCGAAAGACCTGGCTCAGGGTCCCAGAGACAATAAAGATTGATCTCGATGGAAACTTGCCAAATGGAGTTTATGCAAAGGACCTGATCCTCAAAACCCTTTCGATACTTAGAACTGATGGAGCGACATACAAGGCTCTCGAATTTTCAGGCTCTGCAATTGAGGACCTCGATGTTTATGGTCGATTAACATTGTGTAACATGGCTGTCGAAGCTGGAGCAAAGACCGGATTAATACAGTCCGACGAAAGAACAAAGCACTATTTGCAAGAATTTGCTAGGGAGAATCAATGGAAAGAGCTACGTGCAGATGAGGATGCGAATTATGAGTCTGAGATTTCTATCGAAGTTAGTGAAATGGAACCACAAGTTGCATTGCCCGGATCTCCGGATAATGTCAAACCGATTTCCGAAACTATAGGAGCAAAAGTTAACGAGGTTTTTATAGGAAGCTGCACAAACACGCGAATTGAGGACATGCGTACGGTAGCAAAAATCTTCGACGGGCGCAAGAAATCTCGAGGTCTCAAACTGATAGTTACTCCTTCGTCTCAAAAAGTGTACTTACGATGCATGAAAGAGGGAATTATTGAGACACTCATTAACGCTGGAGCAATAGTAACTCCAGCTGGATGTGGTGTCTGTTTCGGAGCTCTTGGTGGGATCCCTGCAGATAATGATGTCATTTTCTCGAGTTCGAATCGGAATTTTCCCGGAAGAACCGGAAATCCCAAGGCACAGACCTACCTCGGTTCCCCTGCCACTGCTGCCGCTACTGCAATTAACGGATACGTCTCTGATCCGAGAGATTTTCTTTAGGGCGAAAAAAATATGTCGGGAAGAGCTTGGATTTTCAAAGACAACATAAGTACTGATGAGATCTGCCCAGGTCGATATATGAGCTTGCGATCTAATCTACCCGAACTCGCAAAACACACTTTGGAAGATGCAAGAAAAGAGTTTCCTTCAGAGGTTAAAACCGGTGATTTCGTCGTCGCAGGCAAGAACTTTGGGATGGGTTCCAGCCGAGAACATGCGCCCATAATAATCAAGATGTGCGGCGTTAATGCTGTAATTGCTCTTTCTTTTGCCCGAATATTTTATCGAAATTGCATAAACATCGGGCTACCGGCAATCATTTGCGACACCAGTTCCATCTCAGAGGGAGACCAATTGGATCTCGACATAAGCAAAGGATTTGTCATAAATTTAACGAAGGGTAACGAAATGCACTTTCCTAGAATGTCAAAAACAATGGAAGCAATTCTTCAAGGAGGCGGATTAATTCCATATGTCGAAAAGTACGGCGATCTTCTACTAGCATGAATGATTGCAAAATTGCTGTCTTGAAAGGGGACGGGATAGGACCTGAGGTTGTCGAGAGTGCCAAGGTGGTACTAAAGGCCGCTTCAGAATCTGCTGGACTCTTGATGGAACTAATCGACTTTCCAATTGGAATGGAAGCGTACCGAGTATTCGGCAGAACTCTGCCTCCTTCTACTCTTGAAGGAATGAAATCTTGCGATGCGAGTATACTCGGCCCTTTGCAAACGGGATCGTATCCCAGCGACGACAAGGATTCTCCCATGTCGTCTGGAAAAATCCGAAAATACTTTGATCTTTACGCCAATATTCGTCCAGTTAGATCATTCAATCGCGAAAAACCCAACACTAAAATCGACCTAGTAATTGTCAGAGAGAACACTGAGGATTTCTTTCCTAACATCAATTTGCACAAAGGTTACGGTGAATTCTGGACAGATAAGAATACAGTCCTGTCTTTACGCGTGATTAGAAGATCATCATGTGAAAGAATTGCAAGAACTGCTTTCGAACTTGCATCCGCCCGAAATAAGAGAAAGCTTGTCACAGCCGTCCACAAATCAAATGTGTTGGCGGAAGGAGATGGTCTGTTTCTTGAAGAAACAAGAAAAGTTGCTAAAGAATTCTCTCCACAAATCAGTTTGGAAGAAAAGCTAGTAGATTCGACCGCGATGGAACTGGTGATGAATCCCAAGAGATTTGATGTGATTCTAACAACAAATCTGTTCGGAGATATATTATCGGATGAAGCAGCTGGCTTAGTCGGTGGTTTAGGGATTTGTCCATCACTGAACGCAGGAAAAGATTATGCAATCGCTCAAGCTGTACACGGGACTGCGCCTGATATCGCTGGCAAGGGTATTGCAAATCCCGTATCTGAAATTCTTTCAACAGTAATGCTACTCGAGTGGTTGTCGTTCAGAAATGCTGACGGACTTCGCTTCAAAGAGATCGCAAGGATCATCGAGAATGCCGTAGTATCGCAACTTCTCTCTCAAAACCAAGACGAAAGGACTCTTGACTTGGGAGGTAACGCCTCAACTCAGGACTTCACGTCAATGCTCTTGAGACGAATCAGCGATGGATAAGAAACTAAACAGTTAGTTTAATTGCATAGAAGAAAAAGGGTACGCTTTGCCTATGACATTGGAAGCGAGCGGACAGCAAAAGGCTCAACCTAACACGCAAAAGAATTCAGATATTGTCGTTTGTCCTCTTTGCAGTAATCAGATGACGTACATCCAAGTGTGTCATCTACGCTGCAATTTTTGCGGTTCCGAACTTTCCTGCGAAGACATGGGATGGTTCTGGGGCTAGATTGCGCCAGCTTCGAAAGTTTTCTTCCTGAGTTTATCCCAAATAAACGATGATTTTCTGCCGCCTTTTTTCAAAAGAAGCAGTTATAAAACGGCGAAGGCCCTTCTCTAACAATAATGAGCTTAAGGTTTCCTGCATAGGAGATTAAGAGTTGTCCACCCAAACCAGTTATCGGAAATTATTTGGAACTAATGGCATTCGAGGTATTCCCGGCAAGGATCTAACGCTTGAGTTCGTCACCGAAATGGCGCAATCTATAGCAACATACTTTGCCTCTTCAGAGAAGTCTATCCTTGTAGGAAAAGATGTTCGAAACTCTTCACCAGTACTTCAGAAAGCGGTCCTATCGGGGGTCTTGGCCGCAGGCGTAAATGCAGAGGAAGCGGACATTGCACCAACTCCGGCCCATCAATTCGGCACGAGAACTCTCGGGTACGGTGGAGGAATAATTGTAACTGCTTCTCACAATCCTTCACAATACAATGGGATGAAAGTGCTGGGTCCTGACGGCGTGGAGATTTCCCGAGATTCAGAGAAGGAAATCGAAGCAATCTACCACGAAAAGAAGTACAGGAAAGCAGACTGGAAGTCGGTTGGGAGGTCGGGCAAGGAAACTCGAGTCGTCGAAAATTACATCACCGGGATAATGTCGCAGGTGGATGTCTCAAAGATTGCAGATGCAAAGCCGACAGTCGTGATGGATATCGGAAACGGAGCTCAGGCGGTAACCGCTCCATATCTTTGCGAGCGGATGGGTTGCAAGGTTATAACGGTCAATGGACAGCCTGACGGAAACTTTCCAGGTCGAGGTCCGGAACCAACTCCCGCGAATCTAAAAGACTTGTCCGAGGCGGTCAAGTCGTACCATGCGGATTTTGGTGTAGCTTACGATGGCGACGGAGATCGAAGTCTCTTCTGCGATGAAAACGGCGAAATCTATTGGGGCGATCGCACGGGCTCGTTACTGGTCGATTTTCTCCTTGAAAGACACAAGGGAGGTCCCGTCGTAACAACGGTCAGCACCTCCCAGCTCGTAGGAATTATAGCGAAGAAACACGACGCGCTAGTTATCTGGACAACTGTCGGAGCCGTCGATGTGTCAAGAGCGATGATAAACAACCGCGCGCCACTGGGACTTGAGGAGAATGGCGGATTCTTTTACGGGCCCCACATTCCGGTCAGAGACGGAGCCATGACTACGGCGCTTTTGCTTAATGCGCTTGCATCTAGGGGATTGAGTTTTTCAAAAACGATAACCTCTCTTCCGCTATTTTACCAGAAAAAGGCCAAATTCGAATGCCCAAATGACAAGAAATCTGCTGTCATGAAGGAGCTTGAGTTGAAGAACACGGAAGGGAAAATCGATAGAACTGACGGTTTGAAAATCTGGATCGACGACCACACTTGGATTTTGCTTCGTCCGAGTGGAACCGAACCATTAATTCGCGTATATGCCGAATCTGACAATGAAGAAAGGATGAATGCTACTTACGATAGGTTCCAAGCGCTTGTGAAAGATGCAATAGGCACCTAATTGTGAAAAGCAAACTCTGAATCACTACCGGTTGTGTAACCATCCTCTTCTATCAATTCGTTGCGACTTAAGAAAGATCGAGGGCTTCTGCTTTTGATTCTTTGCTAATACCCTCCCTATTGTAATTATTCCATGGCGCTTGAGCACTCCTTCGTATTTTGCATCGAAGGTAAAGACCAGTTCGTATTCTTCGCCTCCGTAGAAGACTAGATCCTTAGGATCTAGATTATTTTCCGAAGCGAATTGTGCGACTCCTTTAGCAATGGGAACTTTATCTAGAACCACGTTGACGTTGCTCGCCTCGGCCAGATAGTAGAGGGAGATAGCTAAACCATCGGAAGAATCAATTGAACTTGTAAGATATTTCGAAATCGACAAACCAAGCTTTAACCTAGCTCCAGGTGCGAGTACGGCTTTCTTCGCAAGCCTCGCAAACAATAGGTTCTTTGATGCCGCTTTTCCTAGCAGCAAAGAAAGTCCTGAACATTGGAGTCCAAATGGTCCCGAAACGCCGACGAGGTTCCCGGCGCGTGCCCCGGATCTTTTCACAATTCTATTTGCAAATCCGATTAAGGGCACATCGATAACGAGGCCATCCTTGGAAGAATTTGTATCTCCTGCAATTATCGTCAATCCGTACCTCGATGCCGCGAGATCGAATCCAGTGGCAAGTGAACGTAAGTAACCGGCTGTCGCAAGAGACTTGGGGATTGCAAGTGAAATGATGCAATACGACGGCTTGACTCCCTTTGCGGCGAAGTCACTTACAGCGGCAGTTACTGCCTTGGCTGCTATCTGAGTTGGCGTCATTTGGGGGGGAGCGTCCGTCGTTGCAACCATCATGTCTGTCTTGGTCACTATCAGACGAGGACTTCTTCGGTTAACAAACCACGAGACATCATCGGAATAAGGATCGTATGAATACGGAGGATTCGTGGACCTTTTAGAATGAGATAAGATGCGCCAAAATAGGTTGATGGTCTGTTCCTCATTCAAAGTCCTCTGTTTCGAATCCAATTTCGAACACATGCCTCCTGTATTATGGCAAAAATGTTAGTTATCTAAGCTAAAAATCTGGCACAAATTTCCCATGATCAAGACTGCTTTGTCTGCTGGTGCGCCAGACCATTCTGTATTGCGACTATCTTTTCGGTGAATTGCTTCACCAACTCTGCGGATCTTGATTCACTAAGCGATTCCGCGGACACACGTATCACGTTTTCTGTATTTGATCCTCGAGTGAGGACCCATGATTTGTCGCCTAGTCTGATCTTTACACCGTCAGTGAGGTCAACATCGCCCTCGGTCTCGCCAAGTCGTTGAAGTATCGCAGGCACCATCTCTCTGCCGATTTCCAGTTTCGTTCGATCTTGATAGTATTTTCTGAAATTACTTGTAATCGCGGAAAGAGATCCTTCGCTTTTAATCATACGCGTTATCATCGTCGACGCATGTACTCCGTCTCTGCACATCACAAAGCCTGGCTCGATGTAACCGCCGGAACTACCCTCACCGCCCGCCCCACAGTTGTTATCTAGGATCTTCCTTACGACGTTTCCCTCTCCCACTTTTGAATAGAATATCTTCCCGTTATAATCCCGGACGAGATCTTCGGCCGCTAGACTCGTGTCCACACTGACGGCGATGTTTCTGTTGCGAGTATTTTCGAGAAAATACCGCAAGCATATGAGAAGCGTGGCGTCGCCGGACATCTTGTTTGCCTCTTGATCTACGATAACGAGCCTATCCGCATCGCAATCATAAGCAAATCCAACGTCGCATTGCCTTTCCTTAACGAGCATAGATAACCCCGTTAAAGGATCGACGGTGGGATCAATCACTCTTGGAAAAATTCCGGGAGTATCATGGAGGGTGTGTATCTCGCAACCTTGGCGAGAGATCAGCGAAGGGATGAAATACGATCCGACTCCGCCTGCCAGGTCTAGAGCAACTCTGACTCCCTTGGCGGAGTTGGAGCCTGCCTTCGCCTCCAAAATCTCGTGGTAAATCGCCTGCCTTCGGAAAACCTTTCCGAGGCTAACGTCGTCGGTCGGCGCAACGTTTCGTATTTGTTCTAGCTCATCTTCGAAAACACCGCGCCCTCCTTTCATAATCAGTTTGATTCCGTTCCATTCCGGGGGATTATGAGACGCCGTAACCATCACAGCGCCATCTAAACCTCGGACCGCTACTTCTTTGAAAACGCTCGGTGTGGAAGAAAACCCAAGGTCGAAAACCAAGCAGCCTTGTTGGAGGAGACCAGAAATTATTGCTCCTTTGAGAGCCGTGGATGTCGTTCTCGTATCGCAGGAAACTACAACGTTCCCGCTCTTTAGGAATGTTCCGAACTTTCTTCCTACGGATTCAGCTAGTTCGGCATCGAGATCTTCGCCGAAAACCCCGCGTATTCCTGAGACCGAAACAATCGACAAGAGGACGTTAGATACTCGGTTCGAACGTATTTATTAT
>JASHOD010000017.1 GCA_030041295.1 Nitrososphaerales archaeon
CTCCTCTTTTTTATTTCATTAATAGGTGGAAGAAGCAAATTTTGGATCCCGTTTTTCTACGAGAGAGAATGTCTGAGTTTGTGTCCTGATAGTTTCTAAGATCTAAAAAAGTAACCGCAAAAGCAACTGCTAATCAAGTCGGTTCTTTGGTTTTTTCCATGATCTGTCGGATGATCGTAATGGAGCCAATTTTTCTCAGTCGTATTTGAAGGCCCCCTCAAAGCCAGAGCGCAGGTGCGGAATTCAATATCAATCCCTGATTCGTTTCCCAGGTAAGAATATAGGAAAGTATGATAGCTCGTTCCTTTTTATATTCCAAATAGAAGCAAATTTTTCACGGGCGCGGGCGTCCTTAATGAACAACTTTCAAGCCTGGCTTTAGTCTTAGGGCATCGTAGTTATTGCCATGAATTCCAGCTTCTCAATTGATAGACTACAATTCTTCCAATATTCATTAGCTCTTCAATTGATGAACTCTATTGAATTAAGCTAAGAATTACCCCGCGTGCATTCTATTTGAACCCTCTTCTAGTGCTTTGCGCACAGGCATGTGTAAGGTGAGGCACCTTCGTATTGACGACGTCAGTTAGTACCTTGGCATCAAAAGAATTGCGTCAGATGCGATTTCGTTTTTCGGTTTTTTTATGATCGGAAATTATTCTTTTTTAAAAACTCTCTTCCTCATATTATGTTCGGAAGCAAAGAAGCATCGCCGATAAGGTCTCCATCTAGAGTCGTTATCATAGCTTCCGATACGTCCCTGAGGTCTCGTAGTAACGGAGCAATCTTTCTTTCGGCTCTCGCAGCTTCAAGCGCGAATCCCGACACGACTAGTTCCAAGTTGAATGAAGGCATTAGGATAATTTCGAGATCATCTCCTTTTTCGTCCTCGTCGGAAGAGAGAGCATCCTTGAATATCGAAGACCTCTTGACACGTAACAGCACCCACACCGGCTGGCCGGACAGCGGACTCCCTCTTTTCTGGAAGATTGGGTGAACGTGTCCCATGATAATTTGTTTACAACCCTGAAACTTTGCGAGCGGCCTTGTATGTCCGTGAAGGATCAAGACATTTGAAATCAATACTCCGTTAGAATCAAGGAGTGAGACATTCGGCGGAGTCAAGTGTGAGATTCCTCCATCATGGTTGCCAGGTATGAGCGAAACGTGGCAGAGAGAAGTCATCCTTTCAAAGAATTTGGGCACATTCTCCCATTCGGATCTTGTTATGTGGTCAGTCCCTGATTTCACGTCCCCGTTTATCAAAAGATCTGTTATTTTCTCCTTTTCAATTAGCTCGGAAAGTTCATTCACCATTTTATCGATCCTAGGCTCGATCGATATTCCCGATCCTCGGAATTTCTCTTCGAA
Source organism: Nitrososphaerales archaeon (assembly GCA_030041295.1). GTDB lineage: Archaea > Thermoproteota > Nitrososphaeria > Nitrososphaerales > CADDZS01 > JASHOD01. The sequence goes on from JASHOD010000017.1 coordinate 1,372, forward strand.
TCCAATGTGCAGATCGCCCACTACAAGGTATTTTTTTCTCTTTTCTTCTTGTTCTTTATTCTCCTTTTCAAATAGAACGATGGCTCTATTCCTATAGAGGACCCTTGGCTTTCCTCCTTCGGTTTGAGAAGGCAGGTTTGATGATGATGGATTCCGATTGGAGGTAGGCAGGATAGACTCTTCCACTTAGGCTTACATGGTCTCGCAATAATATGAGTTGCTTTCAAGCGAGCTTTCATAACCAACTCTTTTCTTGCCCTAATAGCAAAAGAGAACAAGAATGACGAAATCGATGTCATGCACTACTAGTCAAGGACGAAGACTTCCTCGAATCCACTTTCATACCAAATATTCCTAATCTCAACGCCAAAGACGCAAATCTTAGCATTTCCTTGAAACGCAGTTTAGTCTCTCCCGCTTTTCGCTCTTCAAAGACATATGGAACCTCTGCAAATGTCATCCCCATTTTCCTATAGACGTATAGGCTCTCAATCTGAAACGCATACCCCTTGGTAGAAATCTTTGATTCAAGTAGTCCTCTGATAGCTCGACTGCTCAGAACTCGAAATCCGCTGGTCGCGTCAGAAACAGGAACATGGATGCACGCCCTTGCAAGAATATTCGCCCCCTTGCTAACGATCCTCCGGCTCAAAGACCATCCCTTGGATCCTCCACCACTGACATATCGCGATGCAATTACGACGTCCGCATTTTCATCGCTTGCAGCTTTACACATTTCCACCAAGACCTCTGGAGGATGTTGAAGATCAGCGTCCATCTCGCCGAAATAGTCCGAACTGAATTCTCTTAACCCCAAACCAAACCCATCAACATACGCCGATCCAATTCCCAGAAGTCCGGGTCTGTTAAGCATCCTTACGTAGGGGTATTTTGCCATCAGTTGCCTAACGACGTCGGCAGTTCCGTCGGAACTATTGTCGTCTACAATTAGTACGTTCAGTCCAAAAGCAAGTGTTTCTCGGATTTGATCCAACCTTCGGAGTATCTTGTCTATGTTCTCCTTCTCGTTGTATGTTGGAACCACGAGGCAGAGTTTCTTCCGTTGAAATAGGGAAGGTTTTTCTCTTGTTGTTGAATCGTTTACGAGTGCCTGCAAGAATCGATTTCAATTCCTAAAGAAGTATAATCTGCTGCGAAGATAAGGGGACTAAACTTTCCTTCTTGACGGAAATCTCTTTTCACCGCCGCAATTATAAGCACTATTACAGAATCTTTCAGGTTCGAGATGTCCTCTCTTGGGGCTGCGAATTAACACATGCAATGCTAAACAAAGCTACTTGTGCTTAATATATGCTCGAAGAAATCCGACGAGCGGTTAGGCTTAAATCGACACTTGTCGTAGGTCTTCGAATATATGAGTGTGGAAAGCTCAGAGTTCGCTTCTCAGATCGCGGGTGATGTGGTAATTAGTGAAAATCCTGGCGATACGATGAGGAAATGGCGGGAACGCATTGCAGTAAAGCAGGCAATTCTGGCAAAGGAAATGGGTTTGTCACCTTCGGTCTTAAGCGACTATGAGAGTGGTAGGAGAGCATCGCCGGGCGTTGGATTCATCAAGAAGTATGTATACGCGCTTGTAAAGCTCGATCAGAATCACCACAAAATATTGCCAAGAGAATTGATCCAGAAGGATAGATCTGCAATTCTCGCAATTGGCGAATTTCGAAACCCGGTCAAGGCAAAAGACATTCTCGAAGCCGTAAGAGGAAAGGTAGTTACCGGAAACGACAAGCTTGACACAAACATCTACGGTTATACTTTGGTCGATAGCATCAAGACAATTTACGCGCTCTCGGGGTTTGACTTTTACAAGATTTATGGCGCAACTACGGAGCGAGTCCTCATTTTCACCAAAGTGGGGTTGGGCCGCTCACCGATGGTTGCGATAAGGGTCGTCCACCTGAAACCCCGAATGGTCGTGATTCACGGCCCGAAAGTAATCGACGAACTTGCTACGGCTCTCGCTGAGAAAGAAAAAATCATACTCTCTCTCGCGGGTGACATAAACGAGCAAGAAATGATAGCAGCTTTAGCTAAATTGTAAATCGTTGCTATGAGATATCTAGGATAGAACCTCTGATTATTACAAGGCGTCGCTTAGACTCGAACGAATTGAGCACACCAAGGACACAAAGGTATTTCTTTCAAAATTGCTAACTGCATCAATAGAACTAATAGCCGGAATCATTGTCATCTTAGCTCTGGCAATTCTCGCCGTCAGGCTGAGAGCCCTTGATGTGGCCGGTTCTATTAGCGGGGCCTTAATCTCTTTCATCGTTTTTCTTGCCGGTGGTTTTTCTTGGTTCTTCATGATCGTGGTATTCGTGGGCATATCTTCGGCGTTCACAAGATATCGGTACGACTACAAGCACAAGCTCGGGACTGCCCAAGAGAAAATGGGAGTTCGATCCTGGCCCAACTCGATAGCGAATGGAACTGTCTCGGTCATTGCTTCGGCCCTGTGGATCTATACTCGCTCTGAAATTTTCGCCGTGATGTTTCTCACTTCAGTGGCCGCTGCAATGTCTGATACATTAGCCACAGAAGTCGGCTTGCTGAGTCATTCGCAACCTAGGTTGATTATACATCCAAAGAAGCTGGTAGAGCCCGGGACATCGGGCGGGACGACAATTCTGGGCGACTTGACAGCACTGGTCACATCTCTTGGAATGTCAATCGTCGGCATCGTTTTACTTGTAATCAAGACAACCAGCCTTTCGAACTTACTTATCTCATTTGCCGCCGTTGGGATAGGGTCGCTAAGTGGGGTATTCTTCGACAGTCTTCTTGGCGCTTCGGTTCAGGTTATGTATAGATGCTTGGTGTGCGGAAAGGCAACCGAGAATAGCAATCACCACGGGCAAGCGGCCGCCTATGTGCGAGGGATTCGATACTTTGACAACAACGTGGTTAATTTCGTCGGAATACTATTCGGTTCCCTCGTATCGATTGCTGTTTACTTCTTGATTACAAAGTAAGACTACGTTTCTAGCTTCTCAATTCCGAATTCTTGCGCCGAAGGTCTTTCAGTCTGATCGCAATTCCTGAAATGGGGACTCGTTCTTGATTCATAGAGTCGCGATTTCGGATGGTTACGGTACTGTCTTCGAGAGACTGGGGATCTACTGTGATACAGAATGGTGTGCCGATTTCGTCCATTCGTCTGTATCTTCGTCCAATGTTACCCGAATCATCATAAAAGACAGATAGCTCTTCTTCGTTCTTCAACGATTGGTAGATGGACTTTGCCATCGACTGAAATTGAGGTTTGGATACGAGTGGAAATACAGCGGCGAGATACGGAGCCATGTTAACCGGTAACCGCAAAACGTCTCTATCCTTTTCGTGTACAAAGTATGAATCAATCAGGCAGAATAAACTTCGGTCAACACCTAGACTAAGCTCGACCACATGAGGAACGATTTTTTCCTCTCCATCCATGACGGACAAATCGTTCTTGCTCACTCGGGCATGGTTTGTGAGATCATAATCTGTTCTATAGTTGCAAGCTACGAGCTCCATCCATCCCAGCGTCGTCTTTACTTCAAAGTCGAACGCGGAAGAAGTGTAGAAGGCTCGGTCTGACGGAGAAAGCTCTCGGAATCGCGTGTTTTCCTTTTTGAAGCCTACCGATTCGTAGAAATTTTGAAGAAGCGAGAAGTAGTACGTGATTAGCTCACTCCCTCCAAACAGCTTCTTTGCTTCGCCGAACCCGACCTGCCTAGCTTGTTCTCCTTCATGCGGAAAGGACAGAACGTTCATTCTAACCTCGTTGACTTGTTGGACCTTTTCCTCTTGAATTTTTGAATTTGGATTGAAGAAGACTTCAATCTCCGCCTGGATTAGTTCTCTAAGGCGGATCAGGCTCTGCCTGGGTGAGATTTCATTTCTAAAACTCCTTCCCACCTGAGCGATTCCTTTGGGCAGCTTGATTCGCATTGTCTTCGAAAGGCGCGAGAAATCGACGAATATGCTCTGCGCAGTCTCCGGTCGCAAATAAGCATCAGCATCCTCGGCCCCAACACCGACCCGAAACATCATGTTAAATTTAATTGGTTTCCCCAGTTCACCGCCGCACTTTGGACAGCGTAGGTCGAACTTCTTGATTAGACTTTGAAATTCCTCTGGCGAAAGCCTTTCGTCGACCTGCTGCCCTGTTTTTTCCGATATGTATTTGTCAGCTCTAATCCGCGTTCCGCACTTTGTGCACTGGATTAACGGATCCACGAGACTGGAGAGATGACCGGATGCCTCGAAAACGGCTTTCGGCAGGATCACGGATCCGTCTATTTCGAGCATGTCATCGTAATTGACCAGTCTTCTTCTCCACTCGCGGATGAAGTTTGACTTCATCAGGAAGCCTAGCGGTCCGTAATCCCAAAAGCCCGCCGGTGAGTCGTTGTAAATTTCCGCGGAAGGGAAGAAGAAACCGCGCTCGAGAGCCAAGCGCTGTATTTCGTCATAAGTTGCCCGTCTTTCTGTCGCAGCTTGATCCTGACTCGTCATAATCTCGTACCTGGGAATTGCAAGCTAGTCTGTCGTGGCCTTTGAAATTCCGGATCTGACGGGTCCAAATTTGTATCCATAGAAGATCTGGCCGGATGATCCGTCAGCTTTTACGCGTCTAAAGACAGCAGTGACTTTGGTTCCTATTTTCAAAGATTCGTATGGCATATCAACTATCTGGGCCACAACGCGTACGCCGTTTGAAAGTTGAATGAGGCCGAAGACCATCGGTTCTTGTTCCTCGAACCCGGCGACACTCTCCTTTTGAAGCGTATAGCCCAGAATACTTCCGTCTCTCGGCATCTCGACACTTTCGAGGCGTGTGTTCTTACATCTTCGACAAATGTTAACGGGAGGGAAATACTGCGCGCTACATTTTTCGCATTTGCTTCCTATCATCCTGTAATAGTGGTCTCGCATTCTGTAGTATGGAATTGACAATACCAATTTCACGCAGTTTTTGATTTTCCTTCCCCTTTCTAGGAACCGGTCCCTGACGCTAAAATGTGAACAAAGGAAGAGCTATCGATGCCTGACATATTTTGAACAAGACCAATTTTTGCATTTGGCACCTGGTTGAACCCTGCTTTTTCGGTCAGCTGCATAAAGGCCTCGCAGACTTGGTACAACCCCGCCGCGCCTATGGGATAGCCGCGACCCTTCATTCCTCCAAAAGTTGAGATCGGATATTGCCCGTTCAAATCAAATTTTCCCGAATTAGCGTCATCGCAAGCTTTGCCCTTTCTCGAAAAGCCCATCGCTTCGATAGACAAGGCGGCTAACTCGGAATAGGAATCATGTAATTCAACAAAATCAACGTCATCCAAAGAGATACGTGCTTTTGAGAGCGCTTTCTGAGACGCGTATTGTGTTGCCGCAAAATGGGTCATATCTTCCCTTTCAAAGAAATTTACAATGTTCGAAGAGGATTCGCTCGATCGGATCTCAACCGATTCTTTGCGGCGGGAGCTCGAAAGTTGACTTTCGTCGATGAGTAGAGCACACGCAGCTCCATCGCCTACTGGTGCACAGTCTAGAACTCGAAGCGGATCCGCAACTGCTTCGGAGCGCGCAACTTCTTCCGCAGTGAACTTTCTCTTGAACTGTGCATGTTCGGCGGTCGATGAATTTCTATGCGCGACGACTGGAAATGCGGAAAGGTTCTCCCGGCTAATTCCATACTCATGCATGTAGATTCTTGCCAACAAGGCATTCATGGCCGCGATCGAGATCCCAAAAAACTGGGAATAATCAGCGTTCTCAGATAGTCCTTGAGCCAACATGACTTTCGCGGGATCTAAGTCTCGCATCTTTTCAATTCCAAGAACGAGTATGCTCTTGAATTGACCTGCCCCAATCAAGTTCATGGCTATATTTATCGCGGAGCCTCCCGATGCACCTGCCGCTTCAACTCTGTACGAGGGGGTTCCCGTCAAATCAAGCGCGTCGGCTATGATTGTTCCCAAATTGCCTTGACAGGATGATACCTCAGAAAGCGCATTAGCAACAACGATTGCTTCTGGCTTTGTAGATTCCTCTTCCAGAACTTTCCGGCTCGCTTGAAATGCGAGATCGGCAATCGACTTGTCCCAGTGGTCTCCCACCTTGGTGAACCCAATTCTAGAAATGAATACCGACATTGCGTTGTCTTACCATTACTTCTGTTTCTGTCATCGTTTTCTCTTATCTAAACCTAAATGGATCAGCGTTGAAGTTTTTCGCGGAACTTTGTGTACATTCCATAATCTATTTTCATGCTGTTTTCTACGAGATCTCTTACCGGAACTCCTAACTGTCTTTTTTCGACCAGAGAATCCTGAGCCTCAATGACGAACGCATCGCTTCCAGCACCAGATCCAAAGGAACAAAGTAGAATCTTATCTCCGGCCTTTGCGATGTCAAGGACTGCGGCCAGGCCTAGTGGCGAACTGCCGGAGTAGGTGTTTCCGATCATCGGATTTAGGAGTCCTGTTTCAATCTGTTTCATATTGAATCCGAGACGAGTCGCGGCTTCCACTGGAAAACGCGGGTTTGGTTGATGGAAAACCGCGTATTGAAAATCACCTGGCTTCATCTTGAATTCCGCGAATAGATTTTTCACGGCAGTCTCCACGTGGTGGAAATAAGCAGGTTCCCCGGTGAAACGAGAAAGGTGCCTCGGATATTTCTCGCCTTGGCGTCTCCAAAAGTCACCGGTATCAGAAACATACGTCACGCTTCCGAGTATCTTCGCAATGCTGTTTTCACTCGACTTGCCAATCACATAAGCAGCACCGCCGCTTGCCGCCGTGAATTCCAAGTCGTCCCCGGGTCTGCCTTGAGCCGTGTCGATAGCGCATGCCAAGCCATGTTCGATCATGCCTGAACCAACTAGTCCGCTTATGACTTGCATCGCTTCGGTTCCTGCCTTGCAAGCAAATTCGAAGTCCGCGGCTAGAGTTTCATGACAGCCCAAGGCTTGGGCGACGATTGTACTCGTTGGCTTTACGGCATAAACCTTCGATTCGGTGCCAACAAAAATCGCGCCTAATTTTCCCTCTGCTCCGGCCATCGCGACTGCAATCCTCGCAGCTTCGACCGCCATCGTTGTCGTATCTTCATCGTTTGCCGCGACAGCTTTTTCCCTATTCGCGCCAGAGCCGCCTCCATGCCATATCCTACCTATTTCTGTTGTAGGAAGTCGGTAGAAGGGGATGTATGCGCCATAACCTTCAATGGCAACAGGGCTTGAAGAACGCAACCGAAATCACTATGACTAGCTTCGAACTGAAATCTGAATTTAATCGTTATACATCGTGGACTGTGCAGTTACGTTGATCAACGAACTATGCTTGGAGATTATTGTAGGAAATTCCTTAGATTGCCTTCACTTGCTTCACTACCGGCGGCCTGGCTTTCCTCAAAACCCTGTATCCGCATATGCACTTTATTTCCGGTAATTGAGCTAGTTCATCCGCCGTTACCTTCGTACCGCACCTGACACATTCGTATATTACTCCGCCGAAAACCTTGCTTCCGGCTCCAGCGTTTGCCGGAGCATTTTCGCTATTTGCGCTCATCTTGTAACGATCGACTAGTTGTTGTTTTAGTTCCTATTTGAGCGTGACTGCGACGATGCAAAGACACTGTTTAAATTGGCTCTTGATCGAAAGGATTTGTGACTTCTATACTTTAGCGGCACACAGAGAGAAATTACAAACCGTCTTGACATCGATAAAGTCCAATAAAAATACCAATAACAATCGAGACCTTCCTGACCGGCTGTTTTGGATACCAACCCAGAATGAGATCAAGGACGCAATTACTACTGACGTTTATTTCCAGTATAGTGACGATGCCCTAGCGAGCGCTGGATTAAACCCAATGGTCACGATGGAAGTGTATACTCGTAGCAACCCGTTTTCGTCAAACTGGGCAGTAGTTTGCGGGATTTACGAAGTTGCGAAGCTCCTCGAAGGGCTACCTATCGACGTAGACGCGATGGAAGAAGGCGAGGTATTTCTCGTCGACCCGCGCGACGCATTTTACGAGCCTGTAATGAGAATTAAGGGGCGCTACAGAGATTTTGCAAGATACGAGAATCCCATCCTTGGATTTCTCTGCCAATCCAGCGGAATTTGTACCAAAGCTGCGAGGGTATCGTCGCTCGCGGAAGGAAAGTTGAACATTAGTTTCGGAACTAGGAGGGCTCACCCTGCCCTTGCTGCGATGATCGAGCGCAGCTCTATCATCGGCGGGTTAGACAGTGTCTCAAACGTACTCGGCGCTAGGTTGCTGAAAAGAAGGGCGGCGGGCACAATGCCGCACGCTTTCATCCTGTGCGTCGGAGATGAAGTAAAGGCATGGACGATTTTCGACAAGGCTCTGCCTAGGGACGTGCCTCGAATTGCTCTCGTCGATACCATATCAGACGAAAAATTTGCCTCGATCAAGGCGTTTGAAACTTTAGGCGATCATCTTGAAGGCGTCCGGTTAGATACACCAGGATCCCGCAGAGGTGATATGAAGAGAATTGTGCAGGAGGTAAGATGGGAGCTGAACCTCCGGGGCGGAAAGAACTTGAAGATAATCGTCTCAGGGGGGTTGGATGAGCAGTCCATAATCGACCTAAGGGATTACGTTGACGGCTTTGGAATCGGGACGAGCGTCTCAACAGCGCCAGTCATCGATTTCGGGGGAAAGATAGTCGAAGTGGAAGGAAAAGACGGGAAGATGAAGCCCGTCTCGAAGAGAGGTGATCTCTCGGGGAAGAAATACGTGTATCGAAATCCGCGGACTTTTGAGGATCTAGTCACGCTTGAAAGATCAACCCATCCGAAAGGAAGTGTTCCTCTTCTTCGGCCACTTATTCGGAATGGGGAAATCGTGAAAAAGTTCGCCTTTGTCGACGAACTCCAGATAAGGACGAAGAGACTCGTGAAGAAGGTAATCAGTTCGTCTAGTGCTAGGCTCTACTTGAAATAAAACCCCTTCGTCTCTCTATTCCCGATGGACTGTTGTTGAACAAATAATAGTGCGTTGAATCGCTTATTTCTTCACGCCGGCGCAGAAATCGTGCGTGATTTGCCTAATAAATCAATGAAGTTAGTTCTTGCTCATGATACTATGACGGCATCCAACATACAGAAGATTGGTCTGGCAAGAACTCATGTCGGATGCGATAGCTTCGATGGCCCTTTCAAATACCATCAAATTTCTTTCGTAGCAACAACAGCAATTACGCCCTAAAGCAGAGCTTGAAATTAGGTAACACGGCAGAACTGGTCTAACTTTAAGAAAGTGGAACCAAACCCTTACTTCAGAATATTTCGTAGCACAAATCTTTCGGAAATGCAACCAAATCCTGGGAAAAAGAGGTTAACGGGGTGCTTCCTTTTTTTCTCGTTTTCTTTTTCTCGAAGGTCCAGTCTTGTCTCTTTCCGATTTCTTTGTTCGCTTCACTTTTCCACTGTACGCCCTTTCCTTTGAGCTGCTCGCTCTTATCGTACGACATTTTTCCTATTCCTTTCCCTTATCTTGCCTTTAGCTTTGTCAAGTTCGCCGTCTCTTTCATGTTATGATGTTTCATTTATCGGGGAATAAAGAAGCAATGGCAGTTAAAAATCCGCACAGGAGCGAAATTCTTAGATCTCTTATGCTAGTTTCAAGCTCTATCCCTGAGCTCTATAATATTGGAAGGCTCCGTTATGAACTATACGAAGTTTCTTCTCTGTTAGCAAATGACGAGGACGATGAGTTTGCTCTAGAATTTCCGTAAAATTGAGAAATTGCCTCTTCTTCGACCAATTTCCTCTTTATTGCGAGGAACAAAATACCTCTTCGAAGGGTATCTTGTTGTTTCGATATCTGATCTTTGACTTGGATGGCACATTGACGGATCCCAAAATCGGAATTTTGCGTTGCATCGACTATGCTTTGTCGAAGCACTCGTTGACTAGGCTCGACGAAGCGAAAAACTACGAGTGGCTGATGGGCCCGCCTCTTAGGGACGACTTCAGGGAGCTACTGAGGGGAGAAAAATGTAACGAGCCGTTGATCGAGCAACTGGTCTCGTCTTACAGAGAAAGATATGAAACTGCCGGGATCTTTGAGAACTCTCTTTACCCTGGAATCGCGGAACTAGTAAGGAGTCTATGGGAAGGTAACAACAACGAGTTTTCAAATCGGAAGCTTTGCTTGGCAACCACAAAGCCGCTAGTGTATGCGCAAATTATCCTAGAGTACTTCAAACTCTTGAACAATTTTGATTTCCTAATCGGAGCAGAACTTGACGGACAAAGATCATCAAAAGAAGAACTAATTAGAGCGGTCATCGAACATTATGTGGAAGAAGAAGACTTGAACCAATACGTAATGATTGGCGACCGAAGTCATGATATCCTGGCCGCTCGAAAGATGCGAATCGCTTCGATTGGAGTTCTATATGGTTACGGTAGTGAAACAGAAATTAGAGATTCACATCCTAGTTTCGTTGCGCGATCCGTGCAAGAGCTCGGGGAACTGTTGATGTCATGATCAAAATCTTCGTCTTTTCACTTTGTCTTTAATTGACTCAGATCGGATTGTACTATTAGCGTTTGGAGAAATGCTCTTCCTGCCTCTACTTCCTTCCGACCTGAATCTGTTATTTTGTAATATCTCCTTCTATCCTGCAATTCGGCCTTGACGAGTTTCGCCTTTTCGAGGTCGTAAAGCACTCGATATGCAGTGACGTTGCCGCTCCAGAAACCGAACTTGTCGTTGATCAAGCTTCTCAATTCGTATCCGTATCTGCTTTTTTCGGACAGGAGCAACAAAATAAAGAACCAGAGGTTCTCCTTTTGCACTTTATTTCTCAACCGCTCCACGAACTGCATGGATCCACTACATTCTTGAAGAACTAATAAACCAAGACACGTAGCAGAAAAAAGGTTTAACTGGTACTATTTTACAGTAGTAAAATATGGCTAAAATAAGAATTGGGATCGTTGGCGTCGGTAATTGTGCAGCCGGACTAGTACAAGCAGTTCAGCTGCTAAAGGAATCAAAACCTGAAGCAGCGAAATCAGAAAAGCATCCTGAGATTGGAGATTATCGTGTCGAGGATATCGAATTTGCAAGTGCATTTGACGTAAGTTCGAACAAGATCGGAAAACAGCTTGGCGGGGCAATTTACGAAGCTCCAAACCTGCTCCATTGGACGGATTCAGTGAAGGATTGCTATGTCGAGGTTATACCCTCTCCAGTTTTGGACGGAGTTAGTGATCTAGTGGACGAGAAAGTGAAACCAATCCGGAATGTCCACTCCCAGGAGAAATTGAGACAAGATATTGTTGAACAATTGAAGCAAACTCAGACTGAAATCCTCGTAAATTATCTTCCTACAGGAAGTCAGAAGGCAACCGAGTTCTGGGCAGAAGTATCAATCCAAGCTGGCTGTGGGATGGTCAACTGCATTCCTGTTTTCATAGCTTCAGAAGAAAAATGGGCGAAGCGGTTCTCCGAGAGAAATCTCCCGATCGTAGGCGATGACGTAAAAGGAGTAATTGGCGCTACAATTGTACATAGGACGATGGCGCAGCTTTGCTCTGACAGAGGGGTAAACGTGGATAGGACTTACCAGATAAATGTCGGCGGGAATACGGATTTTCTGAATCTGAAAGAGGCTGCCCGATTAAAATTCAAGAAGATATCCAAAACGGAAGCCGTTCAAAATGTCATCGGCGAGCGGCTGGCGGAGGATCAGATATACGTCGGACCGAGCGATTTCATTCCCTACTTGGGCAACACAAAGATCGCATTCATTAGGATAGAGGGGACGATGTTTCCGGGCGTCCCTTTCAACATGGAGACTCGCCTAGAGGTTAATGATAAGGCAAACTCTGCCGGAATCGTGGTCGATGCGATCAGATATTGTAAGGTCGCTCTTGACCGTCATTTAGGCGGGCCGCTCGTCGAAGCGAGTGCTTGGCTGATGAAGCATCCGCCGATCCCGATGACTGATCATGTGGCAAAGAAGGAGGCCGAGAAGTGGCTCAACAACGCTCACCGAGAATTAATTACGGTGTGATCAAAGGCTGCATAGATTCCTTCTTCAACGATATATTTCCTTCGAGCTAGCTCCTTCTGAACTGATCTTTATACTTAATTCGGCTAGATTGATCCGCTGACGAGGGCCGGAACTCTTTGATCCTGTTTTTCGTAAATGTTGATTGCGTCTTCTAGGACTATTTTCTCTCTTTCGACGGCTGCGTCGATATAGCACTGCTTGCAAGTTTCAAAGCCGTTCTCACCAATTTTTTCGGAATTCGGGTTCAGGGCTTTCAACATCGCTTCGGAGGCCTCCATGTAATTCCCTGAAGAGAAAGTGTAGCCGTTCGAACCGTCCACCACAAGTTCAGAGGCCCCAGTTCCCTTGCTAACAACCACGGGTTTTTTGTTCACCCATCCCTCAAGCACGCTTATTCCGAACCCTTCCATGTTAGAACTGAGAACCGCGGAACACAAAGAATATGCTGCCCTCAGTTCTTCTGGCGATGCGTGACCCAGGAACGTTATGGAATCTTCCAAGTGCAAATTTCTGACGAGGCGATCCAATTCGTTTTTCCACATCCCTCCTCTTCCGTGTCCTAGTCCTCCCTTTTTCGATGACGAAAAGCTTCCATTCCCAATCAGGACAAACTTTGCTTTTACTCCATTAACCGCTAGACGAGAAAAGGCCCTGATAGCTACATCTTGAGATTTCATTTTGTCCATCCGCGCGACCATCAGAAGCATTCGCTCGTCTGACTTCAAACCCGCCTTTCTCGTTATGTGCTCTGATGCCTCCTGTGACGGCTTGCTCTTCCATTCTTCTGGATCGATGAAGGGATACACCTGATGCGCCCGTCCTCTGTAGCCACCCCTGATCAGCCCCTCGAGGTCGCGTCGCGTACTTACCACGACGCCATCGAAAGCCTCAATCCACTTGACTACTGCGCGACGAGTCAGAAAGGGCAGGTTTTCCGGAATAAATGGAACGTGCCAGCGCATCACGGCGGGCGCGGGAGGTCCGATAAGACCACCCGTCATCAATAGCTGGAAATCTTGGACATAGAACACGTCCGTCTCGTTCCAAAATTCAAGCATTGAGTCCGCATTTATCCAGTTAAATCGGGCGTATCCTTCGTAGTTTGATTGGAAAATGTTTTCTTCCTTTGATAGCCCGTGTATCTGAGACCATAAATTCTCTTTGAAGAGCGTATAATTTCTAAGAAATCTATCGGGGATTTCAAGGTGAGAGACGAGGATGTCTCCGATTCTTGCTTTTGGCGGATATTTTATTCCTAGCGCGACCCAGTTCACCTTGCTCACAATATGTTTGTGTAGCATCATCTTCAGAAGCGGGTAGATCATCGCCGTAACTCCACCTGGTGAGAGGTCGTAATCGACCCCTTCCTCAAGATCGTTGACATCTACCGGGTCTGATAGTGTACCGTATTTTTCCAGAAGCTCGTCGTAAGTCAGATTGAATTTTATGAAAGGAGTCTGACTGTTGATGCATACATTCAAATTTCGAAAACACCCACTTTTCTTTCAAGGCTCGAGCTCAAAGTCTTGATACTAAGGGATTATTCTCTAAGTCGGACGAATTTTACTGACCGGTGCTTCTAATAGTTATGGGAAGTAGATAAGGTCTATGAATAAATTGCAAAACAAAATGCAATAAACAGCGTTAGTCTCCTTATATTTCTACGAATTATTATCACTGGATGATTCAAATGCCGCGCCTATTGAACGGCTAGAGAAGTCCCGTTGAAAGCTTTTCATAAAGTCCCATGAGCGTGAATGAAAAATTCTTATTTGGATTAATCTATAGACATAGACCAAGTTCATTAAGATGTCAAAGCCCAGAGTAATATGCGATAATTGCCGAGGCGGTAACCATCGCGAGTGCCAAAACCCTATTCAGCTATCGGCAGTTCTTGAAGGAAGAATAAGGAAGACGAGCGTAGTTTGTTGTGACGAGGCACTAAGATGGGTTGAACACGCTTCGCTCTAGCTCAATATGATCGTGAAATTCGAACCCGAATTTCGTTTCCCTGAAAGATTGTTGCGGATCTAGAGCTACTTTACATTAGTGTTACAAACAATGGACGCTTTAAATTCAAAGATCCTTTTCAAAGGTGATCGATGTTGAGTGGAGACAGACCAAACTCCGCGAAAAGACGCAGAATAGTCCTGCCTGGAAGCGAAAGAAAGCCTATTGGTGAAGCCAAGGAGCTCGGAGCCGTCGACTCTGCAGAAAGAGTTGATGTAACAGTAGTGCTAAAGCGCAGAAGTATTTCTGGAAGAACATCTGCGGAGGATCTTGGGCGCATACCAATTAGGAAACGAGAACATTTGAGTCGAGTACAGTTTGCCAGTTCATTCGGTGCTACTGAGGAAGAATTCGGAAAGATTAGGCAATTTGCTACGGAATACGGTTTGCGAGTCAGAAACGTAAGCTCTGCTCACAGGTCTCTCCACCTGCAAGGAACCGCACAACAGTTTGAGGACGCTTTTGGAGTCACCATGAAGCATTACGAACATCCCTCAGTCAAAGGGAAGACATTCAGGGCAAGATCCGGATCCTTATTGATTCCGATGGAAATTTCTGACATTGTTCTCGCAGTTCTTGGTTTGGACGAGAGGCCCCAAGCGAAACCGCACTTTAGGCCTCTGCTTCCAGAACAGGAATCTGTTGCCGTCCGGACTCCACCTAGCGTCGCGAAGCTGTACGACTATCCCACTGGTCTGGACGGGACCGGCGAATGTATAGGGATAGTTGAGCTAGGCGGCGGAGAAACTGAGTCGGATATTCAGAGTTATTTTCAAAATATCGGTATTTCGCCTCCAAACATAGTCAGCGTCTCTGTTGATGGAGCGACGAATTCTCCAACAAATGACCCCACGGGTCCCGACGGGGAGGTGATGCTCGATATCGAGGTCGCAGGCAGCATTGCAAATCGAGCGACAATTGCAATGTACTTTGCGCCCAATACTGATCAAGGATTTGTGGACGGAGTAACGACCGCAATTAATGACCAGCAGAACAAGCCCTCGGTCATCTCGATAAGCTGGGGAGGGTCCGAAGATACCTGGACTGCGCAAGCGGTTCAAGCCTTAAACCAAGCACTGGAAGACGCCGCGTCAATGGGCGTAACAGTTTGCGTGGCTTCGGGAGATAGTGGATCGTCTGATGGACAAAATGATGGACTAGCTCATGTAGATTTTCCAGCTTCTTCACCGTACGTTCTTGGTTGCGGAGGAACTAGATTGCAGTCTATTTCAAATGAGACGGTTTGGAATGATGAGCCCCAAGGCGGGGCAACCGGAGGAGGTATCAGCGATGTATTTCCTCCGCCTGTGTGGCAGAGTAGTGCCAATGTGCCACCGTCCGTGAATCCAGGTAATCGCATGGGTCGCGGTGTTCCCGATATTTCCGGAGATGCAGATCCCGCGACGGGTTACTCAGTCGAAGTCGACGGCGAGGCAATTGTGCTGGGAGGGACGAGCGCGGTCGCTCCGCTGTGGGCTGGACTAGTAGCTCTGTCGAACCAAAAACTAGGGCATTCTGTTGGTTACTTAAATCCCATTTTGTATGAGAGCCAGTTCGAACCCGATTTTCACGATATCACAAGCGGAAATAATGGCGCTTACAGTGCCAGGGTTGGGTGGGATGCTTGCACCGGATGGGGCAGTCCTGATGGTTCAAAGCTTCTCGCTTCGATTTTTTCTGATTCCACATGAGCAGAAGACTACGGCAGGAATTTGCTCCGAACTAAATCCAAACCAAAATATAGTTCGAAGATCTCTGACGGCAAATGATATGCCGTTTGTTATCAATACAACAGTAACGTGTTAGCTTCTGCCTGGTGATGGCCCCTCAGCTAAACAGGAATTCTTGAACCACATTAGAGATCCTGGGGAAACGTGCATTATTGCATATGGCTTTACCTTTATTCCCATGATTGACGACCTGATATCGGCTCACCAAAACGGCGTCCCTCTGCACATTTTCTTAGATCACTCGCAATCGATAACGTCTATACAACAGCCTCTGGTGCAAAGATTGGTAGACGCTGGTATCGAAGTTACAATAGGGACGTCTCCCGTAGGGACTGAATACATCTCCCATACCAAGGGGGCTGTTTCAAATGATAACCCTGTTTGGTGCTTGGAAGGTTCGACCAATTTTACCCAATCAGCCTGGGAGGAAGTGAACACCGTGATGATCTTCTCGTCGCAGGATTGGTACAACAACTTTGTCGCCTAGTTTGAGCAAATACGTCAGTATGTCTGGACAAACGAGTGTCAGTTTCAACTGATGGCCAGCCCTCCCGCGGGAGTTTCGTAGAATTCGCATTGTCACTAGTGAAAACAGCACAAAGCTTTACATTGCTTGAGCTTCTGAATTTGATTTGGAAGAAGTACAAGCATACCCATTGCCAGATGAATTTGAGAGACTTAGATTATCTTGTTCGAGCTGCCATTTTGAGTGGAATACTAAGCTTCGCTTCGTTCATCTAGGCGGAAAGGGTAGTAAAGAGTCTTATTCGAATAGCAGATGTCCAGCTTGCAAGGCAGGAATAAGCGTTACAAGAACTGAGAACGGCGACTTGGAGATTCACGGCGCGAGCAAGGTTTAGCGTAGCTCGCATTTGAGATCACGAAAAGGCCATTGCTCGCGATTGGATGCATATCTTCGAAAAATCTTATTTTCTGATCCTTGCGCAACTAATAATGGCATTCACCCCAGCGGCTGTGCGCAATCTATCTAGAAGAAGATGGAAATGGCTACAATAATTGTAAAACGAAGGGATCGAAACATACGATTTTCAATGAGATTGCAATATCTTTCACAGATGAAGTGCCCTAGCAGCAACTGAAACTTGGAATTCATTGAATAACTATTGTAGGAAAAATCCTGTAGTATAACATAGCTCTATCGCCCACGTTGAATAACTGGAACGCTTACCAAACCGCTACTCTCGGCCTTTGATTATCTCTTACTTTCTTCGGAGGAAAAGCCAGATCAAATCCCGAGTGATTTATTGCCGGAAGAAGACCTCTGTATCGCATTGGAGAATGCGGGTCAATCGTCAACAGACGTCTAGCCTCTTCATCGCGTACATTCGCTCTCCAAATCTGGGCGTAAGCAATGAAGAACCGTTGCTCCGGAGTCAAACCGTCGATGATCTGACGTCTTGTAGGTTCCTTCTCCAGATGCCTCTCCAACGCTTCGTACGCAAGTGAAACCCCTCCAAAATCTGCGATGTTCTCTCCGAGTGTCAATTTTCCATTCACGTGGACATCCGGAAATGGAAATTGAGAATCATAGAGCTCAACAACCGCGCTCGCCTTTTTCTCAAACCCTTCCTCGTCTTCTTTGGTCCACCAGTCTCGAAGATTGCCTTCAGAATCAAACCTTCTTCCTTGATCGTCGTATCCGTGTGTGATTTCGTGACCAATAACCGCACCAATAGCACCGTAGTTGACGGCATCGTCAAGCGTCATGTCAAAGAACGGAGGTTGAAGTATCCCGGCAGGGAAATTGATCGTATTTTCCATGGGGTGAAAGTAAGCATCCACCGTCGGAGGAGTCATTAACCACTCGCTCCAATCCACCTCTTGTCCGACCCGTCTTGAGTGACGCAGTGCCTCAAATTTCGACGAACGGAATATGTTTCCAAGATAGTCGTCAGACTGGATCTTGATCGAGCTGTAATCCCTGAAAATCTCGGGGTAACCGATCTTTACCCGAAAATGTGCAAATTTCGCAAGAGCTTGCGTCTTCGTAGCCTCGGTTATCCAAGGAAGGTTCAAAAGACGATCTCTGAAAACCTCTCTCAAGTCGTCGATCATCAGTGCAGCTCTCGTTTTTGCTTCCGGAGGGAAGTATCTCTCGACATAGACGCTTCCCAATGCTTCGCCTAGCAATTCATCAATCATTCGTGTAGCACGTTTCCATCTGGGCTCTGGCTCAACCTGGCCAAGTAGTTTTCGATGGAAAAAATCAAAGTCTTCATTCTCAAGACTTGAGTGCATATGCGGAGCGCAACCATGTATAACTTTCCACTGAAGAAACACTCTCAGATTCTCATCAGATTCTTCGGAAAGCAATACCTCAAGTCGATCAAAGAACTCTGGTTGACCCACTACGATAAATTCAACTTCGGGAACCGAGCTACCTTTCAGAAATTCAGGAAGAGCTAAAAAAGAAAATTTGCTACTAAGCTGAGAGATAGATATCCTGTTGTAGTTCCGAGTCTCATCCCGAAGATCCGTCCGGGATCGACTAGCTTTTGCAAGTTCTGTCTCCACTCGAAGTACAATGCCCGCCAGATGTTTAGCTGTTTCTTCGGATTCGCCCAACAACTGGAAACTCCGTGTAATATGAATCCGGTAAGCTTCACGCACTGACGAAAAGGAATCCGAAAGATAGTAGTCTCTGTCGGGAAGAGAGAGACCGCCCTGATCTAAATAAAATGCGTACTCTCTGCTGTTTTTCTTATCAGCAGCTGAATATGCGATGAAGAAAGCATTGATTCCATTCTTGCGCAAGAGCGCAAGAAAGTCTCCTAACTCCGCGCCACGTCTTAACTCTTTGCTTGAATGAAGGATCGGATCGATCGGCTTGAACCCAAGCTCTTCAATTCGTTCAGTGTCCATAGCGGACTTGTAAAAATCTCCAATGAGGCGTCTTGCGGAGCTCCGATTCGCAGACGTGTCAGATGAGCAATCTTCGAGTATTCTTCTAAGAAGGACTAGATTTCTTTCGTTCAGTTCGTTGAAGGCGGCCCACAGAGTCTTATCCTTTGGAACAGGGTTTTCGTCAAGCCACTTTCCAACGCAATATCGATAGAAGTCTTCTTGAGGATCTATTGAAACATCCATGTAGTCCGTTGAAAATTTTGGCACCCGAGCCCCCTCGCCCGTATTCGAAGGATCTTGAAAATTAAGCATAACTCGAGCTCGGGTAGAGAACCGTATAAACTTCGTTCCAGAAAAAGATAAACATTGGGACTAGTTTGCTGATTCAAAAAGGTGGGAATTATAGAAGAAATAGTACTGTCGACTGCCGCGAGAACTAACTCACTGTAAGGGAGCCCGTCATCCAAGCGTCGGTGTCCATTGCCCCCATTTGACCAGTAGGGCCGTAGCCGCACCCGGTAAAGCAGGCCCAAGTAAAGGTTCCAGTTTCGTTCAACATAAGGTATGCTGTTACTGTCGATGAAGGCGGGATTGGCAAGTTCACTCCTAGTTCGGGGATTGTAAAAGTGTGAGCTATGTTGCTAGCATTTACGTTTGTGACATTTTGCGGACCTACGATGTTGATTCCAGTTGTTCCTTGGGAAGAATTGACGTTGTCGTTATTGTCAATTGTTTCGAGACCATTCTGCGTCCCGCTGACATTTGTATACTGTGGGTTCAGAAGCGGTGCCGTACCATTGTCGTAACAGAAGATGACGAGTTTAATGAGTCGATGTGCAGGCAAAGAGATATTTCCCGAAGAACCCAATCCAGTTCCTGTCACTACGTAGTATGCCGGTTGTGCTCCGATCGTCGAGTTGTAATTATTGTTCGTTGTTATCATAAGTGTTAGGTCATATGGTTGGCTGTTGTTCTGAGCCGTTGCGGTAGCGTTCGAAGTCACGGTAGTTACCGAAACAGAAGCTACAGTCTTTTGACCCGAAAAGCCAACGACGTAGCCCATTCCAATTCCAGCAATAAACAATATCACGATCACTATCAAGATAGAAGTGTTTCTCATCATTTTACATTCAACTGTGGAAATTTACGCGTAGAATTACTTTTCCATATTTAAAAGGGCCCCGTCGATTCTCAAAGCTGAGAACCGGTATTTCAATTGACTTCTCTATCAGATGGTCAAGGGCCAGTGGAAATAAGGTGCAAGATTCGTAGTCAATACTCAAACTATGCTACACCAGCACCGCGGAAAACATCAATATTGCTAGCATTAGAGATCCACAAATTAGCCATATGAAGCTAGGAGATTCATTTACCTTTAACCTTCTGTAAAGGTACGAAACCATCGCAAAGGAAAGTACATCAGCACCCAGGAATAGGGCAAAGAGCCTCTCGGCCGTGAGGCCAACGGTACTTATCGACCAAAGAAATATCACGGATACGACTTGAAAAATGATCAGAATAGCGATCATCGAAGCGAAGAGTGCCCTCGAGTCTAGCTGAATTTTTTCCATTGAATTATGGAACCCTCCTTTGGTTAGTTAGCAATCCTCGGTTCTGCGTCGACCTGTCGAAGCGCCGTAATCGATGCAAGAAAAAGACCGTGGCCGCAACAATAACGCCTAGACCCGCAAGATACAATATGAGAAATCCAACATTAACTAGTGTCGCCCCTGAGAGTGCGATTACTACGACCATATCGATTGATTTACCAATTGCAAGCGCGCCCCCGCCCAGCAACACCGTAAACACGGTGCCCAAGATTATCTGAATGGATCTGGTAGACTTGGCCGCTATCGGAACTGGTGTACGCGGTGCCGATCCCGATTTCAAAAACAACCGTTGAATCGCAAAGGTAAATCCAAGAATAGCAAGTGCTATACTACCGAGAAGGACAGCAGCTTCCCAAGTTGGGATAATCACACCTGGCGTCACAAGACCCCAATAGGCGAGTGTAGCGATTTCAGCTACAAGAATTGCGCCAAAGGCGACATATAACGGTCGCTCGGCTATTCTTCTCTTTGAACTCCGGTCAAGGAATGGAAGCAACGTTAGGGCAATGAAAATCAAAGTTACGATAGAAAGAGCTATCGGAATATTAGGACCTTCGAACGCCGCTATTTTAAGAACCTGATAGATCCAAAGGAAGTACCAGTCCGGTTGCGCTACAATTTGTGCGGCAGCTTGGGGAGAATACTCAGGTTGCAAGTGCAGCGGGAAAGCTACGGAGATAAGAAGCATCGCAGAGCCGAACAAAGCAGAGAGCTCCAAAACGTAGAACGTAGCATCGGGAAAAACCGGAACAAGCCTCCTCTTCTTCTCTGGCAGTTGTCCACCTATTACAGTATCAGATATTCCATGGGACTCTAGCATGTACATTTTGATCCCCAGTAGAACCAAGAGAACCGCAGGAAGAATGACGACGTGAAGATCATAAAATCGCAATAGTTCAGTCGTGTTTCCGCCAGCTCCGACAATCAAGAATTGCAGGAAGGAGGCGACTTGAGGCGGCAATGCCTGAATCATTCCAATCCCGACGTCCGTTGCAGATTTCGAGACTACAGTCCAGGGTAGCAAATATCCCGTGAAGCCGAAGCCCAAGGTCACAAAGCCCATTAGCATTCCGACTATCCACATTAGTTCCCGAGGTTTCTTGTGGACAGAGACGAAGTAGCCTCTCATCATGTGCATGAAAGCCAGCATTATCATTGCATACGCTGTGTAAAGATGCACGGTCTCGAGAAACGTTCCGTAATTTACATTCTGGAAAATGTAGAGAGTGGAGGAATAAGCGCTATCGGGAGACGGGACATAGTAAAGCATCATTATGACGCCAGTTATGCCTTGAATCAGGAAAGCTACAACTGTTAGGGCGCCTAACCAATAGAAGGGGTTCAACGAGTATGTGGGAAGTGGTCTAAGGACTTCGTGTGAAAGTCCTATCCTAGAGTCTATCCACGCAACTAGTCGGTTTACATTACGGTGATTAGACTCGTCTGCTTCGTTCTTTTCCACTTCTTCCAAGGAATGCTCTACTCATTTTCAACTAGTCTACAAGGTCACCATTAGGGTGACCGTAAATGTTTGCGCCTGACATTCCTACCGCGTAAACATTTCCGGAAGAATCGACTTCCAACATAACACGAGGTACCGGGCGTGGCGCGGGACCTCCAATTACTTTCGCATCATTAGTATAATCGTAGATGCTTCCGTGACAACAACAATAGCCTACTGGCCCGGAGGCCTTGTAGGAAGAATTGCATTTTGGCGACGTGCCCGGCGCTTGAAACCCGTAAAGACAACCAAGGTGCTGACAAACTTGGCTGAATGCAACGATATTTCCATTTGGACCAACTCCATCGCTCACAGCAGAACTCAAGGCAACCAAAATATTTGGCTCGTCATTTAGAGGATAGTTGAAATAAACAGGCTGGTTTATTTGCAGGCTGCTTACGGTGGCCACCATTGTTCGAGGATAGGCACTTGATCCAGTTGTGGCAGTCGAAGTACCATTTGTTCCAGATTCTGATTGTGCCGGAGCAGAAATTGCCCTAGCGATAGATCCTATGCCTCCGATGGCAGCTACGACCGAGATCGCGAGACCGACCTTGAGAAACGTCCTTCTTCCATGTGAAGGTAGATCTTTGCTACTCTCTGCTTCTTCTTTCTTAGCTTCCATCTCTGCTTCTCCTTCTCAAGTCTTCCATTTTCTGATTTCTAATCCCAAGAAATGATCGTTTCTCTCGTGAATTGCTAAGACATCCAAAATTCGGCGCGCAACACCTTTGCAAAAATACCTCCTTTTTAATGCATTGATTGAGTACATTTTCGATAGACGATGGTCAAAAAAGCTGAAATTGCGGATGGTTAATCAATCAGCGTCTTTAGCTCAAACTTCTTTTGGAATAAACTAATTCTTCATCACTGAATCAACTCTCGTTAACCGACTGTCATGATTTTAGTTTTCACAATTTCCTGTATTGGAATTAGGTTAGGAAAGCAATTACAGTAATATTACAGTATTACATATTAGTACCACATCTTATCATACATATTTTCATTGTCATATTGAAAGAGTTACGGTCAGCAACAAATTGACCATCGACGTAATAGCGGCTTGATCGAAAAGCCAATCCATCTTCTATTTTTTCATCTGAACAAATTCGTCCTGGTCAGATCCATAATTTCATCTCCCTTTCCATTCAGAACCGCCTTGACCATGTATAGAGTGAAACCTCTCAGCTCGTCAAAGTTGATTGTTGGAGGAATCAGTAGCTCTTGACGATTGACCATGGCATCCACAAGCGCCGGCCCTTCATGCTTGAACACCTCGGTTAGTGCCGGAACTAGTTCTTCGGGCTTTTCGACGTGTCTCCCTAGAATTCCAATGGATTCGGCGAGCTTGGCAAAATCTGGGTTCACAAGCTCCGTCCCGTATTCCATAACTCCGGCGGCTTTCATCTCAAGCTCCACAAAGTCGAGAGCCGAATTGCTGAACACTACGATTTTAACTGGCAAACTGTGCTGATGAAGCGTTAACAGATCCCCTAGCAGCATACTTATGCCGCCGTCTCCAGACAAAGAGATCACCTGCCGATCTGGAAATGTAGCTTGGGCTCCAATAGCTTGAGGGAGGGCGTTAGCCATCGAACCGTGCGAGAATGATCCAATCAATCTTCTTTTTCCATTCATGCGAAGGTACCTTGCAGCCCAAAGCGTTGGAGTGCCAACATCACAAGTGATGATTGCGTCCTCGTTTGCAAGCCGATCTACCATCCTTGCAACGAACTGCGGATGTATCGGGGTTTTTCCGAGATTGTCTGATGCTAGAGAGTCTAAATCCGCGCGAGTTTTCTTGTAATGCTGAAGAGAAGATTTCAGGTGTTCCTTCGAGTCTAGTTTCTGATTCAAGAGCGGTTTGAGAGCGCTAATCGTAACTCGCGCATCTCCAACTAGTCCGAGATCTATCTTGGTTCTTCGCCCTATCTGGTCTCCTCGAATATCCAGTTGTATGATCTTCGCCTTTTCTGGAAAAAACTGTTGATACGGGAAATCTGTTCCAACCATGAGAAGTGTATCGCAGTTCATCATTGCATAATAGCCGGAGGAGAAGCCAAGCAGACCAGTCATGCCGACGTCGTAGGGATTGTCGAATTCTATGAACTCCTTTCCACGCATGGCATGAACGATAGGAGCCTGAAGCACACCAGCTAGTCCAATTAATTCGGAATGAGCTCCCTCGCAACCTGCTCCACCTAGAATAGTGACTTTTGAAGATGAATTCAAAATATCAGCTGCTCTTTTGATTTCTTCCTCAGAGGGACATATGCTCGGCATCGGTCTCTCGAATGGAATAAACGTGCGTTCCGAGGTTGCATCAAGTAGCGCCACGTCGCCTGGGAGGACGATCACTGAAACGTCCCTCTCCGAAACTGAAGTACGCATTGCAATCTCTAATATTCTGGGCATTTGTTCTGGGTGCGAGATTATTTCGCAGTAGCGGGAGCACTCTTTGAAAATGAGTTCGGGATGCGTCTCTTGAAAATATGTACTACCTATCTCACGGCTGGGAATGTGAGCCGCAATCGCGAGAACGGGGACTCTACTACGATGGCACTCGTAGAGGCCGTTGATCAAGTGAGTGTTCCCGGGACCGCAGCTTCCGGCGCAAACAGCCAAATTTCCGGTCAGATGCGCTTCTGCACCAGCTGCAAAGGCGGCAGCTTCTTCATGACGTGTTCCAAACCACTCTATTTCATCACTCCTTCCATGTATCGAATTTGCAATTCCATTTAGAGAATCACCGACGACCCCATAGATTCTTTTTACTCCAATTGCGACGAGAGATTCAACGAGTACATCTGCGATTTTCTTCGCCATTTTTGTTTCGAACTTTTGTTCCAATAAGTTTCATAATAGTCTTTTCAATGGAAAATTATCACAGTCTGTAGAGCTTAAGGTTTGTTTAGAGAATCTACAAGAAGACAATTGATAAAAGCGAAGCGCAAAAAATTTGCATTCAGAATTTCGTTTGCAATTCTCGAACGTTGTCATTAAGAAATTGCCCAAGGAGGACGTCGAAGAAGCTGCGCAAATATTCAGGATGGCTTCCGGCACCTATCTCGATCTCGATCCTTCCGGTCTTTGGTGACAAAGATATGCTAACGAATCGCTGGCGAGCTAATCCCTCGGGAGTCATTGGCGCTTACGAAGACGGGCGGTTGGTCGGATCTAATGTGCTAACACGATGGGGTTCATTTGGCTTTTTTTTGGACCTCTGACCGTTCATCCAGATATGTAGGATAAACATGACGCTGTGCAGCTAATGGAAGAGACCATAGCATTATTCACAAAGTGAAGAATTAAGCAACTGGGACTGTTCACTTTCCCAGATAGCCCAAAACATATTGGCTTGTATCAGAAGTTTGGATTTTATCCTCAATATTTGACTGCGATAATGACAAAGAAAGTGCAGGCCGAGGAAAAAGAGCTCGATAAGAGTATAGAATTCAAGACCTTCTCCAGTCTGGACATCAAAGAAGAGAAGAGCGCCTTGAGAGATTGCAAAGATTTGACAAACAAAGCTCTTGCTGGTTTGGATCTGTCTGAAGAAATCAAGGTAGTCAAAGACCTGAAGCTTGGGGATACAGTTCTCGTAAAGGAACGTTCCAAAATAACAGCTTTCGCAGTCTCTCGTACTGGTCCAGGTACCGAAGGGGGAAGTAAGAGCTTGTATGTTAAATTCGGATTGGCCTCAAGACAAATATCATTTCGATATTTGATTAGAGCGGCGGAAGCTCTGGCAGGCGCGAAAGGGGTTGAGTCTATCGAAGCCGGTATGAATCTTGGCAGAACTGAAGCTTACAAAGAGATGCTTGCAAATGATTTTAAGTCCAAGTTCCAAGGCGTTTTAATGCAAAGGCCAAACCACGCCGGTTAGACAACGAACCTGGCATATTTGCAATCGACGACCTGAGATAAACAAGAGTATAGCGTTTCTTACATCTTGTCAGAAGAGCAAAAACCGTCAATTCCGCGTCGAAAATAGAAGGTCAATCTGATCTAATCTTTGGTCTAGCACTCTCTATCGGAGCTATCTCCCTATTGAGCAAAGTTCCTGGCAACGTCAACGAAATAATTACTGCCATAGGCGCATTCGGGTTTAGTTTCCTGATCCTGCTAAACGTATGGAACCGGTATACTACATTGACATCAGTGATTCCAGTCGAAACTCAAACGATGATTCGGTTGAATATGCTCTTGCTATTTTTTGTTACCTTAGAACCGTATCTTTTTAATTTGTTAGTCATCGATAACTTTGGTTCCGCTTCGTCAACTCGCGGCAACTACACGAGTTCATTTTTCGCGATTGACATTGGAATCATGAGTCTTGTTATGGCTTATTTTACTCATCTATTGACCGTAGAAGGAAAGAAACTTGTACCTTCAGATCTGTTTCAAAGATTCAAAATAAG
This sequence comes from Nitrososphaerales archaeon, assembly GCA_030041295.1. Lineage (GTDB taxonomy): Archaea > Thermoproteota > Nitrososphaeria > Nitrososphaerales > CADDZS01 > JASHOD01. The sequence goes on from JASHOD010000017.1 coordinate 27,585, forward strand.
TCGAAACCCGATCATTGCTGCGACAGCTGTTTTCATGTTCTCTGCGCTACCTGTTCCGATATTGTGGGATACAAATGTAACTTTGGAAGGGTTACTTCTTTTGATCGTTCTCTGGATTGCAAGCGTACCGTTAATCTGGGCGGCCAGGACAACAATGTCACATCAGAATCCGAAGCAAATAGTTTCTCGATTTTCTTTAGGCAGATTGAAGAGGGCTAGTCAGCTCTCCATGTCTTCTCTTCTGCTCATCCTCGATCAAGTCTATCTTTTCTCGGACTTGGAGAACCATCTCTACTAACTCGGGAGAAGCTATAGAGTTTTTGGCATTTGTTCTGCTCTGACGATACTTGAAGACGAGGTACATGTACTTGTTCAACCGTTTTCATGCTGACGAGTTCGCTGTGTAATTCTTCATCCGACAAACTCATTATTCTTTGAAGCTCTATCTGTTTCTTCTTTTCTATTTTCTTCTCACCTGACTTTGATATTTTCAGTTGCTGTCGTAGTCCAAGAATATGGTCTGACATCAACAAGACCGGCTTGAATATCATATAGATCCCAAGGCCCATGATGAAAAAAGAAACAAGTGAGATGACTAGAACGAAAAGGGCTCGTTCAGTCAAATCGAAGTAAAGATCTGCGGAATACGGAAATACAATTAATCCAAGAGACAGGTAACCAGACAATAAGTAGATTGTGAGAACTAAAGCTCCTCCGAATCCAAAAAGAATTAGCCCGTTACGTCGCGTTTTTCGAGTACATGACGAGGCCGGAAGTGCACGACTTATTATTCTTTCTAACAGTCGATTCGAAAAGCCGCGGCCATAAGTCACTTTGAATAGAATAAAGAATAGTTCGGATTACGAAGTCCGATTTGGTCTACCAAGTTGAAGAGCTACAGCTCGATCTTTCGGATTGACCATGAGGCCAAATAAATCATCACAATACCTTCTACGAGCAAGGCGATAACCTCCACAAGTGGGTTGAAACTTTGTAGACTTGGTACGCCTGGCAACAATGATCTCCTTACGAGATCAGCCACGTATGTCAAAGGATTGATTTGAAAAATGGCACGAAGAATCAGGTATTTGCTGTAACTAGGATAAAATACCGAGCTTAGAAATGTGAAAGCGAAGAACATTAGATTCATCGTCGCGGCAAGAGCTTCGCTCGATCTCACGCGTAGCGAGATGAAAATCCCAAATCCTCCGAAGAACAACGACCCTAAAACTAGAGATCCGAACAATTCTAGTACTGAAATAAGATTCAAAGCCACTCCGCTCGAGACAGTGAGCGAGACCAAGAAAACGACAATTGCACTCGCGAGTCCGCTCAAAATGACAGTAAACACGACGCTTAGTATATACTGTAACCTAGTAAATGGTCCCATAAGGATCTGCTCGAACATTCTAAAGTTTCGATCAAACCATATCATTGTGCCAGAAAGCATGCTCGAGGACATTACAGTCATTGCAACTGCCCCCGTAGCGAGAAACGTTTCGTAAGTAACTCCACTTATTTTCGGGATGATCAAAGTGTAGCCGAATCCAGCTACGAAGATGAAGAATAGAGGCAGTACGAGTTGAATGACCAGAAACTCTCTGTCCAAAGACGCCCTAAAATTGCGTTGGGTCAGCTTGAATAACCCGCGAATTCGAAAAATTGAGTTTTGTTTCGACATATTCACGAGCTCCTCATATCGACCGAGACGCTTCGCAGACGTTTTTCTTTCTCATCCAGGCTCTGTTGTTCTTCATTTCCAATTAGTTGCACTATCACGTCCTCAAGAGATGGTTCGCTGATCGTCAGGCTCTCGACTTCGAAACTTTCGGACTCGACTATCTTTGCAAATTCGGTCATGAATGCGAAGGGATCTTGTGTAACGATTCTTACTCCAGGAGAATCAGTAATTTCCTCCTTCTTTTGAACTAGGGGAATCTTGTCTATATCTCCTGATAACCGTGAAATGTCGGCTCTATTCCTAAGTATGATTGAAACCACGTGAACGTTCGTGTATTTCTTCTTGAGATCATTCGGCGAATCGAGGGCAATGATTCTGCCGTGGTGAATAACAGCTACTGTATCACAGAGGTACTCCGCCTCGGAGATTATATGAGTTGTATAGAAAATCGTCTTGTTCTGCTCTTTAACAGTCTCTCGGCAATAATCAAGGAAAGAGTGCCTCGCTAGTACGTCCATCCCAACCGTTGGCTCGTCCAAAATTAGAAGATCAGATTTGTGCAAAAATTCTCTAGCGACTTGTAGCCTTCTCCTCTGACCGTACGAGAGCCATCGAATCTTTCTGTCCAGGACATCTCGAAGGCCGAACTTTTGGGTTAGCGACTCGATCTCCTTTAAAATATCGCCGCGCCTTATGTCCCACAGATTTGCATAAAGAGAAAGAGAAGACCTGACGGTTAGGTTCCTGTCATAACTCTCAAGTTGCTGAACCACTCCGATCCTCTTTCTTATTTCGATGCCGTCTTTCAATACGTCAAACCCGAGGATCGAGGCCGAGCCAGAAGTCGGAGGAACCAAAGTTGAAAGCATCTTGATCGTCGTTGATTTGCCCGCTCCGTTTAATCCAAGAAGACCGAAAATCTCGCCCCGCTTGACAGTAAATGACGCATGGTCGACAGCAAGTACTCCGTCAGCGTACTTTTTCGTGAGATCTTTTGCAATTATGGCGTTGCTAGATGACAATAGATCGCATTAACCTCTGCAACGAGGAAAGTAAATTCGTGCCGTTCTTCGCGCTTGAAAGTGAAAATAGGTTTGTCGACAGTGGCCTAAAAAACGAATATCCTTCAAATGCAAACCAACTAGGAGCTATGATTCTTGAAATGAAGTAGTTTTCTTATTCTTTTTCACAAGTTTGTATGATGCAATTTGGCCCATATTGATTAATTAACCGTGATTCCCACTTTCAGCTACGCTTCCTTACTGGAGATTACGAAGCAAAGTGGTACACAGATCCGAGTGAGCAGGCCGCGAAGAAAACCGAAAGCTGGCTCATGCGGTACATGAATCGCAGCTATCTTGCCAAGTGGTTAGTTATCGGAATACTCATTGGACTAGTCGCGGGCTTCGGCGCGACAGCTTTTTACTACGCCATTGAACTCGTCAGCAATACAATCCTTACGGGATTGACTGGGTTTAGCCCTCCTACTCCGAATGGAGAAGTAAACACTATTGTGATATTCGCAAGTTCGGTTCATCCAAAGTACTATCTTATTCCGATA
>JASHOD010000018.1 GCA_030041295.1 Nitrososphaerales archaeon
CCATGGATCACCGTGACGTTCTCAACTGGCACAGTAAGCTCATCCGACACGATCTGAGCGAGGGTTGTCTCAGTCCCTTGTCCTTGGGGGCAGAGACCAGTGTAAACGGTGACATATCCCGTAGGGTCTATCTTGATAGTCGCCGCTTCAAACCCTGCTAGGCCAACTGTGGCCTCTTCGCTTGGAGCGGAACATTCCACTTGGATAGACATTCCAATTCCTATGCATCTTCCTTTCCTTCTTTCTTGCTCCTGCCACTTCCTCAAATTTTCGTAGTCTGACTTTCTTACAACATCTTGAAGACATTCAGCGAAACTGTTCCGATCGTAATAAAGTCCTGTCACTGTTGTGTATGGGAATTCATCAGATTTTATCAGGTTGCGATCTCTGATCTCAGCAGGATCAATTCCTAGTTTCTTTGCCGCAATGTCAAAAACTCTTTCGATAACAAAGTTTCCAACGATCATTCCAAACCCTCTATATGCAGCATAGAAGACCTTGTTCGTAGCGACGCAATTGATGTCAATTGAATAGTTTTTCACGCGATACGGTCCCGGTATGAAATCCATAGTGAACCTGACAGGATCCCAACCAACTACTGACCAATAGGCTCCCATGTCAGCGGTTAGGACGTCTTTGATTCCTAGAATAGACCCCTTTGAATCGAAAGCGGCCTCGATTTCGTGGATTTGCCCGCGAGCATGATTTGTAACGCTCAAGTGTTCGCTTCTAGTTTCTATCCATTTTACAGGCTTTCCTAGTTGCATCGCGGAGTAAACAACTACGATTTCATCGGGATAAACCAATTTTACTCCGAAACCTCCTCCAACTTCCGGGACGATTACACGGATCTTGTTTTCGGGATAACCAAGAATCAAAGCTACTAGACTTCTATATGCATGTGAGAATTGAGTCGAGACCCAGACATTCAGTTCGCCATCAATCTTGTTGAAATTGGCCACTATTCCTCGGGGCTCGATAGGCGTACCTGTTACGCGATTGACCACGAAGCGTTCTTTCACAATCGTATCGGCAGATCTGAATGCACTAGCTACATCTCCGAAATTGTAGTTCTTTTTCTCCATGATATTATCACCCCAATCGTCGTGAACGAGAGGTGAATCCTTCAAAATGGCTCTTTCCGGATCTACGACAGGGGTAAGTACTTCGTATTCAACTTCGACTGCCTCAACTGCATCTTCTGCTACCGAGCGGCTTGTTGCTGCAACAAAAGCAACCGGTTCACCAAAATATCGTACTTTATCGTATGCGAGAAGTGGAAATGACATAAGGCGCAACGTATTTGGAACGAACATTGGTGTATTTTTGAGGTCTTGTCCAGTAAAGACGGAAACAACGCCTTCCGTCTCAAGAGCTTTTGAGACATTGACACTCTTGATTCTAGCGTGTCCGTAAGGAGATCTCACAAAAGCGCCATACAATTGTCCTCTAAGCTGAATATCATCAACATAGTGCGAACTCCCGCAGAGAAGGCGCGGATCCTCCTTTCTCTTTACGCTCGTTCCGATACATCTATTCTGAGACAAGAAAGAATGTCATCGAAATTGATTGATCTTAATTAAGGCTTTTCAGCGAACAAATCGAATACTAGAATTTCTTGATTTATACAAAGGGAAGTCACTTCTCCTTCCTCTCTAATCTAATTGTAGCCGAACCATTCTCTATTATGTTCTCATTTTTTTGGTTCTTGATCCAAATATCACAATTAACATAGGTCGCACCTCTCACCCTGTTTACAGACCTCACTCTTCCTCCGATCTTCAAACTGTCTCCAGCGAAAACCATTTTGCGATAAGTAGTAGAAAGTTTCTTAATTTCACAATTTCCTTTCAGCCAAGAATCTATCATTTTTGCGACAAGACTTCCAAGCATCTGCCCATCCATAATTGCAGTTTTTAGGCCGACAGATTTCGCAAACTGATCATCGTAGTGTATTCTGTGAAAATCCCAAGTTGCAGCGGAATACAATGCTAGGTCTAGGGCCGAAATCTTCCGCGAAAGAGTTGCTAGGATTGTACCGTTGCGCAAGTTCTTCCAAGGCTCCCGAGATGATTCCTTGAACATCGTTACCTCACACAAAAACAAAAGTTTCTACATTTGTCGCTAATTTCTCTTGTCTTGAATTATAATATTGAAGTCGCGAAACGACAAATATCAGGTTTTTATTTTTCTTTCCAACTTTTGAAAAGACCTTGATTATTTTTCTCTTTACTGTTATGTGGTCGCCAATTGACACTCTCTTGTAAAATTCGTAATCGTTTCCGGCACGAACCATTGTCATATTGGGCAGGACAAAATCTAGATCATGAGATGCTCTCCCGTTTTCGACTGGGGTTTCCTGTTCCCAAGAATAGTCAACAATGAATGTTGGGGGGATATAATCATGAGCCCCATAAGACAGATCCAGAGCAGTCGCGTAATGCGCAACCATCGAAGAGTCGATTTTGACATTTCTAGCGATTACAGTCTCACTTCCAAAGAGCTTTCTATTCAAGCGTCTAGCGGCAGCTGCCCCGGTCATAGTCTTGGCCATTATGTCGAATAGCTCCATGATCATTGGCAAAGACCAGAGTAAAATGCGTTGGCATTAGCTTTCGCTAATAGAGAGAGGGGAGATCAGTATTGCATGTTCTGGAAGAAAGTACTCTTGGAATTGAACACAGATCACTAAAGAATCCTTGGGCGAGATGGTTCGGCAAGATATTGAATTTTTGGCACCATTAGACAAGAAACAAATGTCTTCGATGTCGCATTTGTGACGAACCTCTTGGAATCGCTATCAGCGGAGCAGTATACTTCTAGCGACGATAGCGGCAGGACGACGAGATACAGAAGATACACGGCGTCAAGAGCGCATTTTCAGGTACTAATGTGCAACCTAGCAGGGGTAAATGCGGAGGAGCACCTGATGAAGTTCAGGGACATCAAGGGGCAACCGATCTACGCAAAAGAAATCAAAGAAGTTATGAACGACTGCGGCACTTCAAGGGGGATTGTATCATGGGAGACCAATCGGACTTCATGAAGCTCGCAAGAGAGTCACTAGAGAAAATGAAGCAAGAGCAGATTTCTCAATCAGAAACTTCGGACCAGAACCTGGTTAGGATCTCTCCCCAAGATGCTGCTCCAGATAAAAAATATGCCAGAGTCACGGTCGCTCTCTCACTAAATCTCAGGAGACGCTTCTTTGTCATATGTGAAAAGCAAGAAAAAAGACCCTCTTCGGTGGCAGCAAAATTAATCGAGGACTATGTCGAGAAGAACGAGTTGCCTGAAGAATAACGATAGATAGTAGCTATAGCGAAGCTGGGGCTAGTCTTCCAAGGAACGAGAGAGTAGTGAAGAGAATTCTTCTTGACTCAGACGCGTCGAGATTTTACACACTGCGAGAGAGGATAGGAACATCACTGGGAGCATTGTGGTCGTTCTCGTGGAAAGATTCTGCGATATCGTTGCTCAAACTGCGGAAAGGTTCGGCATGAGAATTGGCTTGAACATTTGCAGAGAAAAGTTGGGGAAGTTGCGGTGAGAGTTTAGAGAATGGCATCCAGTACTCTGTGTCCAAATTGCTTAGCAAGAGGAACAAAGACTTCGACAGGTGCGCCTATTAGACTCTACAGGGATAAACGATGCGTGGTTTGTGGCTATAATTTGCCCAAAAAGCCCACGATAGGAGAGGTCAGGAGCAGAGCGGCTACAAAAACATGGGAGAAAAGAAAGGACAACTACTCTCTAAAGACTTATCGAACCGTCTGAATTCCTGAATGTCCGGTAATAGGATACTTGGAAGAGACAGTCGCTCTTTCAGCCAACTCTCACGGAAATGACGAATCAACAAAGTTATCAAACGCGATAAAGGACTTCGAGTCATTGTTTGAAGGGGAGCTCGCTCTCATAAGAGAGATCAACGAAGTTCTACCCGAATCAGTCAAAGTACACGGGAAGCGGTTGACACGAAGTCTCAAAGAAAGTTATGAGCGGCTTCTGCCACGGGAGAAGACGGAGTGGGACAATTTCGCCAATGCACTCACCCATGCACCAGAAGATTTGACTCTCCCTAGCATGAGTGAAGCTGTCAATAAATTGATACTTGAGAATGCCTTGCCGATGGTCTTCTCCAGCAGGATGCCTAAATTTATCAGAGAAATGAGCCTGATTTATCTTCTGATTAGGTTTGAAGATTTCCTAGAAGATATTGCTCGAGCGGCAATGCTTTCGGATCCGCGCTGTCTAATGTCGGAAAAAAACCTTACCTACAAGGAGATTCTCTCATTCAAGACTTTAGACTCGCTGGTGGTCAGCTTAGTCGACAGAGTCCTTGACGACGTGATGAGAGAAGATGTTGAAGATGTAAACAAAGAAATGAGGCACTTCTTTGATATAGATCTATCAAATAATACGGATTGGTCAGAATTCAAAGAGCGTTTCTACCGTAGAAACATCATCGTGCATAACAAAGGCGAAGTAAACGCTGACTACACTAGGAGATGTAACTATACCGGATCAGAGAAGATACTGACCGTCGATGAAGATTATCTGGACGCATCTATCAAGCTGATTCGAAAGTACGCCAATGAGTACGCTGAAAAGTTGAGAAGGAAATACGAAAATCAAGTTGCTACTGCGACAAGACTTCCATGAATGCTCATTGATAATTTTACAAGACAGACATCTATTTGCAGAATTTAACTATACTTCGTGGCCCTCCTTTCCTAAGGTTATGATTCTTCATTTTGCCATTGGATTAATGTGTAAACTCGATTAACGAAGATCAGAGCCAAGAATGGTTAGGCAGTCCTTGAAGGACTTATGGATCAGGAATCCGCTTTTGACATAGGACAATTTCTTATGTCAAAGAATTGACCGTCCTGAATGTCTGTAAGTGTACGTTTCGCAATCTAGATTCTTACTTTACAACTCGGAGAATAAGCATGGATCTTTGTCAACGGCGGTTGCCATGATGATCATACTTGATTTCTCGTCCATCTTTCCTACAGGTGTAGGTATATCGCTTCTGCGAATAGACGATTTCATTTGGACGACCTCCCGCTCTTCGATCTCTAAAGATAACAGGTGGGTCCAAGGAGTAGTCAATGATTGAGAAGGGCGTTTCGTTGTATTTGCCAATGAGGATTGTTCCTCCAGCGCGAGAAAGTCGCACATCCATCCAATTGGGAACGCCTAATTCAGTAAGTATCCTTTCAAGTCGCAAGATCAAGGGCTTGTTATGCCTTCTCGGGTAATAGTAAGTTGTATGCCAATTTCCACCTTTCTTATCGAAAATTGCCACCAATACATCTCGCCAGTACAAATAATGTACACCATCGCGGATCTCTGGTTTAGTAAATCCATATCGTTGCAATTTGTCTTCGATCTCTACGATGCTAATGCCTCCTTTCGCGATAATTGACTCCTTTTGAAGGAGAGAAACTATCAGATGGGAAAGGTCTTTTTTCTGATCGGAATCTGCCATACGGGTGACTTCAAAAATGACTCGCTTAATAACGCAATTGCTTTTAGACTAGCGGGAATATGTTCTCAATTGGATTAGTGTCTAATATTCTCTCCACCAGCGGCCTCTGAGACCCCTGCTATCTAGAGCGGCATTGAACATAGCTTCTGCTTCCTTGTCAAACCCATTCATTTGGAGTTTCTGTCCGATTGCTTTCTCGATATAAGCCAAATTCAATCCTCGAACGTGCAAAGATTCACCGTAGATACGATCAGGTCTGATATCTGAGAGTTGTTCTGCGATCTCTTCGAGGTCACCAATTACATCGTGGCGCTGACTGATTGGAGGAAATACGGGTGCAATGATAACGCCAGTTCTCAGACCCTGTATCTTTGCTTTTCTCAGAATTTCTATCCTTCGCCTTGGCGGGACAACTCGAGGTTCTATTAAACGACTAAGTTGGTCTTTCATGGTAGCGATCGATATCTGGAGACGTACCTGTCTTCGATATTGCTCAATCAAATCGAAATCTTTCTCGACCAAGGGCGAACGTGTTTGAATGCAGAATTTCACCCCGTGAGGCAATGCAGTGTCAAGAATCTTTCTAGCCCAGCCGTTCAAGTGTGGTAGGTAAGCATCATGCGTTGAAGACAGCATGATTTCTTGTCCCTTCCACTTATCCCACGGCGTTTTTTCAATTAATTCCGAAAGATTCTCAGCGACTGAGAAATAGTACCCCCAATCATTGTAGACTATTTCGCCTGCCCTCTTGAAACTGAATTTCTTATGAATCGAGTCCACGTAGCAGAACCTACAACCAAATGTGCATCCAATTGCAAAATTAATCACCCATCCATCAGATAGCTCCTTGCCGACGCCCCCCTTTGAAGAATCTGTGAGCTTCGACTGCTTAACGATTGGAGCTGCGAGTTTGTATGTTCCCCCCGCAACCCCGGGAGGGAGTTGCATGGATCCGCCAGTAAAATCCAGAATTGTCTTGCTACCTAGAGCTGCTCTATCGCGTTGTTTCTGCCTAATTGTTCGCCACGCTTTGAACGCTGCTTGTCTAGCTATCTCAGGATCTTTTATCTGAGAAGCTTGAGCAGTGAAGTGTCTGATCCGTCGGCCATTTTCCATTAGTATTTCCAAGTTTATCCGCCGACTAGGCTGATCCAAACTGCGATTCAATTGTTTGCAAGGATTCGTTGTTATATAAAGACCGCTTGAGAGACCAAACTTCAATATTTGATATAACAAAAGTAGAACAGGCGCCTCTGAGAGTGCCACGAGAGAATCTTCTCGCGAAAGGCTTTCTAGAAGGCTGAAGCTTCATTTTATTGCATTTCAAGAAGCTTTTTCAAGATTTAAAAGATTACTGTAATATTACTGCATACACAGATTGAAGATATCAAGCATTTCCTATGAATTGAAATAGGAGCTAATAGTTCCCGACCTGTCTTGCAAGACATCCAAAATCGATTTCACATTCTGTCCGTCCATGTGTAATAGCTCTTGCTCTAGGATCGTAAATGCCTTTGACCAAGGACTTCCTGATGGATTCATTCGAGTGTATGCTAGAATATTATAGACAGTAACATCCCCACGATCTCTGATTGGTATAGTCTTTCCGACGGGCCGACCAAGAATTTCCTTTACTGCATTTTCGTATATGTTCTCTACGGTCATTCCAGAGTTTAATCGAACTAATACTTCTTCTGCTTTTGCATTCTGGAAGAAGTCTTCGAAAATTGGTCTGTCGTGGTACCTTAAATCATTGCTATTCATCCTACCGGCAACTCGTGCGGCTCCGCTGTTCACGTTTATCATAAAATCAGCGCTCTTAAATGCAGAACTCAGAGTTTTGATTGTCTCCCACTTGATCTCCATTCCCTCTGGGTCAACAAACACAAAGACAATAGGTTTCTTGAATCGCTGGTTGATTCGCTCTACAATGTACGGAATGGACAAATTGCAGTCTTTGGGGATGATCTCATAGTTTCGTTCGGGGAGTATCTCCTTCATTCTCGCCTGAAGCGCATTTCGTCTCCCTTCATTTAGCTCTACAAAAAAGGAGTAATCAAACTGAGGATTGGTAGAAGCCACTGCTACAGGTGAACCAGCAACCGAATCCCCTGTCTCTCTTATCTTTACTATACCTGGGCCTGCAAAGAGGTCTATGTACACAGCTCCATCGTATCCCCAGAATGTGGCACTCTTGCCTTGGCTATCTTTGTAAAAAATCCAGCATAATAATGAACGCAGATCAGCTTTAAAATTGTGTAAGCTCCGTATTCGATATTCTCGAG
>JASHOD010000019.1 GCA_030041295.1 Nitrososphaerales archaeon
AGTAGCTCTGTCCTTCGCACCTGCTTCGTTCAATTTTTGCTTTCCGTCTTTGCCTTATCTTGATCCGATAACTAGCTCTTCCAAGTTTTATGTTTCTCTTCGCCGAGTGAACTAAGAACCTTTGCGACTTTTGCAGTTCGTTCGAGCGATAGGAACACTGGAATGCCAAGAGATTCGAACACTTCCCTCTTCTCCAAGCACTTTTCCCCCTCGAGCGTGCCCACAAGGATCGGCTTGCCTGATTTTTGCCTTGCATCCTTTAGAATTTCCCCTATTTCATCCGAGCTTTGAGGTAGTCCCCAAAGAGCAAGGTAGATGCACATATCATAGAGGCCGCGACGCTTTACGAAGATTTCGTCAAGTACTGATTGTGCGTGTTGATCGGTTCCGCTCGCAGTGAGGTCTATCGGGTTTTTTAGCGAAGCGAAGTAAAGTGTCTTCTCTTTTAGCAGATCTGAAAGATCATCGCTTAGTTCTGGAATTTCTAATCCACAAGATAGACAAAGATCCGCCATGGTTAGTCCTATGCCTCCTGCGTGCCCTAGAATCAGAACGCGCTTACCTTTGGGAATAGGAAGACTAGAAACGGCTTTGCAAGCATCTACAAATGCGGTTTCGGAATCTACCTCTATCAAACCAGCCTTTCTGAAGGCAGAATTGTAAGCTGTATAACTACCCGCGATGGCTCCGGTGTGGGAAGTAACTGCATGTTCGATCTCTTGATGTTTGCCTGTCTTTAGTACAATGACCGGTTTCTTGTTCGCGCAACGTTCGGATGCCGCCAGAAATTCTCGTCCCTTCTTTACATCTTCGATGTAGAGACCTACGACTCGAGTTCTTGAATCCTCGGCAAAGTAATTTAGGGCGTCAACTTCGTCAACATCGACTTTATTCCCGTAAGTTATAACACGGGCAATCCCGAGATGCTCGAACTCAGAGAGGTCCATAATGTGACCGACAAAAGATCCGCTCTGAGATGCGAGAGAAATGCCACCTATCATCGGTCTATGGATAAGATCGCGGGGTAGAAAGAACGTGTCGAGCCTCGAAACATTATCGAAAATTCCTAAGCAATTTGGACCGACCAGTCGCAAACCATACTCCTTTACGAGGGACTGCAGCTCGTCTTCTCTTGACTTGCCGGTCGGGCCTATTTCTTTGAAACCTGCGCTGATCACTATTATGTTTTTGATCCCTTTTTTCGCGTGCTCCTGCACGCTAGAGGCGATCTTTTCTGCTGGAATCAAGATAACGGAAAGATCAGGAACCACTGGCAGCGATGAAATTGATGGATAACATCTAAGTCCGAAGGCTTCGGATAGCGACGGATTTACCGGAAACAGGGTGCCCTGAAAGCCTTGTTCGATAATATTTTGGAGCAGCAAAGTTCCGAGTTTCCCCGGCGAGGATGAAGCTCCGACTACCGAGACCGATCTTGGATTGAAGAAGTGATCTAGGTCCTCTTGCAATTTGTTTCCTTGCAAGGCCTTCTCCCTTTCAACAGACTATGAAGAAAAATTTGGAGAGTCTTATGCTTTCGAGTTGGATCTATCAGAATCCAACCGGTCTGCGACGATTTCCGTGCTTCTAACGTAATGGTCTACGTCAGAATTAGAATGACAAGTTGATATTGCCCCGACGTGTCCCGGAAGGTAGAAGATGCCGTGGTTTGAAATAAGCGAAAAGTAGTATTTTTTCGTCATCGCTTCGTCCGAAGACACAACATCTTGCGGGCTGCGTATATCGTTCTGGTCTCGTTTGAGAAAATGTGTTGCAAAAAGCGACCCGGCACCAGTGGACTTGCTTGCTATGTTGTGTTCAGCGAACGTTTTGTCAACTTCCTTTCTTATCTGATAGCCTAATTTTCCTATCGCGGGGTAGATCGCGTTCTTTCGTTTTCTAAGATGATCCAAAGTAGCTATCCCAGCTCTCATGGCAAGAGCCTGTTCGGAAAAAGTTCCTCCGCCAATCCAACATCTTTCTTGCTTCGGCCGGTGGGCCGTCATGTCCACAAGGTCAAGGATCTCCCGCCTTCCGGCAACGGCCGAAGCCGGCAATCCACCACCAAGTATCTTTCCCAATGTGCAGAGGTCTGGCTGTACTCCATAATACTCTTGAGCGCCACCGAGAGCCAAACGAAACCCTGTTATGATTTCATCAAAAATAAGCAAGGCTCCAATCTTGTCACATTGTTCCCTTAGAGCTTTTAGGTACTCGAGATCGGCAGGCAAAACGCCGCCGGCGCCCATTAGGGGTTCAAGAATTACAGCCGCGACATCAGAAGAATCCCTAGACAGTAACTTGCTTGTAGAATCAACATCGTTGAAACGAGCTAATCTTACAAGGTGCTCGTCGCTTGGATCCAGTCCAGCGCTTTCTGGAACTTCATAGGGAAAACTGACACCTACCGATAGGGCGGAATTATATCCGTGCCAACCCCCGGCCATTTTCACAATTTGTTTCCTCTTTGTGTATGCACGAGCTAGCCTCACCGCGTACATCGTAGCCTCAGCTCCCGATGTGCAGAACCTGATGGACTCTGCGCATGGCACACAACTCGAGACTAGTTCCGCAAGCTCTACGGCATACTTGTTCGGCGACCCAAACAATAGCCCGTTTCTAATCTGACTTGCAAGGACTTCTGATACAACAGTTGGGGAATGCCCCAAAATGAGCGCGGTATGACCCATCCAGTAATCGACGTAGCGATTGTTGTCAACATCCCAGATGTATTTCCCCTTGGCTCGCGAGGCGTAGAAAGGATAGGGTTCGAAGAAACGAGCGTTGTGACTCTGTCCCCCTGCGAGAACTTTGCGGGCCTCGAGATACATTTTCCTAGAGCGCTTTGTCTTTGCTTCGTACACATCCAGCGACGAGGCTTCCGCCGTCTTTGTCCTACTCTTTGAAACTCCAACAACTTGCGATGCCATTGCTAACTTGTCTCCGCTTTGGATTCCTTTTGAAATATAAATTGAAATGCGTTTCCTATCGAAGAAGGGAAAAACATTCTCTGATGACTAATACTTTCTTCGACTGAAGCTGTTCTTCTCGACGGAGAAAACGAGCGTCTTTACGAATGACATGGACTTTCCATCCTCTGTCGGGACGCTAAACGATCCGACTGTCGCGGAGATTTCGAAATCCGCGTCCTTTGTGCATCCTTTGAAGCGAATGCGAGTCATGTTTGGTTGTTGCTGCTGCTGTTGAACATTGGCAGAATCCAAGTTCAGTTTGACATTCTTGTCCCTCTTGTTAAACCATGGAATAATGCTGTTACCTACTTCGCTTTGAAACGACTTTGGATCAAATTTCCTATGACTCTTGTTGAATTCGTCGACGAGTGACTTTGCGCACTCGCGTGTCAGCTTGTCGATGTATTCGTATGATTTTTCCACGAGTTCCTTGCCGGTAAGAGGGTCAGTCAAAGTAAGAACCTCATCTTCCTAGTCAAGACAAATCAGTCGTTAAAAACGATGCGTCGAGCTATCTTGATAAATTGAACTCGTCGGCCTTCGCCTTGATTCTTTTAAGAGCGTTACGAACCGCGCGGTCAATCTTGTCTAGCATTCTTTCATTTCTTCCCGACAGTGCGTCTTCTATTAGGAAGAGGACTGGGCCGAGTCCGAACGTGTTAGATCCGTTACTCGAATTGGAAATATCGCGCGGCGTGAACGTCCAGACTAGAGCCCACATTCCAGCCTTGATGATAAACAGGTGGAATTGGTTTCCATCTTTTCCACGAGTTATGGCAAAAGTCTCTGAATATCTTTCCTTCAACATTCTGATCGAAGGCTCTTTCAAAGACATCAGGGCCGGAAAACTCTTCCCAAACAGAGTATTTTCATTTGTAGGCGGAAAATTTTTTCGCGATTCCGTTTCATCTTCAGACATTCAAACACTTCTTAGTTTTGAATTGCTTATTTTGGAAAGGTGATTATCAGAAGAATTCCTTTCATTGCTTTTTACATTTTCAGATCAACTTGCAAGGCTCACAAGAGAGTCATCGTGTAGAATGATTCATTGGAAGGTTTAACGCGAAATAAAAAATAAACCCGAGACCGCTGGAAATTATCGAAAGAATTTTTTTGAAAAATTGTTTTGATCTGAGCACGGAAACCTTATAAAATACATTTATCCAGTTATTAGGCCCGCATGTTTTTGTTGGCGGCGTCTTTTTTCAAGCTAAGGGCGTAGCCCGTGCGATGCGATAAGGACCTCCAAGCATGCGAACAAATTAGATGGAGGTTCAATAGTGATATTGAATCTAACGTTGGCTTGTGCTTTTCTTCCGCAAGTGAAAGCAATTCGTACTTTCCCAATATAACTCCGGTTGATCCTGCCGGACCTGACTGCTATCGGAACGGGACTAAGCCATGCGAGTCTTGCCAGTTTAAGCACGTGAACTGGCGGCGAACGGCTCATTAACACGTAGTCAACCTGCCCTCGGGATGAGAACAATCTCGGGAAACTGAGGCTAATTCTCGATAGGTCAAGATTCCTGGAATGGGTTTTGGCTTAAATGGTGTAACAGCATCTTGTTACCTTCGCCCGAGGATGGGACTGCGGCCGATCAGGCTGTTGGTGAGGTAAAGGCTCACCAAACCAGTAACCGGTACGGGCTTTGAGAGAAGG
>JASHOD010000002.1 GCA_030041295.1 Nitrososphaerales archaeon
AGAAAAGGATGGGAAAAACTGTTTGATTAATCTTTTACTTTTTCGATTCATAAGAAAAGTGTTACTCATATATCGAATGTGGAAATATATTGCAGCCTCTCACCTATAGTTCCAGCTGTTTTAGAGCGCTCGTTGTCTTATGAATTTATGAAAGAAATACATCTCATACAGCTACAGTGAGTCAAGTGAGAGAGAAATACCCTTTTAAAAAGACAAATAGACTCTTGGTCTTTAGAGTGGTAGTAGTATAAGCTTGCCTAGCCGTGCACGAGTTATTGCCTCGATAGCGCTTCTCTCGGTTCTTACTTTGTCTGCTTTGTTTGGCATTCTTTCACCAGCGGTTTATGGAAGCAGCTCTTCTTCGACTACGTCATCATCTTCGGGATGCCCAAACCCCAATCAATGCGGCGTACTTGATCTTACTCTCGTCGGTACTCCTTCAACGCTAAATCAGCTCAATGCGACGGTGAACCTGCTAACCGGATCGATATGTGTTTCGTGTTGGCAGATAATGTCTCTTGAGAATGCTTTTGGAATGCCCGTGCTTTCAAATGGCTCTTTCAATACGAGGGCAGGATTGTTTGATTCGATTACTGTTAGCCCTAATGCGTCGGTTTGGGATTTCAACATTAGACCCGGCGCGAAATGGAGCGACGGAACCCCGATTACTTCGTCAGACATCAACTTCACATTCGGCCTTGAAAGCGGGTACCTCTTGAATACCGTTGATGATTTCATAGGATTGGGTACCGAAGTGAATAGCGTACAAGTTATCAACAGCTCGATGACTCAGTTTGATCTAAGCGTACCTGACGCGACCTTCGGTTATGTTTTGTCCTCGCAGTACTACTTTACTCCAGTACCAGAACATGTACTTGCGCCGATGTGCGAGAGTAGTTCAAATCCAACGGCTTGTTACGATAATCAGCTAAACCTTGGACAGGACGTAACGAGCGGTCCGTTCTATCACGAGAACTATACTGCCGGCAATACGACCATGATCTTGAAGGCAAACCCCTACTACTGGAATGGTCCCAATGTTTCCACAATCGTTGTAACATTCGTTCCAAATAACAACGAAACTGCTTCGCTCCTCAGTTCTGATCAGTCCGACCTCGGTATAATCAGCCCGAGCTCGGCTTCTTCCTTCTCCTCAAATTCAAACTATGGATTGAGTGTCGAACCAGACAGGGGGTTGCTGTACATGGAGTACAATGTCACGGAATTCCCGTTCAACGAGACTAATTTCAGGTATGCTCTCGCTGATTCGATCAATACGGGTGCGATCGCGTCGAGTATCTATGATGGCTACGCGACACCGGGATATGAGGGGGACGGGCTCATTCCACCTTCGGCGACAAGCTGGTATAATTCTAGCTCCGCACAGTATCCGTATGACTTTGCTTTAGCACTGAACAATCTTACCGCAGCCCCAGGCTTGAGCTTGGTGAACGGGAAATTAGAGTACCTTAATGGCACGCAAGTTGGATTTGAGATATTCACAGACGTGAATAATACGGGAGATTTGGCAGCGGCTGATATGGTGAAGACCGACCTCTCGGCTCTAGGAATGAACATTACAGTAATCCCGACGTCGTACGCTGCCCTAGACAACGACTATAGTCTTTTCAGCTCGGAGACTGGTATAAGAAGCGAAATAGTGGTTGCATCCACAATGCTACCTATCTTCGGTCTGGGAGATATTGATGTTCTTCCTGCATACTTCAACTATTTTCCCTGGTCGTCGTCTAACATCGCTCAGCCAAACTGGATTTTGCCACAAAGCGCAGATGCAGAATATTATTCGCTTTACTCGGTCGTGAACAGTTCGACGGATCAGACTCATGTGCAGCAAAGCATCAGAGATATTGACGGATTAAATGCCCAGTATCTTCCGCTGATCGCTCTGGCATACCCGGATACCATGTGGGTGTACAGGAATACGACATTCACAGGGTTCCTTTCGGCAAACTCGTATCTCGGTTTTGACATGGGAAGCTATAGTATAGATCCTGCTATCTTTGCTGAGATACATTGCTCTTCGCCAACTAGCTGTCCTACGGGCATTACAACAGTAACCCAGACTACTAGTTCATCTACCACCACAAGCGGCAGTACTTCGTCTTCATCTAGTAGCTCAACCACTGGTGTGCCGCATGCGCCAAGCAATGATCTTCTGTTGGTTATCGCCATCATCGTGATAATCGCAGTGATTGCAGCTGGGACCTTCCTTTCACGAAGACGCAGCAGAAAAACAACGACAACGACATAATCTCGAAAAAAAGGAGTCTTGCAGTGGATTCTGATGATTGCCCTATGCTTAGGCTAGTGGGCCCCTGCTATTTTGGCGCGAGACTGCTCATAGTCGGGCTGAACCTTAGGGCGGACCCGTGCTGAAAAGTTTGCAGTGACTCTGTCAGAGTCTAACTGCAGTACTCGTTGAAGAGAAGCGCCGTTAGACGAGAGTATACGAACTCTTAGGGCATAGGAGATTGGGCATTAGCCTTTGATCGCCCTATAGAGTGCCCTTAATATTGTATGGTTCTACAGAAAGAAACGACGGTGGCTGAGAACTTTAATAGGTCTTTTTCTTAATTAACTGATTTGAAGTCCAGGATGACACTATATTTGACTGGAAGCTACATGGGTGCCTTTCCTCAAACTTTTCAAAAGTTTTTGAGCGGATGCATGCATTGTGTAAGTTGCGCAAATTTGAATTAGTTTAGTGGAAGAATCACAGGCCAATCTTGAGGAAGAGTTTTCTATATTGATTTTTTTCGTTTTATGCCTAATATATTATTCATACTAAGCAAACACTTATTATTCACTAGAAATCAGTTTCATATTTGAGTTCGATATGCTAAGCCGCAAAATGGCGGTGATCGGAATCAGCGCTTTCGTAGTCCTGATGGCGATTGGACTCTTTCCAGGTGCTGGTGCATTCAAGAATACAACTAACATTTCGGCATCTAGTTCATGTACTGTTGTCTGGACTCTTCCAACGGGAACCTATGGTCTAGGATCTACGGTATCTGCAATGGCGTCAACCACTTGCAAGGGAACGGGTACATGGATGATTTGCTACGGTTCAGCGTCGCCACCGTTCATCCCTTGTACGACGAGTACTGCTGCAGCTTACGGAACATTCTCTTGCAATGGTGTTTCATGCACTACGTTGTTCTCGTACACTGCAGGTAAAGCGCCGTTGACAGTGGGAATGTACTCTGTCTGGACGAGCTTTAAGGGCACATCTTCGCAATCATCATGGGGCATAAGCAACCTCACGGTAACGCCTCAATTCCCTGCAGGAATCATACTGGCTGTACTAGCTCCTGTAGCTGGACTAATTGGATACGCAAAGTTCCGAAAACCAACACTCAAAGTCTAGGTCGAGTAAGGCCTTCCTACAAGGAAGACCTTTTCTCTTTTTTTTATTTTTTACGAGAAATGATATCCCATTCCATCTTTCATGGATTCAAATTCAATCATGAGGTATGATTGTTTACTTTTCCAATATTAGAGCGCAATGATCCATTAGAATGAAACTTTTTTGTTCTCAATCTAAGAAAGTTGCATTAGGGGTGAAGCCCCCGGGGCGCGCCTTCCCCTAGATTGCGATGCCCGACACGCTCAAGAGAGCGGTCGCTAACCACAGTATGAAAAGTGTCACGCTGATTATCTGATATGCCTGTCCCGGCGGCCTATAGATCAGAGCGCATGCAAAGTATTCCAAGGCAAAGAAACCTATGTACACTTCGAGAAAGGTCACTCTCGCCGAAATTAAGGCGATGCTCGTTGCAAACAAGAGTGTGGCTAAACTGATGAGATAGATGTTGCTTCTTTCCATGTTTCTCTTTCTTCCTTCTTCTTGTTGATTCTACTTTAGCTCCAGACTTTGAATCTCACTAGCTTCTTTCCGTCTGGCGAGTCTGTTTCGTCAACGATGCTGACCGGTTTTGCTCGGATTGTCGCGACGATGGAAGCTACTAGGCTTGCAGGGATGGAGCCTAAGAATTTCGAGTATGATTTACCCGCAGTGTTTACCTTGATTCCGTCCATTTCGACGATCACAGTTTCACCGATCTCTGAGCTGCTAAGAGCTGAGCAGACTTCGGTTGATTCGATCAACACAAATTCTAGTGCGTCTTGAATTGAAAGAGGCGTCGTACTTTCACCTCTCTTTAGCTCAGGTAAGCTTGGTATGGTCGCTCCTACGGGATACACAAGCACACCATCTATTTGACTAGTGGGACTTGCAATACCAGCAAACGGAGCGCTTTTCATCTTAGTCAGGTCTAGCAATTCTGAATTGCCGTCTTTAATCGGTACGAACGCGTAGACAGTAGATCCATTAGGTGGAAGAAATACAGTGCGCTCAGTTCTGTTTTCTTGTTCTTGTTCATCTTCCTTCTTTTTTTCTTGTTGCGATGGACTTCCTAAATAGGGCAGAACAACGCTTTCCAAGATCTTATCTGTTGAGATTGCCGCATCTTCAATCATTACCTGCATGGCGCCGCTCGCCTTTATCTGTCTAGGTAAGAAAGCTGCGGTTACACCGATCAAGATTGTTGCTAAACCAAGAGCAAACAAGCCATCGTTAGGCGTTCGAAATATGACAACTGACAACGCAACGATTGCGATTCCGGCGACACCAAGAATTGCCCCAACAACTTGATAACCTCGCTGTGTGACAATGTTAGCAAGACGGGAACCAGATGAAGAAGAAGAAGACGAAGAAGTTGAACTCATGATCGCACTACATTTGCAAGCTTTTCCTTCATTGAAATATCGTGATTGGCGTTAGGTACAAGACTCTGCCAGATTTGAACTGGTTCATCGGCATTATCAATTATCTTTCTCTTTACAAAGCCAAGATGCTCCAAATATGTCATCGCAATTTCTGCTTCTGTCAATGTAAGTTTCTTACCGGTGAGGTTAGTGTACGCATCCAAGATATCAGCAAGAGACCCGCGCGCTATGTGATTATTAGTCCTTATCGAGTCGATGGCATCTAATAGTTGCCTCTCATCTTCAGATTTCAGTCTTGCAATGTTCTTTCTGTTTGATTTCCTGACCCTCGCCACCTTCAAAGAGTCGTTTCCCGCGATGACAGCCGCGGGGAGCATTACAACACCGGCGAGAGGTAGGGATGATTGTTTCAAAGTGACCTGCAACACTGAATAAGGTAGTTCTGTTTTCCAAGAGGTTGCGACTATGGATGCAATTCTCAGGAGTTGATGTCCGACGAGGTTTAGTTCGGTCGAATTATGGTTAGGTAAATTCTGATCCATGAGCCATATCTGCACATTTCGGTACTGACTGCCCTGAGATCCCAAATTGACATAAGCCTCAACATTCCACCAAAGAATTGCCCAGGGCACGTTAATGTTATACTCAGTCTCTAGAAATACTATGAAATTGCCGGCAACAGGTACGAACGAACCATTTACTGGTATCTCAAGATTTGTGTTGTTATAGATCGGTACCGTTTTGAGTCCGTAAGTTATAATGTGACTGATGAGGGAATCCTGCGGAGTGTGGTATGCGGTCAAAACCTGCAACCATACCGTAAAATAGGATCCGTTATTTGCGGTGTACTGATAATCCAATACCGCGTCAGCTTCAAGTGGTGCTTGTTCTTGTGTATAGTCGCCCTGATATGAAAGAGCATAGCCCGACGCATTATTTGGTAGCAATTGTGAAGCATTACCAATCTCAAACGGCGTCGGAGGAGTTCCAGAATTTGCTGGAGTTCCAGATGCCAGCAGCGCGATGTTTACTTGCGGATAGCTCTTTGCATTCACAAAAGTTGGCGAAGCCGCTGCGAAGAACAATAAGAAAATTAGAATTATTGCTTCGACTGACAAGAGATCTCGCGTACTAAAAATGGGACGAAGCGATTTGAGAAATTTGCCACAATTTGAGCAAAAGGACTTGGTCAAGGATTCATCAGCGCAGTATCCGCAAGGTGTTTTCACCTTCAGTGGCCTAAAGTAATCAAGGTGTAAATATTTGTCACCTATCACCAAAAGAACGAACGTAACAATCGTTATCAAGACAATGCCAGAGGTCAAATGAAAAATTTCGAAAGCCCCGTATCCCCAGAAATTTGCAGCCGTTATGAGAATGGTTTCTCTTAGTGCATTGATAGGGATCAAAAGTGCATAACCTAAGAGGAACAAGAGGACTTTCTTCCAAGTCGGGCCAGCGGCGATATAGGCCACAAACAGGGCGAATACAGTGAAACCAACGAACGAATAGATTCCTGAACTAGCGACGCCGACTTGGAATTGGCCGCTGTATGCCGGACCGACGAGCTGTATGGTCGGTGCTGCGAGGTTACCGGGGACAATCGAGACGTTAAGGCCGACAAACTTCAAGAAAAGATAGGCGGGATAAATGCTGTAAAGAGATACACCATACCAATAACTCAATCCAAAAGTGACTGCGGCAGGTAACGCGGCATTGATCAGAAGGATTGGAACCGCTAGAGTTCGTAGAGTTTGTCTATTGAACAGGAGCAATATCGAACTGGCTAGAAAGATTTCAAGCGAGAGAAGGTGATAAGAGAGCGGGTCAGTTGTGTAAATGCCGTAGACGTAGACCATTAATGAGGAAAAGAGACCGCATATTCCAAAGACGAGATTGAGGTAACCTCTACCGCCGTCATCCTTTAGGGGCATGATTGCTGCTAGAATCCTTCGCTTTCGATAGATGATATACGCCATCATGAACGGAATTACAAGGACATAATTGTAATAGTCGGTCGCTAAGGCTTGAAGCCCCAGACTGTAGAGATCGTTGAAGAAAATTATGAGGATTGTAATTCCAATGATTCCCAACTTGATCTGATAAGAGAAATCATTGATCAGAGCATAGAATCCGCTTGGCCTCAAAGAGGACGAGGAATAAGGCTGCTGCTGCGGCGAGCCGTTTTGATTGCTCAAGGGGCCTATGTCACTCGTATTTCCATTCGTAGTTATAAATACGTTCTAGCGTCAGAGATGGTAGTATAAGATTTGCACTTTACATACCTTTCATCATTATGAATAGATATCAAGTCGCGTATATCGCATACTGATGTATCATACACTTTTAGTTACGCAAAGGTTCCCGTTAATTTCTGACCAGCCCTCGCAATGTTTCGCCCGAAACGAAATTGTGATATTGCTTTTGGAATAGCCTGACCGATCTCCTTTCTGCCTCTTACTGCCTCAAAGAAAGCTATTGCGGAGGATTGGCTCGGAATCTTTACCGGCACGCGTATACCTCCTTGTTCTTGACCTTCTTCTAAGAATTTGAGTAAAAGTGACATTGCAAGTCTAGAAGGAAAGGAGGAAGAATCTTCACAGTTCTTATTGGAAGATTCGAAAGAGTGTGAATCCGGCACTACCGAATTTAGAACGGTTAGGAAGATCCTGTTTGCAAGGCGAAGGTGTTCTGTTTTGACGAGTCTCTGAAACGCGCTCGGATTTAATTGGAGCGCCTTGTATACTTCAAGGAGATCGCTTGCTCTTATCGAGCTCTCTTTGATAACTGCGTGGGCCATAGCGACAACAGCGCTTGTGTTCTCGTTTGGGACACAAAGATTGATGATTTTCTCCTTTTGTTGCTCTAAAGTTGCTTGAAAAGGAATTTCGATTTTGTTTGCAAAAAGAGTCTCTGGTGAGAAGTACTCTACTCCGAGTATTGCAATGTCAGTGTGCAAATCAACAATGATTGGGTTCTTTCCTTCAGCAAGCAAGAAACCAGTTGCATAGGTTTTGTCAAGACTGTCGATCGGAACAAAATTGTCTGACAGGAGAGCTTTGATGAATTTTGAATAATCTTGCTTTCTAATCAGTAAATCAACGTCGACTCCCACTCCTCCGTACGGATTGAAGGTCTTGAAGAATAGATATTCCAGCGACATACGAGATAATAGTTCAGTTAATTTTAGAACGACCTTGTCTCTCTTGATTTGAAGCTCACGAGATTCTCTTAGGTTAGAGTCTATACTCTCTCCTAGTTTTCTTACATTGTTTGACGAAGTAGGTGAAGATGCGAGTAGAGGAATGGATTTCTCAAATAGATCCTTGAGAAACAGCATAATCCTATTTTTAGCTGAAAGTTCTACGAGTCTTTCAAGAGAAGTTGCGCTCGAAGAAGAAGAACTCACTTGTCTTGCAAATGTTTCAATTGCGAGAGTTTTCTCCTTCTCTGCATAACTATTGTCCTTTGTTAAAGACGCGAGAGAATAGTCCAGCACCGTGCTAAACATATCTTCTCCTGAATTCTTGACAAAATTCAAGTTTTTTTCGCTATAACCTCTCCGCGCTTATAAGAAAAAAGGAGTAAGGCTCTGAACTAACTTCTCAAAGTAGCTGATCCAAAGTCCTAGCTATAATAGCAATTATCCTTAGATATAAAGTCGGGCGCATAAGCCCTCTTACTAACAACATTAATGAATTGGAAACGGCATCACAGGTCAGGACCCCATTGAGATCGAATTTGGAAGATTAACAAATATCGAATATTTTTTCAATATCTTTTCAAAATCATATTCCCAGCAAACGCCGTAATCGCAAGACTCTCCATTTCTTAATATCTACTGAATATTGTGAATGAACTATTGTTATCAACAATGAGAATTGTGCCAAGCTTTAACTAATACTAGACGTCGCTTCTCATGTAATGCAAACTAGAAAAATCGTAAGGACAATCGGTTTTTCGTTATTCATTATCGCAATTTTATCAATCTCGGGAATGGTAGAGCTTGCTGCATCTGCTGACGCTAGAAATAGTAGTAGCGATGCTGATACTGCCAAGTCGGTGTACGCAAACGATGAAGACCTTAGCACATGGTGTACGACATATAGTCGTGGTCATCCTCCTCCTGGTTCTTGGGATAGCTCCACCCACACATGCACGGTGACGGGGAGCCCTACTATGGGAGACGTCACAGTTTCTAGCGGGGAGACACTCCTCATTTCAGGTAGTGGTCAACTCACCGTCGATAGCGGATACACACTCACCATCAACAGCGGCGGATACGTCTCTCGATAATTCCGGCGGCACCGGCGGCGGCATCACTAACGACGGCACCATCACTAACAGCGGCACTGTCACCGTCGAGAACTCTGGCAGCACCCTCGGCATCGAAAACTTAGGTACCTTCACCAACGGTGGCACCGTCGACGTAGAGAACACGGGCTCCGCCTACGGCACCGGCCTCGACAACGCGGGCACCTTTACCAACGACGGCACCGTCACCCTCGAGAACTCTGGCAATACCACCGGAATTTACAATAGCTATTTCACCTTCACCAACGACGGCACAGTCGATATAGAGAACACCGGCTACTCCAGCGATGGCATCTCCAGTTACGAGGGCACTATCAGCAATGTGGGCACCGTCGTCGTCCAAACCTCAAGCGAATACGGCCTCGGCATCGTAAACGCCTATGTGACCTTCACCAACGACGGCACAGTCGATATAGAGAACACCGGCTACTCCGGCTATGGCATCTACAGCAACGAGACCACCATCAACAACATCGGATTTACCTACATCGCGAACAGCGGTAGCGAGTCCGACGGCATCTACAACGACGTAGCGGGCACCATCAACAACGAGTGTTCCGGCACCATCGACATTGCCGCCAGAAACGGCGGCACGGGCTTGTACAATCTCGGCACTATCAACAACAGCGGAACGATAACAGGCACGGTGTCGGGCAATCGTATCGCAACGAGTCCCGCATGCACCATACACGCCTTGGGCACTGCAGTCTGCATAAATGGAGTATGTGGGGTCACCACTGGTAAGGCGCCAGCGAGTGTCTACGACACCGCATATCTGATCTTCTCAGGAGGACCTCCTGGACAAGAGGCGCCTACTGGATCAGTGTTCTATACCCTTTACACAGGCAAGACATGCGAGGGCACGGTTCTCGGCACAAGTTTTGTGACAGTCAAAGGAGGAGCAGGGTTAGGAGGATATTCCACCCAAGAGGAGGTAGTCCCCAATTCGACTACGTTCGCTGGTTTAGCCCCTGGCTCCTACAGCTTCGAAGCGACATACACTTCAAACAACGGATACCCTTCTTCTTCCAGCACCTGCACCTCGGCATATCTTGAGAGCTTCGTCGTGACACCGTTTTATCCCATCGGAGTCCTTAGCGTGCTGACCCCGCTCATTGCCCTAGCAGCTTTCGTAATGCTTTCGAAGAGAAAGTCAAGGCAGTTATAGGATCAGCGCCGTTGCTACATAACACTATAAGCTCGATAGATTCTCGTAGGTTAGAGTCTATACTTTAGCCTTCTTGCTCGGATTTCTTTGACCAAACTCAAGTTAAGTCCTAGCTTCGTCTTTCCAAAGAAGCCTAGGCAGGTCATACTTCAATAATTTTTTCGGAAAGAATATCTTCGTCTTTCCTGTCCTTACTACCCTCGAGCGGAGGATGAAGAGATATACCAACTTTTGAAAGCATCTCGGTAAGCCTGGGATCCGGCCTAATCTTTTCAAACATTGAATCGTTGATTAGGGACTCCATTTCGCAAGACTTGTCAGTGATTGATTTTCCTATATATTCTAGGCAGCGATCCCGATCCTCGAGGCCCGAGTAGAGGATCGCGAGGTAAAACGGAGAGACGTACTCCTTCTTTGCGCGTTCTAGAACTGTTTCCAAAATCTTCAAGGCTTCTTCTCTCTCCCCTAGCACTGCGTAGATGTAACCGAAGACGCACTTGAACTCTATCGGTTCCCAAGCGAGCTTGAGAGTTTTCTTCATGTTTGAAATTGCATGCTCTTTGTCTCTATTCTTCGCGTAGAAAAGGGCCATGTTTAGGTAAACTGGGACATTGTCCGGATTAAACTTCAACACTTCCGACCATGTCTTTAGCGCGTCATCATCTCTTCCAACGTAAGTGTAAAATCCGCCAAGTACTGTTCCTACTTGAGGAGAGAGTGGATCTATTTCCTTCGCTCTTTCGAGTTCTTCGATAGCACTTTCCAAATTCGTCGAGATTGCTAGATTGATTCCGTGCCAGTGGTGCGCCTGAGAGCTGCTGGGGTTAAGAGCAACGGCATGCTGAAATTCGCTTTCCGCAGCGGCAAAATCGTAGTAATAGGCTTCGAGCAAGAATCCTAGGCTGTTGTGAGCTTCGGCATTATTTTGATCTAGCTCAAGCGCTTTTGAAATGTACTCCTTCGCCTTTGAGTAAGCCTCCTTTGCCTCCATGTAGCCATATGAACCAAGTAAGAGATACGAGTCAGCAAGACCTGCGTAAGCTCTTGCAAACTTCGTATCTTTTGATATTGCATCTTCAAAGTACTTCCCTGCTTCAATCATTGCTTGCTTTGTTCTCTTGTAGAGCAAGAAGCGCCCGTTTAGGTAAAGAGTGTACGCGTCCACGCTCTCCGTTTCCTTCTTTTCGATGCGCGCCTTCTCTGAGGATCGAAGCTTTACTTTGAGTGCCTTTGACACTTGTTTTGCGATGTCGCTTTGCACAAAAAAGACATCGCTCAGCTCGTAGTCGTAGACCTTTGTCCAGATTTGCTCTTTGGTTTCAACATCGATTACATGAACTGAGACTCTGATCTTATTTCCACTCTTTCGGATGGTTCCTCCTAAGATTGATCCAACGTTCAGTTCTCCTCCAATTTCACCGATGTCGCGAGAAGCAGGATCTTTGTATCTAATGGCTGAAGATCTAGCTATGACGCGGAGATCTTTGATGCTTGATAGCGCCGTGATCAGCTCTTCCGTGAGGCCATCCGCAAAGAATTCGTCCTTTGGATTTTCGCTGATACTTTCGATTGGAAGCACGGCGACTCTTTGCTTGATCGAGATTAACTGACTACTGGAAGCTTTCCCTTTGGCTTTCGCAGCGGAGGTTTCAGACGACAACAACCAAGGCAACAATACTTGGTATACTTCGACTGGATGGATCACGTTTTTGAGCTCCGGGGTAGGAAGTTTTTGAAACTGGAATGAGGACTTACCTTTTACTTCCGAGAATGCTTGCTCAGAGAGACATATTCCGCCCGGCGGGGCAAGCGGCTGAATCCTGGAGCAGATGTTCACCGCGTCTCCAAAGACGTCATTTTCTTGGTGCACGACATCGCCGTAATGCAGGCCAATCCGAATCTGAATTTGCAAATCCTTTGACGGAATATTTTGGTTGTACCTGTGGAGCAATTCCTGTATGTCAATAGCACAGAGCAATGCATCTAATGGGCTCTTAAATTCGACAAGGAAGGCGTCTCCAATTGTCTTCACCTCCTGTCCGAGATGCCTAGCAAAAGCGGGGCGCAAAAGCTCGTTATGCGCCTGCAAGAGTTGGAGCGATATTGATTCATTCTTCTGCGTCATGGCTGTAAAACCGACGATATCGCTGAACATTATCGCGGCAAACCTCCTTTGCTCTTCGGACATCAGGAACTCACTCCGGTTTTTCTATTCTTCTTCAAGTAACGCGAGGTGATAGAATGAAGATTTAACTCTTAAGATAGGATCAAAGTGAGTGACGGACATTATCCTTGTAGAAGCTGCGCGGTTGCGTCGTCCTTTAGCAGCTCTTCAGATAGTCGTCGAGCCTATGGGGTTTTTCTTTTTTGCCAAAACAAAGACAGTGATTGTGGCTATTGGCGCTAGAACGGCCAGAATCGTACCGAGCGGGAACTCTGGTGTTATGACAGATGAGATGATTGTGATGCTTCCAGTACTGCCAAGGGAAAGTACTACATTTCCAATGGTGCCGCAGGTCGGAGAGCAGTAACCCGAGGTACTTCCCTTGAACTCAGTTTGGATACTGGGCGGGCATTGCCCGTTCACGAGGTTTGAAAGCTCAGTAGAGCACATAGTTATCGTAAAACTCGCTGTTTCTTTTGGAGGGGTGCTAGATCCTGGTGAACAGGCCGCGATAAACAAGGTGAAATTGGTGAATAAAGAGTAAGGATCGTAGTAGGTACAGGAGGTGAATACTTCCACCGTGTAAGTACCTACAGGAGGATTCAATATGAATATAGTCTCTGGGCCCGATTCCTGTTCTTGCCCTAATCCCGTAGTACCAAAGAAGAATGCGCCATCGCTAGAGGAGAAATTGTTGACAACATTGAACGCACCGGGGATGTTGAACATGCAAGGCTCTGCCATGCATCCAACTTCTTGCCCTCCAGGCCCTATGAGCAAAAGGTCTATGGGCGAATGTCCCTGAAGTACAAAAGGTAGCGGCGATCTTTGAGCGGTAGTGGTGGTGGTAGTAGTTGTTGTTGTAGTTGTTGTGGTAGCTCCGTTTGTGTTTAGGGCGATACTCGGAAGAAAAGCTACGAAACTCATAATGATTAGCAGGCTAAGAATCGCAAAAACCGAAGCTGTTCTAATATATCTCATGCTTTAGCAATTGGCCGGCCGATAACCTGTCTATTAAAGATAATGATTTCGACTAATCCTCTGCTCTTCCAACTATAGTTTTACAAAAAAAGAAGTGGTCGTAACAACGAGAGAAAAAATTTGGCCCCTTTTCTTGCATCCTTTTGCATAAAGTATGAATCACGATATGATATTATAATCGGAATCTCGTGAGCCTGTCTCGTGCTTAGAAAAGAGCGCTCTTTCTCTTTTTATTACGATAATCATCTGCTTGAAACATCTTCCCTTGCATTTTGCGATGAGTTTCCCTCTTTTTTTCAAAGAAAATGTCCTTTTGAATGCCTAAATTAGGAAGGAAGGGGCTTGACCGAAGAGATTAGACGAATAACTCCGAGGGATGCGGTATGCCTTGAATGTTCAAGGATGCTCTATTACTTATTGCGAACGGAGGAAGTTGAGAAACCGTCAACAACAACAAAGACACTAAAACGTAATCAAGCGACGAAAGAGGCGAGCATGGAAGAAAAATATGAAAGACACTTGTTGGAATTTCACAAGATGGTCAGGTAGGTAAGAAAATCGAAATCAATTGGTACGAATTCATTTTATGTAGTTAGCTGATAGAATGACAGTACCACAAAATGAAGATTCGCATGTAGTTAGCAGTGAAACAATCCCTAGTTTATCATCTCTCTCCTCTGTTCCAATTACTTCTGTAATCTCGAACAACGGCTGTTTTTATCAAAATCAATCCTGCGAAACCGAGAATTGCTGGACCCAGCGAGTAGAATGCAGCTGGGTTTTCGCCTGGTCCTTGGCCAACTGATGTCGAGGAAAGGCTGTTGTCCCCTAATACTACGAAAAACAATAGGGCGGCAAGCGCAACGATCACGATCCCCACAATTGATCGATGCACGTGCATATCTTCAAATTAGAAAAAGAGGCTCTCGCAGTTATTTAAAGTCCCTCACGGTTATCAGCGATGATAATGGAATTCGAACCAGCAAGAAGTGTTGATAGCTGGTGATAGCTAGTGGGATAAGATTCAATAAAACCCGAAATTCAACAAGCCAAGTCATCACCATGAAAATTCAACAAAACCCACTGTATAGTCCTATGAGTTTCGTGGTATCGCGTCAAATTGCAAGATCTGCTTGCCCTAGAAAGGCTCCATCAACGACTGCTAGATCAGTCATCGTCTTTTAATACCAAAGGAAAAAGCCGAATGTTCGTGACCCATTCCAAAGAAGAAGCAATCGGCTCTTCAATCGTTTTTCGTACGATGAAATTGCTTCTCGTCGGTCTTGCAGTTGATGTCATTGTAACGCTTTTGATTCTCATAGTACACGCAGTTACAAGTAGCTCCATTCTGCTAACACCTTTGCCGTACCTTGCATCCGCAATTCTAGTTTTCTCAATATCGTCGTGTCTTTTCTCCACGGTTTTCTGTTATCTAAAGTACCCCAAATTTAGAAAGGCGATAGCTTTCCTATTTTTGCTTACCTTGGTTGTCTTAGTTGTGCATCTCGCCTTGATTGGGAGTCCTGCAACTTCTTTTGGTTATTATGTAGGCGGGAGCAAAAATGCGACTGTTCCCCTGGCGCAGATTCCAAAGATTGCGACTTGTCAAGGGGGAGTTCAAAACGACTGCGAATCGTGTTCAGGCTGCGTTATGGATGAAACATATTATGTCCCGGCGGCCGTGGCAATTATAGATGGCGTACATTGCGCACCTCAGGTCGAAGCGTGCAATATGGAGCATCCGCCACTAGCTAAAGCCCTAATCGCCGTTGGAATAGCTGCTTTCGGCGCCGGAGGATTTGACCTTCAAAATGGCAGGCTCTTGCCTATCATACTTGGAACAGCTTGTGTCCCTCTCGTATTCGCGATTGGTTGGAAATTTTCAAAGAACAAGAAGGTCGCTTACTATTCGAGTATGCTACTTGCCCTCGACACCATGTTTTTTGCGCATTCATCAATTTCTGTGTTGGATATTCCCGTTGTTTTCTTTGCACTTGCAGCAATCGTCGCTTATCTTTATGATCTCAAGTTGTGGAGAATTGACAAGTACTACATTTCAGGCGCACTGATGGGCCTCGCTATGCTTTCGAAAGAGACCGCGATCTTTCTCGTGGCGGCCCTGGCTACATTTCATTTTCTTAGAGGGAAGGAGTTGCCGAAACTACGCTTGTTTTCTACTCTCAAAATAATCGCTGTAGCCGTCTTGGTGTTCGCGGCTGGCCTTCAAGTATACGACTCGTTGCTTACAGGGGGTCAGGTTCCGACATTTGTTAATCAGATCCAATATATCATTTCTTACGGATCTTCGCTAGTCTGTCATCCTTCTGCCTTTGATTGCGCGGGAGCTTTTCTCAACGTGCCCAATGATCCGTCCAGCGCCATAACCCCGCTATCCTGGCTCATCTATTATGCGCCAACAGCTTATTTCAAGTCGAACGTCTCAGTCTGCATTGGTTCAGTCTGTCATTCGTACGTGAACATTGCTTATTATGGAATCACTAATATGATTGAGACTTGGAGCACATTCCTCTGGGCACCTTTCGCCGCATATATTTTGTATAGACTTTTGAAAAGGAAAGAGGCGCCGACGGGGATTGAGAAAACAGTAACGAAGCAGGAGCCTGCTCCAATGACAAGCGAAGACATGGAAAAATTAGCTAAACTAAAATCGCTCTTGGATTCCGGGGCCTTGACAAAAGAAGAATTTGATTCTCAAAAGTCAGCGATTCTATACAGCGCAAAGCCCATTGAGCCTCATCCTGAAGAGGAAAGCCAGATCGTTGAATCCTCGACATTGCAAACTCAATTGAAAAGATTTCGAGAATCTGATCTGGCTGTTTTGGCACTCGTTCTTTTTTGCTGGAGCTACTTCCCTTACCTTGCCCTGGCAGCAGAGGGAAGAGTGACTTATCCGTTTTACATTCTTCCAGCCGTGCCAGCGATTGCTCTTGGTAGTTCATATCTCATTACGAGACCGTTTATCCCGAGAGTTCTTGCTATACTATTTCTGGTCGCGGCTTTTGCTTGGTTTGTGATATTTTTCCCCGATCAGAGCTTTCTCCCGTCTTGGATTACGTCATCTTTATTCATCCTAAAGCTGTAGCCAGACGAAGGAAAAAAGATTAGCACGAAGACGTGAGCGTGGCCGTAGTCGTTACTGTAGTCGAAGGATAAATTATCACTTGAGGTTGAACTATCACGAAAGGAGAGCATGAGGTCAGTGTAGAAGTGTATGTAGTGTTCCCAGAAACTACAACGACGACAGTAACCTTATGCTGAGTGGTGTTAATGGATGTTGGAGAAGCACTCTTTCCAGATACGGCGAGGCCAAGAACGATAGAGACTATCATAATCGCTATAAACACTGATGCAGGGATTAAGGTCAATAGTCTTTTCTTATTCAAGTGATGATCGAAAAATTTTCTTTTTCCGTTCATCCTCAAGTTACAATTCTTTAATAGGTTAACTGAATCGATTCCCTCGTGCAAGAAAGGTCATCCCTCTACGCTTGCGTTTCTGCTTCCGTGGCGGGAATGATCCTAAGCTTTTTCATACATTATCCGAGTGCTATTCCTTCCCTTTACAGCGATATAGTCTCTTTCTGGGGTCGAGCTTGGGTACAGCAAGGACAGGTACCATACG
Organism: Nitrososphaerales archaeon; assembly: GCA_030041295.1. GTDB lineage: Archaea > Thermoproteota > Nitrososphaeria > Nitrososphaerales > CADDZS01 > JASHOD01. Next base: position 17,019 of record JASHOD010000002.1, read on the forward strand.
TACACGCCTTTTTTGAGTATCCACCAATCTCCGGACTTTTGATTTACGTTTCCAGAATTATTGGAGTCAATCTTGACGGCTATTACACTACTTTTGGAGTAATGAGCATAATTGCAGCTGGAGTCCTTGCTTGGTCATGTTGGAGAATCGCAAAGAAACTTGGCTCGAGACTTAGTCCGATGTATTTCCTGCTGCCAAGCATGATAATTTATGGCGTCTACAGTTTTGACCTCTTTCATGCAATGCTGATCGTCCTAAGCCTTCAGCTTTTTCTTGAGAAGCGGAAGAGCACCTCAGCATTTATGCTAAGCCTTGCAATCGCAACTAAATTAGTGAGCGTCGTCCTGATTCCCGTTTATCTTATCGAGTTAAAAGAGCTCAGGTCACGTCTCAAATATCTCGTCGTGATTGCCATTTCATTGGGGGTCGTTTTGTTGGTGCTTGCGGTGCTTAACTTTGGTTTTCTAATCAGCTTCTATCAGTATTTCAAAAATTGGGGTCTAGAAGACGCCTGGTACGTTTGGATATTCCAGAATCCGGCTTCGTGGGGATATGCGAAGATTTTTGGTCTGGCTCTGATGGGCTTTCTTCTACTACAAACGTATACATTGAAGATTCCCTTCATGCCAAGAGCATTTCTTGCCCTAGTCTCCTTTGTGTTAGGCACTTACATTTACGCGCCGCAATTTAATCTAATGATAATACCTATAGTTGCAGTTCTCTCGATAGATAGTCCATCTCTTTTCTTCTGGGATACCTTTAACGCTCTAATAATTCTCACTTGGTTCGGATCATCGAACCCGACTATGGCAGGGACTGTTCCTCAGTTGATGTCTTTACTTAGGGTAGCAGCTCTTGCTTGGTTATCACTTTCCGTCTTGGCGAGATATGGTATCAAGCCTCTATCCTTACTGCTTCAGTACATCAGACGGTATTATTCATCCCTGCGGTATGCCGTAAACAAAGAGATAGAGAATGGGTAGTTTTGGATAGAATTTTTTGTGATTTCGGCTAATGCAACTAGAATATCACAGAAAATGCTTATTATCGTCTTGATTACGTGAATAGGAGCTAAATGAGTGGCGCAACTGGATCTCACCGCAGCAAGACTTCTGCCATATCGACGATTATAATTGTGATAATTGTTGTGGTCATTATTGTAGTAGCTGGTGTGGGCGCTTATGTTGCGACATTGCCGTCGAAGTCCACAACTTCAAGCACGACGACGACAACAAGCACGACGACTCCAACTTCAAGCATAATCTCATCGAGTTCGTCTAGTTCTGCTACTTCCACCACTCCTACCTCAACAATAATGACTACAACCTCGACCACGTCTACCTCAACAATAACAACTCCGACATCAACTTCAACTACACCAACCAGTACTTCAGTAACCTCAACTTCCACTTCCTCTCTCAGTACAACGACAATGATCACAACTACAACAACATCTTCATCCTCATCCTCATCTTCATCCTCATCTTCATCTTCATCCTCATCCTCATCCAGTAGTTCAACGACCCATAGCACATCAAGCTCTTCGACATCGGCAGCCTATGAGTGTGTCACTTATCTTACAACTTACACAACGGCGTACACTTATACGGAGACAGCCACTACAGAGACCATAACCTATTCGGCAAGCACGCAGAGCCCTTATACGAGTACAATCAGTGGGTTTACATTCACTGAACCTGCTGTCACTGAATTATGCACAACCTATTCTGCAACGACTTATTCTTTTAACGGGACTACCTTCACATTCCCCTACACATTAACCTATACAGCAACAACAATGACTTTAACATATCCAGCAGCAACCTATTCCTACACTGAAACTATTACTGAAAACGTGACTACAACTACAGCTCCATAGACAAGATTTCTTGCATAAATCCAACCTTCTATTCTTTACATAAGCAGTGCTTAAAGTCCACTTGGATTTCGCTTTTGAAAAAACAGAAGTTGTGAAACCGTGAAAAGGCATTTTGGTTCCATTAACAGTACTAAGTTGCAATAATTCTCTTCAACCGCCATCTAATTATAAAAAGTCCAAAATACGAGATACTCGTGCGAAGAAGAAACTCGTAGGCACATTATAACCGACGTAGGGCCATATCCTGCTTTTCTGGGAAATACTATTTCAAGGAAGTTTGCTTTCGCCATTTTTGCGGGCTAGATTGCCGTTTATGTTGGGCTGACGCGAGAATCTATCCCCCAAACAATAGTAGAACCTAAAAAGCATGGGGTATATGCGAATCATATCAAAAACGAGAATCTGAAATCAGTCTGCTCCAACTCCCCGAGCATCATGAACTCGTGACCATCAAACCAGTTGAACTTGGAGCAGAAACTGAGCTATCCAGTAAGTGCAAAAGGCTCCTAGTTAGATTGTTCTATCCCGCCTTCCATTTTCTTCTTCTCATCATTAGGAAAGCGACGCCGCCGCCTCCAACTAGTATCAAAACAGAGAAAATAGCCGCAAGTTCCAGAAATCCTGACGGCGGACTAGGTTTCACCGCTGTTGACGAACTGGAAGTCGTCGATGTACTGGACGAACTCGACGCCGACGAAGAAGAAGATTGAGTTGTGGTGGTTGACACAGATGTCGAGGTCGACATAGATTCTTGGGACTGAGTTATCACAATGGGCGTTCCATACAACATGGAAACTGGAATTTCGCCGCAGAGAGTATTCGGAGCAACAAATTGCACATTAAACGCACTAGTCCATGAAGATGAATTAGTCGTCTCGTAGTACATCCAGTTCGAGCTTGAGATTGTGCCGTTCGTCACACAAACAGTGGCCGTGCCGCCAACATTCGGCGTTAATCTTACGTCCACAAAAAGAAGAGGTTGAGTTCCTAGTTGCGAATACACGTTGGTAGTCGAAGGCGGAGTCGATGAATATATGAAAGAATTTACACTCTCCACGGTCCCCTGCGGCGAAGTCGCTCCCGTTACGGTGATTTGTATTCCGTTTGTTGATCTCGAGTCGACGTAAAAACCTCCAGTTGCATTTACCGAGACTGAAGATAGAAAGACGCTCCCAGGCACAATTGGAAGGGTGCCACCCGACGAAATCTGAGCGCCTAGTTGAGATACCACACTAACCTGTTCAGTTGAACTTCCAAAGATAGTTCCGCTTCCGTCCGTAAACTGAGTAACTAGAGACCAATTGCCCACCTCGGTTGGAAAGAATGGCGTTGAAGTCGCCACGCCAGAACTAGCGTTCAGGGTTTCGCTATTTGTTAGGTTACCTTGTGGGTTGTACCACGCAAAATTCACCGCATTAGCCAGCGCGTCGTTTGATTGAGAATTAACGGTTAATCCATTTCCCAAAGCTATTTGGTTTTCACAACTCGTGCTGCAGCCATTAATTGACACAGCGAAAGTCGGCGGAGTCTGAGCAGTAAGAGTTTGAGAGAAATTGGAACCCATCGATACGTTCGCATAACTTTCGATGGAGCCAGCGAGATTGACAGTGTATTCAGAGCCGACGGAGAGAGGGGCCGAAGAGTGAAACACGGCTTCTCTAGTTAGAGCAGTGCCAGATGGATCCGTTTGTGGATTCAGTGGGTCAACCGTGCCGGTTATGCTTTGTCCCCCACTGGTTGTTACATAGAAATTGCTCGAAGTAATGTCCTGCGCTTGAACATACTTACTAAACTCGACAAGTACGTATGATGAGCTTCCGTTTGCAACCGCAATCGCTCCGCTAACACTTGGAGGAGCAGTTGATAGCATTCCTATATCTAGGTCAGTCACTGGTGGAGGAATATTCAAGATAGGGCTATCAATCGTTTGGTATCCTGGTTTTTGATACACAATCATCCATTTCCCTGGTGGAACATTCCACCCGTATCTTCCCTGTCCATCTGTTACCTCTTGGTTCTGCTGGTCATATGATGCTGCTTTCCACTGTACCCAAGTTCCATTCGAAGGATTTTGATAGAAGATTGTCGCAGTAACGCCAGGCAATCTGTTACTTGGAAGGGCCTCATAGACGTACCCGCTTGGATCGTAAATCCAGCGAGGTACTAAACCAAAGCAGCCTGCGGCATCACCCTCAAAGCCGGCATAGTGGTTAATTTCATCCATAGTGTCTTCTTTGACTTGATCAAGCATCTTGTCACCGACAGCGCCCAGGGGAGCGGTGAAGATATTGACTGCTTCTTCTTCGGGTGAAAAAAGATGGCTCACAATTGTATTAGCGAGCGACACTACCTGTTCTTCCTGAACATCATATCGGAATTCTTCGATCTGATTCAACATTTTCTGCTGATCCTCTGGCGTGGCAAAGGGGATCTGGGGATGCTCTACACAGTTTTGCCACGCTTCTAGCTTTTCATTCGCCTCTTCTGCAAGAGCCAAGTTATTTAAAGTGGAAGCAATATCGTTAGCGAATCCAACTCCGTCGAAGCCTTCACCTAGTTTTACGAAAACTCCAGCGCCTTCTCCGGGGCTGTCTATAGCGCTGACCAAGCTCGAAGGAAGAGCACTGTAAGGAATAAAATAACTTTCAGTTGCAGAGACAAAATTACTACTAGTATTCGTCACAGAGTAGTGGAAATCATAAACCGGATATCCTGCTTGTTCTGCAAAATCTATGTCGGATTGTGTTGGCGTGTAGACAACATCGGGCGTTATGCTCATACTTGCGGTAATAGTTCCGCCATTATTTGGCAGAACTGCTCTAACAGTTATCCCTGTTGAGTTTTGGTTTAGAAGAGTGTAAGATGCGTTGGAAAGAGGCGCTGGAACCTGGCTCTCAACTTGTTGTTGCGTGGGCAAAGTGCCGAAGGTTCCGTTCCCTTGCGGGAAGAAGTTTTCAAGATAGCCGACATAGAATGCTCCGAGAGAATCAGTTGCTTGCAAAGTCGCCCGGTAGACGCCATCCGAATCTAGAGTGGCGTTTGCCAGGCCCGAACCAACGAGATAGACATAGACATCGGTGACATCAGATGAGTTACTGAAGTACAATGAGAAAGTTAGCGGATAACCTGGAACGACAACAAACGGTATTGTCTCCATTCCCTGTGGATTGAGGCAAACACTGCTCCCGGATCCGGAAGAAGGTGAGTAGATCACAGCACTACGCCCCGAGGAATAGGATCCCCCGCTTGCGCTGACAGGTGTCGAGATGCAAACTTGGTTTAGAACGGGCAGATTTTTGTCGTAGTTGACAAGCGTGCCCGGCGAATTGACCAATATTCCTAAGGAACTATTCGCCTGCGCCCGCAGAATGTGCTCACTCGGGCTGCCTGTGTTTGAGAGCTGTATATTTGCCTGCCAGAACCCGTTCCCCGTGGCGTTTGCTGTTCCGACGACAGCATTTCCATCAAAGATTAGGATCGTGCTTCCTGGTTCAGCCTGACCGTCGACGGTCATGGAAAGTGAGTTTGTCTCGGCCTCTGCATTAATGGTAACAGGATAAACAGGAACCGATGCTGAGCCTAAGAGCTCAGTTACATTGTTTGTACCCGACGAAGGATCGTCGTAAACGATCAGGGCTTCCGGAGCGAGCAAAGAAGCGTTGAAACTCCCTGATAGCTGTAACTGATAATTCACTTCGCCGGATGCTCCAGGATTCAGGTCGGGTAGCGGAACAACGTACTGCGAACCCTGTGACATGCCATTTGACACGGATGAGCCATTCAGAGTCAGGCTTCCTTGGACTAGAGAAGTTCCTGTCGGAATATCTAGTTGGATCCTAGCGTTGGTTGCCTCGAATGTGCCCGCATTCTTGAACAAGACTCGAACGTTTTCTGTACTTCCGGGGACTGCGATGTCCGGAGACATTGTTAGCTGATTTCCACTCTTACCGGCAAAGGCTCCTTCAGGAGAGAGGGTTATGTTGCCAAGCTGTATCATTTCCCCTGGACCCACCGGGACTGTAATTGATGCAAATAGTGGTTCGCCACTCAATGACTCACTTTGGATATCAATTGCATAATCTCCAGGTTGCGGCACAGAGTAGGTCAATATCGATGATTGGTTCTCTATGTAGCCGATTGAGGTGCGAAATCCAGTGCCATTTAAAGAGTAAACCTCGGCATTCCATGACAAAACAGGCTGCCCATCCGATACATCCACGACGGTGCCATTAATTTCCCCCTGTTGGGCTAGATATATTGAGGCCGTTCCGTTAAGATCGGTACCAAGCGTCGCGTTAGCGCATCCCGATGGCAATCCTGCTTCGGAACCATCGAGGCATACCGTAAATTGTTCTCCAGCGTACCCTTGGACTGGAACTGGATAAACTTCAGCGCCCGGATAGTAAGTGTTTCCAAGAGGATCGCTCACAGCCATCTGGAAGTGGAATGCGGTTCGCCAATCAAAACTCACTGGTCCCTGATAAGAGGGCTGCCCTAAGTATTTTGTATAGAGTTGAGCTGAAACGTAACCTTGTTCGAGCTGGTGAAGGATAAGATTGAGCGTAGAAGTCTGGTTTGCAGAGATTACGGCTGTTTGAACTACTTCAAAGGTGTTCAATGAACTTGATTGGACTCGGGCAGTCCCCGCGTAAAGGGTGATGTTATAGTCTCCATTTGAATTAGTAAGAACAGAAGTAGCAAAATTGATGCCATTTACGAGCTCAACTGCTGTCACGGTAACATTCTGAGCTATAGTTCCATTGTCGTACTGAACTTGACCCGCAACATATCCATGCGGAACGGCACGAAGAGTAATCGAGCCTGTGTTATTTGAGTATGCCGTGATCGGAAAGGATTGAACTGGTGGTGCTTCATAAAACGAAAATCCACTCACGAGAACGCTCACCTCTATCGAAGATAGATTAGAGGGTACTTGTACGGGTAGCGTATACCCATTTGTTCCGCTCGCTCCACCGCCGAGCGGTAAACCGGAAGAGTCTTCAAATGTTACAGGGATGCCAGATATTGGATTTCCATTTGCGTCTTCAATCTTGACACTAAATGTGGTAGCCGGTTTCGGGGGAGGAGGAGGGAGGCCTATTATTGAAACAGTGTCGGGGAATGGATTTGTAACGTAAATATTTCCTGAAGAGGCATCTACTGCAAAACCTGCACATGCGTTAACTAAATCCCAACAAAAGTCGAACGGAGCCAGCAATCCTAGACTAACAGTTCCCGTAAAAGTTTGACTAAGAGGTTCCATTGCTGTTAGGGAAAGAGTATAGTTGTAAGGTATTCCATCTAAAGTTGCCATTGGAAGAGGTTCAATGGAATAGATGAAATCATTTGTCGGATTTAGAGCAAAATCAAGAGCCGATATCCCCGTCGGGACCGAGTTGGTATTCAGGAGAGTATTAGCTGCGCCGTTGATAATTGCAAATTTGCTCAATATCCCCTGCGGGTCAGTAAATCCAATATAAAAGACACCAACGTACATGAAATTTGTAGAGGGGTCAAATACGACGGAACCGGTGCCTGCTCCAGAGGCCCCAGTTACTGCAGGAAAATTAATCTGTCCTGCAAGCTGATTTGAAGATGCATTTACGAGCAAAACATAGGGAACATATCCAGCATCTGTTTCGTTCGATGTTTGAAGCTCGCTTACATAGATCGTTCCGCTTGCGTTATCGACCGAAATGCCGTACGGCTCATCAAACGAAAACGAACCCGATGACTGGATTACGGTTATGACATTATACGATGAAGCGTTGATTACGGTAATTTGCCCGCCACTTCCGACGCCTGCGTCAAAGCTTGCTACGTAGATTTCGTTGTTGACCGCGTCGTAAGCTATGCCTGTAAGCGAACAGAGTGAAGCCCCTGGTTCAATCTGGATGTCAGCAACCAAACTATTTGTTTCCGGATCTATTGCAACGAAACTGCAGTTGTAGAGAGATATAATCTGATCATTTGTTAAAGGAGGCGCAATTTCGACACCAGCATACACGACGCCCGTCGATGGGTTCACTTGGATATCTGGAACTTGAACAATAATGTCTTGGCCGAGAGTTGGAAAATTATACGATGAAAGGGGGACAGTTCCAATTATTTGATTCGTTATACTATTAATTTCAGTTAGATAATCTGCCGTTCCATCGGCTACGTAAATATTGCCGTTGATCGGGTCATACGCTGCGTTGATTGGTCCATAATCCAGCGGAATGAGGGAAGAAATTTGTAGCGCAGTGCCATTGCCTACCTCAACCTCTGCATTTGTGCCCGTAAAGAGAGCCACGTATATGTTCGAATTGGTCGGACTGGCAATTATCCCTCCGGGATCGTCTGTCCACATTACTCCTGAAACAAGGGAGTTATTCGTTGCGTAGATAGCATAGACGTTGTTGGCGTCAATCGAAACAGACATGTTATATGTGGTGACGTAAACTTCATTCGAAACCTGGTCTACCACAAGATTTCCAGGAGCCGCTAGCATAGTTATCTTGGCTTCAATACTATAACTTGTCCCATTCATCACAAGTACGCAATTTTGGCAAACATTGTCTATGTCTGGATTTGAGATCCCTTCGTCTCCAAGATACAAGTTATCGTTCGATGGATTCACGCTTATTGAATAGAGATTGTATCCTTTCGGAGCTGAGACACTCTCGATCAAACTGTTTGTACTTCCATCTATAACAGAAATCGTAGCCGATATCGTCGAATTTTGAGACGATGTGGCGTTGTTGTTGTTTAACACGTAGATTCTATTTGTGGTTGGATCAACAGCGATCGGGGAGGGAAGACCAAGGTCGCTTGAAGCTGTGCAACAAGTTAATGTTCTGATACCATCTTCGAGGGAATACGAATACGGCTCGAGCTGAATACTTTCTTTGAAAGTGTTGGTGGTCGGGTCTAATGCGTAGAGAGTTCCATTGTAACCATAATAGACGTACACGTAATTATTCGTAGAATCGTACGCTAGGAAGGGATACGAAGATTCGTATGACGGCAAAGGCGGAGGAATTACATCGATTAATTTGTTTGAAGCACCATCGATAACCGCTAGAGCGCCCCCAGAATCTGCGGCATACACGTATCCGTTGTTAGTGTCAACTGTGATAGATAGAGTATTTTCGGCACCTGGTGACGATGAAGCTATGGTTGTATTGATCGAGCCAATCAAAACGCCGCTAGTCGCATTGATTACTGATACCAAATCCCAATCTACTGCGGTCTCCTCACTGTTGAACATTGTACCTGGGTCTGCATCTGCTGTGTAGATTTCATTATTGAGCGGATCATAAGCTAGATTAATTGGCGAACCAGGAGCTGAAGGTTCTGGAGTACCTGAAAGTATCGTATTGTTCTGAAGAAGCAAAGTACCCTTCACCGTACCAATACTTGGGGCATCGCTAGGGCTAGCAACAAGAGAACTAACACTGGCAAAAAGATTTGGGAGAGCGAATTTAGCGCCAGATGGCGCTAAAATCAGCAAGAAAATTACAGCACAAATTTTCTTTCTGGTTAGAAATTTCCTCTCATTGAGTCGCAAGAGGCAATCTTACTTTCCTAATTCATTAAGCTCTATTCGATGAAGGATGTTTCCAACTTTGGCGCGACATTTAAGTTATCTGGTTTGATGCACTCCTGTATCGAAAGGAATACACTCGGTGATTCGCCCAAGTCCCTTTACTATTTTTGCCAAACAACGAAATCGTGGGAGGACTAGCTATATTGTTCCCATGAAATTGTAATATTTAGAGCTTGAAGAATATCATTCAAGCAACTCGGCAACCCGAAGTAAAAGTATGGAAGTCAGACTACTTCAGTCGTCGGAGTATGTCACTCAACCTTCATAAGTTATGGAGGCGAGATACTCAGGAACGCTTGGGACAAATATAATCCTGACCTTTTGATCACAGAGGCAGGAAGGGCCGGAGTTAGTAAGGAGCTTCTCGAGACTGCAAAGAAACATGCCGCCCTGCTCATGCTTTGGGAATAACTACGTCGCACTAGCTACAAAATCTCAAACTTTTAACAAAATTCCAAATCTAGTCGTGATTTAAATGAGATCAAGTTCATTTGAGTACTTTTATTTAGCGTAGGATTTCTGTGCTTTTTCGCACAACTCTGGCCCTTTACACATGCGCTGTTGTGTGGAGAATTAAAGAACAAATGAATTTTAAAAAATTGAAGAATTGGAATTCAATTCTTGCGATTAGTGCAATTTGTACTGTCCTAGTCATTTCTGGAGTCGTCGGACTCGATTACAGTGCCAAGGCAGGATCTACTCCTCCTTTTCCGCTTTCGAGTAGCAGTGACAGTGACAGTAGTACAAGCATCATTACTTCCTCTTCCAATTCCAGTCTGCAGTTTCCCCCTCCTTCATCGCAAATCACGACAACTGAAACTACTATCACCGGTGTTACTAGTTACTCTATAACTAGTACAACCAGCGAAAATACCACAAATAGCCGAATTTGTTGCGGTGTCTCGGAGGATTACGAGCTTGCTTTAACCTACCAGACAGTTCCGTCCAATCTTACTCAAGCTTGGATCGATTATTACACAAACTCTACATTTCAATCGCTTAAGACGAAGTTTGGCTGGAATGTAATTCGATTATCCTTCAAGTTTAGTGCCAATGATTTTAATTCAAGCGAACAATATCTTAATGTGTCAAATATTGCAAACCTTGACCTCGCCGTCTCGATGGCGGCACAATACGGGTTCAAAGTCATTCTTGATGACCTTGATTACCAAAATGGTTTCTACGGATCTTCAGCTTGGTATTACGATTGGAATGTTACGGCTGAGCATTACAAAGGAGATTCGAATATTGTTTTGTTTAACGTGGCAAATGAAATGGAAGCTAACAACACTGGGACAAACAACAATGGATGTGGGTCCATTGGTACGGAAGCTATAGTATGCTTGGACAAAGTAACCGCTTACATTCGATCCATAGATCCCAGTAGGGCGGTAGGCTGGTGGGTGTACTCAATAACAGGATACCCTACAGCGCCTCCTGCGGACGAATTATTTCCGAATACTTATGCCGACCTGCACGTGTCAATATACGGTCGTAATTCTACTTGTGCTACTCTCTCGCGACTCGAATACGCGGTTACAAGTGGACTAAATAAATTTCAAAGTGCTTCCAACATGACTGGTTTAGTAGGGGAGATTAATATAGAGAATAACTCTTGCAATTCTGTCAGTTCTGCATTCATCCAATACTTGGTACAAAATAATGTTCCTTGGATTGCATGCGAATACTCGCTGTATTCGGCTAATTGGATTTCAATACTCGACAATGTGAATGTGACCTCCGACTGATCCCACTTTTTTCTAATCTAATTGCAAGTCGATAACCGTAGGGTCGCGAGCTTGGCAGAAGCCTGAATGCTCTCGTCGAAACTCGACAAAACTCTCATTCCAGAAATTAGAACACTTAATTGTCCTTGGAAACATGTTCTAAAGCCGCTATAACCAAATTCTTAGATCGACTAGTGTACTTCAGGTCAGCTGTCTTCTTTTGTGATGACTGCATACTTTATAACTAGAGGGAGCGCCCGTCCCGAGGTATATACTCTTTTTTCGGTGTAAGATCTCATGAAGATTTTTTTGACAGGCGCTGGGGGCTACATTGGAACCACATTAGTTCCTTACCTTCTTGAAAATGGACATCAAGTTACAGTCCTAGATAGGTTCTTTTTCGGGGCCCAAAGTCTTGAGGCGAAAAACGATAGTTATTCTGGGAAACTAACGTTACTTCGTGATGACACACGATATTTCAGCGGGAAGATTCTCGAAGGTTACGATGCCGTTGTGGACATGGCCGCTCTTTCGAATGATCCTGCAGGGGAGCTTGACCCCTGGAAAACATTTGAAATCAATTATCTAGGAAGAGCGAGAGTTGCAAGACTTGCAAAGGAAGCTAAAGTAAGGAGATATCTTTTGATTTCGAGTTGCAGCATCTATGGCTTTCAAGATGGAATCCTTACCGAAGAATCCAAGACGAATCCTCTGACCGCTTACGCGAAAGCAAACTATCTAGCTGAAAAAGATAATCTTCCGTTGGGTGATTTGAATTTCATTAGTACTGCGATCAGGTTTGCAACTGTTTACGGACTCTCCGGACGGATGCGTTTCGATCTTGCGATAAATGGAATGACTCTAGGAGGGTACAAGAATTCGAAAATACCTATAATGCGGGATGGAACTCAATGGCGCCCATTTATTCATGTGAAGGACGCGGCTCGAGCTATTCTAACAATCTTGCAAAGCGACCCTGAACAAATTAATCACCAACTATTCAACATGGGTTCTGATTCTCAGAACTATCAAATAAAAGACCTCGCAGAAATTGTCGCAAACTCGATGATGAACAGACCGAGTATCGAATGGTATGGGGATCCTGACAGGAGGTCATACCAAGTGAGTTTTGCAAAGGCGAGAAATGTCTTGGGCTTTGAGGCGAAATACACCCCGGCCGACGCCGTCAAAGAAATCGAGATGGCACTCGCCCAAGGGCTTGTAACAGACGACCTAAAGACCAAGACCGTAGAGTGGTACAAGCATCTTTTGAACGACGCGCAAGCTTCAAAAGAAGTCGCTTTAAGAGGAATCGTGCTGTAAGAGGATTGTGTGAATTCGAAATTTGCTCGAAGGAAACAAAGTCTACGATGTGAAAAAGATTCCCGACGAAAGAGGATTTTTAGCAGAAATAATGCGCGAAGACTGGAGTGATTTCGTTTTGGGCGATAAGATAGTCCAAGCAAATCTCTCCCATAGTTATCCGGGAGTGATTCGGGCGTGGCATAGGCACCTGAGAGGGCAAGTTGACTATTTCATTGTGCTAAAAGGAGCGATGAAAATATGCGCATATGACGATGATCCAAAATCTCCAACGAACGGCCAGCTTGATGAAATTATAGCCAGCTCTGAAAAACTTCAAGTCGTGAGAATCGTCGGCAAGAACTGGCATGGAACAAAGACGATCTCTAGCGAACCATCTTTGACAGTTTATGCAACTACTCGATTGTATGACTACAAGAATCCTGACGAAGAACGTAGGCCATGGAATGATCCTAAAATCTTAGATCCAAAGACAAAGGCAAGTTTCGATTGGAACAAACCACCGCACAAGTGAGAGTTCACTAAATGAAGATCCTTGTTGTCGGTGCAGGAGGTCAAGTAGGAGAAAAGATCGCAGTCTTTGCTCAAAGGAGCTCTCATTACACAATAGGAGCGTACAAATCTAAGAAGCCAGCATCAGGCTTTAACGAAATTCTTCAATTGGATAAGACAAACAAAAGCGAGACTCGATCTATTATCAACAAGTTCAAACCAGATGTTGTAGTGGACACTGCGGCGCTTCACAATGTAGATTATTGCGAAACTCATCCCGAATAAGCCCTCGCTGTTAATCGCGATGGTACTTCAAATCTTGCAGTGGCAACATCGGAAATCAATTCGAAGTTCATTTTCATCTCAACAGACTTTGTCTTTGATGGAAGGTTCGCTCCGTATACAGAGGAGTCTCTACCTAATCCAGAAAGTGTCTACGCAATAAGCAAGCTAGAAGGCGAAAGAGCGGCCCTTTCGAGGAACGAAAACTCAGTCGTGTGCAGGCCCGCGGTCATTTACAGCTGGGTCCCGACTGGTCAAACATCAAGTTCCTCATCAGGGAAGCCGCTTAATTTTGGAGCTTGGCTCGTGTCACAGCTTCAAGCACGAAAAGAAGTCAGGATCGTAACTGATCAAGTCACATCCCCTACTCTCGCAGATGATCTAGCTCAGGCAATTTTGAAATTGGCAGAGTCCACAAAGGCCAAAGGAGTTTTCCATACAGCTGGAGCGACATCAATCAGTAGATACGATTTCTCGGTCAAAGTCTCGGAAAAGTTTGGATTTGATACTAATTTAGTTCGTCCAATTGACTCGAGTCAGTTAAAGCAAGTTGCAAAGAGACCGCTGAATAGTTCTCTAATTTCAAATCGCATCAAAAATGAGACCGGATACGAAATGATGAGTATAGAAAAAGCTCTTGACATCTTTGCATCTCAAGCTTCTATGGAAGTCGAGTTGAATCGAAATTGAAAGGGCTTTTGTTAGCCGGCGGCCATGGTACTAGGCTTTGACCACTGACCTTCACCGGCAACAAACACCTACTCCCAATTGCGAACAAGCCGGATGCTACTTTACGGTTTGGAACATTTACAGAAAGCAGGGATAAAGCAAGTAGGTATTATTTTGGGACCAATCAAAGAAGGAGTGGTCGAAACGATTGGGGACGGATCAAGTTTTGGCCTAAATGTGACCTA
>JASHOD010000020.1 GCA_030041295.1 Nitrososphaerales archaeon
CGCTGTCGCGCCAGCGTCATGCACTGCCTCAACAGGATGCATAACAGCTGTATCTCGTGGTGATCTTCCCTCAGGAACTGAAGACACTGCATGCTCATACCTTGCAACCGTTTGTGCCTCAACATCAAACAACGCAGTCGCTCTTCCAGGTCTGACAGAGACGGGGAATCCAGGAGTTCTTTCAGAAGTACAAAAGACTGTGGGAACACTCGGATTTGTTGACATTGGATTTGCTGAAGGCGCATCTACTACACCAGGATCTACTACTGCTGCTGGTGTAACTGTCCTACAACCTGTCTCAGCTGATACAGAGAATCTAGCCGTATGCACCGCAAGTGGCTCATTCAGCTGCTATGCGACTCCTAGCGGCACAAGCGCATCCCTTGACTCTTTCATCAAAGCATCACTCAACGTTGCAGGAGGAACCTCATCTGCACCAGTCTATCCAGACTCTACTTCGGGAACTGGATTGACTCGAACATTCTGGATGGTCACTGCGGGCACACCCACTACAACCGAGAGCCAATTCCTCACATACATCCGCTCTCCAGCCGCCACAAGCTTCTGGAACAATGCAGGCTACTACTCACTCTACCAACTAACTCCAATCACTCCACCATAGAAGAATAATGAGAACCCCTAACCGGGTTCTTTCCCTTTTTCTTTTTTTAGATGCTTGAAGGACAGATCAGATTTTGAAATTTAAATTGCAGCAGGAAATCGTATGACTACTGGGTATTGTTCATCTCATCAGACCTTCGATTTGGTTCTTTAGAATAGAGTAACACTCAGGACAAATATCGTGAAAGACATGCTGTCCCTCTTCAGCCTGATTTTGATTCAAGCCCGAGATACTCAGTGCTCTAATTAGCTCATTCGGACTCAGCATTCTTCCACATTCATGGCATTGAACTCTCACGGTAAGTATCTTTCCGCGGGATCTGTACTCCCTGATGCTAGATAGCTCGCTTAACCAAGTTGAGACCTTACTCATTTCTACCTCCATTCTGATACCACTTTTTTTTCGAATATTTTGTAATTATATGTAATAATAGTATAATTATATATAATAATAAGTTGTGCTTAAAATGCAACAACCCTAACTCTCAAAAGGACTAGGAAATATAGCCGGTTCCGAGAAAGAGTTAGAGCTGTAATAATATTTGAAGAGAAATCTGTTGATCATCGTCATCGCGGTTCTTGTAGTTGTGATGGTAGCGGGAGCAGGTTTCGTCACTGTTTCACACATCTTTTCAAAAGGGACAACGACCTCCATGTCCGCTCTTAGCTGCGCGGGTCAAACCGTTACGATTGGATACTTTCCCAATGTCAATCATGCCCAGGCCCTCATCGGAATGTCAAACTTGACCAATCCGGGGGTATCTTTCGAAAACGTTCTCGGTCCATCGTGCACGCTGAGGTCGCAGCTGTTTACTTCCGGTCCGACCGAAATAACGGCGCTACTAGCAAATCAAATTCAGATAGCTTTTGTTGGGCCAATTCCCGCAGTGACCGCATATGTGGATGACGGGCAATCCATTAGGATCGTCTCGGGTGTCGCAAGCGGAGGGGCGATCTTTGTCGTAACTAACGCGTCAGGAATCACGAACGCAAACGCCACGGGAGGCATTGCAACCTTGAACGGTGGGACATTTGGGGCTCCAGCACTCGGAAACACTCAAGACGTTGCCCTGAGAACGTATCTTGCCATCCATCATGTAAACGGCACTACCATCGACGACACGTCAAACTCGAACCTGGTTAATCTGTTAGTTCTAAACAAGATTGACGGAGCATGGCTCCCCCAGCCGTATGCTTCACTCGCTCTCTTTGAGGCTAAAGCCCACGTTTTCTTGAATGAGCAAAGTTTATGGCCTGGGGAGGAATTCTCAACGGCTGAAATAGCAGTCACTACTTCCTATCTTAGCGCTCATCCCGACGTTGTGCAGAAAATTGTCCTCGCAAATGTCGAAGAGACTCTTTGGATAAATCAGCACGCAGCCTCAGCGTCGAGTTTCTTGTGGACGGAGTATCTTAACAACACCATCTACCAAGTAAGCGGACTGGTTATGAACTCTGAAGTCCTGGACAACTCAATAGGAACGTTGAGCTTTACTTACGATCCACTGATTTCTTCTGTGAATCAGGAAGCTCAAAACGCCTATGCATTGGGATACCTCGGTAGTACTCTTCCCAACTTGAGCGGACTGTTCGATCTCACTTATCTCAACAACGCGTTGGTCGGGCTGCACCTTCAGAACGTCACAAACTAGACGGAGTCTTTGCGGCCTTTCTGATTCCGACGTTTGTGCTCAGTCTTTTTCAAACTTCTCATCAAATGGCGTGGTATACTCTACATCGCTTCCATTATTGATTCCCGCTAAAATACTGTACGGGTAAATCTCACAGTAAGTGCGTTTGACATTCCTGCAACAGCTTCCTTGGGTTTCCTTTTGCTGTCGACAGTAGGTAACTTCGCTGGCACGTTTTCACCTCCTAATGCAGTGGTAAATGAGAATACGATTGTAGTTTTGTTTTGAGCTATCCCCAACAGAACAATATCACTGTCACGGTGTACGATCTAATTGACCGTCCCCTCTAGGGACTTTCTGTAATCTTTGTTCCCATCGCCGGCGATCCCACTGGAGCCGAAATTCATGTTGTTAGTTAATCTTTGGATCGATATTCGGACTGCTTTCTCAGAACTTCGATGATCCGTGGGTCCTTTCGAGCGTCTTCGTATAGACGGGAATATTTCAGTTCCAGTAAGGGCAATGCATGAAGCTCAAAGGACCGTTCAATGCACTTGACGAATTCATCCATATCACCCAACGCATAGTGAATAAAGCCTACAAAAAATACTGTGAGCTCTCCACTTGCTCCACGTTTTTCGAGCTTTTCAATAGAACGCCTAGCTCCTTCGACATCCCCTGTCCGAGCGGCCAGAAATCCGCGGTACATTTCCGTCCATCCGTTTTCGGGTCTTAATCGTTCCATTTCTTGCAACGCCTGCGAAGCCTTCGAATAGTTGCCAATTGCAAGATAGTATTCCATGGAATGGGCATTTGTCCGATAGGGACTCAAGGCCTTTGTTCTTTCCCAGAAAGCAAGAGCTTCCTTTTCCCTTCCAGCGTACATGTAGGCCCTTCCTAAGAAGGAGAGAACATTGATATCCATAGGGTCAACTAGCGACGCGGACTCGAGCAACCGCACAGCTTCATCGATTTTACCATTCCCAGCCACGATTTGGGCAAGCCATCTGTAAGGATCAGATAGATTGGGATTTAGCTCGATCGCGCGGCGTGCTTCTTCCTCGGACGCCGCAAATTTGTCTTCTGCGAGAAATAATCCAGAGAGGCTAGAGTGAGCTTCCGCAAGTGATTCATTCAGCTCAAGAGCTCTTGTGAGCTCTTCATGAGCTCTCCTGTTTGATTCAATATATGGAATTGCTCCCTCTGAGCCGAGCCACTGAACAACTTCTGCGATTCCAACTCTCGCGCGCGCAAATCTCGGATCGAGTCGTACCGCTTCCTCAAAGAAAGTGAGTGCATGCTTGATAGATTGTTCCGAACCCTTTTCTGCAAACAATCTTCGCCCACGAAGATAGTTTATGTAAGCGTCCATATTCTGAGTATCTTGCGAAGGATGCACGAGAGTCGACATGTCACGACTAGGCGAAGCGATCTCAGGAGTCGAAACTCTCATTTTTCCTGCGAGCTCATTTGCTATTTTCGACGCTATCTCCGTTTGAACGGCGAATACATCGTCGAGTTCTTTGTCATAGCGATCTGACCATAAGTGCTCCTCGGACGCCGTGTCAATCAGTTGGACCGTGATCCTGATTCTGTTGCCTGCCTTGCGGACGCTTCCTTCGACTATGGTACCAACGCCCAGCTCTTTTGCTATCTCAGAGATCTTCTTGTCCTTCTGCTTCTTGTAGCCCATCACTGACGTTCGCGCGATGACACGAAACGCCTTCACTTGTGCAAGGCGGTCTATCAACTCCTCGGTCATGCCGTCTGCAAAGAATTCGTCATTAGGATCTGGACTGAAATTGTCGAGAGGTAGGACGGCTATTCTCGTCTTGGTTGATTCTGCTTGTTGTGGTTTCCTGACTGTCTGTTCCTTCCATGGAAGCACAACCTTGTAGACCTCAACCGAACCCGAGACGTTCTTCAGTGTCTTTTGACCTAGACTTGTAAGAGGTAGATCGAAATTGTTGTGTATGTGGTCATAGACCTGCCGCGTGAGACATACGCCTCCCTCGTCTGCGAGAGGCTCAATCCTCGATGCAATGTTCACCGCGTCGCCGTAGACATCAGAAGTAGAATGTATAACATCTCCGAGATGCATTCCGATGCGCAGCTTGATCTTTTTCAGTTCCTCAGTTTGGGAGAGGTTTCGCTCATGAAGCACATTCTGAATTTCAAACCCGCAATTTGCTGCTTCAAGAGCACTCGCAAATTCCACGAGGAACGCGTCCCCTATCGTTTTGATTTCCTTGCCGTTGTATTTTGAAAAGATGAGACGGAGGATCCTTCTATGCTCTTCAAGAAGTTCTAGCGCCAAAGATTCATCTTGTTGCGAAAGTGTGGTATATCCTACCAAGTCTGTGAACATGATCGCGGCTAGTCGCCTTTGGACGATTTCATGCTTTTGATCTTCCTTGGACAAGGCGACTCAAACCTGAACACCAACTGTTTTCAAAGAGCTTCATAAAAATTGGCCTAGTCTATCCGAATAGAACCAGTACCCCCGGCTCAGTCTCTAACTTGGCAATTTCTCAATTATATCCACTTAACAAAACACCGCTGGGCGCACAGGGAAATCTGATCTTAGTATCGTTCCTTGAAAGCGTCTTTGGCCTTTGCATTCCTCTCTTGGCAATCATTTGGGCTTACGACATGTATGGGAGACTTGTCTCAAGCTACAACGTTCACTCCGAAGAAACCACGTGCGAATGTTGCAGCGGCGAACAATGTGGCATCGTAAACCAATATAGTTCCTTTGCCGATCTATCTCTTTGAATTACGAGGAGTCGGTTTGGGCCCTTACCTTGGAATTACGAGAGTCGAAGGTATTATATTGGCTTTGGCAATGATGCTGAGTTTGATTTTATGAGCGAGATAACCGACGAATACATGCATGAGATGTTAAAGACAGTTAAACCCTATACTCTTGTTTTACTACAGTCAACTTCAAAGAGGGATGAGGTCGGAGCGAATGAAATAATCTGGGAGCATGGACGTAGAAATTTCGCACTACGAAAAGATGGAAGCATTTGTCTCGTCTGTCCTGCAACAGATGGAGGAACCGTAGCAGGTATGTACATTTTTCGAACAAATGTAGAAGAGACAAAGAAGATAATGGATGGCGATCCGGCAGTTATGGCAGGGATTTACACTTATGATATGCACGCGTTACTTGGATTTCCCGGCGATAGTTTAGCAAAGTAAACTAGTGCCTGTTCATAGGAGTTTGTGGAGGAATAACCAGGCCAAATTCCTACAGAAGCTACATCCCTGTCCTTTTTGACCTAACTTCATCGCTGACTCTCAGGATTGGGAAAGACATGACCACTATGCGAAGTTGAAGAATTCAGAAATCTGCGGAATCCACTGGAGTTAAACGATTAATGCAGCTTGCGATTTAGAAAGCCAATACTTCGCGATTTCCTGTGCAGTACTAATCCACACGCCGTCATGAGATTTGACGTACGCGACAATTTTTTCCAAAGCCGTGCTAGGTGCGGGTCTACCAGAAACCAATGGATGCGCTGTTAAACAGAAGAACTTTCCCTCCTCATAGAGAATGTCAAATTCATCCTTCCATAACTCAAAAGCCTCTTGAGGGGAATAACCTCGGTCGCCGTAAACGCCGAAATCGTCAAGGCCTATGGAACTGGGAAGTTCCACTATGTTCCTTCCATCTTCAAATTTATGAATGTAAGGAAGATCTCCGTCCAAAGAATCCCCTCGCCATATGAAGCCACCCAATTCATGCAAAATCTTGACTGTACTTTTACTTGGATTCCAATCTGGCGATCTATGCCCTACCGGTCTAGTTCCAACCATTCTCTCGACAATATCTAGGGTCTTTTGAATATCCTCTCGTTCTTCTTCATATTCCATTTTGTAGTAAGGTCGATGATCCCAGCTATGGGCAGCGACCTCATGACCATCTTCTCGAATCATCTTTACGATGTCCTGCCTTTTTTCAGCCGTGCGACCTACCATACAGAAAGTAGCTCTCACCTGATGGCGCTTTAGAATTCTCAAGACTCTAGCAGTGCCCTCGTTCGTATCATAGTAACCCTGGCTCACATAGAACATCCTTTCAGAACCAAAAGCATCAATCATGCCAAATTCATCGTCATTGTCAAAAGTGAATACAGCAGCGCAGCGGATCCCTTCAGGCCATATCTGTTCGGGAGACAAAATCTATTCTGAACTCCATTTTGATTTGGAATGATTGTATATGTGTCACTTGACTTGGGGTTCCAATTAAGAGTTTAGAAAGCGCACCAAACCTTGGAAGAGGATTGCTGATTACTCATAAATTATTGGAAAATTTTCCAATGACAAAAAAGAAATAGAGATGCAAACTGCCAGAAGAATCGACTACACTGATGTGTATTATCTTTGGCTCCGCGAAAAGAAAATGAGGTATTGCAGCAAGAAATCAATATTTCGAAAGGGCTGACGATTGTAGGAACCAATCAAGCCCCCTTTGAGGGTCAAGCTAGACTAACTGGCAGAGCCAAATTCGGAGAAGACATCTATTTTCCAGATCTGCTCTGCGGAAAGATCTTGAGGAGCGAATATTCACATGCAAGGATTATCAGTTTGGACGTGTCGAAAGCTGAGAAGGTTCACGGCGTCCGTTGCATTATCACTCATGAAGATTTCCCTTCGCCATTTCTCGCATCGGATATTGCAGATCAAACTATCATTGCAAAAGATAGGGTTCTATACTATGGTCAGCCAGTTTGTGTAATGGCTGCCGATACTCTTGAGATAGCGGAAAATGCTCTGACAGAGATACGAGTTCAATACGAAGAGCTTCCCGTCGTATCCTCGATCGACGACGCATTGAGCGCGGGTTCTACTCAGATTCATCCGGAAGTACCAAGCGCAGAGAAGAACACCGAGTCAAAAAATATCTGCACAAGAACTAGAATCCAGAGAGGAAATCCCAAAGCTGCTTTCGAAGAGGCAGATTATTTTCTTGAAGAATCATATGAAACGCAAAGAGTTCATCAATCCTGCATCGAACCTAAAGCGTGTACTGCTTCGGTGAGCAAAGATGACAAAATTGTTGTCTGGACCTCGACTCAGAGCCCTTTCATTGTTAGAAGCGCATTATCCAAGATACTTTCAATTCCATTGAGCAAAATTCAGGTCATGTCAACTTCAGTTGGCGGAGGATTTGGGGCGAAAATATTTCCTGAAATTGAAGCATTCTGCGTCATGCTGTCGAAGAAGAGTGGAAGACCTGTTAAGATAGTCCTTAGTCGCGAGGAAGAATTTGTCGGGGGAACTCCTAGGGCGGGCGTCAGATTTTGGATAAAAAGTGCAGTGAAACAAGGAAAAATCACTGCAAGAGAGGGCAAGGCGATAGTAGATACAGGCGCATTTGGCTCTGAAGGAGCAATTTATGCGAATATGGCGGCGCTTCAAATGATCGGCCCGTATTCAATCGAGAATGTCGAAATCGAAGCTATCTCTGTCTATACGAATAAGCAACCTGTCGGAGCTTACCGCGCTCCAGGCTCTATGGAGACGGCGTTTGCGGTTGAAAGCCATACGGATTCACTAGCGAGAAAAGGAAGAATGGATCCTGTCGAATTTCGTATTCGAAATCTCTCACAGGATGGGGATAGAGGTCCCACTGGTCAAATCTTGAATGGTGTTGGTGTCAAAGAGGCACTTCGAAAAGCGGCAGACAAAATCAATTGGAGGGTCTGGCGCACGATGCATCCGAACCAAGAGGATACTAGTCAAATTAGACGTGGCATTGGATTTGCCTGCGGTCTCATTCCATCCGTTGGAGTACATGCAAGTGGAGCGATTACTAGAATGAATGAAGACGGTGAAATCATTCTTGAATCAGGAGCACAGGATATAGGAACTGGCGCCTTAATGGGCCTTAAGATGATAGTTGCCGAGGAATTGAAGGTTTCCTGCGAGGAGATCAATCTACGAAACGGAGATACGGACTCGGTTCCTTACGATGGAGGCGCGCAAGGAAGCAGAACCACCTATGGCGCGGGTAATGCCGTTCTCAACGCTGCGAGAGATGCCAAGAACCAGATTCTGGAAATAGCATCAAATGCTCTAGATGCGCCTAAACACTCTCTTTTCCTAGATAAAGGAAGTGTCAGATCACACAACTCGTCAAAAGTGATCAAATTTTCAGAGCTGGCAGCTATAGCAAATTCGCAATTTGGCGGACCGATAATTGGCAGAGGTTCATTTGTGAAAGGGTTTCCAGAGTACGACAAAACTTGCGTCAATGGCTATGTTCTCTGTCCTTCTTTGCATGACCCCGCTTATGTTGCTCATGCAGCGGAAGTAGAAGTGAATCTTGAAACCGGCAGTGTGAGGGTGGTTCGGTATGTAGCAGCTCATGACGTCGGCAGAGCCATAAATCCAGCGGCTCTTGAGGGTCAGATTTACGGGGGAATCGTTCAAGGAATCGGCTATGCTTTATTTGAAAAAATGCAGTACGACGAATCAGGGCTTGGAACTAGTTTGAGCTTCATCGACTACAAAATTCCCACCCTGAGCGATATTCCTCAAATTGAGACAATCATCGTTGAGGGCCATTACGGCGGCGGACCTTATGGTGCGAAGGGCGTAGGCGAAGCGAACATCGTACCCCCCGCCCCTGCGATCGCAAATGCTATTTTTGACGCAATTGGTACGAGGATCTATAGATTACCTATTACGTTCGAAGATTTAAGAAATCGAACTCGCCGCACTTCATACTAAACGCCTAATGATTTTATCAATTTTTCAGCTGGGGTTTCCATGGGAATGATGATCGGATAATCTACTCCTGATTTCCGATATTCTGAAATCTTCTTCTCTATTTCCGCCATTGTGCCACAAGCCACAACGGCTCCAATCATTTCTTCCGTAACGTACGGCACAGCCAGCCGGATGCCCTTTTTCGAATATGCATCACGTAGATCATTAACATGTTTCTCACTGATCCCTGAACTGAAAAAATTTTCAGGCCATTGATTGACTAGGTCAGCTACAAATAACTTCACAGAGACTGATGGTGTTCCAAGACATGCTATGATATAGGCAGATAGATCGAATCGTCCGGGCAGCTCTGATTTTGATCTAGCAGTGCGTAAATCTGAGCAAGATCGTTTTGCCGTTTCGCAAGAAATCCCAGCTGTGAGCATTACGCCGTCCCCAATTCTACCTGCTAGATCTAGCATTTTGGGCCCTATCGCGGCCAAATAGATTTTAACTGGCAATGTCCTTTTCCCAAAATTATCTCTGTTAGATTGCGAAATGTATGGATTGATTCCGAGTTTCACGTTACTGATTGTAAATTCAGACCCTGC
>JASHOD010000021.1 GCA_030041295.1 Nitrososphaerales archaeon
ATGTCGAGGAACTCTTTCCTACAGAAGGTCTCGAAGGTTCCAAACTGGAGACGGAGCTTTTGGAGAAAGAATCCGACACTGCATTAATTTACTTCATACGGGCGACTATGCCGCCCGGTCATGGTCAGACAGGACTGATGCCATATCTAGCGATGCCCTTCGAGTACAGAGATAAGAAGCTGCGAGTTTCATTTCTAGGCAGTTCTTCCCAGATAAGGCGGTACCTGGCGATTCTTTCAAAGGAACGTGGGATCAGATACAGGATCGCTTCGCTTACGGATGCAAGATTTCCCCAGAACTCACCATTAGGGCGATTGACGGACAAGCAGCGGCGGGTGTTGATTGCTGCGTACAATCTCGGATATTATGATGTCCCTCGGAGGATAACTGCCGAGGAACTGGCAGAAAAGCTCAATCTAGTAAAGTCAACTTTCTCGGCGCACATAAGGAAGGCGGAACGGAGGCTGCTAACAGAAATGTTGAGAGAACTCTGATTCCAGCCAAGTTAGAATAATCTTTGATTATGTAATCAGTCGCAAGAAAACCCGCACTCCACGGGGGAAGAAAGACCTTATGTTAGTATAACGAGCGTAACAGTGCTCCCATCAAGTAAAAACCAAAAAGTGATCACCGTTAACGATCTTCCTGATGGGCGAGTTAAGAAAACTGGGGATGACCGCACTTAGGACAAACAGCAACAGATCTGGGTAATTTCGTGTTGTACTTCATGCGAAATTTGTAATCTTCATCAACCGGTGCGGCCATAGAGATTGTAACTTTTGGATTGGGGCTTGGTGGCGGAGCAGGCGGCTTTTTCTCCTAAGAGGATTAGGACGGATTAGACTAGTTCGACTGCACTTGATTTGGATTGGCCGAGATCGAAGCTTGCAACACGGCGGTCAAAGTTATTTGTAATTCAATTCAATCGCTTAACTCAGCAGAAGAAAAGTCTGACCCAATCTGTCAAGTACATTTAGCATAGTTGTTGAATAAATGAATCACTTTACGAACTGATACTATGTCGAAGGAACTGCCCCAGCTCGAAGAAGTGAAACTAGTATCGAAAAGAAAATTGCAAGAGTGCGAAAGGGAAGTGAACGCAATTTCCGCGTTGCTACAATCAATTCTTGAAGATGTCTTCTGATGCATGTGTACGTCTCTTTTCATTGTAACAAACGCTCGAACCACGTTTCACGACTTTCTAAATTCAAAAATTAGGCAATGAGGAACCGGGGACTGGTGTTTAGCTCTTACGTTTATGTGCCGTGAAAAATTTTACACGCGGAAAGAAATAAACTCGTCCAGAGCCGCAGGTTCGGTCCGGACCGG
This sequence comes from Nitrososphaerales archaeon, assembly GCA_030041295.1. Taxonomy (GTDB): domain Archaea; phylum Thermoproteota; class Nitrososphaeria; order Nitrososphaerales; family CADDZS01; genus JASHOD01. The sequence goes on from JASHOD010000021.1 coordinate 1,330, forward strand.
ATTTGACTTGATAGCCGGTCTGTAACTCGGATTTTTTGCCCGGTTTGGACTTGAATGTCGTTTCGTTTCCGTGATAATCTGATAAACAATTGCTCGTGTCGTTTGGTGAGCATGAAGTCCTTGGGGCGGAGAGCTGTCTTTCTCTGGGGGTCTCTCGAATCAGCTCAATATGCCATCAACTCAGAAGCGTTTGACGATACACTTGAGTAAGAAGAGGTAAGACGAAATACTCAACTCTCTAAGATGATTGCACCCAGCTTATTGTGAAGCTAGTGGATGATTTAGTGATCGTACTGGCCGTTGCAAGAATGTGCCCATCTGCGCTATTCACATATGTGTCCTTGTTTATGAAATCTGAAGAAACTGAAAGAAATGATCCGATCGATCCTGTGTGGCTCCCAATGGTAAAATTAGCTCCAATATTTGTCGCTTGGAAACCAGGAAGAGGGATGGAGCCGACTAGTCCCATATCAACTAGAGTAGAGTCGACCGAGGAAATGCCTTCGGTGCCCGAGCCCTTTGAGCTCCAAATATGGGTCAAGTCCGAGATTTGGTACGTTACTGCGCCGGTCTTAGCGTTCAAGGTCCCCACAAATTGTATTTGGTCACCTGGCGAAAGCGGCTTTGAAATGGAACCCTGTTCTCCTGCTAACTCATAGTAGATCGAGTACGTTGATAATGATCCGGAACAGGAAGCATACAATTCCATTCCAGAATCAAGAGCAGAATAGTGGCCGATTGCAATGATGATACCGATTTTCGTGCCGCTTGTAATGCATGTCACTTCCGGGATTGCGAAAGTTGTTTTGAGCTTCGCGCTGATTTCTCCAAATGCCTTTGTCTCGATTAGGTAATCAGCTGAAGTAGTGTTCACATTCACTATCTTTGAGTTTGATAAAGAAGCTGGAGAAGATATAGTGCCAGTGGAGAAAACCAAAACCGTGGGAGCAACGAACAAAAACAAGACAAAAGCTAGTAGAATCGAAAGACCAATAGTAAAAGATAGTTTCTGCATATTATGAAACTCAAACTCAAATCGGATACCAACTATCACAGATACTTAAGCTTTGATCGGATATATGCTGCTAACTCTGGGGTCAGTTGTTGTTGGCATTTTCCCCGCCGAGACTCCTGTACTTCCTCCGGCTTTGTCGAGTTGAAAACCCTGATGAAGAAGTAGAAAGTCGTAGGGATTACTACGATATAGAAGGCGATTATCAGAATACCTGGGACGATTAGAGCGGTATTCTGGCTTGCGGCTTGGGAGACCGTCACGACGTTGTAGACAATCCACGGTTGCCTGCCAACCTCGTCCGTAATCCAACCGAGCTGATAGACGATATACGCTCCAATGGAGGCTGGAATCTGGAGCTTGGACGAATGAAAATGCGGCTCTCAACGATCCGGCCATTTGTGGGACATACTGTATTTTTCGCTCCTAAGGTGGAGGCTCCTGTGGCAAGTTCTGCCACAGAGTACCCAGTCCACGATCTTCTTTGCTAAGTGCTAGTGGTCCAAGTTTCGCAGCATGGATCTTGCTTTTGTGCGTGATACCAATCTGGTTTGAATACGTTTTTCTTGAGACATACAGTAGAAATATTTCACTGGGCACTTTGCTTGCACTCTTCGGTATTTTTGTAATGGATATCACTGCGGGGATTTGTCTGTTTACTGGCAGAAAATGGTCAAGAAATTTGGCGCTTGCAAATGGGATGTTGGATTTAGTTGCGATTCCATTTGTATCCGTCGCCGGAGTAGTAATATTAGTAGTTCTTACACGAAAGCGAGTGAAGGAACATTTTTACTAAAAGAGTCATGACAAGCTTTAGGCCCTTACTTCTATCGAATTGATAGACCGTATCCGAAATCAGACTATGCAAGGTTGGCTGAGGCAGCATTGAAAGATAGATGCAATGGATCTCTCTGATCTTCTGACTGTCAATCTTTCATACATTCAATTCCTGAGCCGATGAACCCAAACAACTTCTCCGATGAGTTGTATATTCTATTATCGAATTGAAAAGGGATCCACAGGTAGGGCATTTGAATCGAGCCAAACGAAAAAAAGATCATACTCCTTCTTCTAGCTCTATCTCTGAGAGGGCCTCTTTCCTACGATCTTGGTAAATCTGCTGCAGCCAGTTGTAAGATTCAGGCCTGTTGTAGTTTAGTAGGTTTCTCGAAAATTCAAGCGGCCCCAGGATAGTTTCTGCAGCATCTAGTACAAGTTCGCGAGAGTCCTTCATATCCAAATAATGTTACTTCGAAAGTGTCTTAGCTGATTAACCTTCCAGTTTGAGAAGCCTGGCCACTGTCAGGGTTTACAACTTTGACTGTAATTATATCACCGACTGCACCATTGAGACTGTTAGCTCCCGATCAATTTCAACTACAACACTTCACAAGCGGAGCTAGAAAATGCATTCAAGCTATCCGTGGCGCCACTCTCGAACGTGCTAGGTCTTGTATGCAAGATATGGCTCGTGACCGACGCAAGAAAGGAGGCGAGATCTCATAAGTGATAGTCACTTCGCAGGGATACTAACTACGCCTCGCCTGGCTCGCGTTTTCATGCAACCAGAAAAGCTTCACTATCTGGTCGAAATCCCAAAACAACGGATAGACATTCGAAATCCCTGATGTTATAATGTATGAACTTGAGTTTTCTTAAATAGCTCCTGAAATTATAACTCGGAACCATGACTAGAAGTATCTCAAAGCTTGTAATCTTGTCTGTTTCTTTTCTGATGCTTTTTTCTTTCCTTCCCGCCGTCTCCGCTTTCTCGGTTCAAAGCGGTACAAGGGCAATAAGCGACGCATCGACGTGTCCAACTAATTCGTGCGCCCTTAATTGGAGCGGCTATGCGTACAATGGATCGGCAGGCCTTGTGACGCAAGTCTCGGGTTCATGGACAGTTCCGACCGTTACTTGCACATCAAAATCAGCGTATGCAGCTGTGTGGGTCGGAATAGATGGATACAGTAGCGACACTGTAGAGCAAACAGGCGTGTTGGGACGATGCAGCGGTGGCTCGGCTTCCTACTCTGCTTGGTATGAATTCTACCCTGCAGCTTCCGTGACAATCACGTCAATAAAAGTAAGTGCCGGCGATTCAATCAGCGCTTCGGTTACGTATGCTTCAGGTAAGTATACTGCCACAATAACAGACACAACCGCCGCCAAATCGTTCAGCATTACCAAGAGTGATTCAAGCGCAGTGAGGAGCTCCGCGGAATGGATAGTTGAAAGACCAGAGATCTGCTCGGCAGTCTCCTGCAAGCTGTCTTCTCTCGCGGACTATGGTACAGTTACATTTTCCTCGATCTCCGCTACGACAACTAGCAACTCTTACTCAACTGACCGCATCACTATGGTTGACTCTTCGGGTAAAGTTCTATCAGAGCCGAGTGCTCTAAACAGTGCCGGAACAAGTTTCAGTGTAACTTGGTACCGCTCAAAGTAAATCATCTACGAAAGCCATGATATTGCAAGAACATTCGGAGGACCCTCGCCAAAAACTGTAGATCAACCAATGCGATAATCCTTCAGGGACTCTTACCCAAAATGGCCAATTTTGTAAGGCGGCTTCGAAATTCAAGGCAGGGCTATCAGATCCAGAATTCATTAATTAGCAAACTGGATGAACCGAGGTGGCGCCACAATCTTGGAATACTTTCTTGCATTCGGGAGCTAACAAGGTAAGCTCCTCCTAATCTATGGTTTTTCACCCTCAAAGCGACATGCCAATTTAAATAACTCGTATTATTTTAAGAGCAAACGTTGCTGTTTTGCCGGGGAGCCTAGCCGTTCCAATACTAAATGAGCTTGCTCCAGATGGTTTTTTTTACGGGGGTCACTACATTGTTGAATTCGATTCAGATTCGTTATGGTATGAGACATCTTTGACCATCGCCGCTTTAGCGCTGAAGCGGAGCATGAAGACTGAATACCATGTTTTCCAGCACTATCCTAGTGAGGCGATGGAGACGTTCTCGAAGTTAGGCGTGGACGCCAAAAAGCTTGAGGAGGAAGGACTCCTGAGCATCTGGGACAGCTATACTCCCACAGTTGAATACGTGGCCGCAATGAAGGACAAGCATGGAGCCGAACTGAACGTGTGGAAGTCGTCTCCCGACAAGCCTTTTGACTTGAACAAGTCGAGAGCGTATTTTAAGGAGAAAGCCAAAACTGGATGGTCCGAGCAAGAAAGGCGTTGGCTTCATCTTGACGATAACACCGCCATAATGTTGCAGTACGTTGACGAGGAAGAATTGGTTGATACATGGAGGACTGGTCTCCCAATAGGCATTAGAGCTCGCGAGAGTCCTCACTTCCTAGCTTTTGTGAAAGGAGTAGCATCCGACGCTTTCTATACAAAATTTGAGGCGCTTTGCGACGGGATAATCGATGTGAAGGCACGGGAAGAAGGTGGTAGAATCGAGAATTACATCAGAGTTAGGACACTCCGAGGAAGGAAATTCGATTCATCATGGCACAGCATTCAAATTAGTAATGATGGTGTAGTCAGTCTTGTCGAAAAAGCAAAAACTACTGGAACGCAACCAGAATTCGATAATCCAGAAACCAAATTAGCTTTCGACTTTCTTGTCTCCTCTTTCATAGAGGATTACATGAGGAGGCGTTTGTATTCCGAACAATCCGGCTGGAGGAGCCTTGTCCAGATTGGTGAGGCGTGTAAGATTCAGCAAGGCGCGCTTTACGGGAGGCAGGGTAGGTACGGGAGTCTTGTGGAGGAGTTAATCGCTCGGGGCCTCATCGAGATGCGGACCTTTACGGGACACAGAGGTCGCGGGGGAGAAGTGATCATGGTGCGTGTCGCCTATGACAAAAGCCCGGTAAAGCAGTATGTAGACAAGGTCGCTATGAAGATGTAGTTGGCTTGACCCGATACATCCCTTAGCCGGCTCGTCTTGCTGACTCTCACCGCCCTTGTTGACGTGCATGCTCAATGGGGTCAGATATCTTTCTAAAGAGAGAAAAAAGGCAAAGCTGGACCTGCAAAAATCTGCTGACTCTAAATCTAATCCGAAACCGCAAAAGTAGGCTGAAACACACCTTGATCTGATTTTGGGCTGAATTCCGAGGTCAGAATAGTCTATTTTCTCCTTATTTCCACTTCCATGGACGGAACAGACTCTGGCTTCGCCGTAATTCTTGACTAAAGTGACAAAAAATCGCCATCTATTTTCCGATTCTTATGATCACATACGAGAAAGGAGGTGAAAAGTTGAAAATCGAAACTAAACGAAAGTTTGGAACTTTCCAGGTCACCATTTTATCTGTAGTCATTCTCTTGCTTTTGGCCACAGCATCAGTATCTTATGCATCGTCTTCTTGGCGCACCATTTACGCGCATGGAGACTGGACGTATTCAAGAACCCTAGTCTCCTATAATGAAGGTCCGAGATTTACTACGTATATGGTGAACTTCGAAAAAATTCTTAATGGTACTCTTGTAGGAACTATCATCGGCGTACAAGTCATTAATGAGTACCCAGACGGAACGGGCTCGTTCCAATATACAGGAGTCTTCAATGGGACCGTAGGTTCATCTTCGTTGGGAACGGCTTTGGTACAGGCCACAGGAACTTTCAATACTCAGACGTTAAAAGCGACTATCTCTTTCAGTGAAGGAACAGGAGGACTCGAGGGAGTAAAGGGATCAGTTATTTCCCATGCTTACGCCCCGTTCACCAACGGAACGTATTCCGGAATGCTACACGTCTAGCTGTACGATCGAAATAATCAGCCTGGTGTGAATGCATCGGGCTGTTCAAATTTTTTAGGACTTGAACCCGTCAGTTCTGGTGGTAATGGAACTCCCGTAAGTAGAAGTCTCTCCTTTAGTAATATTCTCGAGCTGCCTTTTCCAAAAACATGGATTCCATCATCCGTGAAGAAAGTAGCGATGGCACCTCCCCATGAAAATCGAACAACGGGAGAGCTAATGTCACCCGAAAATTCGCTCATGTTTCCAATTTCAAACCAACTTGCAGGGATTGATTAGCTTTTCATTAGACTTCGTGGTTTGGCTCGCAGGCCAAAGTATGATCGATAATAGTCCGAACGATCGAAGGCTAATCTTTACCTTGCTGTCATAACATTCGAATTGGAGCCTTGCTTCGTTTCAAGACTCTGGAAATGGGGGAACCATCCTCCTCTGCATTGTTTGATTTCTTCTTCCTCGAGACTAGCAGGCCGCATGCAATCATGGCTCCTCCTGCTACAAAGAAGGTCAAAGGGATGTAAATCAGTGGAGCAAAATAGATCAAACTGATAGTCCCGACTATCTTAGCGGAGGAATCACTTATCACGGAAATGGTGTCCGCTCCCTCATTCGTCACATAATAGTTCCCGTTGAGAGGGTCAAATGCTACCCCTCGCGGATAAAGCCCAAGTGTAAAGTTGGCTACTATGGTATTTGTGCTTCCGTTGATGAGAGCTGCAAAATGATTACCACCAGCGATCAAAACATCACCATTTTGAGAGTCGTACCCTTCCACTTGAGCAGACAAGGGCAAGTTGATTGTATTGACAAGGGAATTCGTATCTGCATTTATTATTGAAACAGACCCATTGAGTGGTGGGGGTGGAGTAGCGCTGTACCCCACATTAGCAACGTACATGAATCCATTTACCGTATCATAAACTATTGCGACGGAATCTCCGCCAGTTGAAATTTTGGAAACTTGTTGATTCGTGACTGGATTAAGGACTTCTACACCGTTGCTTGTCAAGTAAAGATAACCATTTTCAGGGTCGTACTCTATGCCTATTGGTACAGAGAAGGGGCTTTGCGATGTATTTTGAATTGAATTAGTCTTAACATTAATCCAAACATTGGTAGACCCCGTGTAAATGTTGCCACTCTGAGGATTGTAGGACAAGCCTCCATCAATCCAAAGATCAGGAGCGGAGATGTTTGCTATTATCGTGTTAGAACGTCCGTCTATCACTTGTATTGGACCGAGAGTTCCCTTGTATCCCTCGGTTGCAACATAGACGTATCCGTTCTGCGGATCATAAACAATGTTTCCGATGGAGTTTGATTCATAATATCCACCCTCAAGAGGTATCGTCTTTAGGACACTATCGGTGTTTCCGTTGATCACTAGGACTCCTGCATTACTTGCAGCGTATAGATACCCGTTCTCTGAGTCATAGACAATTTGAGTTGGCGCATTTCCCGGGGGGTTAGGGCTGTTTAATTCGGTGTACTCGCCATCAATAGTCAGTGAGCCCAGCAACAAGGCGACTGCGCCAATCATGAGAAGAGTCTTTGTAAGAGCTCTCACGTTATCATGAATTGAACTGGCGCGTTTTTAAGAGTGATAACGCCTCAAAACGGTTTCATCCCGCCCAAATAGATCAACACATACTTTCAAAATGTCAGCTTCCTTCGGACTGCGGCCCGTTCGAGGACATGAAGCCAAAGATCGAGGAACTGACTGAGATGAGAAAGTTGAAAACGCGGATGATGTGGACAATATGGTGATGTTCGCGCTCGACATGGGGCTAGATCCACTTTGATAGGACACTCGGTTCGATACATTCTTTGAGTCGCCTGAGAACCTCTGCAAGACGGGAAATGTGTAAATCGACTCTGTTACCTATTTTGATGCAGTCACATGAGTGCCGAAGATAGAAAAGAACAGTGGCGGAGGTTCAGACAAACATACGCTCCCTCGACTAGATTCAAAATATACAGATGGGGTTCGTCGATAGCTTTTGTTTCCCTGCTGATACTTGTAGTGTTTTTGATTCACTTTCATAGTAGACCATATGCCTTCTATATCCTTCTTATTCCATCAAGTTTTACAATCAAGTTTGCGACAGATTTTCCAGTTAGGCTCTTCCATCCCTGATTGACCACATCGTTTTCAGATAGGTAACCTTGGACCTGGTTCTCAAGGATGGGAATCGTCTCTTTGCTTTAAGTAGGCTGGGAAGCTGTTTTTCGATCGAATTGTGGGATGGCCAAATATGACTACCGTAAGCAGCCCATCAACGGCAGCGAGGTCTGTGACTGTATTCGATATACATCTGAAACTCGCTGCGACCCCATGCCCTCTGCAACGTTTTGATCGTAAGATAAATCCGAGGTGGCAACTTTTGTCAAAATTGGAATCGCTTTCGATTCAGCGAGAAGTATTAGCGCCGCAGGCAAAGGAAATTCTGAAGATTCAAAAGCTAACAAAAAGCTTCGACGGAGGAAAGACCAAGGCTGTTGACGCTATCTCGTTTACCGTTATGGAGGGAGAGATCTTTGGATTTCTGGGACCGAACGGTGCTGGAAAGAGCACGACGATAAACATGCTCACAACGATACTAAATCCCAGTTCTGGAGATGCAACAATTTGCGGTTATGATGTGATGCGAGAGGAAGCCGCGGTCAGGAGAAGTATCGGGGTGGTTCCGCAGGAATGTACCTCTGACGAAGACCTGACAGGAATAGAAAATGTCCTGTTGTGCGCTGACTTTTACGGCATTCCAAGAAAAATTTCAATGCCCAGGGCACGGGACTTGCTCGTACTTGTTGAGCTATCAGAAGCTGCAAAGAGAAAGGTGAGCACATACTCTGGCGGCATGAAAAGACGGCTCGAGCTTGCCACCGGCTTGATCAATCGGCCGAAATTACTGTTCTTAGATGAGCCAACCCTTGGACTAGACGTTCAAACCAGAGCGGCGGTCTGGGATTACATTCGCAGGCTAAAGGAAGAATTTCGAATGACGCTGTTTATGACGACGCACTACTTAGACGAGGCAGATAATTTGTGCGACAGGATTGCAATAATTGATCACGGAAAAATTCTGAAAATTGGCTCTCCCAGAGAGCTCAAGGAAAGTATAGGTGGCGATATAATTGAAGTCGAGGTCCAAGAAGGCGATCCTGATCTTACTCAATCACTTGCAGCAATAGAGCACGTTGTTGATGTGAAAAAGACGAATTTGGACTATCGGATCAAGACCGAATTTGGAGAGCAGACAGCTCCTGCCGTGATGGATGCATTAAGGCTTGGAGGAACCAAGGTGACAAGAATCTCGATATCAAAGCCTTCTCTAGATCAAGTATACTTAGAGTACACGGGACGATCGATAAGGGAAGAACACGCCGACAGCTTGCAGTCAACCAGTCGCCCGAGGGGAGGAATGTTCGGCGGCCGAGGTATGAGAGGAAGGTAGCGACAAGGAATGACAGAACAGGCACAGCAAGAGCGTAGAGCAACTCAAACTATGGCTTCGTTTGAACAGGAAACAGTCTTGAACAAGAGTCCGCTGCACGGGTTGTGGGCGGCGACAAACCGGGAACTAAAAAGATGGTACAAGACACCGCTGCTTCTCATTCTCTCGCTGATCCAGCCGGTGATCTGGCTTGGGCTATTCGGAAAGGCGATGAATTTTGGGGCGATATTTACTGGAAGCACTTTCAACATACCGGGACTAGACATTCCAAAAAGTGTTCTTGATAGTCTTGCCAGCCAGTTGATGCAGTCAGTATTTGGGACAACAAGTTACTTTTCATTTCTAGCTGTGGGAATGCTTTCTTTCATTTCGCTCTTCATGGCTATCCAGAGCGGGATGTCAATTGTGTGGGATAGGCGATTTGGCTTTTTGAACAAAGAACTCAGTACGCCGCTTGCAAGAGGCGCAATACCGATGGCGAAAGTATTCAATTCCATGTTGAGAGGACTTTCCCAAGCGGCAATAGTTCTACTGATTGCAATCCTGCTCGGAATGACTGTGTCACACCTGTCGGTGCTTGGAATACTCGGTTCGTTTGCCGGAATTCTTCTAATGATGATGGGCTTTTCCTCACTCTTCGTAATGCTAGCGGTTCGTTCGACCAACCAGGATACTCAAATGATGATAATCAACCTGCTTAACCTGCCACTTCTGTTTTGCAGCAATGCGATGTTTCCTGCCAAATTCATGCCTAGCTGGCTTCAGCCGTTCGTATTTTGGAATCCGGTCAGCCACGCAACCGATATTTCAAGACAACTCCTACTTGGTTCCACGGGTATGTCAAGTCTTGCGTTTGACTTTGCTTATCTTGGAATCTTCGCAGCAGTCTTGGTTGTCGTAGGGACCATCATTTCATGGAGATATCTGTCAAGGTAGCCAAACTTCGATTCTTAATTCTGATAATTTTGTCATGGACTTAAATCGGCTAAGGCAATTTAGCACCAATATTGAATCCCACAATGAAATAATTTGTTGAAATAGCTTGGAGTTGAAGAACACGACCTCTTCGCAAGGATGAGATTTGTGAGGAGCCAGACGTTGTAGGGTAGTAAAATGAAGTAAGCTCATCGATTGAGGACGAGCACGTTAGGATCCTGTGGTCCTCCATTATGAATCTGGTGGATGATGGAGAAGAATCAGTCAGACGCCAAGTACAAGCCCTGACGGAGAGTCTAAGAACCGGAAGCCTTTCTCTGCTGTAAAGGCACAAGAAGACTACGAAAATATGCTCAGAGAACAAGAGGCGGAGAAAAGACGCCGAATCGAATCTACTGAAGTGACAGACGAAGCGATCTTAAGCAGACTCAACGAGATTAACCGCTCGACAGAAATCGTCGTAGAAAGAATCAAACACATGCTGACGCTACCTCCTTTCAAATGGTATCAATATCCCGTCAAGACTGGCGCAGCGGAATTGAAACGCAAATACAAACTAAACATGTCGGTCAAAGTAATATCCATCAAGGGCAAACCCCCTGACCATTACATGCCAAAAACTCCAATGATTCCAAATGACAGCCCTCTGGCATACCTCAATAACACGGGAAAGGTGTGAAACCTGAGGCTGAAATGGGCTACAAAATAGCCCTCTTTCTTACTTTTTCTTTATTTCTCACTGACCAGATTTTCGACTAATTATCGAAATATTTCTTGGGATATTTCCCGTCCAATTTCCTTACGTTTTCTTTCTCTAAATGCATACAGTCTCAAGTCCTGCAAAAATCGGTAGGTCTTTTTTTGCCCTTTATCACTTTCTTGCAACAATTATCACCCTGTGAGACGGTGTTTCTATCCCTTTTTTAGTCATGCATTCTTTTTCTACTTTGTCTAAATGGGCGGCATCTTTTACGCGGTCGAAATCTGGGATGATGGGCGAATCCGTCAATCTCACAATCAAATCGTTCAAGGTTGGAAACACTTCCGTAGCAATGTAGTCTTTGATTTCAATCGGTTTTAGTCCAGACTGTCTTAGCATTCTATCCTTCAGAATTGAGACTTTTTCTGAACCCAACATCTGTCCTCTGCCAAAAATTCTTGCAATGTTTTCTTTGTCATGTTCTCCGATTGTTATTTCCATCAAAATACCATCATTCTTCAAAACCCTGCGTGCTTCAAACAAAGACTTGGAACCGTGCGTCAGAGGCCCTCGCCTTGAGTAAACCAAATCAAATGTTTCTTGATTGAAACGCAGGTTGTCAACGTTAGAATTTTCGAAACGAACATTATTCCGATTGCTGTTCGCTAAGTTAGCCATTGCATGCTCGATTGCCCTTCGGGAGAAGTCTATGCCAACGACCTCCTTCGCCGATTCTGCTACCTTGAGTGTGAAGGAACCATCGCCGCATCCAACATCGAGGAATCTATTTTTCTTGGAATAACTCAGTATTTTTTCATCGAATTCATCTTCACCATCATTGCCTTGTGTCGTCGCATTACTGTGCAAATCTAAATCGTATATTTCATTCCAGTAAGTTGCATTTCCATATTCGGACATCCAAACACATCGCTTTGTAAGAATATATATTGACTCTGATTGGTGCAATGTCTAATCTAGTGACTACAATCCGATGACTAACGTGTCGCGAAGAATGGAAGCCTCTAACTCTATTACCTGTATCCGATGCACTCACACGCTGCGCGCAGGATGGCTACGTAGCATAAGAACGATTATTGAATGGATGCTATGTCAGCAAATACTTAGGCAATCTAGCCTGAAAGCCGCAAAAATTCAACAGACATATTCAGGTTGGCGTAGTCTTGCATACTCGCCTACGGTAATTTCCTCTAAAGAAATTGATTGTATTCGAGTTTGATACTCTCAGAGAAAGGGTAAAAGTGCAAAGAGGATGGAAAAGCATGGAGACACCACTAGCCGGAGGTCAGAGAATGCACTACAATTTTGTCAAGCCTCACCAAGTATTAGAGGGAATGACACCCGCACAAAGAGCGGGAATAGGTGAGGAGAATACTTGGCTCTCTCTACTTCAAAAGTCCCTCAACGAGAAGGCATTACCATAAAGAAGCATTAGAAAGAGAACATCAGGTCAGATGACATTTGTCACAGGCGCAAAATGTCAAGATGGCGTAGTATTGATAGCTGATGGAAAGATAGTTTACGAAGATAGCCCATCCGAATATCAAGACAAGATTTTCAGAAGTAGCCAAGATTCTCGTATCATTGTCGCGGGTTCAGGTTCAAACCATATGATACAGAAAGCTAGAAACAATCGCCTAAGCAAACGTATGCCTAAACGAATGGGATCTTCGGAAGTAACGTGGGACAGTCTCGATTAGATATTTCAGACTGAAATCGTCTTGATTCCCAGTTCCTCCGCAACCTCGATCTGTCTACCATCACATGAGATCAGATCGCTGTTTTCCATCTCTGCACAGGCAACGAATACCGAGTCGTATACTGTTATGTGATGCTTGGCTGCTATCTCAAGAGCTCTAGCAACATATTTTCGCTGATCGAGAAACCAAACAGAGTCAGAAAGGATTTGAACAATTTTCTTTGTAGATTCTAGATCTATCTCTTTTTTCTGAATCTTTTTCCATAACGCGTCGCTTGTTTCTATAAGTGCAAGTTCAAGTGAGTCGGCGCTGGCAAGATATCCCTCAATCTTTGCCCAGTCGCGTTCTTTCGCAGCGTACTTTGTCAAGGCGGAAGAGTCGATGATTTGTGAAACTACGTTTTCTTCGAGCGGGTTCGGATCAGACTCGGTGAACATCGTCTCTATCCTCTCTGATGCTTTTCGCTGAAAAGCCCTTCTGGGAGGGCTTCACTTTCCTTTCTATCAATTTGTGAAGCTCGCGAAGATTTTTCTTGCTCGTCGACTTCCAGGCAAGCTTTTCTAGGTATGCCCTTGTTGCAAGCGAAATGTCCACACCGTTTCGTTCCAAAGCCTCTTTGGTTTCCTTCTTGATTCTGACGCTTACTACTTCACTCATAAATCTGTGGTTAGTTGTAAACAATATATAGACATATTGTTTACATCGGTGTCGACTCTTTCCGGTGGCACTGACGAGCGAGGCAACCAACTTCGCCGCACTTTCCAGGCGATTTTCAATATCATCCTCTTCCCGGTCTTCATACCGAATGATCTCAGATTATGCAATAATCCTAAGATTGTGCCACAAAGACACTAATGTAAACAAACTCATGTCCACATCCCACTGCCACCTAGATCGGCGATGCATTGAATGGAAGGACAGACTTAATAATTGCCAATTGCTAATTGTAACTCATGGCCGAGGAAACAAGCACCATAACTCTCAAGAGGAGCACGAAAGAACGCCTAGAATCTCTCAAGGGCTCTAGGGACTGGAACACGTTTCTGGAAGAGCTTTACGCACAAAAGAGGAAGAAAGAAGGTATGAGTTCTCTGGCCAAATTAAGAGAGCTACTGAACGACAAAGATCTGGACAGAATACAAGCATCCTCAAAGAAATTCAGGAAGGAATTCAAGCTAGGTTGATCTTCGACACTACCGCGCTTATTCATGCGATACGAAAGAAGAGCGATTTTGAAGAAGGTTCCATATCCATTATCACGCTGATCGAAGTGCTACGCGGAATAGACGACGCTGAAAAGAGGGAGAAGACAGCCGGCCTTTTGCAGCAGGCTTTCGAGATTGTGGACGTGGATGCGGAAGTGGCTCG
>JASHOD010000022.1 GCA_030041295.1 Nitrososphaerales archaeon
CTTTACTCTAGGTTTTTTAGATTTCGAGAGGATAGTCATGTCGGTTCTGAGGCGGCAAATTTACTATAATTATACTTTCCCATTTTCATACTCGCGTCTTCATGAGTAAAGATACGGAGCTTGCGGTATGGTTGATAATCTAAAGACTTCGTAGATGGCTTGGAAAATATTCCTTGAAACAGAAATCCACTTTCGAGAAAATGACTCTAGAAATTTAGGACTAGTGTCGGTTTCTTAGCTAGTGCGAGAAGTTCTACAATTCTTGCTCTCGTCAAGCTTCCTAAGAGTTCGGCCAGTCGATCGCCCATTGGATATTATATTATCCATTAAGGATAACAAAGAATTTCGGCCTAATAACAGTCAAACTTATACTTGATTATGGTCTATAAAGAAAGACTGAGCGCAGCTTCAGAGAAAGGGTGTCTTAGGCTATAAGGCCCTGACTTTTAAATCAGATACGCGCGATTACTTTGCCTTGAACCGAGGACTCGTTTTCTGCTGGGTAAATTTTGTAGCCGTGCTTCTCCTTCCAATGTGAAACAATCTCTTTGATTGAGAATAGCTTGCCGCATTGTGAGCAATACATTTCAAAATTATCTTCTTCTTTCGATTCACTCAAAAATTTCTGATCACGTCTATCTTCTTAACTTTTGGAGAACACACTCTAAAGGAATAACACGATCAATCGCCCAACTTTTTCGAAAATATGCTCACATAACTCCATTGAATACTATCCAAAAGGTGTTCTAGGATATGTCGCTATTTTACGAAATTCAAATTGCTTAAGCTAGGATGGGTCTTAAGTATCATCAAATTCGGAGTATTACAGGAAGGTAGTATTTCAGAAGGAATTCGTAGCTTATGAAGAGGAGCATCAGAATGATTATGATTTTCACGTAGACGTCCAACGACCCCTTTTTATCTGATAAGATTACTCTTGCCCCGATTAAACTTCCTACTACACCTCCGAGCGTGAGCAAAATGAAGTAGAACATGTTAATGTCCCCAGTATTCAGGAAGGCTATCGTCCCACCAGCGTACCTCAGGAATGAAGCAAACAGGCTCGTTCCGAGAACGAGTTTCATATCCAAATTGAACAAAATTATGAAGAGCACAACGCTCAAACTGGCAAGAGACACCCCGAAGATTCCCGTGATGACGCCAATCAGTACTCCCTTTGAGATTTGAACCGCGAGCGATGCAGGATCCCTGCCGCTGAATCTACCAGCCGCATTTTTCTGAGTAGTACTAGTTCCAGCGCCGAGTTCAGTCGGAGAAGGTCCGTCAGAGCCGCCAGTGATAGTCCGAGGAAGCTTCTTTGACGCATCGTCAACTTCTTCTTTTATTTCGGCTCCGTTCTTGTTCTTGTTCTTTTTCTTTCTATCTGAGTAAAACATGTAGCACGTGTAACAGGCAAGCGCAAGAGTAAAAACTCCAAACCCTTTTTCTAGATCGACAGAGTTTGTCCGAAGCGCAAAAGTCGCTCCTAGGTATGCCCCAACAACTCCAGATAGCCCGACTGTTATGGCAAGCTGAGTGTGCACCTGCTTCTTCCTATAAAACGAGATCGCCCCAACAAACACGAAGATCGTCGAGGATGCAAGCACTGTCGCATCAGCGCTTTTGAAGGCAAGCCCTGCATATGCGGTCAGAACATATATGGTGAGCACTCCCGCCCCGCCGCTCGTGGCGTTCGAGAGTCCACCCGTGATCAGAGCCAGAATGAGAATGGCGGCCGGAATTAAAAGGGTTGAGAAATCGAGGCTCATGTTTTTGTCTTTTCTTTTTGATGTACTTTTTTTGCTTCTTACCGTAGTGAAAAAAGGAGAAAGTGGAACTGAGAGAGCAAACTATCCCTTTGACTTACGGTAAGAGAAAAATATAGTGGCCTCTCCTTTAGCAACGAGCTTTTATGTGTTAACTTGTTGTGAGGTTATCTTATCATGTCTCGGATTTCGGTATACCATGACACAAAAGCACCCTTTCCAAAATTGGTTTGACTATTTCAAGTGCTGCTCTGAAATCAAAAGATAAATAATAATTTTTTCAGAAAACGAAAGATAAAGATTTGCACAAGCTATGTTTGTAATAACGATGAAATTGCCATTGCAACCTAAGAAGAAAAGAAAGTAAAAGCACTATAGCTAAGCGAGGCGGGACTTAGGACTAGTGCGCAGTCATCGTCATTTTGATTACCATTTTCGCAAGTGTATTGACCTGCTTCTCGAGAGTACTTCGCCCTTTTCTCGTCAGTACCAGGGGTCTCTTGTACGGTCCATCATCAGATCGCAATTCCAGTCCTTTGATCAACCCCTGATCCTCCAATTTCAATAGATGGGGGTGAATCGTCCCAAAGCTTCGATCCTCCCCAAAAGATTCAGCGAGCGCCCTTCTAATTGAATAAAGAGTTTGCGAGCTCTCTCTGAGTAGATACAAAATTTCTACGTCGATTAGTTGTTTTGCTGTTGTTATTCCCTCTTCCAAGGTTATCACTAGTCTTCCCCAAAAAGGGAATTGACGACGTTGTTCCCTCTGGGCTCGATTAACAATTGAGAAAACTATAGCCCTATAATACCTTTTGCCATACGTTGCACTAAAAATCAAGTTCGATTCGAGCTCTACGACCACTTTCCAAGATCAAACTTTTCAAAATTTTATTGAACTATCAGAAATTTCCCTGAATTTTTTATCTGAACCTCTCACTTCTTTGAATCTTGGGATCGATTATTTTGCTCTGTGGCCTAGGATAATTCTTGAAAAGAAACCTACAATCTTACATCGATCATAAGTTCGGGTTGAGTGTGTTCTTTTTTTCCTTCTCTGCCCCTTCTAAAAAAATAGAAGGCAGGAGTACTTATTATTTGGCGGCATGGCTCTCTTCAGTGACCGATGATAGAAAAAGAGTCCTCCTCTAACGTTTTGCCCGAGTATCATTTTTCACAAAGAGAGCTAGTTACAAAAATAAAAGATCTCTTTTTTTGTTGTTTGCGGATTTTCTACAGTCGGGTTCCTACGAATTGGAAAATGAAGGACGTAGATTGCTTGAATGAATCCCTCGCAGGACAGTTGATTTGAGGTTGTAACGGGACCTAGTTGGAAAGGAAAAGAAAAAGTAGAATGACGGTTTAGTTTTCCAAAATATTCTAAACTTCTCACCTAAAACTAATTCTTCGATTTTTCACATTCAAGGGCTTGAATCCATGTATTGCCTAAACATTGCTAAAAAAATTGTCAATTGAAACCACATAGTAATTTCTTCTTCGAACCCTGTCCTCGTTAGCAATATTTTATTCTATCTCTTGCGAATAAGACGCTTGATGTTTTTCAACTTAATCCCCAAGCAATCTCGTCTTCCAGAGACGATTTACTCTTTGCGACTTCAAAGGATCGCAACCGCCATCTAACTGTGGGCTCCTTGTTAACATGTCTTCTAACAATATTGTCTCCCTCAAGCCAATTTAGTGTAATGACCTCGGCTAGAAAAAGCGCTCAGTCGATACGAATAACGACCCCAAATCTTAGCGGTGGACCCAGCGGCGTAGAGTTTGGAATTTCAGTAGCCGTCGGAGGAGGGATCATTGCTGTGGGTGCACCCGGTCAAAATGATCTTGGTGGAAGCGCGTACACTTTCAACCAGACGACCGGCGCCCTAATGAGCTCGATGTTAAATCCACAAGATATTTTCAAGGGAGACTTTGGGTATGCGGTTGCTATATCAGAAGGAATTGTGGCCGTAGGTGCTCTTGGAAATGACGTCAATTCCATTGTGGAATCCGGGGTGGTGCACACTTACAATGCAACGACGGGAGCCCTACTGCATATGATAGACAATCCTGCCAAACCACAGAACTCGTCGACTTCGGGCGACTATTTTGGGTATTCTCTCACGGCTGGTGGAAACGATTTGACAGTCGGATCCATTAAATGGTGCACAAAACAGACAGTCAGGAATATCGGTCGGGCCTATGTTTATGATCTCAAAAAGCGGTAAGCTCCTCCACACTTTAAGCAATCTGAGAGGAGATAAGAACATTAGCTAGTTTAAGCGACGAATTATTTGCGTTAGTTAAAATCACAATGTGAAGTCCAGAGTAGATCTTAATGACGAGCACTTGATTAATCCTTATGAGGATTTCATACCCGAAAAGTAATAAATATCGAGTTCATTCATTCCCAACGACATGAATAAGCTAAGACAATTGGCAATTGTTGTAACTGTTGCCCTATTTCTCTCGCTTCTAGCCGTTTCACCCTTACCAATTTCTGCCGCTTCATCATCGTCATCGGGAAATCCATGCTTTAATTTTACTGAAAATAACATTACGATTGGCACAAAGGAATGCAACTCTAGTGCCAATGATCTTACGATCATGTTTGTTCCGGGTCAACCTTGCGTCTTCTCAATTGGATCGTTGAATGAGCCATGTCCAGCAGGTGCTAACAACGTAGATGTAAGATGGGGCGTATTGGCAAGTGGCGCTCCAGTCATAACTAGCTGTGTTTGGACCCTTAACTCTAAGGTACTCAAGGGGGTTCCATGCAAAGTTCCTAAGAAACCAGAAGCAAACAGTTTCACTTTCTATGGATCGGTTACGCAAGCGTTTTGGACATTAAACCATAAAAAACTTGGCAAGGTAATCAAAGCTCCCACAGGTACAAACGATGTCGAATTTACTTTAGTTAGCGTCACAGCCTGAGGTCCAGTGAAGATTTTAGACCAAAGTAATTGAAGAAAGCGCCATTTAAGAACCGACAAGATCTGTCGCTGAAATCCCAAGTCATTCTTCCCTGATTTCTCTTTCCCACTTTCGATATTAGGCGTTGCAATGTGAAAGCAGCGAATGTGACCAGAGCGCGACAGAGCTCCCTGCAGCTCCACTGAATCGATCTTAGAATCTCCAACCGATGGGGTCATTTTCGACAACTTACAAGTGCAAGTACTACGATACAACAACAAAGCATGTTCTATCTTCGCCGACCTCTATTACAAGTACGAGTAAAGGTTTCTCCGTAGTTTGGAAGAGCTCGACGTAAGCAAAGAGTCGCGCTGCGCCTCCGCACTGATGACACCTCTTTGCCTCAAGGCTGGCACCAGTGGTGAAACCAACAACCTCAAGCTAGGTGCTTGTTCAATAACCGAGTCTGAGACGCTTCACTCCAAAGAGTTCCGTAGTTAGACCCTCGTACCATCACTTCATACTTTTCGCACTGGTCCACTCCAGGATCAGCTTTACAATCTTTGCGCCCCAGCCCTCCTTTCTCTTTATCGTTTTTCACTTTTGCATTTGTACTATCAGGGTGCTGCGTAGAGTCGGATTGCAACCTTGTGAGAAAATGTAAGAACAAGAAAAGCTATAAGTATTGGCACACTTTGAGAGCCAAGTGATTTGAAAACCTATAGCGGGAAATTCAACTTTAGGATCTTTGTTTGTATTTTTCTTGGGTTGATCTTGATTGTGGCGTTCCTGCCAACTGTCTTGTTGCCGGGAAAAAGTCATCTGATCAGCAACGCACAATCCGATTGCACTAGTACAACGTTTAGTCTCTCGGGTGGCGCTGGTGGACAGTGGACAATAACAGCCTGTGTTTCGAGTACAACAATTTTAGAAGGATCCACTGAAACTATTACCGGTTCGATGTCATGCTCAGGAGGAGGTTGTAATTCCGGTACGGATTCTTGGGGAATCCAAGTGGCGCAGCCCGATGGCAATACATTCTATACGTTTGTCGCTGAAAACGGCGGATATTATGGTCATCTTCCATACGTTTGCATTGGAAGTTCCGGATCGTGCTCAGAAACTTTGACATATGCGAGCTCGTCTTTCATGTGTTTGTCGGGTTCGGTCCCATGCTCTGGCCTTCATAACGAAGCAACGAATCCGCAGCCCACTACTCAGGAGCTAGGCACTTTTACTGTCTCGGTATGCGAGGGGTTCGCGGATCAATGTGCCACTGAGACCTTCGACACTTCTCCTGTACCATATGTATCGCAGGTTAGCTGCTTTAATTCTGTAATAGCAATTGGTCAACCCGATTCCTGTAATGTTCAAATTAGCTACGGAGGTGCGAGCGGATACATTGGCACTGTGAGCGTCACGTCGAGTAGTGGAACTCAAAGTATTTCATATACAAATCCAAGTGGAAATGAATGCATCATAAGTGGAGGAGAATGCAACGTTCCCTTTACCTATAGCGATTCTAGTCCCTCCTCTGGATCGTCAACCCCAATGAGTGAATGCTCGGATGCGCCTAATTGTTGGCTTCTCTCCGCTTCTCTTAATCCGACCTCAGGTGTGAGTTTTGGAGGATGCTTGTTTGGTAGCGGTTATCAAGTACTATGCAACCCAGGGATATTTGTTGGATCTGTCTCAACCACCACAGTTTCCTGCAGTCCGGCAATTGTAACCGATTCCACATCTACCACTTGCACAGCAACAGTTAGCGGAGGAAGCTCGACTGAGCCTACTGGTACTGTGAGTTTTCAGGCAGACGGTTTCTCTCCTAGCGACTTTAGCCCTAACCCTTGCACCCTGCCAACCTCAGGAACAATTTCCTGTAGCGTTGAATTCAGTCCTTCAGAATCGGAGCTATCATCTTACCCCACCGCCCAAGTTACGGCTTTTTATTCTGGTGACTCCAATTACCTCGGGAGCAATGGACTGACAAATGTCGGCTCTTGTCTATCTGGTAACACAGTACCTTGTACAAGTATGACCACCGTCTCGTGCTCGCCAACATCTATGCTCATTTCTGATTCGTCATCTATCACATGCACTGCTACCGTAATTGGTAATCCAAGTTATCCAAATCCCACGGGTACTGTGACCTTTTCCGGCGTGAGTGGTTATGCCTCTTCTAGTGACTTTACCCCCAATAATCCTTGCACCCTGCCAACCTCAGGAACACCATCGTGCACTGTTACGTTTAGTGATCCGCACTTAGCGGGCCCTAGTGGTGACTTTGCGGCATCGGGAAATAACGAAGTCATCATTAGTGTTTATTATTCTGGCGATTCCAATTATCAGTGGAGCGGCGGGGGAACATCTGTTGCGGCCTGTTTGACCACCAGCAGTTGTGAAACTGCTCTCCAGTCGGGAACTACTAGTCTCGAGTCAACGAATACAGGCATATCGGTCACGCTAAGTAACTATTACGACACTTCAGCCACAATCACACTTTCTACGATAAATTATATGGGTACCCCTCCGGTTCCGAAATCAATCTATGTACAAGGAACATATTACGATGTTCAAGTAACGGGAATCTCCGATGGACAGGCGACGGTCTGCTTCCCATTTACTGGCACGCCTCCCGCTATAATAGGCTGGTATAATTCTGTTTCAAATAGCTACAGTTATTTCCCCTCTTCTTCCGTAACTTATCCACCGGGGCAAGCGTGTGTTACACTTCCGGTTTCTGACTTGAGCGGCACGGTATTCGTTATAGCTCCCTCAACTTCCCCAGTGACCCCAGAATTCCCATTCGGTAGTTTCTTAGCACTGGCCACTCCGCTACTCGCAGTTCTCTTATTCTTCTTCTACGTGAGAAAAAAGAAGGGGAGTACCTTCGAAAGAACTCTTCATTTGTTCAGAGAGAGTAAGAAAATCTCTCTGTTTGCCGCGAATATAATCTGTGTGAAATAACTCGTTGACGACTTGGAAGGAATAAATAGATCCTTTTATTCTTGGGAATCTCAATGAGCCTTCTAAACATTCGCGGCAATGAGAAGAGCGTCCTCGCTTTTGTTGTAATTTTTATTTTCTTGTTTGGCATACCTGTCCTAGGATTAAGCGCCTTTTCCTCCACTTCCACTGGGAATGCGTCGCAGATATCCTCTGGAGCTGTAAACCCAGCACCTTTGTTCTACTCTGCTGGACCGGCAAAAAGTCCAGTTTGTTCTAGCAGCGCATTATGCCCTTTTGATATTCAAATGGCGTACGGTTTCACATCATTATTCAGTTCTGGAGTTACTGGAAAGGGACAGACAGTTGTAATTGTTGACGCATGCGGAGATCCAAATATTACTCAAGATTTGCAGGCATTCGATAGTCAGTTCAAACTGCCAAACCCTGTTCTAAATGTAATTGACGTTGAAGGGTCACCAACGAACACAAAGTGCATTCAAAGCTGGTCAGGCGAGGTAGCACTTGACGTGGAATGGTCTCATGTAACTGCGCCTAGTGCTAACATCGATTTACTCGTTGCAAAGAACGGTGGCGCCATTGCGATGTACGATGCTTGGTCCTACGCATTCGAGCACCATCTAGGATACCAGATATCCAACAGCTGGGGTGGATCCGGCTGTTACGTTGCTCGTTGCAACAATACGATCGGAGAGGGGATAGGTCCATGCACTCTTACTAATGGTACTCAAGGGGTTGACGTGACCGGATTGCTCAACCAAGCAAAAAATCTACACATTACTATGCTTGCCGCGTCAGGTGATGGAGCGGCGTATGGGTTAGGAACGAATTCTGAGGAAGGTGTTCCAGGAGATTGCACTGGTGTCCTAACTGTCGGAGGCACTCAGCTAAATGTTAGCAGTTCTGGTAGTTATTTGAATGAAGTTGGATGGAGCTATAGCGGCGGTGGATACATGACCGCACCGAAGGAACCAGGCTACCAGCTAAAGGCAGAGATTCCAGACAGCTTTGGAACATTGGCAAAGCCCGATGTAGCGGCTGATGCGAGTTGCGCTTCTGCTGCCTGGACTTATATCGAAGGAAACTGGTATCCAGTTTGCGGTACGAGCTTAGCTTCGCCTCTGTGGGCTGGATTTATGGCCGACGTGAACCAGATCAGAGGAGATTTCGGATACAGCCCAGCTGGATACATCAATCCGTTCCTCTATAATGTCGTATACGGAAATCCAACGTTGTACGCAGCCGACTTTCATGACATAACAACGGGCAACAACGGGTGGCCTGCCGGAACTGGGTGGGACGCGGTCACTGGACTGGGTTCATTCAACGCCCCATATCTAGCCTTTACGCTAGGGATCTCCGAAAGCGCTTGAGAAACTCAGGACAACTTCCTTAGTGACAAGTCCATACCCGTCTAGTACTGCTAAACGATAAAGTAATTGCTTTCAAACCGGAGGCAATTGTTAGCTCCAGTATGAAAAGGCTAAAGCCTAAATAATTCCCTACGTTTTAACCAGAAATCATGCTAACTAAAACCCGAAGGATTTCTGTTATAGCTATATTGGTTGTATTTGTCGTCTCATTTGTGACAGCTCCGTCAGCATCTGCGTTCGGCACTCCGCAGTCCTCATCTCTGCTTCCTTCTAGCCCTTCGTCCAACGCCATAACTACCGTGAAGGAAAACGTTTCTGCGGGCTACGCGGTTTTCGCACCAACGGGCAAAACTCTTACTAAAATGGAAACAACGTTCAACACACCGAAATCGATACCTTGTTCTAAAACAGGGACCGGCTTTGTGAGTGCTGAAACCGCACTTATCAATGTCACTAGTTTGTCCAAAAACTCAGTAAAACTTCAGGGCGGGCTGTTCGGATTCATTCTCAGCTGCTCCTTAGGCTCACTCTCTTCGGAAGGAATTTACTTCTTGGGGACCAGCAACAAAAATCAAAGCGGACTTGTTACCGGAATTAATCCCGGAGACACGGTTTCCGTGACGATTTCTTTGACATCGTCTAAAGATAGCTTGAGTGTTCAAGACCTGACGACAGGGAGTGCACACACCTATAGTGGAAAGTACGGGGCGGTCGCGACTGTTGCAGAATGGCTAGTCGGCGGACCAATCCCGCTGCCAAAGTTCTCCGAAGAGACCTTCAGCGCAACAAAAGTTTCGACTTCGGGTGGATCTTTGGAACCGTTTGGTTCGTTATCGAAGATCGATAAGCTAGTCGATTATAACTCGAAAACGGGCGACACTCTCGCGACACCCTCCTCGATAACCAGCACTAGTACAAGCTTTTCGGTAACTTGGAAACACTCGTCATAGAGAATGTGTGTCTAAGCTCTCCACAGGGCGGAAGCGATCTCTAATGAACGCTGATTGAATCATAGGCGATGCCATCAAGAGAAGAGAACCCGGTGATTGTGGTTACAAGTTCATTTGAAGAACCATTGATCACAGCGACTGCAGCATTTTCAGTTACGTAAATCATGCCGTTTAATGGGTCAAACGCAGCGTTTTGAGGAGATGACGAAGAGCCAAGGGAAATAGTCGCGATCTCGTTGGCAGCTTTGTTCAGCACAGAAACTGCTCCGCTCCCGCGGTTAACGACGTACGTGTAGCCATTCGTGGAATCGTACGCGACACCGACGGGGTTCTCCCCTACTTCCTCCACAGAGATCCCGTCTTTGTGTGAGGATTTCTTAGCCGAGCTCATGGAAGGACTAGAAGCGGCCGAAGAAATCGAGATCGCCTGCTGAAAACAACAGCAGGGCTATGATAGCAAGCAAGGTTACCGTCATAAGCTTTGAAAGATGCGGTTTTGAATAATTAGTGCCTGACAAATCGGAGCAATTCACTGACTTGTGGCGGGGGAGGGAAAATTACTTAAGGATTTTTCCGCAGGTACTTTTCGACCGAGCTTCTTTTCGCTTATCCAAGTTATTGGATTGAGTATAGGATACCGCATTCAACTCTTACTATGCGCTTAACCCAAACTAGATAAAATGCGGCGAGAAAGAGAGAAAGGATAG